>JAQBQE010000001.1 GCA_028287135.1 Myxococcales bacterium
CGTGTTCAGCCGAACCGGCGAAACGCGAGGGGGTCTGGATGCGCAGCAGCCAGAACCCCGAGCAGCGTACGTGCCGTGGGCCCATCCACCCATCCGGCTACGAACAGCGTACGCGCACCCCATCCGCAGCGGATCGTCGACGTGGACGTACGTGCACGTACACGACGACGGAACCCGCTAACTGACCAGCATTCGCGCTAGGGCGCCGTGACCATGGCCGCGACCTCTTCCGCGCAGCCGCGGCACATCGTGAAGCCTGCGCCGCCATGACCGTAGTTGTGGATGATCCGGCCCTCTCGCTCGAGCCGGACCTCGAGGCGATACGGCCGCAGCCCGACACGCTCGGTGCGCACGCGGCCGACGGCGAGCCCGAGCGAGCGCGCCTGATCGAGGATCCGCGCCGTGATCTCCGGGTTGATCTCCGCGGGCGCGCCGGGCGGCCACGGCAACGAGCACCCACCGAGCACGAGCTCGTCGCGGCGCGGGATCACGTAGAAGATCGAATCGGCGTTGCGGTGATCGGTGATCGAGACCGAGAGATCCACCGTTCCCGGATCGGTGATCACGATCTGGCCGAGCAGCGGGTAGATCAGGTCGTCACCCGCGAGCTCGCGCGCCGCGAGTCCCGTGCAGTTGATCACCGCGTCGCCGGGCTCGGCCGCGAGATCGAACACGGCGCGATGTTCGATCTGTGCGCGGAGCCGTGCTGTGATCCAGCGCAGGAATCGCGCGGGCTCGACGCGCGGAGCGTGAAACTTCCACGCCATGTGGCCGTCGATCACGGGGGCCGGCTCGCGCGTGACCTCGATGTTGGCGGCCCACCACGGAATCGGGGGGTGCAGGCCTTCCTCGGTCGTGATCTCGTACCCGGTCAGCAGGTCGATGCCGGCCTCCGGATCGTGCGCGAGCTGCTCGAGCCAGGTCCGGGTGTGTGAGGACCAGGCGGCGACCTTGGCCGGTGGTCCCGCTCGATACGGGAACCACACCGCGCCCGCCACGGCCGACGTCGTCTGCGGCCCGTTGCCCGCGGCGACGATCCGGACGGTGTGGCCCTGCTCCTCGAGCGTGAGCGCGGTGGTCAGCCCGATGATGCCCGCGCCGACAACGGTGATCTGCACTCACAGAGCATAGCGAGGACCTACGCCCGCGACGAATTAACGGTACGGTCGCCGCCGTGGACCCGCTGGTCATCGCGCTGCTGACGGTGACCGCACTGCTCGCTGGCACCGTCGACGCGATCGCCGGCGGCGGTGGACTGATCACGCTGCCCGCACTGCTGACGGCGGGCCTGCCGCCCCACGTGGCGCTCGGCACGAACAAGGGTCAGAGCGTGTGGGGCTCGGGGGCGGCGCTGGTCGCGTTCTGGCGGGCGGGTCGCGTCGACGGCCGGCAAGCCGGATTCACGTTCCCGCTCGGCTTTCTCGGATCGCTCGCCGGCGCGCAGCTCGTGCTCCTGATCTCGAAGGATGCACTGCGCCCGATCGTGATCGTCCTGTTGATCGGTGCCGCTGTGCTGCTCGTGGTGCGAAAGCCGAGCGGCGAGGGCGACGACACCGAGGGCCGGCCGTGGATCGCCGCGGCGCTCGCGCTCGGCATCGGCGCCTACGACGGATTCTTTGGCCCGGGCACCGGAACGTTCCTGATCGTCGGATTCGTTGCGCTGTGCGGGCGAAGCCTCGTGCGCGCGACCGCCGACGCGAAGGTCGTCAACTTCGCGTCGAACCTGGCGGCGCTCGCAGCGTTCACGCACAACGGCAGCGTGATGTGGGAGGTCGCGTTGCCGATGGCCGTGGGGCAGCTGTTCGGCGGTCTCATCGGTGCACGGCTCGCGATCAAGGGCGGCGCTCGCCTGATCCGCGCGATGGTGCTGATCGTCTCCGGCGCGCTCGTGATCAAGCTCGGCTACCACCTGATCAGGTGACGGGCGCGAGACCCTTGGCCGCTCGCAGGTCGCGAACGAGCTGCGCCTGACCATCGGCGTGATAGCTCGAGCGCACCAGCGGACCGGCGACGACATGCGTGATCCCGAGCGAGCGCGCGAAGGTCTCGAGCTCGGCGAACTCCGTCGGATGCACGTAGCGCTCGATCGGCAGGTGCTGCTTGCTGGGTGCGAGGTACTGGCCGAGCGTCACGATGTCGACGCCGAGATTGGCGACATCGCGCAGGACGTCCTCGACCTCCTCGCGAGTCTCACCGAGGCCGAGCATCAATCCGGTCTTGGTGACCGCGTCGCGCTTGCGGGCGTGCTCGAGGATCTTGTAGCTGCGCGGATAGCTCGCCTGCACCCGGACCTGGCGCGAAAGCCGCGGCACGGTCTCGAGGTTGTGGGCAAACACGTCCGGGTCGGCGTCGAGCACGATGTCGACGAGCTCGGTCTTTCCCTTGAAGTCACCGGCGAGGATCTCGAGCGTCATGCCGGGGCACGCGTCCTTGACCCGGCGGATCGTCTCGGCCCAGTGCGCGGCACCGAAGTCGGCGAGGTCATCGCGGTCGACGCACGTGATCACCGTGTGCTCGAGCGAGAGCCGGCCCAGCATCTCGGCGACCCGGCGCGGCTCGTCCGGATCCGCGGGGAGCGGGCGCCCGGTGGTGACATCGCAGAACCGGCACGACCGGGTGCAGATATCGCCGAGGATCATGATCGTCAGCGCGCGGCGGGTCCAGCACTCGCCGATGTTCGGGCAGCTCGCGCTCTCGCACACGGTGTGGAGCTGGAGCTCCTTCACCATCGCGCGCAGCTCGAAGAACGCGGGCTTGGTCGGCAGCGTGGCGCGGATCCACTCGGGATGGCGGCGCCGGGTCGCCGGAGGCTCGGGCGCGACGGGGGCCTGACCCACGACCGGCAGGTGCACGCGCGTCTCGGACATCCCCGGATCCATACTCCACGCGGCCAGGGAAGGCGAGCGCCGTGTCCGCGGTGCGCGCTACACACGTGAGATCCTGCTCCCGACCGGCAGTTCCGTCGTGCGGCACGCAGCGCGTGTGCCCAAGGTCGCGAGGAGGTCCCGATGAAGCGCGCTGTCCTGTTGGTCCCGCTAGCGGTCGCGATCGCTGCTGCCGAGGGATTGCCCGAGATGCGCATGACGCCGACTGAGATCGTCTCGCGCGAAGTGCTGGTGGTGGAGACCTCCCGCGATCCAGCGGGAACGTCGGGTGTCACCGGCATGCATTCCACCGTGATCGCGGGCGATCCGTCGAAGCCCGGCTACTACGCGATCCTGCTGTTCGTGCCTCGCAATTCGAGGATCGAAGCGCACTCGCATCCCGACGACCGGATCGCGACGGTCGTGTCGGGCATGTGGAGCTTTGGCTATGGAAAGAAGTTCGATCCGAAGGTTCTCGTCGAGCTCCCACCGGGGAGCGTCTACACCGAGCCCGCGGGTCGCGACCACTTCGCACAGACCGGCAACGAGCATGTCGTCATCCAGATCTCGGGCGTCGGCCCGTCGGGGACGCGCTACGTCGATCCCGCGCTCGATCCGTCGCGCCCGAACAAGTCGGCCACGGCAGCGCCGGTCCGGCGACCGCGGCGGTGACGCGACCTACAGATCGATCGCGTGGCCGAGAGCATCCTCGGTCGCACTCTTGATCGCCTCGGCGAACGTCGGGTGCGCGTGGATCGTCGCGATCAGGCTCTCGGCGTTGACCTCGGTCGACTTCGCGAGCGTGAGCTCGGCAACGAGGTCGGTGACCGCGGGACCGATCATGTGGGCACCGACCAGCGCGCCGGTCTCGGCATGCCACAGCACCTTGACGAACCCGGTCGTCTCGCCTGCAGCGCGCGCCTTCGCGAGCGCGGTGAACGGGAACTTGCCGACCTTGACCGGGACGTTCTGCTCCTTCGCCTTCTCCTCGGTGAGGCCGACCGAGGCGATCTCCGGAGAGCAGTACGTGCACGCGGGGATCGCATCGTAGCGAACCGGTTCCGCGTGGACGTTGGCGATCTTCTCGGCGACGAACACGCCTTCGGACGACGCCACGTGCGCGAGCCCGCGGCCGATCACGTCGCCGATCGCCCACAGGCCATCACCGCAGCGATTCTCGCTGTCGACCTTGATGTAGCCGCGGTCGAGCTCGACCTTGTGCGCTTCGAGGCCGAGGTTCTCGGTGTTCGCCGCGACGCCGACCGCGACGAGCAGGATGTCGGCCTCGAGCGTGATCGCGGCCTCGGCCGAGTCGCGCGACGGCGCACCGGGCACGCCCTTGGGCTCGACCGTCATCACGACCTTGTCCGCGCTCGGCTTCGCCGAGGTCAGCTTGTGATCGAGGAGGAACTTGATCCCGCGCTTGTCGAACGCGCGCGACAGCTCCTTGCTGATATCCGGATCCTCGTTGGGCACGAGGCGCGGCAGGAACTCGACGATCGTGACCTCGGTGCCGAGCGAGCGATAGAACGATGCGAACTCGACACCGATCGCGCCGGCGCCGAGGACCACCATCGTCTTTGGCTGGTCGGGCAGGGTCATCGCCTTGCGGTACTCGATGACGCGCTTGCCATCGATCTCGATCCCGGGCAGGGACCGCGCGCGGGCGCCGGTCGCCAGGATCACGTTCTTCGTCGAGAGGGTTCGCTTCGCGCCGTCGGCCGTGGTGACCTCGATCTGGTGCGGCTTCCATGCACCGGGCCGGGGCAGGAGCTTCGCGGTGCCGGCGATCGAGTCGATCTTGTTCTTCTTGAACAGAAAGCCGATGCCCTTGCTGACCTTGTCGGCCACGCCGCGGCTGCGCGCGATGATCGCCGGGAAGTCCGCCTTGACCTCGCCGACCGTGATCCCGAAGTCCTTGGCGTGCTTGAACGTGTCGAACACCTCGGCGGAGCGGAGCAGGGCCTTGGTCGGGATGCAGCCCCAGTTGAGGCAGATGCCCCCGAGGCTCTCGCGCTCGATGCATGCGGTCGATAGTCCGAGCTGCGCCGCGCGGATCGCCGCGACATAACCGCCCGGGCCCGAGCCGATCACGATGACGTCGTAGATCTTCTCGTCGCTCACAGCGCGAGCGACTCCGGCTTCTCGAACAGCTCGCCGAATGCCTGCAGCCACTTCGCGCCGAGCGCGCCGTCGATCACGCGGTGGTCACACGACATCGTCACCGTCAGGCGCTTGCCGGCGACGATCGCGCCGTCCTTGCCGACCACCGGCTCGTCGACCGTGCCGCCGATCGCGAGGATGCCGCCCTCGGGCGGATTGATGATGGCGGTGAACCGCTCGATGCCGAACATGCCGAGGTTCGACACGCTGAACGTCGACCCCGTGATCTCGTGGCCCTTGAGCTGCTTGTTCTTGGCGCGCTCCGCGAGGTCCTTGACCTCGGCCGCGATCGAACCGATGCCCTTCTGATCGGCATCGCGGATCACCGGCGTGACCAGGCCATCGGGGATCGCGACAGCGACGCCGATGTGGACGCGGTGATAGCGCCGGATCGAATCGCCCTGCCAGCTCGCGTTGCACTCCGGCACGCGACGAAGCGCGAGCGCGGCGGCCTTGATGATCAGATCGTTGACGCTGACCTTGCCGCGATCACCGAGCAGATCGTTGAGGCGCTGGCGGAACCCGAGCAGCGGCGCCGCGTCGAGCTTCCGCATCAAGTAGAAGTGCGGGACATCGCGCTTCGCCTCGGTCAGCCGCGAGGCGATCCGCTTGCGCATGTTCGACGCAGGAACGTCCTCGTAGTCCCCGTCTCCCTCCGGGACGATCTGCCGCGCGTGGCGGACCGCGATCGCCTGGGTGACCTGGTGGTCGCCCACATCCTCGGCCGCATGCCCCTCGGTCGGCTCGGGCTCGCCGTGGCCGTTGCCCGTTGACGGCTGCGCGCCTCCGCCCTCGGCGGCCTGCTTCACATCGCGCTCGACGATCCGCCCACCCGGACCGGAACCCGTGATCGTCCGCAGATCGATCCCGAGATCGATCGCCAGCGTCTTCGCGAGCGGCGACGCGAGCAGCTTACCCGGCGCTGCCTGCGCGGCAGGTCGCTGCTGCGGCGTCGGGGTTCCCGCCCGCGGGATCGGTCCTTTGCCCTGCGCCGCCCGCTGCTCGCTCGAGACCGCGTTCTTCTGCGCTGCCGGCGCATTCGCCGAATCCTCGACACCCATCTGCGGAGGCGCGCCGGCGCTCGCGGTCGTCGCCTTGGCTCCGCCATTGCCATTGCCATTGCCGGTTGCCTGTTGCCTGGTGCCTGGTACCTGTTTCTGAGTCGCCGGGGCAGGGGCCGCTTTACCGGAAGGGGCAGGAGCGGCGGCAGGCGCTGGCCCAGGAGCGGCGGCAGCCGAAGCGCCACCACCACCACCAGCGGCCGACGCCACCAGCGAGGCAATGTCCTCCCCCGCCTTCCCGATGATCGCCACCGGCGCCCCGAGCTTGACGGTGTCTCCCTCCTTCACCAGGAACTTGAGCAGCACGCCCTCGTCCTCGACGTTGAAGTCCATGTTCGCCTTGTCGGTCTCGACCTCGGCGATCAGGTCACCGGGCGACACCTTGTCGCCCTCCTTCTTGGTCCAGCGAACGAGGACGCCTTCCTCCATCGTCGGAGACAGCTTCGGCAAACCGAGGATCTGAGCCATGAGAAGGGACCCCTATTCGAGATACAGAGCGCGACGAACTGCAGCGACGACGTCCTTCACCTGCGGCTGGACCTCGTCCTCGAGGTTCTTCGCGTACGGCATCGGAACGTCATCGCTGGTGACGCGCTCGATCGGCGCGTCCAGCGAATCCATGCAGTGCCTCTGCATCTGGTATGCGACCTCGGCACCGAACCCAGCGACCGGCCACCCGATCTCGACGATCACGCAGCGGCCTGTCTTCTTCACCGACTCGACGAGCGTGGGGACGTCGAGCGGGCGCAGCGTACGGGGATCGACGACCTCGCACTCGATGCCTTCCTCGGCGAGCACCTTGGCGGCGTCGAGGCAGGTCCACACCATCTTCGACCACGCGATCAGCGTGATGTCCTTGCCCTCGCGCTTGATGTCAGCGACGCCGATCGGGATCAGGTCGTCCGCGCCGCCGGTCGGCTCGGGGACTTCCCACGTCGTGTTGTAGAGGGTCTCGCCCTCCATGAACACGACCGGGTTCTCGTCGCGAATCGCGCTCTTCAGCAGGCCCTTGGCATCGAGCGCCGTCGACGGCATCACGACCTTCAGACCCGGGACGTGAGCGTAGTAGCTCTCGAGTGCCTGGCTGTGCTGCGAGCCGACCTGCACCGCAGGGCCGCTCGGGCCGCGGAACACGATCGGGATGTTGTACTGCCCGCCGCTCATCTGGAAGATCTTCGCCGCGTTGTTCACGATCTGATCGATCGCGACAAGCGAGAAGTTGAACGTCATGAACTCGATGATCGGGCGCAGCCCGACCATCGCTGCGCCCACGCCGATGCCTGCAAAGCCCATCTCCGCGATCGGCGCGTCGACGATCCGGCGCTCGCTGAACCGCTGAAGCAGACCCTGCGTCACCTTGTAGGCGCCGTTGTAGTGACCGACCTCTTCGCCCATGACGAAGACGTTTGGATCGCGATCCATCTCCTCGCGCATCGCCTGGTTCAAGGCTTCGCGATAGCTGATGACGGCCATCGTCTTACTCCTTCACCACGTACTTCATGTACTCGTCGGCCGGCGGGGACTCCTCGGCGAACTTCACCGCGTCCTCGATCTCGGCCTTCACGTCCTCTTCCATCGCCGTCAGCTCGGCTTCGGGCATCCCGACGTCGAGCAGGCGCTGCCGGCAGCGGTTCAGCGGATCGCGCCGCTTCCACTCCTCGACCTCGTCCTTGGTGCGGTAGAGGCCCGGGTCACTCATCGAGTGGCCGCGGAACCGGTACGTGATGACCTCGACGAGCGTCGGCTCGCCGGTGGTCCGCGCACGCTCGACCGCCTCGGCGATCCGGCGCTTGACCTTGACGACGTCGTCGCCGTCGAACCGATCGCGCGGCATGCCGTGCGCGAGCGCGCGCAGCGAGACGTCCTCGACGGCGAGCGACCGGTAGACCGGCGTCCCCATCGAGTACTGGTTGTTCTCGCAGATCAGCACGACCGGTAGCTTCCACAGCGCAGCCAGCGCGAGGCCCTCGGCAAAGCCGCCGATCGTCGATGCGCCCTCGCCGAAGAAGCACAGCGTGACGGCGCCGTCTCCGCGATACTTCGACGCGAACGCTGCGCCGGCGGCGATCGGCACGTGGCCGCCGACGATGCCGTAGCCACCGAGGAAGTTCGTGGCCTTGTCGAAGATGTGCATCGAGCCGCCGAGGCCCTTCACGACGCCGGTCTTCTTGCCGTAGAGCTCGGCCATGATCGCTCGGGCCGAGACGCCCTTTGCATAGGCGTGACCGTGCTCGCGGTACGTCGCGACCACGTAGTCCTTCTGTTCGATCGCGGCGACGGCGCCGACGCATACGGCTTCCTGGCCGATGATCAGGTGGAGGAAACCGCCGATCTTGCCTTGCGAATACGCCTTCGCAGACGCCTCCTCGAGGCGACGGATCGCAAGCATCTGGCGGTACAGCGGACCGAGCTCAGCCGGAGTCGTCTCGACGAGCTCATGGCTATCTTCGTGCTCGACCCGCTTGGTGTCGGGAGTGGTCATGGAGGCGGTCACCACGCCGCGGACTCTACCCATGGAGAGCCCCGGACGCTACGACCGCAGGCGCCCATAACGTCGCCGCGGACCTGAAGAATCAGCGCAGATCGATCATGACGCTGTTGGTCGAACCGATCGAACGGATCTCGGAGGCAAATCCGCCCTCGGTACCCAGCTCGACCTGCCCGAACCGGTCGGGGAGCTTGTCGATCGAGAACTGACCCAGCTTGCACGGGACGGGCGTGAACCCGAGCGTGTCTCCCTGGTCGCGGCCGAGAAAGTTGATGAACAGATCAGGGTGGCTCGCGCACGTCGTCGCGTTCGCCTCGGCGCCCTGGACCGTCCAGGTCGTGACCACGGCGCGGACCGCCGAGCTTTCGGCGCACATGCTGTCCCGCGCGCAGACCTCGCCGGTCCCGCACGAAGAATCCGTGGTGCACTCGCTGCCGCCGCTGGTCGGGCATCCGGCCAGGCTGAAGAGAGCTGCCGCGATCAAAGCTGGGCGCATCGAGCCCGAAGCGTAGCGCCTGTTCCCGCTCACTGCACGTAGAACGGATTCGCGTACACCCATGGCAGCTCCACCTCCGCCATCTCGGTCCCCAGATCGCCGAGGTACGGCCCGAGGTGCGATGGCACGATCGTGATCTCGACCCGATACGCACCGGACGCGCCGATGTGTGCGTTGATCTGACCGTCCGGATAGCCATCGCCCTGCGCGATGATCTGGGGCGGGCCGTCGGGATCGATCCAGTACACCTTGCCGCGGATGGTCGGCTGCGGCAGCGACGGGTCGAGGCCGCGAACACGCGGCAGATCCACCGTCAGCATCGCGCCTTCGCTCCGCGCGATGGTCCCGCCGAGCTCGATCGTCTGACCACCGGGCGTGACCGCACGGATGTCGAGACCCTCGGGGGTGCCGAGCAGCTCGAACACCGAGAACATCCGGCCGACGGCGAGGGCCGCCTGGATCTGATCGATGTCGTGGGGATCCTCGACCAGTGCGATGTTCCCGAACCAGCGAAACACCCGGCGATACGCGTCGCCGCGCTCGCCGTCGGCCAGCGGCACCGGGATCGCATTCTCGTGCGCGTCGCTGCCCGCGGTCACCGAAACGTGGTGGCCCTCCTTGAGCAGCGCGTGCCACGCGTCGATCGCCGGCTGATTCGGCGAGAGGAACGCGAGCATCGCGAGATCGGGCTCGGGATGGCCGGGGTTGGTATCGGCGAACTCGGCCGCGCCCGCGATCGCTCCACCGGCATCGAGGCCGAGGAAGTCCTTGCGAATGTCGGGATCGATGTTTGCGTGGAGGTTGTAGACCTCGATCCCGTCGGGCTGGACCGCGCGCAGGGTCTCGAGGGTCTTGCTCTCGGTGTGTGCGACCCAGACCAGGCCACCCGCAGCACGGAACGCGGCAGCCGACGCCCCATCGTTCCCGTTGTAGATGTCATGGCGCTCCTGGACCGTTCCAAGAACGTGGTGGTCGAGCATGATCGGCATCAGATCGTTCTCGCCGCCGATCGTGACCAGCACCTGGTGCCCGCCGTCGCACAGGATCCGCGACGCGATCTGATCACCGCCGCGCATCACCGGCTGATCGGTGCTGCGCATGCTGAACAGGGTGGGGAACGCCTCGTCCGCCATCGAGTCGTCATGGTCGGTGAGGTTGGCGAAGTCGATGTTCGTGGTGCACAGCGCCTGGCGCAGGCTCGCGAGGCAGGCCTCATTCGGTGCGCCATTCGCGGCGCGCGGCTGGCCGTCGCAGGCGTCATGCGAGTACGGGGAGTGCAGGTGGACGATGCCGCGTGCCGGTGTGAGCCCACGCCGCACCCCCATCACCGATGCCTCGGGGAGCGTCTTGTCCCACGTGGGCAGCTCGGGCGGCGTCGTCGGGCCGCCACAGGCCGCCACCACCACCACGGCTATCGAGGTCCTCACCGGCCGGACTCTATAGGAGATCGAGGCGCAGATTGCAGGGAACCACGGGCTCGCCGCATCGCGTCGCGTCGAGGACGATGCTACATTTGCACCCCAGCGTGACGTTCGATCGGGGTGCGTTCTTGAGCTTCTTGCTCATCGGTTCGATGGGTTGCGGCCCGTCCGCGCCCAGCGCGACCGGCACCGCGAACCCGGTCGAGACCAGGAAGATGTTCGTCGTCGTGCCGGCCGAGAGCGATGCATTTCCGCTCGCGGCCCGCGCCACGACCGAACGACTTCGCCGCGCTCGGGTCAAAGGTTTCCAGGAGCCGGAGGTGTCCAAGGTGTCCTTGGAGGTCGTCCAGCTGTCGATCGAATGCGTCGAGCCCACCCCGACCTGTTACGAGGCCGTCGGCAAGGAGCTGTCGGCGAGCCAGCTGCTGTTCGCCGAGATCGATCCCGGCCCCAAGCGCGATCAGGTCAAGGTCACCGTGACGCTGTTCGATGTCGAGGGCCGGAAGCGCAAGCGCGCCGTCGCCAAGATCTTCGCGACCGAGGACGACGTGCCGTTCGGCGTCGCTGACGTCGTGTCGGAGGCGACCAAGCCGTGAGCAACAAGCCCGTGCCGCCCGGTTCGACTCCGACCGAGGAGCTCGTCGAGATGGAGGCGATGGACCTCGACGAGTGGGAGAAGGATCAGCACACACCGCAGGCCAACGACGCCAAGCTCGCGGCGCTGGTCAAGCAGAGCGCCGAGGCACCGCCCGCGCCGCTACCACCGGCGCAGCCGCGCAAGACGCAGACCGTGGCGCGTGTCGTCGCCAAGCCACCGGTCACACCGCCGGGGCCGCCGCCCCCGACGCCCGGTGCGCGGGCACCGGGTGCACCGCCGGTCGCGCCCCCGTCGAACGGGCCCAATCCGTTCGACGGTCCGACGATGCGCAATGCGGGCGCCGCGCTCCCCGTGAAGCGCGGCGACGCGGCAACGCCCGTGTCGCGGCTCGCCGATGGCGCGGCCACGCCCGCCGGTGGGGTTCCGGCCCGCACGCCGGCGATCAGCCGCAACACGACGAACCGCGCTGCGACGCCGGTCGGCGGAACGCCGGCGCTCGGCCCCAAGGCGACGCAGGCCATCGGTGCGGTGACGGTCACGCCCGCCGCGCCTGCGCCCGCGCCGCCGGTGGATCCCAAGGCGACCCAGGCGATCGGTCAGATCACGCGCGCGCCCGCCGCGGCAGCGCCCGATCCCAAGCGCACGCAGGCGATCGGCGCGGTGACGGTGACGCCCGCGATGGGGGTTCCGGGCTCGGCGACCAGGACCGCCGCCGCACTTCGCGATCTGTCGACACCGGCGGGCGGTAGCCTGACGCCGGCAGCCGGTACACCTGCGAGCGCTCGACCGGCCACGGCGCCGACCGCACCATCGTCGCTGTCGTCTCCTCCCGGCGCGCGACCGGCGTCGAGCCGCGCCGCGACGCCTGCCGCCGGCACTCCGTCGAGTACGCGACCCGCCATGGCACCGGGCCGCGCCGCGACGCCTGCCGCCGGAACGCCGAGTGCGATCAGCGCTGCGAAGCCTGGCGCGCCGGCGAGCCGCACCGCGACGCCCGCCGCTGGCGTCGCCGCACCGATCAGGACGGGCACCGTGCCGACCCGCACCGCAACGCCCGTCGGTGGCGTGCCGGCAGCGACGGCACCGCGCACCACGACATCGGTCGGCGGCGCCCCCTCGACGCCTCCACGCGCGACGCTTGCTGCGGGTACGCCGATCGCCAAGGCCGCGACGCCGGCCCCCGAGGAATCAGAAGGCTGGTCGCTGCCCGACGACTTCGATGAGGTCGCCGCGCAGGAGTGGAAATCGACACCGGCGAAGATCGACGTGGCTCCTCCGACCGCGCAGGCCGTCACCCCGGTGCCCGCCGAGGCAGCGTCGTCGCCCGAGCCGCAGGAGGAATCGTTCGCGAGCCTCGCCTTCACGCCGGAGCCAACCGCGGCGCATGCGCGCGCCTTCGGTCCCCAGCCCACGCCGGTGGCCGCGGCGCCCGTCGTCGCCGAGGCTCCGGTCGAGGCTGCTGCTGTAGTGGTGCCCGAGCCGCCGGCGCCGAAGGCACCCGCACCTCCGCCGGCCGCGCCGCCGCTGCAGCCGTTCGTCACGCAGTCGTCGGTGCAGCCGCACTCGCAGCCGATCCAGCCGATCATGGGCGCGCAGCAGCTACCGCCGGTGCAGCCGATGCAGCCGGCCGCCCCGCCGATCGAGCCGACCTACCCGCGAGCGCCGGTCCGAGCACCCGAGCCCGAGCCGGTGTTCGAGGTCCGTCCCCAGCGTCACGCCACGACCGACTCGCATCGTGCGATCGGCGGGCGCTCGAAGAAGCCGCTCCTGATCATCGGTGGTGTGGTGGCCGCGATCGGCATCGTCCTCCTCATCGCGCTGACGCGCGGCAAGGACGAGACGAAGCCGGTGGCCAAGGCGCTGCCCACGGATCCGACACCGCCGATCAAGGAGCCGGTGGTCACGCCGCCCGATCCCCCGACCGATGTCGCGGTCACCGACCCGGTGCCGACGGATCCGACGCCGACCGACCCGACGCCCACCGATCCGACGCCGACGACGAAGGTTCCTGGCCGGGTCGATGGCCGGATCGATGGAAAGACCGGCGGCATCAAGCGCCCGGGTACGGGCAAGATCCGGGGCGGCACGAATACACCCGTCGAGACCGGTGGCCCGTCCGATCCGATCGGCGAGCCGGTCGCGGCTGACAAGGCGGCGAAGGCACGCGCTGCCTATAACGTCGGCAACCAGAAGCTGTTCGCCGGAGACGCCGACGGTGCGATCGTCGCGTACCGCCAGGTGATCGGGCTCGGCTCGTCCTCGGGATATCGCGGACTCGGGCTGGCCTACGCCCAGCAGGGCGACAAGGCCAACGCGATCGCGGCGTTCAAGAAGTACCTGTCGTCCTCGCCAGGCGCGAAGGACGTTCCGCTGATCAAGAAACGCATCGAAGCGCTCCAGGGCAAGTAGCGCTTTCCTCCGCGGCGAGTGTGGGCTACAACGCGCGCCCCATGCGGACGCGCCTCGAGCGGTTGTACCGGTTCGAAGCGGCACACTTTCTCCCGAGAGTGCCGCCGGGCCACAAGTGCGCGCGGATGCATGGCCACAGCTACTGCATCGAGGTCGTGATCGAGGGCGAGATCGACCCCGAGCGCGGCTGGGTGATGGACTTCGCCGAGATCGACGAGCAGGCGTCACCGCTCGTGAAGCAGCTCGACCATCAGGTGCTCAACGAGATCGAGGGCCTCGTGAATCCGACGAGCGAGCTCCTCGCAGTGTGGTGGTGGACCAAGCTCGCGCCACGGCTGCCGGGCCTCGTCGAGGTCGTGGTCTCCGAGACGACGACCTCGCGCTGCATCTATCGCGGCGCGTGAGGTAACGTTTCGCGCGTGGGTCCGAACCTTCGCGTGATCACGCTGAACCTGTGGGGCACCGAGCCTCCGCTCCAGCACAGGCTCGACCTCGCGATCCGTCAGCTCCGCGCGCTTGCCCCGGACGTCGTGTGTCTGCAGGAAGTGCGGCCGCTCGATGGCAAGCAGGGAACGACGACCGCCGAGGTGATCGCCGAAGCGCTCGGGCTCAGCGCTCACTACGCGGTCGCGGTCGCATGGGAGGCCGGCGTGCACGGCAACCTCCCGGCAGGGCAGGAGGGTCTCGCGATCATCGCGCGCTCGATCCGCGATGCGCGCGTGCTGCCGTTGCCCGAGCCGCGTCCGGGTGACGCGCGGGTGCTGCTATCGGCGCAGATCGACACCGACGGCGGACCGATCTGGATCCACACCACGCACCTTCACTACCGGCTCGACGACGGGCTCGCCCGCGAGCACCAGGTGCTCGCGATCGACGAGGCGATCCGCGGGTTCGGGCGGACCAACGACAGTGCTCCGCAGATCCTGTGTGGCGACTTCAATGCGACGCCCGACAGCGACGAGATGCGGTTCCTCCGCGGACTCACCACCCTCGGCGGCCGGCGCACGCACTTCCAGGATGCGTGGCTCCGTCTACATCGCGAGCCGATTCCCGGCGAGGGGCCCGCCGAGGGCATCACGTGGTCGAGCGAGAATCGATTCACGCGCCCGTTGCGCTCTCTCGATATCGATCGCCGCATCGACTACGTCTACGCGACGAGTCGCAAGAAGGACGGTCGCGGCACCGTCCACGTCTCGAAGGTCGTGATGACCGATCGCGAGGGCGACGGCGAGCACCAGATCTGCGCGAGCGATCACTACGGCGTCCTCGCGGACGTCCAGGTGATGCCGAACGCCTGACTACTTCGGAAGCGCGGCTTCGACGGCTGCGATCACGGTCGGATCATCGGGCGTCGTCTGCGGATGGAACCGCGTGATCTTGGTGCCATCCGCACTGACCACGAACTTCTCGAAGTTCCACCGGATGTCGCCGGTGTAGCCCTTGGCATCGGCGAGCGCGGTCAGCTCCTTGTAGATCTCGTGACGGCCCGTGCCGTTGACGTCGACCTTCTCCATCATCGGAAACGTGACGCCGTAGGTCGTCGAGCAGAACTCCTCGATGTCCTGGGCGCTGCCCGGCTCCTGGCCACCGAACTGGTTGCACGGGAACCCGACGACGGTGAAGCCCTTCGGGCCGTACTTCTTCTGCAGGGCCTCGAGCGTGGAGTACTGCGGCGTCAGCCCGCACTTCGAGGCGACGTTGACGAGCATCAGGGCCTTGCCCTTGAAGTCGGCGAGCTTGGCGTCCTTACCCTGCAGAGTCTTGAGTGCCACGTTCCACATCGGAATCTCCTTGTCGACGGTGACCGGGGGCGGCGCGGTGCCGGCCGGAGGGAGGTTGACGGGGTCCGCCTTGGCGGCCGTCGGACCCTGCACGACCTGCGGCGGGGCAGGATCCTTCGGCGCTGGAGGCTCCTTCTTCGCGCACGCAGACGCAGCCAGGACCGTTGCAACCAGGGCGATCCGCTTCATGGGCTGCACCATACAATAATGAGCCACCAGCGCCACGTCGTTTGCTATACGTCCGGCGATGCGCCACCTGTACGCCGACTTCATCGATCGCGTCGCCAAGCCGATGCGGTACCTGGGCGGTGAGTACCAGAGCGTCGTCAAGACGGACGCCGTCGATGCGCGCGTCTGCCTCGCGTTTCCCGACGTCTATGACATCGGCATGTCCCATCTCGGGACCAAGATCCTCTACTCGCTGCTGAACAAGGATCCGCGGATCGCATGCGAGCGCGCGTTCGCACCGTGGACCGACATGGAGAGCGAGCTGCGCGCGCGCAACCTGCCGCTCGTCTCCCTCGAGACTCAGCGTCCGCTGTGCGAGTTCGACGTCATCGGCATCTCGCTGCAGTACGAGCTGACGTTCACCAACGTCCTGACGTTGCTCGATCTCGGCGGCATCCCGCTGCGCACCGCAGATCGCGCGCCGGATGCGACGTTGGTGCTCGTCGGTGGGCCGACGGCCTCGCATCCCGAGCCGATGTCTCCGTTCATCGACTGCGCGTTCATCGGCGAGGCGGAGGAGCTGTTGCCGTCGCTCGTGCTGACGTGGGCGGCGATGCGCGCGCAGATCCGTGCAGGCCAGCGGACGCGCGCCGATGCACTCGCGGAGCTCGCGAGTCAGTTCCCGATCTACGTTCCCGCGCTCTACTCGACCGAGACCGACGAGGCGACCGGGATGACGGTCGTCGGCGCGCCGCTCGATCCCCGGGTGCCGGCACGGGTCAGCCGGGCGATGATCGAGGACCTCGACAAGTATCCGTTCCCGAGTGACACCCCGGTGCCGTACGCCGAGGCGGTGTTCGAGCGCGCGTCCGTCGAGATCGCGCGCGGCTGCACCGAGGGCTGCCGGTTCTGCCAGGCCGGGATGATCTACCGCCCGGTCCGCGAGCGGTCACCGCAGTCGATCGCCGACTCGTTGATCGGTGGCGTCGAGAAGGCCGGCTACGAGGAGACCGGGTTGACGTGCCTGTCGACCGCGGACTTCTCGAGCATCACGCCGCTGGTCAAGCACCTCGCGGCCGAGCTGCGCAAGCGCGGCGTCTCGATGTCGGTCGCTTCGCTCCGCGCGTACGGGCTCAACGAGGATCTGCTCGACGAGCTCGCGCTGACGCGGATCAGCGGCCTGACGTTCGCGCCCGAGGCCGGGACGCAGCGGATGCGCGACGTCGTCAACAAGAACGTCACCGAGGCTCACATCGAGGAGAGCTCGCGCCGCGTGTTCGCGCGCGGCTGGCACCGCCTCAAGCTGTACTTCATGATCGGCCTGCCCACCGAGGAGGACGATGACGTCCGCGGCATCGTGCAGACCGGGCAGCGCATGCTGCGGATCGGCCGCGAGCTGGTCGGTCACGCTCGCGCCGAGGTCACGGTCAGCGTCAGCTCGCACGTGCCCAAGCCGCACACGCCCCTGCAGTGGTGCGCGCAGGACTCCGAGGAGGAGATCAAGCGCAAGCAGCAGATCCTCCGGCACACCGCATCGCGCGACAAGAGCCTGCGGCTCAAGCACCACCACAGCGGCATCTCGTTCATCGAGGGTGTGCTCGCGCGTGGCGATCGTCGGCTCGCCGATGTGATCGAGGACGTCTGGCGCGCGGGTGCTCGGTTCGACGGCTGGGACGAGGTGTTCGAGCTCGAGCGCTGGCACGTCGCACTCGCGGCGCACGGCGTCGACTCCACCGCGTATCTCGGCACGCGACCGGTGACCGCGCGGCTGCCGTGGGATCACATCGACGTCGGGCTCGAGGACGGCTTCCTGCTCGGCGAGTACCGCAAGGCCGTCAAGGGCAGGTCCTCACCGCCGTGCGGCAAGGTCGCCGGCATGTTGATCCACCACACGAACCTCGCCGAGGCCGCACCGGATCGCCGCAAGCTCGTCTGCTACGACTGCGGCGTCGCGTGTGACCTGACGAAGATGCGCGAGGATCGCCTGATCGCGCTGCGCAGCCTGCATGCCGAGGCGCCGGTCGGGCGCGCCGCGTTGCCGGTGGTCGTCGACGGCGACCTCGTCGACGTCTCGGAGCGTGGGGGCGGAAGCCCTGCCGAGGTGGGACGTACTCGCGATCGCGAGACCGAGCGCTCGGAGCGCGTGCGCCTCAACGGTCATCACCTCGCGGGCCTCGCGTACACGTCGTACCGGATCCGGTTCGCCAAGGTCGGGCGCGCCGCATTCCTCGGGCACCTCGACCTGTTGCGACTGCTCGCCCGCAGCTTCCGCCGCGCGGATCTCCCGCTCGCGGTGACCCGTGGGTACTCGCCAAAGCCGCGGATCAGCTTCGGCCCCGCGCTCGGCCTCGGCGTGCCCTCGCTCGGCGAGGTGGTCGACGTCGATCTCGAGCACGTGGTTCCCGGGGTCAAGACGTGGGACGTCATCGACGACAGCACGCGGGTCGAGCTACCTGCCGACGAGGTTCGCGAGCGGCTCGCCGCGGTGTGCCCGCCCGGCATCGAGATCCAGTCGTGCTCGGTCGTGCGGCTGAACGGTCACCCGACGGTCGTCGGCCCGAACCCCACGCACAAGGCCGACGTCGGTCTGGGCAAGTTGATCGACGCGGTCGACATCGTGATCCGGCCCGCGCCCGACGGCATCACGTTCGACACGGCCCGGCTGTCGCGGATCGCAGCGGCGCTGCTCGCGAAGTCCGAGGCCAAGGTCGCGCGCGGTGACAAGACGATCGACGTGCGCGCGCTCGTCCTCGAGACGTCGGTGATCGATGGCGAGGCAGCGACCCGGCTCGCGGCAGCACTCGACTGGCCGGTCGGCCCGCTGCTCCGAGCTCGCGTGCGTGCGACCGCGGATGGATCCGCCAAGCCATCGGAGGTCGCTCGCGCGCTCGGCGTGTGGGGTGGTGACGATGTTCGTAGCGAGCACGCGCTGGTGGCGCGGCTCGGCGTGGTCGAGGTCGGCACGCCGCTCGTGACGCTCCCGGCGTCCGCCACGGTTGCTCCGACGCATCACGAATCCGCGTGAACAACGCGTGATCCCGCCGGGGTCACGCACGTGGTCCGCGTGGATCCAACGTTCTACGAACGACTCGAGGAGCTCGATCTCGAGCGACTCGGTGGGCGCGTCGACCAGATCTCCGTCGAGGTCGTCGGCCATGACTTCGGCAATCGGGAAGCGATGGGGGACGTCGGTGCTACCGGCTGGGTCCGGCTGCAATGGGACACTGCACCGCCGTTGCTGATGGGCGCCTCGATCGTGCGCACGGATCTCCCGGGTACGATCATCAGCGCCGCCGGGCTCTTCATCGGTTACGACGTCGCCTACCAGGTCGCACAGCGGTTCACGGTACGTGCCCAGGTCTCCTACGGATCACGTGACGGTGGGTCACACGTCGGCGGCGGCGTCGGTACGGCCGTCGACTTCCAGGGCGGCGTCGCATGGTATGTACGCGCCGTGGCGATCAGCCTGTCGGTCAATCTCAACAAGGTCGCGCTGCTTCGTAACTCGCGAGGTGCGACCAATCCGTCGCCGAAGGTGGCGGGGCAGGCGTGCCTCGACAACGGCGCGTACGGGCTGACGCTGCACTGGCGCGCCGACAACCGTCACACCCGCGCCGAGGACGTTCGCGACCTCCGCGCGCTGTGCGACCAGCGCGGTGCGGAGTTCAACCTCGAGGGCGACGATCGCGAGGAGCTGATCGCCCTGGCGATCGAGCTGTCGGTGACCCAGTTCACGCTGGTCCCCGTCCGCCCCGGCGAGGTCACGAGTGATCACGGCTGGGAGGTTCCGCGCCAGCACGATCTGATCGCGCCGATCATGGAGCGGCTCAAGCGCAAGGGCATCCGGACCGCGATGTTCATGGACTGCGAGCCGGCGGCGATGGCCGCAGCGGCAGCGACCGGTGTCGACCGCGTCGAGCTCTATACCGAACCGTACGCATCCTCGTTCGGCACGCCGGCGTTCATGACCGAGCTCGACCGCGTCAAGCAGACCGCCCAGGCGGCGGTCGCGGCCGGGATGAAGGTCAACGCAGGTCACGATCTCAACCTGCGCAACACGCCGATGCTCGCGCGGAGGGTGCCGGAGATCGTCGAGGCGTCGATCGGTCACGCGCTGCTCGCCGACGCGCTGTACATCGGGATCCCCGAGGCGGTGCGGCGGTACGTGCGCGTCTGCAAGGGCGAGGCGGTCGATGCTCCCGTCACGCAGTAGCGCGCTCGTTCTTGCGCTCGCTCTGGCCGGGTGTCCCGGGACGCGCACCGCCGGCACCCCGAAGTGCCCGCGCGACCGCACCGTCACGCTGACCTCCCAGGAGGACGTCGAGAAGCTCGCCGGCTGCACGACGCTGAGCGGACTGACGATCCGCAGCGGCGCCACGATCCAGCTCGGACCGCTGCGCGCGCTCGAGACGATCACGGGTGACCTGATCGTGGGTCCGACGGTGGGTGTCGAGGAGCTCTCGCTGACCGAGCTGCGCGACGTCGGCGGCTCGATCCAGGTGATGAGCAACGGTTCGCTGCGCGGCCTGTTTCTGCCGCGGCTCGAGCGCGCCGGCCGGATCTCGATCGAAGGCAACTCATCGCTGGTGACGATCTCGCTACCCCGGCTGGTCAGCGTGCTCGGCTCGTTCGTGATCACGGAGGATGCCAGCCTCGAGCTCGTCGACCTGTCGGTGCTCGCGTCGGTCGGCAAGGATCTCGTGATCACGCGAAACCCCGAGCTCATCCTGATCGAGGCCGACAAGCTGGCGCAAGTACTCGAGGTCCGGATCGAGGAAAACCGGAAGTTACCGACGGACCAGAGCGACGCGCTCCGCGCGAAGTCACCTCCGCCCTGAGGACAGCTGGGGCTCCAGGCGCTATCCTCGCCGCACCATGTCTCGTGATGTCCTCGAGCTCGCGACGTCCCTCGGTTATCTCGACGAGCTGTACCGGCAGTACCGGGATCAACCCGCCGAGATCGATCCGAGCTGGCACGACCTGCTCGCGGATGGCCACGGAACAGGCCCGAACGGGGGCCACGGCACCAACGGTCATGGCACCAACGGCCATGGCACCAACGGCGCCAGCGCTGCGATCGCTGCACCGGCGACCGCATCGTCGGTGACGCGCTCCACCTTGCCCGCCTACGGGAGGCCGGACATCGTCTCGATGCAGCCGGTCGTCACCCAGGGCGTGCCATCGGTGTGGCCGCTGGTCAACGCGTTCCGCAGCCGCGGCCACTTCGCCGCCAACCTCGATCCGCTCGGGCTGCTCGAGACCCCGAAGATCAGCGAGCTCGATCCGGCGACGTGGGGCTTCTCGCCGCGTGACCTCGACCGCGTGATCGAGCCGACCGGTGTCCATGGGATGCCGAGGGCGACGCTGAGGGAGCTGGTGGCCCACCTCCAGAAGATCTACGCGGAGTCGGTCGGCCTCGAGTTCATGCACATCTCATCGCCATCGCGCAGGTCGTGGCTCGCCGAGCGGATGGAGACCCAGCACGAGCGCCCGCTGTCGACCGAGGTGCGTACGCGGATCCTCGCGCTGCTGATCAATGCCGAACAGTTCGAGCGGTTCTGCCACACGAAGTATCCCGGCACGAAGCGGTTCAGCCTCGAGGGCTCGGAGAGCCTGATTCCGCTGCTCGACCTCGTGTTGACCGACGGTGCCGAGCTCGGCGCGATCGAAGCCGTGCTCGGGATGGCGCACCGTGGTCGGCTCACGACGATCGAGCAGATCCTGCGTCGCCCGGCACGTGACCTGTTCGGTCACTTCGAGGATGTCGAGCCCGAGAAGGCAATGGGTGGCGGCGACGTCAAGTACCACCTCGGGTTCTCGACCGACCGGACCGATCCGCACGGACATTCGATGCACGTCTCGCTCGCGTTCAACCCGAGTCACCTCGAGGCGGTGGATCCCGTGGTGACCGGCCGCGTGCGTGCGAAGCAGACGCGTCACGGAGACGTCGAGCATCGCCGCGTGATGGGCGTACTCGTCCACGGCGACGCGGCGTTCGCAGGGCAGGGCCTGGTCGCCGAGACCCTGCAGCTGTCGAGCTTGCCCGGTTACCGAACCGGCGGGACCGTGCACGTGATCGTCAACAACCAGGTCGGCTTCACCGCGTCCCCCGCGGAGCAGCGTTCGACCCCGTACTGCACCGACATCGCCAAGATGCTCGAATGCCCGATCTGGCACGTCAACGGCGAGGACCTCGACGCGCTCGCCCACGTCGTCGACATCGCGTGCGAGTACCGCGCGCAGTTCGCGTCGGACGTCGTCATCGACATGTACTGCTATCGCAAGTACGGCCACAACGAGAACGACGAGCCGAGCTTCACGCAGCCGCTGATGTACGACCGGATCAAGCAGAAGGCGTCGCCGGTCGAGGTGTACTCGCGCCACCTGATCGAGCAGGGAGTGGTGTCGCCCGAGGACGTCACCGCGATGACGCAGCGCCGCGTCGCCGAGCTCGAGACCGAGCTCGAGGCAGCGAAGGCTACGAAGCAGCGCCCCGATGCACCGACGATGACCGCGATGTGGCGCGGCTACCGCGGCGGCATCACCGAGCATCCGGTCGATGCCGACAGCAAGGTCCCGCGCGCGCTCCTCGCGCACATCGCGGAATCGATGACCGAGCTCCCGGATGGCTTCACGCCGCATCCCAAGATCGAGCGCCTGTTCACGCAGCGCGCGGAGATGGGTCGTGGCGAGCGGCAGGTCGACTGGGGTATGGCCGAGCTCCTCGCGTACGGTTCGCTGCTCTACCAGGGCATGAACGTGCGGCTCAGCGGACAAGACTGCTCGCGCGGTACGTTCAGCCACCGCCACGCGATCGTCACCGACATCAAGACCGGCCGTGAGCACCTCGTCCTCGGGGGACTGCATCCCGATCAGGGCCAGTGTCGGATCTACGATTCGCCACTCTCCGAGGCGGGTGTCCTCGGCTTCGAGTTCGGATTCTCGCTCGACTATCCCGATGCGCTCGTGATGTGGGAGGCGCAGTTCGGGGACTTCGTGAACGGCGCGCAGGTGATCATCGATCAGTTCATCACGTCGTCCGAGGACAAGTGGAAGCGCCTGTCGGGCCTCGTGCTGCTGCTTCCGCACGGCTACGAAGGGCAGGGACCCGAGCACTCGAGCGCGCGGCTCGAGCGCTTCCTCGAGGCATGCGGTGAGCACAATATCCAGGTCGCGCAGCCGACGACGCCGGCGCAGATGTTCCACCTCCTGCGCGAGCAGCAGCTGCGGAACGCCCGCAAGCCGCTGGTCGTGATGACCCCGAAGAGCCTGCTGCGGCTCCCGGCGGCGACGTCGCACCTCGACGAGCTCGCGACCGGCAAGTTCGAGCGCGTCCTCCACGACAAGGACGCCGATCCGGCCAAGGTGACGCGCCTCCTGGTGTGCACCGGCAAGATCTATTACGAGCTGTTCGAGGAGCGCGCCCGGCGCGGAGATCCGACGGTCGCGATCGTCCGGATCGAGAAGCTCTACCCGTGGTGGGAGCACCTGGTGGCGGCGGCGACGACCGAGAAGTACAGCAAGCTCGAGGACCTGTTCTGGGTCCAGGACGAGCCTTGCAACATGGGAGCGGGCAACTTCGTCACGCCGCGCCTGAATGCCCTGCTCGCCGGCAAGCCCATCAGGTACGACTTCATCGGCCGCGCCGAGAGTGCAAGCCCTGCGACCGGCTCACACAAGGCGCACGTGCTCGAGCAGCAGCAGATCCTCAAGCAGGCGTTCGATCGTTAAATCACTGCGCAAGACGCCGTCACGTGCGGGCGAGACGACCGATCCGAGGTAGCATGCGCGCCATATGGCTGATCTGGTCGTACCCCAGCTAGGCGAATCGATCTCGGAAGCGGTCGTTGCGCGCTGGCTCAAACAGGTCGGTGAGACCGTGGCTGCTGACGAGCCGATCGCAGAGCTCGAGACGGACAAGATCACGGTCCAGCTGCCGTCGCCCGTGGCCGGTGTGCTCACCGAGCAGCGCGCGAAGGTCGGCGCGACCGTCAAGGTCGGCGAGGTGATCGGTGGTGTCGACGCGAGCGCTGTCGCCAAGGCAGCACCGGCCGCCGCGAAGCCTGCCGAGGCAAAGCCCGCCGAGGCGAAGCCCGCCGAGCCCAAGCCGGCCGTCGGGAAGGCGATCGCTCCGCCGAACCAACCGACCGGGCGCCAACCGGCCGTGGGGGCAGGGATGGCAGCGGCCGCCGTGCCGGCGCGCGGCGGTAATGGCCAGTCGCTCGACAAGGATGCGCTGCTCAAGCTGACGCCGTCCCAGCGTGCGCAGGCCCGCGAGGTCGGCTCGATCCCGAAGGCGGCCCCGACGGGCGCGCCCGCCGCAGCGAGCGGACCGAACGACGAAGCGCGGCTCCAGCGCGTCGATCCGCGCGACGAGGTCGTGCCGATGTCTCCGCTGCGCAAGCGCGTCGCCGAGCGCCTCGTCCAGGCACAGCACGAGAGCGCCTCGCTGACGACCTTCAACGAGGTCGACATGACGGCGGTCATGGAGCTTCGCAGCAAGTACAAGGACAGCTTCGAGAAGACCCACGGCGTGAAGCTCGGCTTCATGTCGTTCTTCGCGAAGGCGTGTGTCTACGCGTGCAAGCTGTACCCCGGGATCAACGCCGAGGTGATCGGCGGCAGCATCGTCTACAAGAAGCACTACGACTTCGGGATCGCGGTCTCGACGCCGAAGGGCCTGGTCGTCCCGGTGCTTCGCGATGTCGACGCGCTGTCGTTCGCCGGCATCGAGAAGGGCATCCTCGACCTGGCCGAGCGTGCGAAGACCGGCAAGCTCGGCCTCGAGGATCTGAGCAACGGTACGTTCAGCATCACGAACGGTGGGATCTACGGGTCGATGATGTCGACGCCGCTGCTCAACTACCCGCAGACGGGCATCCTCGGGATGCACAACATCGTCAAGCGCGCGGTCGTGATCGCTGACGAGATCAAGATCCGTCCGATGATGTACCTCGCCCTGTCGTACGACCACCGCGTCGTCGACGGCAAGGAAGCCGTCTCGTTCCTCGTTGCGGTCAAGGATCGCCTCGAGGCGCCCGACCGCATGCTGATCGAAGTCTGAGTCAGCGCACCGGGCGAACGACGATCGCGGACCCGGCGAAGGGATCCGTGGGCGCGGGCAGGGAGGCATCGCCGACGGCCAGCGTGGCCGTGTGCGCGACGCCCGCGACAAACCCGCCGGCGACCTCGGCGAGCGCTGCGACCTCCTCGCGGCCGGGGCCACTGACCTCCCACTGATCGACGATCACGCCGTTCGGGTCGAGCGCGGCCAGGAACGCGTCGTCCCCACCGGCGGCCGTGATCGTCCGATCTCCCAGGCGCATGGAGCCCGAATAGAACCCGGCGACGACGATCCGATCGCCCGCAGCGGTGATCGCGCGCAGGCCATCGAACTCGGGACCGCCGAGGAGGATCGCGTGACTCGCGGTGCCGTCCTTGGTCCACCAGGCGACCAGGCCATCCGCGAGACCCTGCGCGACGAGATCTGCGCCACCGACATGGACCACGTCGCGCGCGCTGGCCGCGACCACGACCCGCCCGGCGCCATCGATCGCGACGCCCGCGACGGTGTCCGCCAGCTTGCCGCCGAACGTCGCCGCCCACACGCGGCCGCCGCTGGGATCGAGCGACGCGACGAACACGTCGCCGTACGGGGACTTCTCGTCGAACGCCGGCAGTGGTTGCCCGAGGAGATCGGCACCCGCGCCGAACGTGCCGGCGATCGCGATCTGAGGGCCGCGCACGGCGACCCCCTGCACGGCATCAGCGCCGCCGCCACCGAGGCGCACCAGCCACGCGACCGTGCCGGTCTTGGTCAGCTTGGCCACGAAGCCATCGGACCGGCCACCACTCGCGACGACGCGGTCCGCCGCGCGCAGTGATCCGCTGAACGAGCCCGCGACCAGCACGCCCTCGGAGGATGCGGCCATCGCACTGACGACGACCCATTCGCTGGCGTCGAGGGCGACGCGCCACGCGCGCCGGCCGTGCGTGGCATCGAGCGCAACGATCGCCGCGCCGGGCTCGCCGCCGACGCTCGCGGGCTGGGGCGGGTGTTCGTCGTCGCCGACGCGGCCGGTTCCCGACAACGCGGCGAACACGAGGTCACCCGCCGCGGCGAGCGGGCCGCCTTCACCGGTGAGCGTCCGATCCCACAGAGAGGTCGCACCGCGCCGCGCCTCGATCGTGGTCCACGGGATCGGCGCGGTGATGCCGAGGTCGGCGTTCACCGGCTTGACGAGCGTCACCGCCGCGTAGGTGCGCGTGCCATCGCTGGCAACACCCCGCACGGATCCACCACCGCGACCCGTCGCGGCGGTGAGGGGCTCGGCCGCAGACACACGAGGTGTGCGCGGACCTGGACAGCCCAGGGAGAGACTACAAACGGAAGCGATCGCAGCGAGCGACGCGCGCCCGCTCATCGTTCGATCTAGAACTTCTCGCCGCGAGCACGGAGCTCGGCGAGCACCGTCGGCAGACCGAGCTTGTCGATCCGACGCATTCCGCGCGCGGACACCCGAAGGTTGATCCAGCGCTTCTCGTCCTCGAGCCAGAACCTCTTGTTCATGAGGTTGACCTCGAAGCGCCGCTTGGTGTGGCGGTTCGAGTGGCTGACGTTACAGCCGACGAGCGGCTTCTTCCCGGTGACCTGACATACGCGCGACATGGGGCACGTCTCCTTAGATCTTCGACTCTTTGAATTCGACGTGCTTACGGACAACGGGGTCGTACTTCTTCAGTACGAGCTTGTCCGGCGTGCGCTTGCGGTTCTTCGACGTCGTGTAGAAGAAGCCGGTATCGGCGGTCGACACGAGCCGAATGAGCTCGCGTCCTGATTTAGACTTCTTGGCCATGGCAGTACTCCGGGGACGGACTTATGGCATGCCCCGCGCGAGCTTGGCAAGCCCCTTGGGCACGCGCAACGGCAGTTCCCGGGCAAACCTCCTCGGCGAGGTTCGCAGAACCGTAAGTCCTCACGTCTTCACGGGTTCCTCGGGGGCCGCGGGCGGAGTTTCTCCGCTCGAGAGCACCGTCTTGATCTGCTGACCGGCCAGGTCGGCGATCGCCACCCCGGGCAAGGTGGTGGTCTTGCGCTTGGCGCGGCGCTGCTCGATCGCCATCGCGACGATGGTCATGTCATCGCCCTGGGTCTGATCGGCGGCGTGGCTATCGAGGTCGGCAAGGATCGCCTTCACGACCTCCTCGGAGCTGCCGCGCGCGGTCCGGATGCGGCGCGAGAGCCGGGACAGGCCGTACTCGTTGCCCTTGCCGTCACGCGCTTCGAGGATGCCGTCCGACACCATGATCAACATGTCGCCGGGAAGCAGCTGCACGCGCGCTTCGCCCGCCTCGAGCTCGGGCGTGACGCCGAGCGGTGGCGTGTGGGCGCGCTCGGCCTGGAGAGGGAACACGCGGTCGCCGCGGCGGAGCAGGGGCACGCAGTGGCCGGCGTTGGTGAATACCAGCGTGCGGCTGTCGAGATCGTAGATGCAGTAGACGAGGGTCGCGAACATGCCGTCGTCGCCGAGGCCGACGATCTCCTGGTTGACGCGACGGAGCAGCCGCGCCGGCGTCTTCGCGATCGCCGCACGCGAGCGCAGCTCCGACGTCAGCCGCGCCATGTAGAGCGCTGCGCTGATCGCCTTGCCGGCGACATCTCCGACCGCCACCCCGAGGTGCGACGGGTCGTGCCAGATGAAGTCGTAGAAGTCGCCACCGATCTGATAGGCGGGCTCGTAGTGGACCGCGAAGTCGAGCCCGACGATCTGCGGGACGCTCGCCGGCAGCAGGCTGCGCTGGATCTGTCGCGCCATGCGGAGGTCGCGCTCGAGGCGGTCGCGCTTCGCGAGCTGACCTGCGACCCGCGTCGCGTGCATCGCGAGGCCGACCTGCGTGGCGATCGTCTGGAGCAGATCGACATCCTCCTGGCGGAAGCCGATCGACTTGCTCTCGACGTAGACCACACCGTAATGAGCCCCGTGATAGATGAGCGGCGCACCCATCCGGTTGCCGACGCTCTCGCCGTCGGAGCCCATGCTGCCTTCGCCGGCCTCGCCGAGCAGCACGCTGCGGTGGTCACTGATCACGTGCTGGATGATCGTCCCCGGGACGCGCAGGTGCCCCGCCTGGCTCTGCGTCTTCGCCGACTCGGGCTCGGCTTCCTGGGCATACGGGACCAGGTGCTGGCGATGGCGCTGGCACTGCACGCGGAGCTCGCCCGTGCGCTCGTCCTCGACGAGGACGCCGACATCGTCCGCTTGCGGGAATAGCTCGAGCAGCGCGTCGACGACCTTCTGGAGCAACGCCTCGCCGGTATCTGACGACGCGGTCGCGTGGAGGACCTGGGTCAAGGCGTCGAGCTTTCGCTCGATCAACCGCACCGCGCGCTGGTCCTGGATGTTGACCATCCCGGAGCTGACGAGCGGCAGTCGGCCCGAGCCGAGCTCCTCGCGGCTGCGGATCAACGCGGCATCGCCGACGTCGACGATGGTGACGGCGTTGCCTTCCGGGAAGCGCGGGGCGGGCGTCACGTCGCGTGCCTCGACGCGGATCCGGTTGTTCGCGATCAGGATCTCGTCGTCGTGACGGACCGTCGTCGAGTGCTGGACCCGCACGCCGTTGACGTAGGTGCCGTTGTTCGAGCCGAGATCCTCGAGCGTCCAGCCGTCGCCGTCCTTCCACAACCGGGCGTGCTGCCGCGAGACGCGCATGTCGGGGACGAACACCTGGCAGTCGGACCGCCGCCCGATCACATACTCGCCCTCGCCGAGCTTGAAGCGCCGCCCAGCGATCGGTCCGGCGAGGAAGACCAGCGAGGGCACGGTGGCCTTGTAGCACAGGCGACCGCGCCCAACACGCCGGGATCGCGACGGTTTTTGGTAGGAGTGCGTGAGATCCGCGCCACCGTCGAACACGCGCGATGCGGGATGGGGCGACGCTCTGGCCCAGTCCCGCGGGGGCTCGTGGCCCTTGACCCGGTGATCCGGGGGCGCTGTACTTCGCCGGTGCAGCCGCTCGGTAACTTCATTGGAGGCGCGTTCGTGCCGCCTTCGGGCAAGGCCCTCGTGTCGCGGAACCCGGCCGCCGATGGCGCCGTGGTGTTCGAGACCGGGTACACGGTCAGCGCGGTCGCGGACGCAGCCGCTGCAGCGGCGAGCGCGCAGCCCGCGTGGGCCCAGCTGACGCAGGCGCAGCGCGCGAATCACCTCGAGCGGTTCAAGCAGCAGATCGCAGCGCGTGCCGATCAGCTCGCGGACGCGATCGTGATCGAGACCGGCAAGATCCGCAGCGAGGCCAAGCTCGAGATCCAGACGCTGCTCAATCGCTTCGAGCTGGTGAAGACGGCGATGGCGGGCGATCTCAAGCCCGGCCAGGTCGCGCCGGGTGAGCACCTCCGCTACCAGGCGCTCGGCGTCGTCGGTGTGATCGGTCCGTTCAACTATCCGCTGCACCTGTGTCACGCCCACGTCGTGCCGGCACTGCTCGCGGGCAACACCGTCGTGATCAAGCCGAGCGACATCACGCCGCTGTGCGGTCAACGCTACGCAGAGGCCGCGCTCGCCGCTGGCTTGCCGCCCGGCGTGCTGAACGTCGTCGTCGGCGGAGGCGAGGTCGGTGCGGCGATGGTCGAGTCACCGCTGCTGCGCGGGCTGTGCTTCACGGGAAGCTGGACCGTGGGCCGGCGGATCCTCGAGGGCTCGCTCGACCGTCCCGAGCTGCTGGTCGCGCTCGAGATGGGCGGCAAGAATGTCTGCGTCGTTCTCGACGATGCAGCGATGCGGCAAGCCGTGCACGAGGTCGCCGTGGGAGCGTATCTGTCGGCCGGGCAGCGCTGTACCGGCACCGAGCGCGTGCTCGTGCATCGCAAGATCGCGGACCGGTTCATCGCCGGTCTCGCCAAGGTCGCGCGCGAGCTGAGGTTCGGGAATCCCGAGGATCCGAGCGTGTTCGCAGGTCCGCTCGCCACGTACGGTGCGCTGACCAAGCTCGAGGCGGCGATCGAGACCGGGAAGAAGGGTGGCGCCGAGCCGATCGTCCCCGGTCAGCGGATCGCGGGCGGGTACTACCGCACCGCGTCGTTGCACCGGCTCCCCGATGGAGCTCACCACGTCGCGGGCTACACCGACCTCGAGGTGTTCGGTCCCGATCTGTGCATCGAGGTGATCGATTCCGACGAGGAGGCGATGGCGGTGCTCGAGGCGAGCCCGTACGGGTTCGCGAACTCGGTGTTCACGGGCTCGAAGGCGCGGTTCGAGCAGTTCTTCGCGCGGACCCGCTCGGGGATCCTGAATCGCAACCGCTCGACCAACCTCGCGAGCCCCAAGCTGCCGTTCGGCGGCGTCGGCAAGAGCGGCAATCACCGTCCCGCCGGTGCGTGGGCACATCGCAACGTCATCGTTCCGGTCGCCGTCCTCGAGAATCCGATCGGTCCCGTCACCGCACATCCGCACCTCGCGGCCCTGCTTCCCCCGTTCGATCTCGAGCGGCTCGAGCAGCAGCACACGCAGGAGGAGACCGCGGAGGCGGTCCGCACGCTGATCGATCTGCCGCGCCCGATGCACATCCATCGCCCGCTCGGCGGGCGGCTGCCCGAGAGCGAAGGGTTGCTCGCCCGGCTCTACGCCGGCGATCGCGTGCCGCGCGAGAAGAAGCCGCCGGTGTTCGATCACCTGCGGTCGGCGGGCCCGTGGATGGTCTCGATCGACGCCGAGCCGATGGCGGTGATCGACGGCATGAGCCAGACCGCGACGGTGGTCGGCGGGTTTGCCGAGGATCCGGTCGTCCGCGCGTACGTCGAGGGCGAGCTCGGCGACACGCTGGTCGTCAACGAAGACACCGCGATCGGCGAGACCTGGGCCGCGTCGGAGTACGCGTCGACGCTGCGCCAGCTCGTGCCCGGTCTGCCGCACGTCACGTTCGTGGCGTCGGGTGCCGAGGCCAACGAGAAGGCGATGGCGCTGTGCAAGATCAACTGCCCCCGCAAGGATGCGACGAAGGTGTTCGCGTTCGAGGGCAGCTTCCATGGCCGCACGCTGCTCGCTCTCCACGCGACGCACTCGCCGAGCAAGCGCGCACCGTTCGAGATCAAGGGCTACGAGACCGAGTTCGCACCGTTCCCGGTCTGGAACGAGCCCGGCGAGGAGCCGACGGCCCCGAGCGGGTTCTACGCCGCGGCAGCGACCGGCGGGATCGACGAGCTGCGCGAGCGGTTCGGCGATGCGAAGGATGATGCACTGCTCGCAGCCGAGGTCGCGTCGCTCGCGGCGGTGCACGACGCGCTGAAGACGGGCGCGTACACCTGCGTGATCGTCGAGCCGATGCAGTCCGAGGGTGGCGATCGCTACGCGACCGAGCGGTTCTTCCGCGCCTTGCGCCTGCTCACTCGCCACCACCAGACGTTCCTCGTGTTCGACGAGGTCCAGGTCGGCTTCGGTCTCGGTGGACCGTTCGCGTGGCACTCGAAGTTCCGGCTACTCAACTCGCGCGGTCAGCCCGACTATCCCGATGCCGTGACGTTCGCGAAGCGCGCGCAGGTCGGCGTCGTGATGTCGCGGTTCTCGGATCCCGAGCCGGCGAGTGCGCACAACGCATCGCTCGTGCGCGGCCGGATCCACGCGGACATGGTGTCGACGAGCCACAACGCCGAGCGCCTCGAGAAGCTCGTGGAGCCGCGGCTCCAGCAGATCGCCCGCGCGTATCCGCACCTGGTCGGTGCACCGCGCGCGACCGGCTATGCGTTCGCGTTCGATCTCCCGACCCCGGCGATGCTCGATGCATTCCTCGGCCAGCGGTTCTGGCGCGGTGCCGTCGTGTTCGGTGCGGGCACGCGGACCGCACGCTACCGGCTGTCCGACAGCTTCCTCGCGCGCGAGATCGACATGCTGTTCGAGACGATCCGTCGCTCTCTATCGTGGCTCGATGCGCACGACGGCAAGAAGCCGCCGGAGTGGGAGGATGTGTCGCCTCCGGGGACCCATGCGCCCGCGGTGATGCCCGACGTCGAGTACCGGATCGTCCCGCACAGCGAGGCGATGACGCACCTGCCGGCGATCCTCGATATCGAGTACCAGGTCTACGAGCCCGCGCGACGCACCCCGCCGGCGGAGATCCGCGCAGCGATCGAGGATGCGGAAGGCTTGCTGATCGTCGGCGAGGCCCCGGGGCCGGGCGGCGGAGCGAAGCAGCTCGTCGCGTTCGCGATCGGCGCGCCGCTCGAGCAGAGCCACGACGTCGAAGGTCCCGACGATGATCCGATGCTCGGTAAGCAGAACACGATGTACTCGCTGTCGATCACCGTGGCGCCGAGCTATCAGAGCTCGGGGGTCGGCAGGAAGCTCAAGGAGCTTCAGCTTCGCGACGCGTACGCGCGCAAGAAGTCCGATGGCACGCCGCGCTATCGCTACGTCACCGGTCGCAACCGCGTCGGTCGCACCGCACAGATGACGCACCTCAACCGCGTGTTCGGTGCGCACGTGGTCTCCATCCTCACCGGCCAGTACGAGGATCCCGAGGGGCAGGCGATCTACTACCGGATCCCGCTCGGCACGATCACCCCCGATCCGGTGGTCAAGGCCGAGGTCCTGCGCCGCCGCGAGGCCGCAGCGCACGAGGACGACGAGGTCACGTTCGACCTCGCGTCGGGCATGACCAAGCCGTTTGCGAACGGTCCGGCGTCGCTGCGTGCGCTCGAGGATCGTGGGCTGCTCTATGGCCCCGCGGTCAACAAGCTGACGCTGATGAACTACACGACGCCCGCGACCGTGCGTGCGCTCGAGTGGTTGAGCGCGCTGGTCCCCGAGCTGCCGCACCTCTACCTGACCTCGTCGCGTGACGAGTCGATCGACAAGGCCCTGCGCCTCATCCGCGTCACCCGCAAGACGGGGCAGGTCGCGATCGGGCTCGCCGGCGGTTACTACGGTCACACCGCAGCCACGTGCCGCTCGCTCTCGGACCCGGACGTCCATCAGGGCGGTCCCGGTCACTTCGCGTGGCCACGCGTGCCGCATCCGGCGGTGGCCGGAACCGAGGCGACGATCGCGTCGCTGCGCGCGGCGGTCGAGGCCGCGGGTGGTCCGGGCAACGTGCTCGGCTTCGTCTACGAGCTCGTCCAGGAGCGCACCGGCCACGTGCTGCCGGCCGACTTCATCACCGCGCTCGCGACGCTGCGCAAGGAGCTCGACCTTCCGCTGATCGCGGTCGAGACCACGACCCACACGTATCGCAGTGGCCGGGGCGCGTTCCTGTCGACGGCGGCCGGCATCACGCCCGATGTCCTCGCGTGGTGGGGCGGCGGCCAGACCGGCTATCTGCACACCTCGTCGAGGTGGTACGTCGGATCGCCGCTGACCCTGGTCTCGACCTGGGATGGCGACGAGCTCTCGCTGGTCCGCCAGCACCATCAGCTGCGCGCCGCCCGTCACCTCGACATCGGCGGTGCCTCGGCGGCCCTCGATCACGCGCTGTCCGCCCTCGGCACGGGCGGCCTGACCGACATCCGGGCTGCCGGCCTCGGCGCCTACCGCGTGATCTCCGCCGGCCAGCGTGCCGCGGCGATCGCCGACCTGCTCGCGGACCGCGGCATCCTCGTCCGCCGGTTCCCGGGCGGCCGGCTCGGCCTGATCCCCGCCCTCGATCAGATCGAGGCGGCAGCGTCCGCCCTCGGCACCGCCCTGCGGGAGGTCTAATGCGCTCGGAAGGGACGCTTTCCACGATCTCAACTCTCGGCGCGGAACTGCCTGAGATCACACTGGGCACCGGGGACGGTCTCCACTTTCTCGAAGGTATCCGATGAGAATCCTCGAGCTGCCTGCGGGCAAGCTGCCGCGCGACTGGGGCCGGATCCACGGCGAGAGCTTCCGCGGCGAGATCAAAGCGCTCTCGGCGATCCGGGTCTACCTGTGCACGAAGGTCGGCGGGTTCAAGACCGCGGACCAGGTACTCGCGGCCGCGAGTGCCCATCTCCCCGTGCTCGCGAGCTATCACGTGGGCCTCTACAACGAGCTGCTCGGGATCGCCGAGGGAGCGGGTGTGTCCCCCGAGGAGATCGTCGTCGCGAACCACTACACGGATCTGCGGGACCTCGATCCAGATCCGTCCCTGTGGCAACCGGCACCGACGCGCGACTCGCCGGACGCCGCGATCGTGGAGCCCGGCGTCGTCAACGGTGGCGATCCAACGCTGGGTGGTGATGGCTGCAGCGTGATCTGGTCGGAGTCACCGACGGGACGGATCCTCGCGCAGACCTGGGACATGCACGCCACTGCGATCCCGTACGTCATGGTGCTGCGCGTCCCCGAGTCAGCGGCGGGACCTGCGGCGACGCTGTTGACGGTCACGGGGTGCCTCGGCATGGCGGGGATGAACGCGGCCGGCGTCGGGATCGCGATCAATAACCTGTTCTCAACCGACGCGACGCTCGGCGTCGTGTGGCCCGCGATGGTGCGCCGTGCGCTGTACGAGCGGGACGCCGTGGCGGCCCGCGAGGTGATCGCGGCGAGCCCCATCGGCTCGGGGCATCACTACTTCGTCGCCGACAAGGCGAACGCGTTCGCGATCGAGACCTCCGGCACGCGGCGCAAGATGGTGTTCGCCGGCGGCCGCGCGTACTGCCACACCAACCACTGCCTCGACTCCGAGATCGCGGAGCGCTCGAAGGTCCCGTCGACGAGCACGACCCACGACCGCATGCGCTGGCTCGAGGCGGACCTCGAGCGGGCGCCCGTCCGCGACCTCGACGATGCGTGGCGCCGGCTCGGCTCCGAGGATGGATGGCCACGCAGCGTGTGCACGAACATGTCCACGCCGGAGTCCCCGCACGGAGCGGCGACCTGTGGCGCGATCGCGATGAACCTCGACACGCGCGAGCTGTGGGCACAGCAGGGCTTCATCCACAACGTCGCCGCCGAGCGCTGGGAAGTCTGAGTCATGAGTAACGATCACCCCTTCTTCTTCACGTGGACGGCGCAGAACACCGCGAAGGCTTTCGAGCTCACGGGCGGCGAGGGCGCATGGTTCACCACCGCCGACGGTGGCCGCTGGCTCGACCTCGGCTCGCTGAGCTATCAGGTCAACGCGGGCCATGGGCGCCAGAGGATCGTCGAAGCGATCAAGCGCCAGGCGGATCAGCTGTGCTTGTCAGCGCCGAACGCGGTGTTCCCGGCAAAGACCGAGCTCGCGCAGCGGCTGCTGGCGATGGCGGGGCCTGGCTTCTCGAAGGTGTTCTTCACGCTGGGTGGCGCCGAGGCCAACGAGAACGCGATCAAGATCGCGCGGCTGGTCACCGGCCGGTTGAAGATGATCGCGCGCTATCGCAGCTATCACGGTGCCTCGATGGGCGCGCTCGCGCTGACCGGTGACTGGCGCCGGGCGCCGCTCGAGCCACTGATCCCCGGCGTTGTTCACGTCCACGATTGCGAGTGCGAGCGATGCGCGTCGGGAAATCGGCCCGGCAACGTGTGCGATCGCGAGTATGGACGCGAGATCGGCCGCACGATGAAGCTCGAGGGAGAGCGCACCACGGCGGCCGTGTTCATCGAGCCGGTTCCTGGAGCCAATGGCGTGTGGATCCCACCGCCGGACTACTGGCCCACGGTGCGCGCCGCGTGCGATGCCGACGGTGCGCTGCTGGTCGCCGACGAGGTGCTGACCGGGTTCGGGCGGATCGGGAAGCCGTTCGGGTTCCAGCACTGGAATGTCGTGCCTGACATGATCACGATCGCGAAGGGCCTGGCCTCGGGGTACGCGACGATCGGCGCCGTGATCGTGCACGAGCGCGTCGCGAAGCACTTCGACACCAACGTCCTCGCGTGCGGACTGACCTACTACGCGCATCCGACCGCATGCGCCGCGGCGCTCGAGACGATGAAGCTGTACGAGGACGAGGCGTCGTTCGAGACCAGCGCGCGGCTCGGTCCTGTGCTGCTGCGCGAGCTCGATGCGGTCGCTGCGAAGATCGCGGTGCCCGCGCACGTCCGCGGCCTCGGTCTGCTCGCGGCGCTCGCACCGCAGGCATCGCCCGACCAGTGGGCCAGGCTCAACGCCGAGCTCGCGACCCGCAGACTGTCCCTGCATGTCGACGGCAAGCGCGGTACTGCGATCTTCGCGCCGCCGCTGTGCATCACGGAGGAAGAGCTCGTGCGAGGCATTCGTTCGTTCGGTGAGGCGGCCGTCTCCGCCTTTGGAGCTCGGGCATGATCGGTCGTCATAGCGAGAAGGTGTTTCCGTCGATCGCCGAGGCGCTCGTCCCGCTCAAGGACGGGATGACGATCCTCGTCGGTGGATTCGGTCTCTCGGGCAACGCCGAGGCGCTGATCAAGGGCGTGGTCGAGCGAGGTGTGCGCGATCTGACGCTGGTCTCGAACAACGCGGGCAACATGGGTAAGGGGCTCGCGCAGTGGCTGCGCGCCGGCATCATCCGCAAGGTGATCTGCAGCTACATCGGCGGCAACGAGGACCTCCACACCCGGATGGCCTCCGGCGAGGTGCAGGTCGAGATCACGCCGCAGGGCACGCTCGCCGAGCGGATGCGCGCCGCGGGTGCCGGGATCCCGGCGTTCTACACGCCGACCGGGGTCGGGACCGTCGTCGAGGACGGGAAGGAGACCAAGGAGATCGATGGTCGCCGCTACATCCTCGAGCGTGCGCTGCCGGGCGATGTCGCGCTCGTGCGCGCGCAGCAGTCCGATCGATTCGGCAACCTCCGGTTCTGGCGGACCGCTCGCAACTTCAATCCGGTGGTCGCGACCGCGGCGAAGCTGACGATCGTCGAGTGTGACCGGCTCGTGGAGAACGGCGCGATCGATCCCGATGACGTTCACCTGCCGGGCATCTTCGTCCACCGCATCATCCACGTGCCCGAGCACGAGGATGCGTTCGAGTTCCGGACCCTTCGCAAGCGCGAGACGGCGAGCTGACCCGTGGCCACACCGCAACCTCCCTTCGCGCTGGCTCCCTCGGAGAACCACGTCCTGTGGAAGCCGGCAGGCTCGCTCAAGGGCATCAGCCTGACCACCGGCCGGGTCTGGCTCACCACGGACCGTGTGGTGTTCCAGCCCGTCGTCCTCTGGGTGTTCTGGCTGGCGCCGCTCGTCGGTCTGATCATGTGGCTGATGAACAAGGCGCACCGGCTCGACCTGCCGCTGTCCCAGATCACGTCGAACAAGCGGATCACGTTCGGCCGGAACCCCAACGTGCTCGTGCTCGGGACCGCGACCGGCGAGCACAAGCTGATCGTCGATGACTTCGCGCCGTTCGCCGCCGCGCTGATCGCGCAACCCGCCTTCACGCCCAAGCAGCTCACCTCCTAGGAGCCTGGATGTACTCGACCGAAGACATGGCCCGCCGCGCCGCTCGCGAGATCCCCGCGGGCTCGATCGTCAACCTTGGCATCGGCCTTCCGACCCAGGTGGCCGACTACCTCCCCGAGGGCCACGCATGGCTCCACTCCGAGAACGGCCTCCTCGGCACCGGTCCGTTCCCCTACGAAGGCGACGAAGATCCCAACCTGATCAACGCCGGCAAGCAGACCGTCACGGTCCTCCCCGGCGGCTCGACGTTCGACTCGGCGTTCTCGTTCGCGATGATCCGTGGCGGTCACGTCGACCTCGCGATCATGGGAGCCATGCAGGTCTCCGCCGGCGGTGACCTCGCGAACTGGGCCATCCCCGGCGGCAAGGTCATGGGCATCGGCGGCGCCATGGACCTCGCCTCCGGATGCCGCCGCCTGATCGCGATGATGCAGCACACCACCAAGAAGGGTGAGCACAAGCTCGTCCAGCGCTGCGACTACCCACTGACCGCCGCGCGCGTCGTCTCGCTCGTCATCACCGACCTCGGCGTCTTCGAGCCCACCGGTCACGGTTTCCGGATCATCGAGCTCGCGCCCACGGTGACGCGCGCAGCCGCCGAAGCGGCCACCGGCGCGCCCCTGACCTAGCCCCCCAAAAAAAAGCACCTGGGCGCCCCTGATCTAGGGACGCTTTCCACTGTCTCAACTCTCGTCACGTAACTACCTGAACCGTTGGTTAGCTCAGGGGACGGTCTCCACTTTCTCCCCGCGCGCGGTCAGCTCGTCGGCGACCTGATCTGCCGCGGTACCAGCGATCCTCAGCGCCTCGGGATCGAGCGGCTGTAGCGACAGCTTCGACACTGCCTGTGGGCTGATGCCGATAGCTGCGGCGATATCACTGCCGGCAATTCCCAACGCTCGTGCGGCGTGCACCGTTGCTCGTCTGGCTCGGACTGCCGCCGGGACGTTTCGGCGAGAGCAAAGGATCGTCTCGGGAACGCCGAACAGTGCCGCGACCAACAAGATCAATCGTCGAGGATCGGGCCGGATGCGTGCGAAGGAGCGTGCGGTCAGCGGCACGACCGTTCTGGCGCCCACGATCGGAGTCGCGATCTCGATGGAACCGCGTTTGCGCGCAGCGGGATGAATCCCTGCGATGGCTGGCCCTACGTTCTCGTCCCGGCTCGTGACGTCGACCCAAGCATCGAACGTGTCCGGATCATCGAATCCGCCGCGCCGGAGGCCGTCACTGACACCCAACCAGCCGGGGATCCGGACAAGGCCGGTGTAAGCGCGGTGGCTCGTCCATGTGCTTTCGGCGGCGCGCCGCACGACTCCGGCACGGACGGGGTTGTTGTGGATGTACGCAATCAGGTCGCGCTCGTGCTCAGGTAGTACGGCGTGCGCCTTTGCACGATCGGCGAATACGCTGCCGAGCCGGTGATGGAGACCGTTGAGCCATCGTGCGAACGGTGAGTTCACACGCTTTGCCCATCGCCACATCTCCGTTCGCCCTGCCAGGAGCGCGAGATGGATATGGTTGCTCATCAGCGCGTAGGCGAGGCATCGCCAATCCGATGCCGTCAGGGCGTGACCAAGCAGCCGCAGGTAGTTTGTGCGCTCCTCGTCCCCCCGGAGCAGCCAGGCACGATCTGAGAAGCGCCAGATGGCGTGATAGACGACTCCCGGACAGGTTCGGCGAGCGATACGCGGCATCTGCAGCGTATCGGACCGTCGCGCGCTCGGTTGCGAGAAAGTGGAGACCGTCCCTTTCGGCCGAGGAATCTCGACAGCTTAGTCAGCGAGAGTTGAGAGAGTGGAAAGCGTCCCTAGCTCACCAGGGTGGTGCCGACCGAGCCGGGCTCTCGCACGGCGCGCACGAGGTCGCCGGCGCCGAGCTTCCCGAGGATGTGGATCGCGCCGACGCCCTGGTCGATCACGGCCATGGCTTCTTCGAGCTTCGGGATCATGCCGCCGCTGACGGTGCCATCGGCGATGGCGGCCTTGGCCTCGTCACGGCTGAGCCTCGGGAGGCGCGAGGACGGATCGTTGATGTCCTTGAGCACGCCCGGGGCGGAGGTGACGAGGAACAGGCGCTCGGCCTGGAGCGCGGCGGCGAGCTGGTTGCCGACCATGTCGGCGTTGATGTTGTAGACGCCGCCGGAGGCATCGGCTCCGAGGCAGGCGATGACGGGGACGTGGCCGGCGGACCACAGGGTCTCGAGGAGCGCGAGGTTGAAGCCGGTGACGTCACCGACGAAGCCCATGTCGACGGGGACGTCACCTGCACCGGCGTAGACCTTCGGAGGACGCCGCGTTGCCTTCACCATCTGGGCGGAGGCGCCGTGGAGACCGACGGCCGAGACACCGGCTGCGGTGAGCGCCGCGCACAGGTCGACGTTGAGCTTGCCGGCGAGCACCATCTTCATCACGTCGAGCGTGGCGGCATCGGTGACGCGGCGACCGGCGACCTGCTTGGTCTCGATGCCGAGCTGCTTCTGTAACGCGGTGGCCTGCGGGCCGCCGCCGTGGACGATCGCGACGCGCGCGCCATCCTCGACGAGCACGCGCAGATCCGCCGCGAGGACGTGCGCCTCACCGGAGCCGACGACCTCGCCACCGATCTTGACGACGATGGGACGCTTGGTCATGGCCAGTTCCCGACGTCCTCGAGGCTCGCCTTCTCATCGCAGCCGAGCACGAGGTTCATGTTCTGGATCGCCTGACCGGCGCCGCCCTTGATCAGGTTGTCGAGCGCGGAGAAGCAGGTGACGGTGCGCTTGCCGTCGAGGACCGCGCCGACCGCGAAGCCGACCTCGGTGTAGTTCGAGCCGGCGACCGCGACGACCTCGGGCAGCCGGGTCTTCGGGCGCCGCACGAAGGGTTCGCGCGCGTAGGTCTCGTCGAACAGGGACGCCAGCCGCGTGGCATCGACGTCGGCGGGAAGCTCGAGGAAGCAGGTCGCGAAGATGCCGCGGGTCAGCGGCGCAGACACCGGCACGAACCTCAGCTCGATGTTCTTGCCGCCGGCCTCCGCGAGCGTCTGCGTGATCTCGGGGACGTGCTGGTGCTCGAGCGGCTTGTAGGTCTTGAGGTTGCCTGCGCGGCTCGGGTGATGCGTGCCGGCCTGCGGGGCGATGCCGGATCCCGAGGAGCCGGTGATGCCGGTGACGTGGATCACGGCGCCATCGAGCAGGCCCGCGCGCGCGAGCGGGAGCAGGGCGAGCTCGATCGTGGTCGCGAAGCAGCCCGGCGAGGCGACGTACGTCGCCTTCTTGATGGCCTCCCGGTTGAGCTCGGGCAGCCCGTAGACGAACGTGCCGAGCAGCTCCGGGTGCGGGTGCTTGGCGCCGTAGAACTTCTCGTAGACCGCGGCATCGCGGAGCCGGAAGTCGCCGGACATGTCGACGATCTTGACGCCAGCGGCGATCAGCTCGGGCACCTTGGCCGCGGTGACCTTGTGCGGCAGCGCGAGCAGGGCGACATCGCAGCCCTTCGCAGCCTCGGCCGGCGACAGATCCTCGAACTTCAGGTCCGTCGCGCCGTCGAGGTTCGGGTGGACCGCGCCGAGCGGCTCGCCGACATGGTCGATCGACGCGACGCGGACGAGCTCGACATCCGGATGCATCAGGAGGCGTCGCGCCATCTCCGCGCCGCCGTACCCACTACCGCCGATGATTGCTGCCTTGAATCGCTTTGCCATCGTGGCCCGAGGTATGCCATGCCCCAGCCGATGGGAAAACAGCCAGTGTCACTCGACCGTGCCCTCGCCGCGGTTCGCGCGCGTGGAGCCGAGATGCTCTCGCTGACCCGGTCCTGGGTCGAGATCAACAGCTACACCTCCAACGTCGAAGGCGTGAACCAGGTCGGCGCGTTGTTGCGCGAGGCCTTCACACTCCCGTCGCTGTCGTGCACGACGATCCCCGGCGGAACCGGGTTTGGCGATCACCTGGTCTGGCGCACACCAGCAGCGAGCAGCGCAGGCACGGTGCTCCTCGTCGGCCACCACGACACCGTGTTCCCGCCCGGCCACTTCGAGGGCTGGCGCGAGGACGGCAACAAGGCGACCGGCCCGGGGGCGCTCGACATGAAGGGCGGGCTCGCGGTCATCCGCACGGCGCTCGCCGCGCTCGAGGACGTCGGCGCGCTCGCGTCGCTGCCGATCGTTGCGCTCTCGGTCTCCGACGAGGAAGTCGGATCGCCCACGTCGACCCCGCACCTCCAGGAGCTCGCGCGCACCGCCGCATGCGCGCTGGTGTTCGAGTCGGGCCGCGTCAACGACATGATCATCACGCGGCGCAAGGGCGTCGGCGCGATGACCGTCACCGCGCACGGCAAGGCCGCACACGCGGGTAATCACCACAAGGACGGCGCGAACGCGATCTGGGCGCTCGCGAAGTTCGTCGATGTCGCACAACAGCTGACCAACTACGCGCGCGGCATCACGGTCAATGTCGGCACGTTCGTCGGCGGGACCTCGAAGAACACGGTCCCCGAGCGTGCGGAGTGCATGCTCGATCTGCGCTACGAGACGGTCGCCGACGCCGAGATCCTGGTCTCCGAGCTGCGCGCGGCCGCTGCGTCGCTGTCGACCGGCGGAGTCCGCCTCGACGTCTCCGGCGGTGCGAACCGGCTCCCGCTCGAGCGCACACCGGCGTCGGCCGCCCTGCGCGACGAGTACGCCGCCTGCGCGCGTGCCTCGGGGCTCGGTGATGGTGAAGCACCGCTCCTCGGCGGCGGCTCTGACGCCAACACCGTCGCGCCGCTCGGAGTGCCCGCCATCGACGGCCTCGGACCGCGTGGTGCCGGCTTCCACACGACGACCGAGTTCGTCGAGCTCGACACGTTCGTGCCCAAGGCCGAGGCGCTCGTGCGCTTCCTGCTCGGCCGCGCACCACAGGCGTAGGCGTAGGCGTAGGCCTAGGCGAGCATGAGCGTGGGCCGTACGAACGCACCGCACGCCTGCTAGAAGAAATCAGTAGCGGAAGGGTAGTGGTTCACGAGCGCTGCCCAACGGCGCACCGCGCGGTCGGTGGTTGCGCGGCGTTCGCGTAGACGGCGCTTGTTCACGGCGCGCCATCCGTTCGCGCATCGAGAGCCCGAGCGATTCGTGGTGCTCGCCGAGGCCTACGCCTACGGCGGTCAGCGCCCGAGCAGGTGCTTCTCGAAGAACGCGACCGTGTGACCCGTCTGGAGCACGCGATTCGAGCGCTTGCTCGCGCCGTGGCCCTCGTCGGCAAACAGGATCAGCCCGCCCGGAATCTTCCGGCGCTCGAGCTCCCGGTAGACCTGCACCGCTTCACCGACCGGCACGCGCGGATCGTTGACGCCCTGGATCACCAGCAGCGGCGCCTTGATCTTCCCGATGTGGGTGATCGGTGACAGCTGCGTGAGCGCCTCGCGATCCTTGACCGGATCGCCGTACTCGCTGGTGCGCAGGATCCGCCGGTAGGGCGCGGTGTTCATCAGGAACGTGTAGAGGTTGCTGATCCCCACGTTTGCCACACCCGCGTCGTACGCACCGGCGAAGAACGTCATCGCCATCAGGGACGAGTAGCCCCCGTAGCTGCCCCCCATCACGCCGATCCGCGGTGGCTTGCCATCGCGTCCCCAGTTCGCCCGGATGAACCTGGCCGCATCCTCGATGTCGCTCACGACATTCAAGCGCTTGGGGCCGTCATCCGCGTGCAGCCATGCCTTGCCGTACCCCGTCGAGCCGCGCACGTTCGGCTGGACGAAGATGAAGCCCGCGTCGACGAACAGCTGCGCGCCAGCGGAGAACCCGGCCACCGACTGACCCTCGGGGCCGCCATGGAAATCCACAACGACGGGGCAGGGACCGGTGCCCGCACACGCCTGGGGGCGGCGCACGAACATCGGGATCTTGGTGCCGTCACGCGCGGGATAGAACTCGAGCGTCGCCTTTGCGAACTGCTTGGTGTCGATCTCGGGCGTCATCGGCAGGCGCCACGTGGTGGCCTTCCGGGTCTTCCAGTCGTAGGTCACGCTGGTCGACGGCAGGGTCGCTCCATCGACGGAGAGCTGGACGAACCGGCCGTTGCGCGACACGCCCGACAACACGACGTTCTCGGCCTCGGGCAGCCTGGGCAGCGCGAGCGGCTTCAGCGTCTTCGCGTCGACGACCTGGAGCTGCTGATAGCCGTCGGCGTTGATGCGGAAATAGATCCGCGTCCGCGTCTCGTCGATCGTGAAGCTCTCGACGTCGTGCTTGATGTCGGGGGTGATCGGCGTGAGCTTGCCGTTCTCGAGGCTGTAGACCCGCTGGAAGTCGCCGAGCTTGTTGGTGCGGACCAGCACCTGCCCGGGCCGGGCGCCGAACGCCACGTCGTACTCCTCGGACTCGCCTTGTCCGAGCAGCGGCGTCAGCTTCTTCGTCGCGAGCTCGTACTGAAACACCTCGGACTGCGCATTGCCGAGCTCCTTGACCATCAGCCAGGTCGCCCCCCGGTGGTCGGCGATGTACCAGAGGCCGGGCGTGTCGAACACGAGCTCCTTCGTGCCCGCCTTCACATCGAACCGGTAGATCGCGTACGACGCCGGATCGATGTCGTTCGCCTTGAAGTACAGCGTCTTCGCGTCGTCCTCGATGAACTGCAGCGAGGTCTGGACCTTGGGCGTGTGCTGCACGATGCGCAGCGCTCCACCGTCGGGGCTCATCAGGTAAAGCCCGGGATTCTCCTGTCCACCGACATCCCGGCTGACCGCGATGAACGAATCATCCGGCGCGAGCCCCACCACGCCCGTCCGATCCTCACCACCTGTCAGCTGGAGCGGGAACTTCATCGGCCCGTCCTGGCGCCAGACCTGGTTCGTGCCGGTGACCGAGGACGTGTAGTACATCCGATCGCCCCTGGCCGTGATCGCGCCGCTGCCGGCGCCACGGACGTCGAGCATTGCCTGCATCCGCCGCGAGACCTGCGCATCGAGCGCCGGCGCAGCGAACTTCGCAATCTCCTCGGGCGCCATGCTCTCGGCGCCGAGGCCGGTGTAGCCGGCCGGAGCTGTCACCGGCGGCTTCTTGGCCGGCCGTGGCGAATCGAACGGCGACGATTTGGCGTTGTCCGCCACGGCAACGGGCGCGACCACGCACAGCAGGGGCAGGACGATCCACCGGTTCATCACCGGCGAACGTATCACTACCGATGCTGCACGCAGCCGCGATTTTGCGGCCGCAGCGCCTTACATCTCGACGTGGCCGCGGTGCTCGCGCTCGAGGGCGCGCTTCAGCTTGTCGAGGGCCGAGTTCTGGATCTGACGGATGCGCTCGCGCGACAGGTGATACTGGTCGCCGATCTCGCGGAACGTCCGCTCCTCGTCGTCGCCGAGCCCGAAGCGCTTGGTCAGCACGTCGGCCTCGATCGGAGACAGGTGATGAAGCAGACGCTTGACCTGACCGGTCAGCGTATCCGTCGTCATGTTGTCCTCGGGCGAATGCTCCTCGGAGTTCGGATCGGCCATCGTGTCGCCGAAGCTGCGATCGTCGTCATCGTGGACCGGCCGGTCGAGGGACATCGGCTGACCCATGATGTAGCGATGCATCTGGTTGAGCTTGGCGAGCGGCACGCGCGCCGCCTTGGCAAGCTCCTGTGGCGTCGGCGGACGACCGAGCTCTCCGACCAGACCCTGCCGCACCTTCTCGAGCTGCTGCTGCGCCTCGAGCATGTGCACAGGGATCCGGACCGCGCGCGCCTTGTCCGCGAGCGCGCGACCGATCGCATGCCGGATCCACCAGCACGCGTACGTCGAGAACCGGAGACCACGGCGGTAGTCGAACCGCGACACCGCGTGCATCAGACCGAGATTGCCTTCCTGGATCAGGTCGGCGAGCGGCATGCCGCCACGGTCGTAGCGACGCGCCATCGTGACGACGAGACGCAGGTTCGCGCGCACGAACTCGTCGCGCAGGTTCGCGGCGTCGCGATGTGCCTGACGAACGTCATCGAAGAACGCGCCCGCATCGCGCGCGCCGCCCTCCGACCACCAGCTCTCCTGGCCGGCGATTGCGGCCTCCCGCGCACGGTAGAGCTCGCGCACCACCGCATCGATGTGAACGCGATCGAGATCGAGCGCGCGCATCTCCTTCGCGTATTCCTTGGCAGCGACCGCAAGCTTCTTCTGGAGCTTGCTGTCCTTCTGCGCCTTCTTCGACTTCAGCATCTCGTCGAGCACCTTCTGCAGCTTCGGGAACTTCACCGGCTGCTCGAGGTTGGGCTCGACGATCGCGAGAAGCGGACGTACGACATCGGCGCGCGAGAGCACACGCTCCCACGTCAGGATCTCGGTGTCCTCGATGCCCTGGGACAGCTCGCGCTCGTCCTCGGGCGTGAGCAGGTCGTGCTCCGCCAGCTGGCGGAAGTACGCCGCCAGGTGATCATCAGAATCCGGGGATCGCATCGGTCGCACCGCCTTGACGGCGACGGCCGGAGCCTCGGCATCGGGAGCGAGCGGCGTTGCCACAGCGCCAGGTGCTGCTGCGCGATTCTGTCGCGTCCCCACCGTCTGGTGCGGACGCGTCACAGCCTTGGCCGTTGTCGCGCGACGCGACCCGTGTTGCGCTCGACGAGCTGATTGCGTGGTGGCCATGGCGAGTTACTCCCTATCCTCGTGATGAGACGACGTGTGGAACCGAACCGTTGCACCCTGGCTTCGATTCCCGTCACAGGAGTACGAGCGAGGACACATAACCGTTACCCGTGCACGATGCGCACCGATCACCGTCGGCGAACCTCGTCAATGAGGTAGGTGCAGATCTGCCCGAGCAAAACCAGATGCTTGGCGGGTCGCTGTCTTCCGTTTCAGGAAATCAGCAGGGGCGCACTCTGGATCGGAACGCTGTTTTGTCCAGGAGAAAGGATCTGGGTGTCAGACTGACTGACAATCATCGACGAAGCGACAGGCTGCGACACGGGCGCCAACTGACCGGCGTGTCATTGCCGCACTACGCCGATGTTTTTTCGGCAGCTGTCGTACCGTTCTCGGCGCCCAGGTGACGCTGCAATCGATCCAGCAAGGCGGCCTGGTCGGGATGGATGATCCGCCGGGCCCGCGTGATCTCGATGAACTCGACCTTGTCGACTTCCCACGACGCGCAGCGGGGCGCGGCATCGACCGGGGCAGGAGCTGCGTACGCGTGAACGCGTTTCTTGGATCGCGTGTAATCGACGAAGCCCATGTCGATCAGAGGAGTCGTGATGTCGAGGCCGGTCTCCTCGAGCGTCTCGCGCCGGGCGGTCGCCTCGAGGGTCTCATCCGGGTCAGGGGCGCCCTTGGGGATTCCCCAGGGTGCGCGCCGGTTGTAGTTGCCGGCCGGATGGACGAGCAGGACCTCGACGGAATCGTTGACGTACCGGTAGAGCAGGGTGCCTGAGGAGAGCTTTGCGCGTGTCTCCGGCATCCCACATTGACCGTGCAAGACGGGGCCGTGCAAAGCAAGCATCTTGCAGTCGATTCGAGCAATCTCACGGGGTTGTCCCAACTGTTGCGCCGGTCGTGGTGCCCCGAACTGGGCGGGTGTACCGTCGAACGGGATGAGCTCAGATCAGCGTCAGGCGTGGTTTGCTCGGATGATGGAATCGGGCCTCGAGCACTCGATCTTCCAGCCGAGCGACGTGCTCGCACACGCAACCCCGGATGTGCTCGCGACTCATCTTCCGCCTGAGCTCCTGAGCAAGGTGCTCCAGGCTTCTCTCGCATCGGGGTCGATGACTCCCGATCGCGTGCTCGAGACGGTAACGCCGGATCTCCTCGCCAAGCACCTGCCGCATGACGTGCTGTGGGCCTGCATCGCCGCGGCCGCTGCCCGCTCCGGGGTCTCGACGTCGTGAACATGAAGGCGTTCTTCGTCGATGCGCTGACCTCGGCGCTCGACCTCGGCATCGCGACGCCGGAGGACCTTCTCCGGCACGTCACGCCTGACGTGCTCGCTGCGAATCTGCCGCGTCCGCTGTGGGCACGCCTGCTCACGGCGTGCGTCGGAGCCTCGCGCGTCGACGCGCAGCTCGTCGTCGAGACGCTCGGCGTGTCGAACCTGTGCGAGCACATGCCAGCTGCCGTGATCTGGTCGTGCGTCGCCGAGGTTGGTCAGCGCTCGCTCGGTGATGCTGCCACTGCCGCTCCGGCGATCGTCACACGACCGGCGGCCAAGGCGGCCGCCACGCCGCTCTCGATCACGAGCCCGCCCGCACCGGATCCGGTGAAGACGCCGGCCTCGCCGCCGCCCGCCGTCCGTGGTCCGAGCATTCCGGCACCCGGCACGAGCTCGGACACCGACGAGGATCGCGCACCGCTGCGCGCACGGACGCCGACCCGTCAGCCGTTCCGCGCGACCAGCACCGGCATCGGCCGCCTCGCGAACACGACCAGCTCCCGTCGCCCACAGGCGCAGGCACCTGCGCCCGCACCGGTCACGCTCGATCCGACGACGGAACGTCCCGTGCGTCGCGGCGAGACCGTGGTCGAAGCCGAGGTCGAGGTGGAGACACCCGCTCGCGAGGACTGGCGCAATGCGCTCGCCGTCGAGGACGAGCAGCTCGTCGACTGGTCATCGTCGGAAGAGACGCTGACCGCTGCCGGCGACGACCCGACGTTTCGCAAGCGCTAGGTCACGTCGCCCGACGACCGCGGGCGGCGCCGACGAAGTGCGCGATCAGCGCGACCACCGCGAGGATCACGAGCACGTGGATGATCCCCGAGGCGACGTGGAACACGGTGAAGCCGAGCAGCCAGGCGATGCCGAGAATCACTGCAAGTGCGATCAGCATGGTGATGTCCTCCTGGTCCGAGGAGATTGCATAGACCTCGCCAGCTCCGCTGCCATGTAGATCCGGGCCTCTACACTGCGAGCGGCCCGTTGCTCGACGAGCACACCGCGGTACCGGCGCCGGATTCTGCGCTCACGTTGCGAAGGTTCGCGCACGTGCGTCGTGCGCGCGCTCAGGATTGTTGGCAGCCGACGGCCCGAAACGTGACGACGCCCGGGACCTTTCGGTCACCGGGCGTCTCGTGTCGCGTCGTTGGTGGGCGTTGAGGGGATTGAACCCCCGACTTATTCCGTGTGAAGGAATCACTCTCCCGCTGAGTTAAACGCCCTGAGGGCCATGGAATTACCGCTCGCGCGGCGCGCTGTCAACCTGTCTGAGTTCTCACCGACGCGCCAAGGGTGGGTCTCTGCGGGGGCGTGATACGACAGGCCCCATGCAACGCACCATCGTCAGCACCGCGCAGGCGCCTGCCGCGATCGGCCCGTACTCGCAGGCCGTGGCCGTCACCGTCGGGGATGGCAAGCAGATGATCTTCTGCTCGGGCCAGATCGCCCTCGATCCGGCGACCGGAGCGATGGTCGACGGGGACGTCTCGGCCCAGACCCGGCAGGTCCTGGCCAACCTCGGCGCGGTGCTCGAGGCCGCCGGGGCCTCGTTCGCGAACGTCGTGAAGACCACGATCTTCCTCGCGGATATGGCTGATTTCGCGACGGTGAACGCGCTCTACGGCGAGCGATTCCCGACCGAGCCGCCGGCCCGCGCGACGGTGCAGGCCTCCGGGCTGCCCAAGAACGCTCGCGTCGAGATCGACGCGATCGCGATCGTCTGATCCCCTACCAAGGAGCGCGCATGTCGTCGATCGAGTCGGTCCTGACGGAGAACCGCAGCTTTCCGCCCCCCGTGGCGTTCGCCAGGGACGCACGGGTCAAGAGCTTGATCGACTACGAGGCCCTGTACGAGCGCGCCGCCCGTGAGCCCGAGGCGTTCTGGGGCGAGGTCGCGTGCGATCTCCACTGGTCGACGCCGTGGAAGCAGATCCTCGAAGGCGCGTTCCCCGAGACCGCCGACAGCGAGGGCGTGCGGTGGTTCGTCGGCGGGACCCTGAACGCGAGCTTGTCGTGCGTCGACCGCCATGCGCACAGCTGGCGCAAGAACAAGGCGGCGATCATCTTCGAGGGCGAGCCCGGTGACACCACGGTGATCACCTACGGCCAGCTCCATCGCGAGGTCTGCAAGGCGGCGAACGCGCTGACCTCCCTCGGGATCAAGGCCGGCGACTTCGTCGCGATCTACATGCCGATGGTCCCCGAGGCCGCGATCGCGATGCTCGCGTGCGCGCGGATCGGCGCGCCGCATACGATCGTGTTCGGTGGGTTCTCGGCCGATGCCCTCGCGGATCGGATCGCCGACTGCAGCGCCAAGGCCGTGATCACCGCCGACGGAGGCTGGCGCCGCGGTCAGGTGGTCCCACTCAAGCACAACGTCGACAAGGCACTCGAGGGCGTGACCAGCGTCGAGCACGTGATCGTGCTCCAGCGTTGCTCGAACGAGGTCGCGTGGACCAAGCGCGACGTGTGGTGGCACGAGGTCGTCGAGACCGCATCGGCCAAGCACGAGGCGCAGGCGTTCGACAGCGAGCACCCGCTGTTCTCGCTGTACACGAGCGGCACCACCGGCAAACCGAAGGGGATCCTTCACACCACCGGCGGCTACCTGACGAACGCGGCGTACACGACGAAGATGGTGTTCGACCTGCGCGACGACGACGTGTTCTGGTGCACCGCCGACATCGGCTGGGTCACCGGTCACAGCTACGTCGTCTACGGTCCGCTCGCCAACGGCGCGACCGTGCTGATGTACGAGGGCGCGCCGAACGCTCCACGCTCCGACGAGTTTGGCGGCTCCGGCGATGGCCAGGATCGGTTCTGGGACATCATCGAGCGCTGGGGCGTCACCGTGTTCTACACGGCACCGACCGCGATCCGCGCGTTCATGAAGTGGGGCGATCAGTATCCTGCGAAGCACGATCTGTCGTCGCTGCGCCTGCTCGGCTCCGTCGGTGAGCCGATCAATCCCGAAGCGTGGATGTGGTACCGCAAGCAGATCGGTGGCGACCGGTGCCCGATCGTCGACACCTGGTGGCAGACCGAGACCGGCGCGATCATGATCTCGCCGCTCCCCGGTGCGATCCCGACGAAGCCCGGCTCGGCGACCCGGCCGCTGCCCGGGATCGATGTCGACGTCGTCACCCGGGAAGGCGTTCCGGTCGGTCCGAACCAGGGCGGCTTCCTCGTGATCAAGCGGCCGTGGCCGTCGATGCTGCGCACGATCTACGGCGATCACGCGCGCTACGTATCGACGTACTTCGGCGAGATTCCGGGCATGTACTTCGCGGGCGATGGCGCTCGCAAGGATGCGGACGGTTACTTCTGGATCATGGGTCGCGTCGATGACGTGATCAACGTGGCAGGTCATCGGCTGTCGACGATGGAGGTCGAGAGCGCGCTGGTCTCGCATCCCAAGGTCGCGGAGGCCGCAGTCGTCGGCCGTCCCGACGAGCTCAAGGGCCAGGCGATCGTCGCGTTCGTGACGCCGCGTGCCGGCATGGTCGCGGACGACGCCCTTGCGCGGGAGCTGCGCGCGCACGTCGCCACCCAGATCGGCGCGCTCGCACGGCCGGAGGAGATCCGGTTCGCCGAGGCACTGCCGAAGACCCGGTCCGGAAAGATCATGCGCCGCCTGCTCCGCGAGGTCGCCTCGGGCTCCACGGCACGTGGCGATACGACGACGCTCGAGGACCAGGGTGTCCTCGAGCGGCTCGCGCAATCGTTCGCGCACGACGACTGAGCGGACTACGGCGCGGTCGTAGCGGTAGCGGCCAGCGACGTCACCGGCGCGGTGTCGACCGCGGACGTCTCGCCCTCGAGCGCCTCCGGGTCGGTCTCCTCGGCTTCCTCGAGCGCGGGCGGCACGGCGGCGGGCGGTGGCCCCACCGTGGGCACGCTGACCTTCATGGTCTTCGACAGGTAGTTGCACAGGGTGCTGAGCACCTGGTCGTGGGCCTTGCGAACGCGCCCCTTGGCGATCGGGACGTCGGTGTTCGTGATCAGCGAGAACGCGAGCGGGCGCGTCGGATCGAGGTCGAGGATGCCCGACATCGCGATCACCGTCGACAGCGTGCCGGTCTTGCCGCGAACGCGCGCGCGGAGGTCGGAGTCGCGCAGGCGGTGGCGCAGCGTCCCATCGGTCCGTGCGATCGACAGCGAATCGAGCCACGCCTGCGAGACCGACGGATCGACATCATCATCACCGGCGAAGCCACCCGCGCTGCGGACCACGGCGACCAGATCCGTCGGGGTGATCTGGGTGCGGTACGACAGCCCCGAGCCGGTGTCGAGCACGAGGCCTTTGGTGGCGAGGTGGGGATGACGCGCCAGCCAGCCGTACATCGCCTCGAGGGCGACGGTCATCGATGGCGGCTGACGGCGAACGAGCGCGGACGCGGTCATGATCACGCGATCCGCGAGCCAGTTGACGCTCCACTTGTTGACGCGCGACACGATGTCCGCGAGCCGGCGCGAGTCGTGACGACCGAGCTCGACGGGCAGGGCGCCCGTGCCGACCGCATCGCCGATGAAATCACCGAGCTCCATGATCTTCATGTCGCCGGTGAACGAGATCGAGTGGGCACGCAACGAAGCGCGCATCGCATACGCCGCGGTCGCCGTGCGCTCGCGCGTCCACAGCGGATACATCGTCGACGCGCCCTTGCCGATCGTCCCACCGATCGTCACGGTGATCGTGGGGGCCGCTCCGTCGCGCTTCGTGGTCTCGGTCTTGTAGGTCAGGCGCGACCGCTTCATCGCGCGCTTGCTCGTCGTCGCCGTGACCACGACGGTGACGTGCTCGGCGCCGAGCGGCACAACGGCGGTCGGCGGCTGACCCGGCTCGCCCGCTGTCACCTCGATCGGGACGATCGCGCGGAAGATGCCATCGCGGGTCGGATCGGCGCCGACGACGATATTGCCATCGATCGCGGTGATCCCCCGCGCGGCGACGGCAGCGGCGATGTCGTCGAGATCGGAGGCGGACAGGGTCGGGTCGTAGCTGCCGAGCAAGAACACGTCGCCCTTGACCACGCCCTGGTGGGGCTCGGGGCCGAGCAGGCGCGTCGGATAACGGAACTCGGGGCCGAGCAGCTCGAGTGCCGTCGCGGTCGAGATCATCTTCACGTTCGACGCGGGATTGAACGAGTCGGTCGCGTTGACCGCGAACAGCGGCTCGCCGGTCCTGGCATTCGCGACGAGCAACCCGGTGACGCCGTTGCGCAGGCCCGGCCCGCGCAGGAGCTTCATGATCGTCTTCGCGGTCTCTTCCTCGATCGTCAGCGGCTCTTCGCGGCGGCCGACGATCTCGCGGGCAGGGCGCAGCTCGCCGGCGCGCGTGATCGCCACGCGGGCCGAGGCGCCTTTCTTCGTCGCAGCGAGCGCGGCCTTCGCGGGCCGCTTGCTGCGGCTCGCAGGCTTGGCCGCCACGGGGGCGACCAGGGCGAGGACGAGGGCAGCGACCAGCGCGACGCGTGCGTTCATCGGTTCCCTCGCAGCATCAGGTAGGTCGCGCCTTCTCCACCGTCGGCAGGCGCGGCGGTCGACAGGGCACGGACGAACCCGGAGCACTCGCCGAGGAGCTCGCCGAGGACAGCTTCGCGCAGGGGCGCGCCATGATCCGAGTGCGTTCCCTTGCCATGCACGAGCAGTACGCATCGGCGACCGATCCGGTTCGCCTCGAGCAGGAACACGCGCAACCGCGCGACACCCTTCTCGACCGTCTCGCCGTGCAGGTCGAGGGTGTCCTCGATGTGGACCTTGCCGCGACGTAGCTCGGCGGCCTGCGTGTGTGACACACCCGGCGCGCGTGCCGCGTAGCGATGTCCGTCGCCTTCGACGGTCAGCGAGATCGCCGGTGGCAACGTCGCGACGCGGACCACGGCGGCCGGCTTCACGGCCACCGGCACGCGATCACGACCGTTCAGCGGCGTCGCGCCACCGATCGCCTCGAGGAACAATGCCTGCTCCTCTGCAGACACGGCCGGTCGCTTGCGTGACACCCATTGATTGTGTACCCGGTCGGACCAAGCTCCGCCAGAAATCTGGATCACATGAGGGATACGCCGCACGCTGTCGCTTGTTCACGGGTGACAACTTCCACACATGTGGTTGTTGCAGCGGGGGCGGAGCGCCGCTTCGTTGTATTTGGCAACGCTGGCGCGGCTTTGGCCCCACGTCCCTTGCACAGCCTCGTGGGCGCGGGCAACGTGCGCCGCCTCGGAGGTAGTAACTGATGTCCTCGCACCCGCGCGTCGCGTACTTCTGCATGGAGTACGGACTCGACTCGACGTTCCCGATCTACGCCGGCGGTCTCGGTATCCTGGCCGGCGATCACATGAAGTCCGCCGGCGATCTGCGGGCGCCGATCACCGGAGTCGGACTGTTCTGGGACGAGGGTTACACACGTCAGGTCGTCGGACCGGGGGGCGGCCTCGAGGACCAGTACCCGAAGACGCCGCGTGATGCGGTGCGTCGGCTCGACGTGATGGTCGAGGTCACGGTCCGCGGCAAGCGGGTCCCGCTCCGCGCGTGGAAGGTCGAGCGGTTCATCACGTCGAACCTGTACCTGCTCGAGCCCGAGCACGAGGAAGATCGCTGGATCACGCAGCGGCTGTACGGCGGCGCCAGCGAGGATCGCCTGGCCCAGGAGATCCTGCTCGGCGTGGGCGGCGTCCGGCTGCTCGAGGTCCTCGGCGTGCCCGTCGACCTCTATCACTTCAACGAAGGCCACGCGGTGTTCGCGGGGCTCGAGCTGCTGCGGTCGTCGAAGTTCGGCGGCTCGACGCTGCGTGAACGCCTCGACCGCTTGCGGCCCCACGTGGTGTTCACGACGCACACGCCGGTCCCCGCGGGCAACGAGGTCCACGAGCTCGCGCTGATGCGCAAGATGGATGCGGACCTCGGCTTCACCGACGCGGAGCTCGAGGTCGTGGGCGGTGATCCATTCTCGATGACCGTCGCGGGGCTCCGGCTCGCACGTCTCGCCAACGGTGTCGCAGAGCTCCATGGCGAGACCGCGCGTGAGATGTGGCGAACCGTCGACGGCGCGGCACCGATCATCGCGATCACCAACGGCGTTCACGCGCCGACCTGGCAGGACGCACGGGTTCGCGCCGCGCTGGTCGCGGACAAGCCGCGCGAGCGCCAGGATGCGCAGCTGTGGCACGCGCACCAGGTCATGAAGGCGGAGCTGATCGAGGAGATCGCTGCTCGCACCGGGATTCGACTCGCGGTCGATCGCTTGCTGATCGGCTTTGCGCGACGCGCTGCCACGTACAAGCGTGCCGACCTGCTGATCAGCGACGAGCGCGCGCTCGCGCGGCTGTTCGAGCAGGGCGTCCAGATCGTCTACAGCGGGAAGGCACATCCGCGCGACACGCAGGGCAAGGCGCTGATCGGCAAGCTGATCGAAGCGTCGAAGAAGCATCCGCGCGAGATCGTGTTCCTCCAGAACTACGACATGCGGCTCGGCGCGCTGCTGACCCGCGGGACCGATGTGTGGCTCAACAATCCGCGGCGCCCGCTCGAGGCATCGGGGACATCCGGCATGAAGGCGGCGATGAACGGGATCCCGAACCTGTCGATCCTCGACGGCTGGTGGCCCGAGGGATGCGAGCACGGCGTCACGGGCTGGAAGATCGGCGATGCGGATCCGAGCGATGACGCGTTCGACGAGAAGGACATGGCCCGCGTCGACAAGCGAGATCGCGACCTCCTGAACTCGGTGATCGAGCGCGAGGTGCTGCCGTCGTACAAGGAGCGCGCGCGCTGGGTGTCGATCATGCGCGCCAGCATCGCGATGTCGGAGTGGCGGTTCTCCTCGGACCGGATGATCGAGGACTACCTGACCAAGGTCTACGGCGCGACCGAGGCCGCGCGGTAGAGGATCTGCTTGCGCTTGCCGCGCCACTCGAGGAGCACGGCATCTCCGAGCTGTTCGGCGGTCGCTTCGTCGAGAGCGCGGTGCGGCGTGACTCGCAGGCACGGGTGGTCGCCGGGGTCGGCCGCGCGCTCGTAAAAATGCCAGTGCTCCTCCTCGCGCTGGCCATCGAGCACGTACGCATCGTCGTAGCTCCAGCTCGACGCGTTCGCGCACGCGATCTTCGAACCGTCCGGGCTGCGGACCGTCACGCGCCGGCGATAGGTCGCGTCGAGCCGCGTCTCGCTGCGGCGGATGATCTCCCACCACTCGGTCTCGTCGCGGACGTTGCCATCGTCGTCGTAGCTGGTCGCGTCCCAGCGCCACGGTCCATAGAGCGAGGGCTTCGCCGGCCACGGATCCTCGGGAAGCTCGGCGACCTTGGCGTCGACCTGGAGCAGCGTCTGTGTGCCGCCAGGCCAGCGCAGGCGGAGCCGCTCGCCGTCGAGGTCGGCGCTGTACTCGCCGGCGTGACGGAAGCCGTGGTCACACGGGCCAGGCTCGGCACGGTAGCCGGTCTCCTTGATCATGAAGCCTGTCCGCGTGATCTCGACGCGGACGTCGAACACCGCCCGCTGGCGATACCAGGGTCGTTGGTTGCACGCGAACGGAACGCGGTTGTCGGAGTGCACCTCGACGGTGCGAACGTACCGACCGACGAGCTCGGTCGGCGTCGCGCCGGGGCGAAACTGCCACGCTTCGTCCTCGACCCGCGTGGTCCCGGCCTCGGCCGTGCGCAGCATCCAGCGCCAGCTCCCCACGAGCTTCGCGAGCGTGAACATCCGCTCGGGAGGTCCTGGACGCGTCGCGGCAGGCGCACCCGCGCCGGGCGGCTGACACGCGGCGATCAGCACGAGGCACACCGCGCCGAGAAAGCGCGGAGCCGTCATCAGCGGGGACGGCGCGCGTACGTGTCGGTGACGATCTTCGCGATCGCCTGGTCGGATAGGGCCGCGGGCCGCTGGTGCGCACCCTTGCCGGGCTGGTCGAACTCCCACGCGACCGTCGCCGCGAGGCGCTGCGTGGCATCCGCCTCCGTGTAGCCGAGGCGGAACAGGAGCCCGGCGCGGCTCGCGAGCTCGGCGGCAGCGACCTTGGCGCGCTGATCGGCGCCGTCGGTGCGAGGTGGCGCGGTGTTCATCCAGGAGAAGGCCATGGCGCGAGTATACTGTGGCGGTGAGGGTGCTGATCGCGTGCGCGCTGATCATCGTGATCCCGTGCGAAGCGCGGGCCGATGGCGCAGGTGTGATCGCCGTCAGCAAGGGGGAACGGGCCACCGTCGGTGCGGCCATGGCGCAGGCGATGACGGGCAGGGCGGGCCGGATCGTCGAGGATGCCGTGGGCGAGGCGCGAGCGGCGCTCAGCGCAGGCGCAGTCCCGATCGAGCGCGTGCAGAAGTTTCGCCGGGTGGTCGATCTGGTCAACGAGGGCTGGCGCGCGTACACGCGGGTCGCGGTCGAGGTCGCTGCCGGTCGGCTCGCCGCGGCGCGCACCGAGGCCGAGCCACTGGTGGCGCTGCCGGGTGGCCCCGAGCTCTATGCCGACGCCGCGCTGCGCCTGGGTGCCGTGCTCGGGCATCTCGGTCGGCGCGCGGAGGCACAGGCGGTCCTCGCGCTCGCGATCGCACTCGACCCCGAGCGACCGATCACACTCGCCGAGTTCTCGCCGGATGTCGTCGAGGCGGTCGATGCGGCGCGCGCCGCGCCGGTTGCCTTGCAGCGGGTTCGCATCGTGACCCGGCCCGCCGGTGCGCTGATCCGGATCGACAGCAAGGACGTCGGTCGGTCGCCGCTCGAGGTCCAGCTCACGCGTGGCCAGCACCTCGTGATCGCGCGCGCGCCGATGCATCATCCGGCGGTGCAGGGCGTGCCGATCGATGCAGCCTCCGTCGAGATCGATCTCGAGCGTGACGACGAGGCAGCGCGGATCGCGGCGGGCGCCACGCAAGGGCTCGAGGAGCCGGCGGCCCAGCAGCTGATCACCGCCACCCTGCGGTTCGCGGATCTCGACGAGGTGGTCCTGGTCGCCGACACCGTTCGTCGGGGTGGGCCGACGCTGCTCGTCCAGCGCTGCGCGGGCGTGCCGGCCCGGTGCAGCGCGGTCGTCGACGTCGGCTATGGCGATCGCAGCGGGCTTGCGGCTGCGGCGCGCACGGCGTGGGATGCGGCGCGCAGTGGCGACCTCCGGTATCCGCCGTCGGTCCTCGGCGAGCGTGACGGTCAGACCGATGACGGCCGCTGCAAGGCATGCCGAAATCCGTGGCTGTGGACCGGCGTGGGAGCTGCGGTCGTCGCCGCGACGGTGATCACGATCGCCGTCGTGTCAGGATCGCAGCCTCCACCGATCGTCGGCGTCGATGGCGGCGCGTTCGGTGCGCGTTAGCCGTCGCCTACGGGGCCGACCAGTTACAGCCGAGCTCGTCCTGCGCGATGTGGCAGCGCAGGCACATCCGGCGATTGCCCCGATCGAGCGCCTCGCAGCGAGCACTTCCGCGCCAGCCGCGCGGGTGCGGTGATGCGCCGAGCTTGCCGGGCTCGTTGCTGTGGCAGGTCAGGCAATCCTCCTCGCGGTGACACGAGGCGCAGCTCGTGATGTTCTTCCGTGCCTCGCGTGCGTGGCCGTTCGGTCCCATCCCGGCGGTGGCCCAACCTGGCGGGTGAAACGCGCCGCCCGGCTGCGCGGCATCGAAGCCCGACGTGACGCGCGTGCCGACCCCGGAGCGCTCGTGACAGGCGACGCAGAACGACTGCGCGCGATGACACGCGGAACAGTCAGGCGTGCCGCGCTTGGCCTCGACGCCGTGGGTCAGCACGTAGTTTCCTGGATGGAACTCCATCGGCTTCACGACGCCCTGGTGACACGCGAGGCACTCGGAGCGGTCGTGACACGCGGTGCACGTGGCGCCGACCTGCCGGGCCTCCTGCTTGTGATCTCTCGCAAAGCTCGGGCCGTGCGCATCACCGAGCCCGGTGCTGCGCGGCACCAGCGCGCCGTGCGCGAACTGGGTCTCGATCAGTCCGCCGAGCTTGGTCACGTGGCAGTCGGCGCATCGCCGCTCCTGCGTTCCATCGGTGTGGCACGACAGGCAGGAGCTCATCGTCGGCAGCTGCCGTGTCGTCGCGAGGTCGACCTTGGTCATGTCGCCGTGGCAGGTCACGCAGGCCGTCTTGACGTGTGCGCTGTGATCGAACTTGAGCGGTGGCGGCGTCAGGTAGACCCGCTCGACGACGCGCTCGGGCGTCCATCCGGGATGGCACGCGACGCATGCGGCAGGTGGCGCTCCGGCGACGACCCTGGTCGGCTCGGCGCGATCGATCGGATGACACGCGCGGCACTCCGCCTCGGTCGGGATCAGGTTGTCCACGGCGGATCGTGACGTGGCCGCGGCCGCGTGACAGCTCGCGCACGTGGCGCCGCGGGCGAGGTGCATGCGATGCGAGAACGTGAGGGGCAGGCGCTGCTCGGGATACACGACGGGTGACCACGAGGTGGATCCGGTGACCGCGTCGTCGCGTTCGGCGCGCACGACCGCGGCGCCGAGCCCCGCGGCGATCACGAACAGTGGGAGGAACCGGAGGAACTTCATGGCTCGGGCGCGAAGGCGAGGTCGAGGATCGCGAACACCCGCGTCTGGAACTGGTGAATCTGATCGTGATCAGCCTCGGCGACCACATGCAGGCCGACCGAATCGGCGATCCGCAGCGAGCTCGATAACACCGCGGAGCTGGTGACGAAGTCGGAGCGATCTTCGCGCCGAACCCCGAGCACGATCACGCGCCCGCGCAACCACAGCGACGGCCGCGCCTGCCACGCGAGCTCTCCGGTGCCGCCGATCCGACGCCCGCCGTAGCCGTCGTCCCACAGGCCATCGATCCGTCCGCGCACGCCGCGAGCGAGCGGATGCTCGACGCCGGCGTCGACGCCCCCGGCGAACGCTCCATCCTCTGCGTTCGCGTAGCGGCGGAGCCAGCCGTTCGCGCGAATGCGCAGCGCGCCGGCAAACTGGTAGCCGAGCCGCAGATCGGTGGTCGGCTCGATCGAGAACGCATTGAAGATCGAGTCGCCGTCGAACGTGGGCAGGAAGTACTCGACCGTGGGCTCGACGATGTGATCGCCGCGACGCACCCGGATTCCTGCATCGGCCCGATCGATCGCGGCATGGAGCAGCGACAGCCGCGCGTTCGCATACGGCGAGATCGCGAACGATCCAGCGCGCAGCTCGCCGTGCACGCGCGCGTGGATGCGCTCCTCGTTGACGCCGGTCGCCGGTGCTTGCCCGGCATCGTCGGGATACAGCCCGAGATCCGGGTAGGGCAGGCGATCGACCTCGTCGAACACGCCGACGGTCTCGGACCACGTCCGCCGGTACCCGATCTCCGCGCCGATCCGACGCGTCCGCGAGGTCGCGACGGTGAAGCCGACGGTGGGCTGGCGCACCTGCCGTTGCGGACACAGCTCGTAGTCACTCGCGAGCTTCGAGCCCGTGATCGTCCGGTTGCGGTCGATCAGCTTCCAGGTGCCGGCCCCAGGGGTGGGGCCCTCGACATACTCCTGGCAGCCCGCGCCGGAGGTTCCATCGAGCTCGAACGCGGACAGCGCCAGTGGCGAGGCCGCGCGGACCCGCAGGCCCGCGGCCGCAGTGATCGCGAGTGGCATCGGTAGCTCGTAACGCAGCGTTCCGCCGTCGAGGCCCGCGCTGCCCCAGCCATCGTCGGCGAGCACGCGGCCGAGCTGCAGGGTCACCCGGTCGTCGGCGAGGCCCTCGAGCGTCATGTGGGCGTAGAGCACGTCGAGCGCGGCAACCGATTCTGCGAGCTCGGGGATCACGTCGATCGAGTCGCGCTGCACCGACGGCGTCAGCTTGATCCGCCGCGTGATGAACGTTCCGAAGTCGTGATCGATGCGGAGATAGCTCTGCCACGAGATCCGGAGGCCGCGGTCGGGCAGGCGCTTCTGCCGGCGCGTCGCGGACAGGTTGCCGACATCCGTGATCCGGAGAGCGAGCGTCTGGCTGTAGCGGCGGCGGCCGAGGAACAGGTCGGGACCAACCAGCCGGTACTGCCGGAGCTGATACGCCTGGCCGATCGACTGCGCGCGCAGCCAGAACTCGTACGCGTGGGCATCGGAGGTCGTGGCAACCGCGAATGCGATCGCAGCGACGACGACCCTTCGCATCGAGGCGAACGGTATCACGTCACCTCGCGAGGAAGACCGTCTCGACGACCACCCGCGCACCGGTGCCGAGGGCAGCCACACCCCATGCGCCACGTTGCCCGCCCTCGACGCTGCACGCCAGCAGCTCGGTGCCACCGAACACGAGTCGTGCCGACGAGCCTGCCAGCTCGAGGCGCGTGGTGACCGCCACCGCAGGATCGATCGGCGGGACCACCTTGCCGCTGCACAGGGTGCGGGTGGTGCCGCCCGAGCGCTGGACCAGGCGGGCTGCGACGCCGGGAACGACCTCGGCGACGAGCTCCTGCCCGGGCCCGAGGTGGCGCGCGACGAGGCCGACGCCGCCCTCGCGAACGAGCGTCGTTGCCGTCACCGAGCCGGTGGTCATCCGTGGCCCGCCGACGAGCGCACGCGCGATCTCCGAGAGCGCGGTCAGCTGCCAGCCATCGGTTCGCGAGACGGTCGCGGGGTCCGGTGCGCTCAGCACGGTCGTCGTCGCGGTGGTTCCACCGGGGACGACCGTGATCGTTCCCGACTGCGGACCGACCAGCGAGGGGCGGTAGATCCACGCCTGCTGCGATGCGTTCGCACCGTCGATCACGAGGACACTGCCATCCGCCAGCGCGATCAGCGAAGGCGCGAACAGGGCAGGGGGCGCATCCTCCGCGCGCCCGGTCGGCATCACGGTCTGCCAGCGATCACTCGTCGGATCGTAGACCAGGAGCCCCGGAGCCGGCGAGCCGCCGATGCCGACCACGCGACCATCCTCGAGGCCGAGCAAGCGAACCCCCGCGAGGTCGGGCGCCCTGCTGATCGGACGCGCGATGTCGACGCCGGGTGCGATCACCGACGCGAGCCCGCTCGGGACCGCAGGATCCTCGGCGAACGCGGTGAGCACGGCGCCGCCTTCGAGCCGCGCTGCTTGCGCGTGGGTGTCCATGATCACGACCGAGCGTTCGGTCTCGAGCGTGAACCGATCCGCGGCGGTGAGCAGCACGGGGTTCGGCGTTCCGCCGGCGATCACGTACGCACGCTGGCCGGTGTCGTCGATCCCCGTGTCGAACACCGTGGCCCCGGTGCGACCTGCTTCGAGCCTGGGCCCGTCGGTGTACGAGCCGAGCTCGCGGGTGTCGTAGATCTTGGTGCTCTTGCGAATGCCGCTGCCGGCGCACACCCCCGCGGCGACCTCCGCGCAGCCGCCGGCGATCAGGACGTGATCGTCGTCGGTCGCGATCGAGGTGTGGAACGCGCGCGACTCGATCAACACGGACTCCCCGAAGTCCGCTGGACCGTACAGCGTGATCACCTGACGTGGGCCACCGCTGATCGCCACCCGTCCATCCGGTAGCGGCGCGAGCGCGGTCCCCGCGAACCCGTTCTCGCCGAGGACCTCCGGCACGTCGATCGCGGTGAACGTCGCGGTCGCGGGATCGTAGTACTCGGCCGTGGACAGCCAGACGCCGGCGGCGTCGTAGCCTCCGACGACGAGCACGCCCTCACCCGCGCGAGCGAGCAGTGGTGCGGTCCGTGGCTCGGTCAGCGTGCCGACGGTCGGGCAGAACCCGTTCGGGGGCGCCATGAACACCGGGATCGTCGCCGCGTCGGGGAGGTCCGAGAACGCCAGGACCGCGGTCTTGCCGATCGCACCGATCGCGCCACCACCGGTCACGACCTCGACGCCGAGCTGCTCGGTATCGGCCGGGAAGTCGGCAAGGTCGACACGCTCCTCGAGGCCGACGGCGCGCGTGACGTCGCGGCTCGACGCGAACGCCGTGACGCGAATCCCGGTCGCGCCGCTCGGCCGCCCGCATGCGTGGTCGATCGGCGCGAGCGTCACGCGCGCAGCCGGCTCGCCACAGCCAAGGGCTGCGACGCAGGCCACGAGGGCACACGAACGGGACACCACCGAGCACATGATACTCTCGCGGCGATGCCGGAGTTGCCGACGTCGTTCGGCAAGTACTTCCTGACCGAGAAGCTCGCCACCGGCGGCATGGCGGAGATCTACCTCGCGAAGATCGTCGGTCCCGGCGGGTTCGAGAAGCAGCTCGTCATCAAGCAGATCCACCCGAAGCTGTCGGGGCAGCGGCACTTCGTCGACCTGTTCGTCGCCGAGGCCAAGACGCTGGTGACGCTCGCCCACGGCAACATCGTGCCGGTCTACGAGCTCGGCGTCGTCGATGAGACCTACTTCATCGCCATGGAGTACATCGACGGGCCGACGCTCTACCGGCTCACCGAGTCGGTGGCCCGCCGCGACGGACGGATCCAGCCGGCGGTCGCCGCGTGGGTCACCGCACGGATCCTCGAGGGGCTCGACTACGCGCACCGCAAAGGGGAGGGCGTGATCCATCGCGACCTGTCGCCTCGCAACGTGATGCTGTCGCGTGACGGCGAGGTCAAGCTCGTCGATTTCGGGATCGCAGTGACGCTCGGCAGCGTCGGCCAGGACGAGAGCGCACAGTCCGCGCCGACCGGCTCGTTCCCGTACATGTCGCCCGAGCAGGTCCGCAGGGAGCAGCTGACCGCGCAGACCGATCTGTTCTCCGTCGGCGTGTTGCTGTGGGAGATGCTCGTGGGTCACCGGCTGTTCGCACGTAGCGACCCGGACGCGACGTTGCTCGCGGTCACCGAGGCGGAGATTCCGCGGCCCTCGAGCGTGCGTCCGGACATCCCGGCGAAGCTCGACGACGTCGTGATGCGCGCGCTCGAGCGCGACAAGACGCGGCGCTGGGCCGACGCCGGCGAGATGCTGGCGGCGCTGCAGAAGTACCTCTACGCCCTCGACGACACACCGGGGCCACGCGACCTCACGGCGCTGGTCGCGAAGTTTTGCCCGCCCGAGACCCGCAGGCTACCGACGTACGCCGACGCCGAGCCGGCCGGCGACGCGACGACGCCGCGGCACGACACCGAGGCGACCCCACCACCCGCGGCTCCGGCGGGTCCACGAACCGCGGTGATCCCGCGGGACGGTGAGCGCCCCCGCGGCAAGGCGCGCGCGGCGACCCGGCAAGAGAGCTTTGCGACGCACGTCGAGCTCAAGGACATTCTCGAGCGCGGCACGCCGCTGTTCGGGGTGCCGGCGGTCGGCGGCGATGACGCGGCTCACCCCGGCGAGCCGACGACAACGGTCGCGGCCCCTGCGAAGACCTCCGAGCCGTCACCCGATACGACGATGAAGATCCGCGCCCACAGCGTGCGCGAGGGCAAGCCCGCGACCATCGCGCCGAGCCGCGCGCTGCTGATCATCGTCGGCGTCGGGGCGATCGGGCTCGCGATCGCGTCGGTGTGGATGTTCCTGCACGGACGCGAGGCCGTGCTCGCGCCGGATGCGGGTCCCAGGCTCGACGCCCCGTTCTACCTGCAGCCCGACGCCGCGGTCACCGCCTCCGCCGATGCCGGCGTCCTCCTCGATGGAGCGGTCGTCGTCGATGCGGTCGCGATCGCCGTGATCGATGCCGCGCTCGTGCGGGACGCGGACGTCCTGCCGCGGGATGCCGGCGTGCGCCCGCGTCCCGACGGCGGCACGGTGTCCATCGACGCGAGGGTCTCCGGTACCGCGAAGCTCGTCGTCGGTGCGGATCCGTGGGGCGAGATCGTGATCGACGGGGTCAAGCGCGGCCGGACCCCGCAGACGATCCAGGTCAGCGCGGGCAAGCACGTGGTCGAGATCATCTTCCCCGGCGTCGATCCGCCGAAGAAGGAGACCTACACGGTCGATCTGGCCGACGGCAGTGAGAAGGAATTCGTGCCCGATTTCACCAAGCTCTAGAGGCCGCTCATCCGGTGTTGGCGCGCATCGAGCCGCGTCGCCACGCGGCGAACCGGATGAACGCGATGACGATCAGGATCAGCGTCGGGATCGCGAACACGATCGACGTTCCGATCGCGAGCGCGTAGGTCGACATGAACGGCACCCACGCGAGGTGGATGCCGAACTGATGGAGCCGCCGCCACGTCATGTGCTTCATCCGCTTGCGGATCGCGGTGATCGACGTGATCGCCATCGCGAACACCGCGATGAACGTCACCACGGCGACCAGGATCACCGGGCTCTGCGAGCGCACGAACGCGGCGGGATCCGGTGACGCGAGCCAGAGGATGCCGGCGAGATGAAACAGGTGGGACACGGCGAAGCCAAGGCCGATCCACTTGCGATACGCGAGCAACGTCTTGGTCTGGCGCGACGGCCAGAGCTGACACGCCGGCCTCGCGACGTACGCGAGCGCGAACATCACGAACGAGGTGCGAGCGGTCCACCGGATCACCAGGTGCGCATCGTCGTACTGCGTCGAGCCGATCAGCAGGAGAAGGCCGCACATCGCCGCGACGGCGAGCGTGATCAGGCCGAGGAGGCGAGGTCCGGTCACTTGTCGTTTCGGGTCGGCACGTAGAGGTCGCAGTTGCGGTGGCCGAGCTCGATCGCCTCGGTGTCGCCGACCGCGAGGGCTTCGTCGAGGAGCCACTTCGAGATTGCGTGCGACAGCGCGTACTCGCTGCGTGTGTTCCACAGCCAGGCGGCCATGTGGGTGCCGGTCGAGTAGGCGTGCGGAAACGCGAGCCGGCGCAGCTCGGCGCCACCGGCGGTGATCGCGGCGGTATAAGCGGTCTGCAACGCGATGAACTCGCGCCACTCGTCGATCGCAGCATGGTGCTCGCCGTCGTGCTGGCGATCGCGCCAGCGGGTGAAGCCGGCCTCGAGGTTGTCGAGGCGCCCGTGCCGCAGGCGGCGAGCGAGGCCATCGCCGATCGGGCCGTGGGACATCGGCGCGCCGAGCTGGGCGCCATCGGCGATCCGCGCGAGCTGGTCGGTGACCACCGTGGCGATCTCGCGGAGCGCGCGATCGACCGCTCCGAGCGGTGCGTCGAGCTCGAGAGCGCGACGACCGAGCCAGCCATGCGTGGCGCCGTCGGACAGCGCGGCATCCCAGGCGCGAACGGTGGTGCCGAGGCTGATCAGGCTCGGAGCGCTGGTCGAGAATGCGAGGTGGGCCGCGATCGCCCGCGGCAGAGGAGCGCGGTCGGGCGGGGGGGCGTCCACGGAGTTGGTCTGCGCCTCGTGCGCGGCCGGCGTCTCGGAGGACGTCGGGGTGGCGGCGTCGCGCAGCTCGTTCGTGTGACGGCGATGAGGTGCGAGCAACCACCGCGCCCACAGCTCGCGGCGGCTCGGCGCGCTCGCCGATCCGAGCCGTCGCGCGGCCACGCCCTCGAGGAAGTACGTCAGTGGCGTCGCCGGCCAGCGTGCTGCCTCGGCGTCCTCGGCGATCTCGGACCACGCACCGCGCTCCGCGGCATCGCACGCGAGCCACTCGCCGGCGAGCTCGCGCACCATCGGATGGATCTCGACGAGCATGTGCGCCGACCGCATCAACAGCCGGGCGGTCGCAGCATCCCCGCGCGACGCCGCGAGCAGGGCGGTCGCGATCACCTCCGCATCGCCGAGCGGAATTCGCTTGTCCCGCCGCAGAGCAACCCACGCTTCGCCGGCGCCGATCGGTTTCACGGCCTGCGCCCAGGCCGCCGCGACCAGCCCATACGCGGTCGGATCCTTGCCGGGCCGGCAGGCCCAGCCGAGGTAGTACGCGAGGCGATACGCGCCGAGCGGCACGAGCACGTGGCGCACGAGTGTGGGTCCGACGATCGGCAGCAGGAGCAGTCCGATCATCGCGATCGCGAGCCACCACAGCTTCGCGTAGAACAGCAGCGCGACGAGGGTGGTCGCGAGCAGGAACATCACCGTCGCGATCAGCGCGGCGACACCGGACCACGCGAAGTAGTGCCAGGTGCGGTTCTTGCGCCGCGCATCGATCGCGTACTGATGCAGACGCGTCAGCAAGATCACCGGCAGCGCGTACATCTAGGGTCCCCAGCCGAGACTGCGTCGGAGGCCCGGATGCGACGGTTCCGCGGGATCCGTCGCACGCTCCGCCGTCGTCGGTGCGGGCGCGTGGCGGGCCCACAGCTCGGCGATCAGGCGGCGGTACGGATCGCGCAACGCCGCGACCGCTGCACGCACGAGCTCGGGCGTTCGTGGCCGTGCACCGAGCGGCGTCTGGTAGGTCTTCGTGTCGGCAAACCCGAGCTCGAGCATGCCGAGCAGCTTCTGCGCTTCGCGCTCGATCTCGATGCGGCTGGTGTCGGCGGGGAGGCCGAGCACGAAGAACGGGTTGTCCTCGAGCACTAGCGAACTCCGGAGTCGAAGCCCTTCTTGCGCGCTTCGCTGTCCTCGGGGAGGAGCTGCCACAGCGCGTTGACCACGCGCCGGAGCTCGGGCGTGTTGCCCGCTGCGCGCGCCGCCTTGCCCTCGGTGACCAGCTGCTGCGCCTTCGGGAGATCCTTCATCTTGCTGATCTCCGACGCTGCGTCCTCGAAGTAGTACTCCCATGCCTCGCTGGTCCGGTGAAACGCTGCACGCGACAGTCGCGAAGCGAGCCGCATCTGGCGTTCGAGCTCGGCCGCATCCTTCTCGCGTCGCGCCTTCTCCATCGCGCTCAACACTTCCTGGAGTAGCGCCCGCTCGGCGTCGGTCCCGTGCTCGCCGACCGTCGACGATGCGGAGATCGCGACATGCCGCGCGTTCTGATCGAGCTCCGGCCACTTCCGCGACAGATCGGCTTCGGCCATCGTCGCGTCGACATCGAGCAGCGCACGCCGGGCGCGCTGGGCCGCATCGGCATCTCCACCGTGTGCTGCATCGATATCGCGCTCCGCCTCGCTGAGACGCGCCTCGATCCGGTCGAGCTTCTCGATCACGTGACCGAGCTGATGGCGGAACGCATCGGAGCGCAGGTCCATCAGCTGCCGACGCAGATCACGGATCGCCGCGTCGAGCACCTCCGGCGAGGCGTCGGGCACCAGCAGGTGGGCGACGTGCTCGAACACCTGGCCGATCGCAGGAATCAACGCGCGCGCCGACAGCCGACCGCCCCGATCGAGCTCGATCGTGACCTCGACGGCGGAACCGGTCGGTACGGTGTCCTTGACGACGTCACCTCCGATATCGAGCGTCCCGACGAGCCGGCACAGCTCGGCCTGGCTGAGCTCACCCTGGACGATCGGGATCCGCAGGACGCTGTCCGAGCTGCCCTTGGCGACGGTCTCGATCGTGTGATGCGTGAACGTGCGCCGCGCGGGCAGGGGAGCGCCCCGCTCGAGGTAGACCTGCACGTGGCCGTTCGCGAGCGCCACGCCGAGCGTACGCGACAGCGGTGGATCGCCGATCGTCAGGCCCTGCACGATCGTCAGCTGCGACGGCGTGACGGCCACGAGCTCACCGCCCTTGGCGCGCGCCTCGATCTCGAACGTGGAGGCGCGCCGCGGCAGCAGCGTCACCGTGGTGAGGAACGTGCCGTCGGGACCCACGGTCGCCTCGGTGCTCGACCACGCGCCGTCATTGCGCACGAGCTTGATCTTCGCCGGCGGATCGTCGCCGACGAACTTGCCGACGACGTGCGGCGTGAGATCCGCCGAGACCGCGGGATACTGCAGCCAGACCTGACGTCCCGCCGGCACCGCGACCGAGGCGGCCCGACCATCGAGGCTCGCGGTCGCCGCGTACAGCGCCGCGCCTTGCGCGACGAGCGTCATCGGATCGTGGCCTTCGGCGATCGTCGATTCGAGCCGCGCGGCCACCCGCTGGCGCACCATCGGCATCACCGTCGGCCCGCCGACCAGCACGAGCTTCGCGAGCCGACCCGGTCCGAGGCCATTGCCCGACAGCAGGCGGAGGCAGACATCGAGCGCGCGGTCGACCAGCGGCGTGCACAGCCGCTCGACCGTCGCGCGCGTGAGCTCGAGGTCGACGTCGACGTCCTGGCCGTCGATCGACAGCGGCTGGGCAAGCGTCACCTGCGCACGATCGCCACGCGACAGCTCGATCTTCGCATCCTCCGCCGCGAGCCGCAGCGCGCGCAACGCGGCCGCATGCTCGGGGTTGTTGCGCCGCGGGACCACCGAGAGCTGGGAGGCGAGGTGCTCGGTGATCGTCCAGTCGAAGTCGCGGCCACCGAGGAAGTTGTCGCCATCGTGGCCGACGACCCGGAGCAGACCATCGCGGGTTTCGAGCAGCGAGGCGTCGAACGTGCCGCCACCGAGGTCGAACACGAGCCAGGTGCCGCCGCCGTCGTCGTCCGCACGCCACCCGGCGGCGAGCGCCGAGGCGATCGGCTCCTGCAACAGCTCGACCCGGGAGAACCCTGCGAGCCGGGCTGCCTCGGACGTCGCCGCGCTCTGCGGCAGCTCGAACAGGGCAGGCACCGAGATCACCGCGCGCTCGATCTGCACGCCGAGCTGATCGGTGATGTCCTGCCGGAGCGCCTTCAGCACCTCGGCCGACAGCTCCTCGGGCTTCTTCGCCGAGCTGTTGGCCGGAAACTCGATGGCCTTGCCGGTGCCCATCAGCCGCTTGAACTCGGCGGCGGTGTTCGCGCTGTCCTGCTCGAGAAAGCGGCGCGCGCGGGTCCCGACCGTGATCCGGCCCTGCTTGTCGATCCGCACGACCGACGGTGTGACCGTCGCGCCCTGTGCGTTTCGGATCACCGAGACGCGTTCACCATCGAACACGGCTGCGGCGGAGTTGGTTGTACCGAGATCGATCCCGACGTAGAGGGGCGTATCCACGCCCCCAGTCTAGCAGCGAGTGCTGCCGATCAAGCCGTTAGCGCTGACGGTAGACGATGAACCCACGCGTCGGGTCGTACGGGGAGACAGCGACGGTGACGCGGTCACCGAGGACGACACGGATGCGATGGCGGCGAACCTTGCCGGCCAGCTTGGCCAACACCTCGTGGCCGTTGTCGAGCTTGACGCGAAAGTTACCGCCCTTCGCGATCAAGATGACCTCGCCGTCGAGATGGACCAGCTCTTCTTTGCTCACGTGTTCTTCCTGCCTCAGCCCCGGGGGCGGGGAGGCCCTCAGATAGCATTTTCCTCGACCACCTGACACCTGGACGCCAGGAAAAGCGCTCTGGAGCCAAGGCTGATCTACCCTAGGGGCGTGGATCGCAAGCCGCCTCGCGCTACCAGCGACGAGATCGATCTCTACATTCGTACCTATTATTCGCTGCTCCGCTCGAGCGGCGACGTCCGGGTCCGTGCGTTCGAGGAGTCCCACCTCTATTCGCGCTCGAGCCTCCACCTGGGGGCCGAGCATCCCACCGAGCCCGATCTGGCCGCCTTTGCGTACAGCGCAGGCCGGCTGCCTGACTGCATGCCCCGGATCCGGCACATCGTGCTCGGCCAGAGCCTCGCCCAGTTCCAGGCCGCCGGGTACATGGTCGATACCTGGCAGAGCGTCAAGACGCGTGGCCGCCGCCGCCCCCTGCGCTGGGACGGGGGCGACACGCTCGCGGCGTTCATCGCCTCGGCCTCCGATATCGATGATCTGGTCCCGATCCTGACCTCGTATCAGATCGAGTGGAACAAGTTGCGCGAGCGCCTGATCGGGGCGCGGATCTCGGATGTCTCGGACGACGAGGCCCTGTCGGGGGCGCTCGGAGGGGCCGAGCCGGTGCTCCGCCTGCGGGGCGCGCTCGGGCCGCGGTCCAACGACATCCTCGGCGACATGATCCTGCACGACTGCGACCTGTTCCTGCGCCTGCTCGACGGTTCGTTCCGCGAGTACCAGCGCTCCGCACAGCGGTGGTGGCAGGCGATCGCGCCCGCGGTGCCTCCCGGCCGCCCGGTCTACTTCATCTCGTCGAACAGCCACTCGCTCGCGAACCTCATGGGTGGGTACGCACGCCGCCACCGCGACGAGATCGTGGCGTTCCTCCATCGCCGTAACTTCGAGGATCTCGCGCCGCGCTACGACGAGGCGCTGACCAAGGGCGACCAGGCGCTCGCGACCAACATCCTCTACTACTCGCTGCGCGCGTTCATTCACGAGCCCGGCGGCGATGCCGTCAACGGCCGGATGCAGCAGGTGCAGGAGTCCGATGCGGCGGCAGGCATCCTCTCGATCGCGTCGCCCGGCAAGATCGACGTCGACGCCCAGGTGATCGAGCTGTCCAAGCTGCACCCCGACAACCTCGATCCGCGGGTCCACGTCCCGGGCATCGAGCGGCTGTGCGAGAGCAACGCGGTCCTGATCAACATCGACTACCCGCTCGGGATGGCGGCGTACCACCACCTGACCTCGGTCGCGCTCGGCGTCGAGGACCTGCGTGGGGTCTACATCATGGGCAAGGCCGCGACGTTGAACGGCCGCGTCGGTGACGTGATGATCTCGAAGATCATCCACGACGAGCACTCGTCGAACACGTATCTGTTCCGCAATGCGCTGACCGCCGGCGACGTCCAGCCGTTCATGAAGCACGGCACCGTCCTCGACAATCAGAAGGCGCTGACCGTGCGCTCGGCGTTCCTCCAGAACCGCGAGTACATGGACGTGTTCTATCGCGAGGGCTACACCGTGATGGAGATGGAGGCGGGCCCGTACCTGTCCGCGGCCTACGAGACCGCCGAGCCGCGGCGCCATCCCAAGGACGAGCTGGTCTCGCTGGTCGATCAGAGCTCGTTCGAGCTCGGCGTCATCCACTACGCGTCGGATACGCCGTACTCGCGCCGTCAGAGCCTGCTGTCGAAGAGCATGTCGTACTTCGGCATGGAGAGCACCTACGGCTGTGCGATCGCGATCGCTCGCCGGATCTTCGCGAGCGAGCTGGCGAGGCTCGATGAGCGCTGACACGATCGAGTCCGCCGACGTCGTGGTGATCGGGGCAGGGGCCTCGGGCCTGGGCTTCGCCAACTGGTACCGCGAGCTCCATCCCGAGGCCCGCGTCCTCGTGCTGGAGGCGGACTCCGAGCCGGGTGGCTACTGCAAGACGGTCGTCCAGGACGGCTTTGTCTGGGACTACTCGGGCCACTTCTTCCACTTCAAGCATCCTGCGATCGAGAGCTGGCTGCGTGCGCGGATGCCCGGGCAAGAGGTCCGGACGATCGTGAAGCAGAGCGCGATCCGTTACGCGGGCCTCGATATCGACTTTCCGTTCCAGAAGAACATCCACCAGCTGCCGAAGGACGAGTTCCTCGAGTGCCTGGTCGATCTCTACTTCCGCCCGACCGGCGAGGACGCTCCGACGTCGTTCAAGGAGATGCTGTATCGCCGGCTCGGGACGGCGATCACCGAGAAGTTCCTGCGGCCGTACAACGAGAAGCTGTACGCGACCGACCTCGATCGTCTCGATCCCGACGCGATGGGGCGGTTCTTCCCGCACGCGGACATCCCCGACATCATCGCGAACATGCGGCCGGGAACCAAGGATGGCGGCTACAACGCCACGTTCACCTATCCGGAGGGCGGGGCGATCCAGTACATCCATGCGCTGCTGTCGGGACTGCCGCCCGAGACGGTGAGCTGCAACGAGCGCGTGACCGCGATCGATCTCGGTGCGCGCGAGGTCGTGACCGCGAAGCGCCGGATCCGGTTCCGCTCGGTCGTCAGCTCGGCACCCCTGCCGGCCCTCGCGCGGATGTGCGACGTCGCGCACGACCCCTCGGTGTTCACCTCGAACCAGGTGCTCGTGTTCAATCTCGGGTTCGATCGCAAGGGCCAGCGCGGCATCCACTGGATGTACTTCCCGGACCGCGAGCTCTCGTTCTACCGGGTCGGCTGGTACGACAACATCTTCGACACCGACCGGATGAGCCTCTACGTCGAGATCGGGGCGCCCCACGGCGCGACCTTCGACGTCGACGCGCTGCGTGCCCGCGTGCTCCACGACCTCGTCCGCGAGGGCATCGTCACCGACCACCAGCTTGTCTCGCACCACCACGTCGTGCTCGATCCGGCGTACGTGCACATCACGAAGGCGTCGCTGATGGAGACCCAGCGACTGCGGGATGGGCTCGCGCTCGCCGGGGTTCACTCGGTCGGTCGCTACGGCGGCTGGACCTACTGTTCGATCGAGGACAACCTGCTCGAGACGCAGGCCCTCGCCCGGATCATTTGACCGGGACGCGCACGACGACGACGCCCTCCGTGGTCGTCGCGACGATGTCGATCACCTTGCCGTCGCTGGTCGCAAACATCGGCGTGACCTCGCGCGTCGTCGTGTAGAACGTCGGCGGCAGGTTCTCGCGCCACACGCCGAGCACGTTGCGCAGGGCGCGGATCGCATGCAGCTTGCCGCCGGCGATCGTTGCGACGCCCGTCGAGCGCAGGTTCGTGATGTCGATGACCCGGCAGCTCTCCTTGCAGGCGACATAGTGCGAGGTGCCGACGGTGTGCAGGATCGCTTCGTCCCTGGTGCAGCCGATCAGCGCGTGATCGGGCAGCACGTGAGGAACGGCGCCGGTGTCGTTGAACGAGATCACCTGCTGCTGCGCGCTGACCCAGCCGTGGGTCGACGTCAGGCACGTGCTGTGGACGACGCCCTCACCGAGCTGGACGATCGTCGGTGCTGCGTCACCGCGGCCGATGAAGCCCATCAGCTTGCCAGTGCCCTGGTCGGTGTACGGCCCGTTCCACGCGAACAGGACGCGCCCCGCCATGGGATCCACGCCGAGTGCGCTTCCGCTGGCCGCGACCGGCTTGTCCTGCGTGAACACCCCGCCACTCGACCGCGCGATCGTGATCGACGTCGGATCGCGGAACACGAGCAGGCCCGCAGCCGGCGTGCCCGCGGCGAGGGCGACCTCGGTGTACGCGAGGACCTTGAGCGACGTCATCGTGGCGAACGCCCCGTTGTCGTCGATCGGTCCATAGGTGACGTCCGCGCCGCCCGATGGATTGTCGAGGGCGGTGGCGGCCCACGTGAGGTCGGGCACCGCGCGCGAGGTGTCGTTGGGCACCTTGAGGACCTTCGGCGCAGCACCGGGTGCGAGCACGAGCTGGACCTGGCCACGCGCCTTGACCGTTCCGAACGCGACCACGCCGGTCGCCGATGGAAGCCGCCAGCCATCGAGCGACTGCACCGGATCCGCGCCGTCCTTGAGCAGGATCAGCTCGGCCGCAGGCAGCGAGCCCAGGCTCGCGACCGCCGGCGGGCTCATCCCGGCGGCCGTGCGCAGATCCGCATGTGCCGTGTCGAGCTCCTGGAGCGCGGCGGGCAGGGGAGATTCCTTGCCGCGGTTCTCGGCGGACTCGCCGTACGGGTCGACGTGCGTGGCGAACGCGTTGGCGACCTTCGAGGCGGCGCGATCGATCGTCATCCACGCGTGCTCGACGTTCATCATGCCGGTGTCGTCGGTCACGCCGCGCGACAGCTTGCCGATCAGCTGGGTGCACGTCTTGCGCTCCCACGGATCGGGCTGCATCTCGCGCACGGAGAGCGACTCGCCCGCGTTCGACGAGATCGGTGCCGCGCCGAGCAGGCACGTTCGCGCCTCATCCCAGCGCTTCTCCCAGGCCTCGACCTCGACCTGCGCCGCCGCCTGCTGCTGCTTGGGCTGATGGATCTTGAAGAAGTAGAACAGCCCACCACCGAGCGCGACGGCGACCACTCCGAAGATCAGCGCGATTCGACCCTTCTCGCTCATGGGGCCCCTATAACGCGAAGCGGTTCCATGTGGGTCCGGACGGACACCGGGGGGCCGGGTCGCACGAAATCGGCCATAGTTCGCCCATGAGCGAGCTTCCCCCCTGCGATGCCTTCGTCGACGGGCGCTGGGTCCCAGGATCGCAGCGGTTTTCGGTCAAGGACCCGTTCGATGACGCGCTGATTGCCGAGGTCACCGACAGCGACGACGCGATGATCGACGCCGCCGTCGATGCCGCCGCGCGGGCATTTCCGGGCTGGAAGCGCCGACCCGGTCCCGAGCGAGGCCGGCTCCTCGCGCAGCTCGCCCAGCGCATGCTGTCGGCGGAGCGTCGGCTCGCGGAGCTGTGCACGCGCGAGAACGGCAAGGCACTCAAGGAATCGATCGCCGAGGTTCGCTATGCCGCGAGCTTCTTCTCGTGGTTTGCCGGCGAGGCCGAGCGCACGTATGGCGAGACGATTCCTGCGAGCCAGCCCGGTCAGCGGCTGACCGTGATCCGCGAGCCGGTGGGACCTGCCGCACTGATCACGCCCTGGAACTTCCCGTACGCGATGCTGACCCGCAAGATCGGCGCGGCGCTGGCCGCCGGGTGCACGATCGTGGCAAAGCCCGCAGCGCTGACCCCGCTGTCTGCACTCGCTCTGGCGCAGCTCGCGGAGACGGTCGGCATCCCGCCCGGCGTGATCAACATCGTGCCGGCCGCCGATGGTGGACGCGCAGGTGGCCGGCTGTGTGGCGCGGCCGCGATTCGCAAGATCAGCTTCACCGGCTCGACCCAGGTCGGCATGGTGCTGATGCGCAATGCAGCCGCGGACCTCAAGCGAGTCTCGCTCGAGCTCGGCGGCAACGCGCCGTTCGTGGTGCTCGCCGACGCCGACATCGATGCCGCGGTCAGCGGCGCCATGGTCGCGAAGTTCCGCAACACCGGGCAGAGCTGCGTGGCAGCCAACCGGTTCATCGTCGACGCGTCGGTCGCCGACACGTTCACGACCAAGCTGTGCGCCTCGGTCGCGCGCCTGGTCGTCGGTCGTGGGCTCGATCCGGACGTCGACATCGGACCGCTCGTCGATGACGCGAGCGTCGCGAAGGTCAAGCGGCTCCTCGAGGATGCGATCGGCCGGGGTGCGAAGGTCCTGCTCGGCGCGCCGCCCGATGGCAAGACCCGGCTCGTGGCGCCGATCGTGCTGGCCGGTATCACGCCGCAGATGCAGCTCTGGCGCGAGGAGATCTTTGGTCCCGTCGTCGCGATCCGGACCGCCGCGGACGAGGCCGACGCGATCGCGCAGGCGAACGACACCGAGTTCGGCCTGGTGTCCTACCTCTACACGCAGAACGGCGCGCGGCAGATCCGGGTCGCCGAGGCCATGGAGAGCGGGATGGTCGGCGTCAACGAGGGCCTGGTGTCCACGCCCCAGGCGCCGTTCGGTGGCATCAAGCATTCGGGGATGGGCCGCGAGGGATCCCGCCACGGCATCGATGACTACTCGAACCTCAAGTACATCGCGACGCGGATCGGGTGAGGTACTCTGCGCCGATGATCGAAGGACCTCGTCTCAACCGTGCCGCGCGGGATCCGTCGGCACCGCTCAAGGGTGCGCGGATCGTGGTGGGAGTGGCGGGGGGAATCGCAGCGTACAAGGCCGTCGAGCTCGTGCGCTTGCTCGACAAGGCGGGCGCGCAAGTCGACGTCGCGATGACACCGCGCGCGCAGAAGTTCATCGGACCGATGACGTTCCAGGCGCTGACGCGGCGCCCGGTGTTCACCAACCTGTTCGACCTCAACGAAGAAGCGAGCATCGGTCACATCCAGCTCGCCGATCAGGCGGACCTGGTGATCGTCGCGCCTGCGACCGCGAACACGATCGCGCGGCTCGCGGCAGGGCAGACCGATGACGCGGTCAGCGCCGTGGTACTCGCGACCCGCGCTCCGGTGCTCGTCGCTCCGTCGATGAACGTCAACATGTGGAACCACCCGCTGACGGAGTCGAACCTCCTCCGGCTGGTCGACGTCGCGGGCTATCACGTCGTCGGTCCGGGTAACGGGTTCCTGGCGTGCCGGTGGACCGGACCGGGACGGCTCGCGGAGCCGATGGACATCGTCGAGGCGGCGGCCCACGTGCTGTCGGTCCAGGACCTCGCGGGCGTGCGCGTGGTCGTCACGGCCGGCCCGACCTACGAGGCGATCGATCCGGTGCGCTTCGTCGGTAATCGCAGCTCCGGCAAGATGGGCGTCGCGATCGCCGCCGCAGCGCAGCGCCGCGGTGCCTCGGTGACGCTCGTGCTCGGACCGAGCGCCGTGCCGCCGCCGATCGGCGTCACCACGATGAGCGTCGAGAATGCGACCCAGCTGCAGTGGGCGCTCAACGACGCCACCAAGGATGCCGACGTCGTGGTGATGACGGCGGCCGTCGCCGACTACCGTCCCGAGACCGAGGCCAAGCAGAAGATCAAGCGCGGTCAGCTCGGCAACAAGGCGACGATCGAGCTCGTCCAGAACCCGGATCTGCTCGCCGAGCTCGGCAAGAAGCGCGGCACCAAGCGCACGCCGCTGCTCGTCGGGTTCGCCGCCGAGACCGACGACGTGATCGGCAACGCCGAGAAGAAGCTGGTGTCCAAGAACTGCGATCTGGTGGTGGCGAACGACGTCAGCGAGCCCGGCTCGGGCTTTGCGGTCGACACCAACCGCGTGACGCTCGTCGACACCAGTGGCGCGATCGAGGTCCCCGCCGGGACCAAGGCCGAGGTCGCGCACCGCATCCTCGACCACGTGGTCGCGATGCGGCTCGCTGCGGTCGCCCCGCGGCCGGTGGCACGGCCGTCGAAGTCGGCGTCGAAGCCGGCGTCAACGTCGAAGTCGAAGCGGCGCTGACGGTTACAGCGGCGCGGTCCAGCTCGTGCCGCCGACCGTGATCTTGCGGTACCACGGGATGCCCCAGCGCCCGCGGCCGACCGAGATCTGGACGACGTCTCCGGGCGTGGTCACGTCGCACAGGCGCTTCGTGACCTCGATCTCCTGGGGCAATGGGACGTCCGGCACCTCGCCCTCCTGCGCCAACCACAGGTGATAGGAGTAGCTCTGCCGGTTGCGCCGGCCGCGCTGCACGCGGACCTCGCACTCGCTCGCGGTGCGCAGGATCGGCAGCGCCGGCGCGTCATCGAGCGCGCGGTTGGTGTCGCCCGTGATCTGGATCCCGGCCGCCGGTAGACCGAGCAGCAGGACCAGTGCGCTCTCGACGATCACCCGGTGCCCGCGTGACGAGCCGCGCATCGTCGCGATGATCAGTGCGACCAGCACGACGAATGTGGCGGCGGCGACCATGAGCCCGAGCTTCACCACGGCGCCGTGGTCGAGGTGGAAGTCCTCGCGGTGCCAGGCCATCTCGACCACCGCGCCGATCGCGTAACCGAGGATTCCCCAGATCATTCCTTCGACGAGCAGCGCCTTCCACAGGAACGGATCGGCGAACCGGCTCGGCATCTCGTCCTCGAGCTTCGCCGACGCCGTGTGCAGCGCCTTGAGCAGCTGCAGGTCGCGCGGCATCGGAAGATCCGAGCCGGCGTGCTGGATGATCACCATCGATCCATTGAACTGGACGCGCCGGTAGCCCGCATCGAACAGGTCACGGATCGCACGACGCAGCGCCGGCGTCTCCTGGAGGATCGCCGCGACGTAGGGGTGGTCACACATGACGTAGACCGTGTCGTCGAACGCCTCGTCGCCGGTCTGGATCTCGTTCGCCACGCCGATCCGCTTGAAGAACCGGTCGACTGCGCTCTCGGGGTGCATCCTCACCCACGTCGGGGACCGGCGCGGCATGCCGAGCCTGAACCCGAGCACCTTGCCCTTCTGCTTGCCGACGTGCTCCGAGTACTCGATGCCCTCGTAGAACCCAACGGGCCTACCCAGCGAGCCACGGCCGAGCTGACGGATCAGGTAGCCGATCACCGCCAGGAGCAACCGGAACGCGATCCACATCGGATCATCGTACCCGAGACCTCCGTCGACTGCCTGGATCGTGAATTTCGCGTGATCGCGGTCAGATCATGATGCCGGGCGCGGGGAACTTGGCGCACAGCTCACGGATCTCGCCAGCGACCTTCTCCTGTAGCCCCGTGTCGGCCGGCGCGTTGACCACCTGGTCCATCCAGCCAGCGATCAGCTTCATCTCCGGCTCCTTCATGCCGCGGCTGGTGACCGACGCCGTGCCGAGGCGGATGCCCGACGGATCGAACGGCTTACGCGGGTCGAACGGGATGCTGTTGTAGTTGAGCTCCATCCCGGCGACATCGAGCGCCTTCGCGGCGATCTTTCCCGACACGTTCTTCGGCGTCACGTCCGCGAGGATCAGGTGGTTGTCACTGCCGCCAGTGATCAGCGACCAGCCCTTCTCGACGAGCCCCGCCGCGAGCGCGCGCGAGTTCGCGACGATCTGATGGGCGTAGGTCTTGAACTCCGCGGTCGCGGCTTCCTTGAGCGCGATCGCGATGCCGGCGGTCGTGTGGTTGTGCGGTCCACCCTGGAGCCCGGGGAACACGGCGCGGTCGATCGCCTTCTGGTGGACGTCCTTGCACAGCAGCATGCCGCCGCGCGGACCGCGCAGGGTCTTGTGGGTCGTCGTGGAGACGACATCCGCCACCGCGACCGGCGATGGATGCACGCCGGCAGCGACCAGCCCCGCGATGTGTGCGATGTCGGCGACGAAGATCGCGCCGACCTCCTTCGCGATCTCGGCGAAGGCGTCGAAGTCGATCGTGCGCGGGATCGCCGTGCCACCGGCGAACAGCAGCTTGGGCTTCTCCTTGCGCGCGAGCTCGCGGACCTCATCGAAGTCGATCCGGTGCGTGTCCTTGCGAACTCCGTACTGCACCGCGCGGAAGTAGCTGCCCGTGATCGAGACGCCCCAGCCGTGCGTGAGGTGGCCGCCTGCCGGGAGCCCCATGCCCATGACGGTGTCGCCCGGCTTGAGGAACGCGAAGTAGACCGCCAGATTCGCGGGCGAGCCCGAGTACGGCTGGACATTGGCGTGCTCGGCGCCGAACAGCGACTTCGCGCGATCGATGCAGAGCTGCTCGACCTTGTCGATGAACTGCTGGCCCTCGTAGTAGCGCTTGCCCGGATAGCCTTCGCTGTACTTGTTGGTCAGCACGGAGCCCGTCGCGGCGAGGACGGCACCCGAGACGTAGTTCTCGGAGGCGATCATCCGGATCTTGTCGCGCTGCCGGCGCTCCTCGGAGGCGATCAGCTCGGCAATCTCGGGGTCGACAGCAGCGAGGGTGGACTGAAGGGCCGGATGCATGGCGGCGTTATACCGCATGCTCGACGGAATCCGGTTCGGTTCTCTACGCCTCGCCGGTGATTCCCGCGCGGCCCAGGGCGCCACTGATCCGCTCGACGAGCGAGCGGCCGATCGGAGTGGCGAGCAGCGGCAACACCGGAACGATCATGTCGAGCGCCTCGTCGACCAGCCCGTGCGTGCGCTTCTCACCCGGACTCTCGTCGTTGACGTACACGAGCATCATCGCCATCTGCAGCAGCCAGATCGCGCGTGCGGCGAGCGGAAGGACCTCCGGAGGAACTCCCGCATCATCGAGGGCGCGCGCGAACAGTGCGATCGCGCGGTCGCGGACGGCGCGGGTCTGGACCGAGAACGCACTGACCGGATCACTGGGATCGACGAGCCGCTGCACGATCGCAGCGAGCATCTTCTTCTGCGGCCGGATCGTCTCGAGCTTGCCGTGGAGCAGCAAGCCGAGCTTCTCGCGAACGGTGCCGGTCATCTGCTCCGCGCGACCCTCGATGTCCGCCTGGTTGTCGTCGTAGTACGCGAACACGAGCGCTTCCTTCGACGGGAAGTAGTAGTACGCCGCGCCGAGCGACATCCCCGCCGCCTTGGCGATGTCGCGCATCGTCGTGGCTTCGACGCCGCGCTGCTGGAACAGCTTGAGCGCACGTTCGAGCAGGTGCTTGCGCGTCGCGTCGCGCTTGCGCTCCCCGTCCGCGGGCGGCGCCCGGCGGGTCGGCTTCTTCACGGGGCGCTTGCGCGTCGCCATCAGGCTCCGACCGTCGCCTGTTCTGCTGCGCGCCGCACGCGATGGGACACACAGCTTCGGACGTGTGCGATCCCGACGCCGCTCATGCGCCGTGCTCGGATCTCGGCACACGGGAAGTCCGCGTCGACGGAGTGCTGGGGGGCGGCGAGCGGGAACCGCCGCGCCTCGATGACCCACCATGCGCCACCGGCGATCAGCCCGCCCGCAGCAGGGAACAGGGCACGCGGCTCGACCCGGAGCCAGATCAGGAGGAAGGACCCCGCCAGCGCGAGCACGCCGGTGAGGATCGTCAGCACGCCGAGGCGCTGCTCGCTGTCCGTGCGCCAGGTGACCACGCTCATCAGGGCGCCCAGCGCGACCGTCGGCAGGGCAGCGGGACTGTCGGTCCCGACCAGTCCGAACAGGACCGTCAGCCCGGCGAGCCTGTGTGTGACGAGCATTCCGCGCTGCACGGCGCGGTGGGTCCCGCGGGCGGCTGCGTCCGCGATGAACGGCAGCGCGCACAGGGGTGGCACGAGCAGCAGGTACCAGAGCCACGCGTCCCACGCAGAGACCAGCGCGGCGAGCAGAGCGAGCGCAGCGGGGAAGGTGATCCAGGCATGGCGTCGATCCTTTCTGAACATGTTCAAAACGTAGGTCGCTGGCTGAGGCCGGTCAAGGAGATAACTGAACGTGTTCGAAACCTGCCGAGATCTCACGGGCCTGCGGTCCCGTCGATCGGCTGGCGACTGGTATAACCACCGGCGATGTACACGCCGTCACGCGACGAGTTCATCGCGAAGAGCGGGGAGGGCAACCTGATCCCGGTCTATCGCGAGCTGCTCGCCGATGGCGACACCCCGGTCTCCGCCTACGCGGCGCTTGGTGCCGGCGAGCACTCGTTCCTGCTCGAGTCGGTCGTCGGCGGCTCGACCTGGGCTGCCTACTCGTTCGTCGGAGTCGCGCCGCGCGCGGTCGTGCGCTGGCAGAACGGGACCGCGAGCGTGACCTGGTACGACGTCGACGGTGGCGGTCCGCCGCGCACCGCCGAGTGGCCGACCAGCGATCCCACGGCCGCGCTCGCAGAGGTCCTCGGAGAGCTCCGCCCGGTCGACGTGCCCGGGCTGCCGCGGTTCTGGGGTGGCGCGGTCGGCTGGATCTCCTACGACTGCGTGCGCGCGTTCGAGGAGCTGCCCGCACGCGCGCGGCCGGCGCTCGATCTGCCGCCGCTGTGCATGGTGATCACCGATACCCTGCTGATCTTCGACAACCTGCGCCAGACGCTCAAGGTCGTGGCGACGCCGTACTTCGCGCGTCCCGAGCGCGCCGAGGCCGCGTACGAGCGGGCGTGCGCACGGATCGACGCGGTGATCGCAACGCTGCGCGCTCCGCGTCGCACGCTGCCCTCGTTGACGCCGCCGCGGATCGGCGAGGCGCGTGGCGGTGACGTTCCACCGTCCTCGTTCAGCAAGCCCGAGTTCCTCGCGGCCGTCGACAAGGTCAAGGAGTACATCCTGGCGGGCGACGCGTTCCAGGTCGTGCTGTCCCAGCGGTTCTCGGAGCCGGCGGGCGGCGTGCGCCCGCTCGATGTCTACCGAGCGCTGCGCGTGATCAACCCGTCGCCGTACATGTTCCACCTCGAGTTCCCCGAAGCGCGGGTGACCGGCGCATCGCCCGAGACGCTCGTTCGGCTCAGCGATGGACGCGTCGAGGTTCGCCCGATCGCTGGAACGCGTCCACGCGGTGCGACGGCGGCCGAGGACGACCGGCTCGCCGAGGAGCTGCTCGTCGATCCCAAGGAGTGCGCCGAGCACCTGATGCTGATCGATCTGGGACGCAACGACGTCGGTCGTGTCGCCGAGGTGGGGTCGGTCCAGGTCGCCGAGCGCATGGTGATCGAGCGTTACTCGCACGTGATGCACCTGACCTCGCACGTCGTCGGCAAGCTCGCGAAGGGCCTGAGCTGGCTGGATGTCCTGCGCGCTGCGTTCCCGGCAGGCACGCTCTCGGGGGCACCGAAGATCCGCGCGATGGAGATCATCGACGAGCTCGAGCCGCATCAGCGTGGGATCTACGGCGGGGCGGTGGGTTACGTCAGCTACACCGGCAACCTCGATCTCGCGATCGCGATTCGCACGCTGGTCAGCAAGGACGACACGATCTACGTGCAGGCAGGTGCGGGTCTGGTGGCGGACTCGGTCCCCGAGCTCGAGTACCAGGAGACGGTCAACAAGGCGCGCGCGGTCCTGCGCGCCGTCGCGATGGCGCGCACCGCGGAGCAGATGCCATGAAGCTCCTCCTCATCGATAACTACGACTCGTTCACCTACAACCTCGCGCAGTACTTCGGCGAGCTCGGTGCCGACGTCACGGTCGAACGCAATGACGCGATCACGATCGATGGGATCCGCAGCCGGGCGCCCGATGCGATCGTGATCTCGCCCGGCCCGTGTACGCCGAACGAGGCCGGCATCTCGATGGACGTCATCAAGACGTTCGCGGGCCAGACCCCGATCCTCGGCGTCTGCCTCGGTCATCAGTGCATCGGGCAGGTGTTCGGCGGCAAGGTCGTCCGCGCGCCGCGGATCATGCACGGCAAGACCTCGAAGATCTTCCACGACGAGAAGGGCCTCTACACGGGCGTCGAGAACCCGTTCATCGCCACCCGCTATCACTCGCTCGTGATCGCGCCCGAGACGATGCCCGACACGCTCGAGGTCACGTCGAAGACCTGGGAAGACGAGATCATGGGCGTCCGCCTCAAGGCCCGCGGCGCGCCCCTCGAAGGCGTGCAGTTTCATCCCGAGTCGATCATGACGACCGCGGGCAAGTCGCTGCTGAAGAACTTCCTCGAGCTCGCCCGGTCATGACCGTCCCGATCGTCCGTGGCATCGCGCATGCGCTGAACGGCACGGACCTCACCCGCGCCGAGATGGCCGAGGTGATCGGGATGATCATGGACGGCCAGGCAACGGCGGCCCAGATCGGCGGCTTCCTGGTCGCGCTGCGGGCCAAAGGCGAGAGCGTCGACGAGCTGGTCGGCGCCGCGTCCGCGATGCGCAGTCGAGCGCTGTCTCTCGAGTGCCCGAATCGCGCACACAGCATCGACACCTGCGGGACCGGTGGCGACGGCGCCGGAACGATCAACGTGTCGACGCTCGCTGCGATCCTGATCGCGGCATGCGGTGGGATCGTCGCGAAGCACGGCAACCGCGCGCTGTCCTCGAAGTGCGGCTCCGCCGACGTCCTCGAGACGCTCGGGATTGCGATCGAGGCCGAGCCCGAAGCGATCACGCGATGTATCGAGGTCGCCGGCATCGGCTTCGCATTCGCACCGAAGTTCCACACAGCGACCCGCCACGCAGCCGCCGCGCGCCGCGAGCTCGGGACGCGCACGATCTTCAACCTCCTCGGTCCCCTGACCAATCCCGCCAACGTCAGTCACCAGGTCGTCGGGGTCTACGATCCGCGATGGTGCGAGCCGGTCGCCGCTGCGCTCGGAGCGCTCGGCCTGCGCCGTGCGGCGGTCGTGCACGGCCAGGGCGGTCTCGACGAGATCGCGGTGCGCGGCGAGACCCATGTCGCGCTCTGGCGTGACGGCATGGTGTTCAGTCACACGCTGACGCCGAAGAACTTCGGTGTCGACGAGGTCGACCCTGGAGGCCTTGCCGGCGGTGACGCGAGCCACAACGGCAACATCCTGCGCAAGGTGCTCGCCGGCCATCAGGTCGGCCACGGCGAGCGCTACGAGGCCGTGCTCCGTGCGGCCGCGTTGACCGCTGCACTCGGCCTCGAGCTGCTCGAGTCCGGCAGCTTCGATCTGGATCGCCTGCCGGATCAGTACGTCCGCGCGCACACCGTCGCGGTCGACGGAGCGGCTCGCCTCGTCCTCCACAAGTGGCGCGAGGTCAGCCATGCGACCACCGGCGATTTCGCGGAGCTGTCCTCGCTGACGGCCGCGGATTTCAAGGGCGTGGAATGAGGTCACGATGACGATTCTCGATACGATCCTTGCGGCGAAGCGCGACGAAGTGGCAGCTGCCAGGGCACACCGCCACCTCGCAGCGGTCGAAGCCGATGCTCGCGCAGCGACTGCGGTCCACGGCGCTCCGCGCGGCCTGGTGCGCGCGCTGCGGCGTCCACCGGGCGCACCGGTTCGCATCCTCGCGGAGATCAAGCGCGCGTCGCCCTCCGCAGGGCCGATCCGCCCAGGGGCAGATCCGGCGGCGATCGCGGTCGAGTACGAGATGGCAGGCGCCGCCGCGATCTCGGTGCTCACTGACAAGCAGTTCTTCGACGGTGACCTCAGCTTCCTCGCGCGCTGCCGGCCGCGGGTCGCGGTGCCGCTGCTGCGCAAGGACTTCGTGATCGATCCGTATCAGGTCGCCGAGGCGCGGGCGGCGGGCGCCGATGCGATCCTGCTGATCGTCGCCGCGCTGTCGCCCGCCCAGCTCGCCGAGCTGCTCGCGGCCGCCGCGACGTACGAGCTCGATGCGCTGGTCGAGGTCCACACCGTGCGCGAGGCCGAGATCGCGCTCGCGGCGGGCACCGAGCTCCTCGGTGTCAATCACCGCGACCTCAAGACCATGCACATCGACATGTCACTGACCTCGGTGGTCGCGCCGCTGCTGCCGCCCGAGGTGGTGCTCGTCGCGGAGAGCGGGATCAAGACCAACGCCGACGTCCACCTCCTCGCCGCAGTCGGTGCGCACGCGGTCCTCGTCGGTGAGCAGCTGATGCGAGCCGCGTCGCCGGGCGAGGCTCTGCTCGCGCTGCGCGGAGCGCCGTGACCGCCGGGCCGAAGATCAAGATCTGCGGTGTCACGCTCGCCGACGATGCCGCGCACGTCGCGGCCTCCGGCGCCGATTACATCGGCCTCAACTTCTGGCCGAGATCGAAGCGCTACCTCGAGCCGGAGCGCGGAGCGCTGATCGCCAGCGCCGCGCGCGGGGCCGGCGCCGTTCAGGTCGTCGGCGTGTTCGTGGATGCCAGCGTCGACGAGATCACGGCCGTCGCGTCCGAGGTCCGTCTCGACATCATCCAGCTCCACGGAGCCGAGGATGCCCACCAGGTCGCGAACATCGTAGTAGCGACCCAGCGACCGGTGTGGAAGTCGATCGCCGTGGGAACCGCGGCGGACGTCGATCACCTCGATGCGTGGCCGGTCGACGCGCTGCTTCTCGACACTCCGTCGGTCGGGAAGGGCGGCTCGGGCAAGAGCTTTGACTGGTCGCTCGCCGCGGCGGCCGTGCACGCGAATCCACGATGTCGCTTGATGCTCGCAGGTGGGCTCGACCCCACCAACGTCACGCGTGCGATCGCCGAGGTCGCGCCGTGGGGCGTCGATGTCGCGAGCGGTGTCGAGGCGGGCCCGGGCGTCAAGGACGCCGCGAAGGTCACCGCGTTCGTCGCTGCCGTCCGCGGTCAGAGTCGATAGCCGACGACGAGATCGATCGCGACGAACGGCGTCGACGCGGACAGCGGGCCCGCATCGACGTAGATGTACTGCGCGCCACCGCCGACCCGCAGGTCGAGCCGCTCGGTCAGGCCGAACGCCCAGCCCGCGAACACGCCGCCCGCGATGGCGAGTCCGTCGTGACTCTCGCCGTCCGCGGTCTCGCCGCGGACGCCCTCCACGCGCACGTACGGCGCGACGTAGAACCCGCGTCCGCTCTCGCGTGCGAACCAGGTCGGTCGCACGCCGCCGCCGATGCCCTTGACGTCATCGCCGAGATCGAACCATGGCAGGAAGTACGTGCCGAAGATGCCGGCCTCGATCTGGATCGCCAGGTGATCGGCGATCGGGTGCTCGTACCCGATGGCGACGACGGTCAGGCCGAGGTCGGCCTGGAGCTGGGGCGCGAGGTGGGCCTGCGGCTTTCCATAGATACGGCCCCCTTCGTCCGACATCTCGTTGTGGCGTCTTTCGGCCGCGCTAGATCCGGCACCCACGCACGCGACAACGACCAGGACGACCCACATCTTCATGGCCATCGAGTAACGCACGGATCACCGGCTCCGCGCATGGCTCGCTCGCCGAGGCAGATCTGCCGGAGCGGAGCACCCATCGCCCGGCCGAACGAATCTTCGCAACCGCTGCCGGGCCGGTTCGATAGGGCGCTCCACAAGGAGCTTTCCGTATGAATGCATTGATGCTCGCTCTCATGATCTTCGGCGGCCTCGTCTCCGCAACCCTGGCTGCGAACAAGCAGCGCAACGTTGTTGCCTGGCTGATCGTCGGGGCACTGATGCCCCTGATCAGCATCGTTGCCATCGCGTGCCTGCCGTCCCTGGCACCGCTGGAGGACGAGAGGGAGGTGTACTGAGCCGCGGACGAACCCGGTCCACGGTGAGGCCACGTTCTCACCGTGGGCGACGCGCCATCGGCCACGGCCCGTGATATCGCAAGGTGATGTCCACGGCCGACGAGATCGCGAAGCTCATCGAGCCCACTAGGGGCCGGTTCGGCGAGTTCGGCGGGCAGTACGTCGCCGAGACGCTGATGCCGGCGATCGCCCAGCTCGAGACCGCGTGGCGGGTTGCCCGCGATGACGCGAGCTACTGGGCGGAGGTCGACGATCTGCTGAAGAACTACGTCGGCCGACCGTCGCTGCTCTATCACGCGCGCCGGCTCTCGGCGGAGGTCGGCGCCGACGTCTACCTGAAGCGCGAGGACCTGAACCACACGGGCGCGCACAAGATCAACAACTGCATCGGCCAGGCGGTGCTCGCGCGCCGGATGGGCAAGCGCCGGTTGATCGCGGAGACCGGTGCCGGTCAGCACGGGGTCGCGACGGCGACCGTGGCCGCGCTGTTCGGGTTGCCGTGCGAGATCTACATGGGCGCCGAGGACGTCGTGCGCCAGTCGCTCAACGTCGAGCGGATGAAGCTGCTCGGCGCGACCGTGCATCCCGTCGAGAGCGGCACGCGCACGCTCAAGGACGCGATGAACGAGGCGCTGCGTGACTGGGTCACCAACGTCAGCGACACGTTCTATCTGATCGGCTCGGTCGCGGGCCCGCATCCATATCCGTGGATGGTGCGCGACCTCCAGTCCGTGATCGGCCGCGAGGCGCGCCGGCAGATCCTCGACATCGCCGGCCGGCTTCCCGACGCGCTGGTCGCGTGTGTCGGCGGCGGGTCGAACGCGGCCGGGCTGTTCGCGCCGTTCGTCGACGAGGCAAGCGTGCGGTTCGTCGGCGTCGAGGCAGCAGGCGAGGGCGTCGAAAGTGGTCGCCATGCCGCCACGCTCGGCGCCGGTCGGATCGGCGTGCTCCACGGCAGCAAGAGCTACGTGCTCACCCACGAGGACGACGAGCGTATGGGACAGATCGCGCACGCGCACTCGATCAGCGCCGGCCTCGATTACCCGGGCGTCGGTCCCGAGCACGCCGCGTGGAAGGTCTCCGGTCGCGCGGTGTACGTCGCGCGAACCGATGATCAGGCGCTCGCTGCCCTCGAGCTGCTCGCGCGGACCGAGGGCATCCTGTGTGCGCTCGAGACCGCGCACGCGGTCGCGGCCCTCGACGAGGTGGCGAGCATCGTCGGCAAGAGCGGCGTGATCATCGTCGGGCTCTCGGGCCGCGGCGACAAGGACATGGTCACCGTGGCGCAGCGGCGCGGAGCGTTGCCGTGACCGCGCAGCTGCGGGCCGCGTTCGACAACGCCGCGAAGGAGAACCGCGCCGCTCTCGTCGCGTATCTCACGTTCGGCGATCCCGATCCGAAGACGTCGATCGATATCGTCGAGGCGGTGGCCCAGGCAGGCGCCGATGTGATCGAGCTCGGTGTCCCGTTCTCCGATCCGTCGGCCGATGGACCGTCGATCCAGCGGGCGATGGAGCGTGCGCTGATTGCCGGTGCGAGCCTACCGGGCGCGATTGCCGCGGTCGCGGAGCTCCGCCGGCGCGGCGTGAAGACCCCGATCGTCCTGTTCGGCTACTACAACCCGATGTTCGTGATGGGCCCGGCAACGTTTGCCGAACGCGCGGCCCGCGCCGGCATCGATGCCGTGCTCACCGTCGATCTGCCGATCGACGAGCTCGACGAGCTCGCGGGCCCGCTCGCCACGTACGGCGTCTCCGTGATCCCGCTGGTCGCGCCGACCTCGACGCCGGATCGGATCGCGCGGCTCGCGGGCCTCCATGCGCCGTTCGTCTACTACATCTCGCTGACCGGCGTGACCGGATCGCGCGCGGCGGCTCCGGTCGATCCGGCCCGGCTCGCGCAGATCCGCACGGCGTCCGGATCGCCGGTCGCGGTGGGGTTTGGCATCCGCACCCCCGACGATGCGCGCCGGTTCTCGGCGGTCACCGACGGTGTCGTGGTCGGCACCGCGCTCGTCGATCGCGTCGCCGCGGGCGATGCCGCCGGTGCTCCGGCCCGCGTGGCCGAGCTCGTGCGTGCGCTCGCAGCTGCGATGACGCGCAGCTAGGGCGACGGCTCGGTACAGAACTCGTCGGTGAACGCCGGATCCGGCGTCATCGGTCCTGACCCGCCGTAGCTCTCGCGCTGCGCGGTGGTCACCGTGCGCGTGGTGGCGATGTCGCGCAGCACGTCCGCGCCCTCGCTGGCGGTGCGCGCGTACGACGCATAGTCGATCGTGTACAGCCCGAAGCGTGGCGCGTAGCCCTCGGCCCACTCGAAGTTGTCGGTCAGGCTCCAGTGGTAGTAGCCGCGCAGATCGATGCCGTCGGCGCGCACGCGCGCGATCGCCTCGAGCACGCGGACGATGGTCTCGGCGCGACGCGCTCCGGTCTCGGTCGCGATGCCTGACTCGGTGACCGCGAGCGGCAGGCCCGGGTAGCGCCTGGCGTGCGCGCGAATCACGTCCTCGATCCCGTTTGCCCAGCCCTCGTAGCCCATGCGCGGCACGCAGTACGTCGGATCCTTGGCGGGCAAGCACGAGCCGATATCGAATCCACCGATGCACGGCGTCAGTGCCACGGGGGCCGGCAGGATCGGGCGATCCGCCGACACGCCCGCGCGGAAGTAGTACTGCAGCCCGAGCCAGTCGAGCGTGTTCGCCCACTCGGGATGCTGCTCCTCGGCGACGCCGTCGACGTCCGCGTCGAACGTCCCGTTCAGCACGGAGTCGACGAACACGTAATGCATCATGTAGTTGATGCGATCGACGGCCGCGAGGTCATCGGGGTGGGTGGACGGCATGTTGCCGCGTGCGGCGGCCCAGCTCGCAACCGACATCGACAGCCCGACGCTCGCGTTGACCCCATCGCCGTCGGCGTCGACGGTGTCGCTGGCCTTGATCGCCTTGTACATCGCGGCGTGGGCGGCGACGTAGTCGCGGATCGCTCCGAGGAACGCGGGCAGGTTCAGGATGTCGTTCTTGCCGGGCGGGAAGTAACCGATGCCGTAGCCGGCGAGCATGTAGATCAGGGGCTCGTTCAGCGTGCCCCATTCGTCGACGAGGTCGCCGAACCGCTGCGCCATCAGGCCCGCATGCTGCGCGAGCTCCGCGATGATCATCGGCCCGCCGGCCGAGCCGAACCCGCACAGATTGGTCGCGCTCGGACCGTTCGGGCACGTGATCTCGCGCGGGTCGCCGACCCACACCGGATTGGAGAAGTGATGAAGGGTGATCACCGGATGGATCCCCATCGCCTTCAGCGCCTCGAGCTGCGTGCGGTAGTGAGCAATCGCGGCCTCGTCGATCTGATCCTTGACCGGCTCGATCCGCGCCCACTCGATCGAGAACCGGTAGCTGTCGACGCCGAGACCGTTCACGAGCGCGAGATCGTCGTTGACCTTGGTGAACCCGCGCGTCGCATCACCGACGAACGTGCCCTTGCCGAGCCCGCCCTCGGCAACCGGCCGGGTCCATACGTACCAGTCGGTCGCGGTGTTCTGATCCTCGATCTGGGTCGCCGCGGTCGCGACGCCGAACCGGAACGAGCCGCTGCCCGCCTCACCCGCGAGTGGGCCCATGGAGCCGAACACCAGCGGCGCCGGTGGATCCTCACCGCAGCCGGCGAGGACGAGTGCGAGCATGATCAGCGTCTTCACGGAGCGCATGCTGCCGGAAATTCGCAGCCTTGACACTCGAGATCACGTTCCTATACTCCGCTGTTCGTCATGCCGAAGCCGCCTCCCTACGCCGTGCCTCTGCGGGAAATCAGTGATGACCCGATTCACCGCACGTTCACGGTGCCACCCGCGCTCGTCAGCGAATGGCTGAAGGGCCTGCCGATGCGCGATGCGCTCGGTGCGCCCGACGAGGATCCGAACGCCGGAACCGGGAAGGCGGAGCTCGATATCTACGCCGAGGGCGCCCACGTGTTCACGACCGGCACGTTCAAGGGCGACCTGACCGTCGCGTGCAGCCGCTGCGTCGAGCCGGTGAAGCTCGTGATCGACGAGCGCCTGATGGTGACGTTCCTGCCCAAGGCCGAGATGCCGCTCGACGAGGAGGCCCCCGAGGCCGAGGAGGGCGCCGAGGTGCCGGCCGAGGATCTCGACGTGTTCCCGTACGAAGGCGAGTTCATCGACCTCGAGCCGCTGTTTCGCGAGCAATTCGTCCTGTCGGTTCCGTATGCCCCGCTGTGCCGGGAGGACTGCAAGGGATTGTGCCCGCAGTGCGGGATCGACAGGAATTCGGGTACCTGCAGCTGCGAAAAGCCCGTGGATCCCCGCCTCGCAGGCCTCAAGGGCCTCAAACTGCCGTCCGCTTGATCACCCCACGACCGTTGGCCGTACGGGAGGGCTTGAAATCGCCTTCCACACCTGGCACATAAGCCCCCCGGAGATTTGTCATGGCACTTCAGAAACGACGTCGCGGCCCAGCCCGCACTGCTCAGCAGCGCTCGGCCTGGATGAAGAAGTCAGGCGAGAACCACATGATGGTTCAGGCCTGCGCTAACTGTGGAGCGCCCCGTATCGCGCACCGCGTCTGCATGAGCTGCGGACAGTACAAAGGCGAGCAGATCCTCGCCAAGAAGACCGCCGAGGAGTAATTCGCTAACGTCGGCACGGCCATGAAGGTCGTTGTCGATGCGATGGGTAGCGATGGCGCGCCGGGCCCAGAAGTGGCCGGTGCGCTGCGTTCCGTGCGTGCGCACGCGATCAGCGTCGTGCTGGTCGGTGATGCGCGTCGCCTCGAGACCGAGCTCTCGCGCGCTGGCCGAGCCGATGCCGATCGCATCGAGGTCGTTCACGCGTCAGAGGTCGTGACGACGCATGACCATCCCGGCCAGGCGTTTCGCGCCAAGCCGAACTCATCGATGCGGGTGGCGGTCACGCTCGTTGCGGACGGGAAGGGCGACGCCGTCGTGTCCGCGGGCAACAGTGGCGCGATGCTCGCGTGCTCGCTGTTCGTCCTCGGTCGACTGCCCGGGATCGAGCGCCCCGCGATCGTCACCGTGCTGCCGACGCCGTCGGGCCCGCTCGTGCTGTGCGACGCAGGTGGCAACACCGAGCCCAAGGCGTCCCAGCTCGCACAGTTCGGTGTACTCGCTGCCGCCTACGATCGTGTCGTTCACGGTCGCGGGCGTCCGCGCCTGGGGCTGCTCTCCAATGGTGCCGAGCCCGGCAAGGGTACGCCGCTGACCCGCGAAGCCCACGCCCTGCTGTCGGCCGCGACCGGCAACTTCCAGTACGTCGGCTACGTCGAGGGCAGCGACCTGTTTCGCGGTGTCGTCGACGTGGTCGCCACCGACGGGTTCACCGGCAACATCGTCCTCAAGAGCTGCGAAGGGATCGCCGAGGGCATGTTCGGCCTCGTCCGTCAGGAGCTCGAGAAGACCGCGATCGCGCGTCTCGGCTCGGCGCTGGTCGCCCCGGCCTTGCGGGGCCTCGCCAAGCGCATCGACTACACCGAGATCGGCGGTGCGCTGCTCGCAGGCGTCACCCGGCCCGCGGTGATCGCCCACGGCCGGTCCGACGCCAACGCGATCGCCAGCGCGATCCGCGCCGCACACCAGTTCGCCGAGCGATCGCTCCCTGGTCAGCTGGCCGCCGCGATCAGTGCCCTGGGATAGGATGCGCGCCATGGCGAGCGACCCGAAGCTGATCAAGGTCTGTTTGACCAACCAGGGCGAGGACACCGAGACTCCATGGGCGCACGACCTCGGTCCCGCACCGGGACCGGCCGGTAGCCGCAAGGTCAAGCTCGTCAACGTGCCGTTCATGCACGCCAAGCCGACCTGGGGCGACACGATCGTCGTCTCCCCGGTGAGCGAGGGCTTTCCGACCTGGGACCGCAAGCAGATCCCATGGAAGGAGATCTCGTCGCGGATCGTCGAGGACGGCGGCCGGTGGGCGATGATCGTCGACTACGTCCCGAGCTCCGGCGTCGCCGATGCCGATGCGTTCCAGGCGCTCCACCTCGCGTGCGATCGCGAGCACCTCGTGTGCGAGAGCGCGTGGGGCCCCCGCGACGCCGAGCCAGGTCGCGCGTACCTCGCGGTCCCCAAGGACCACAGCGCCGATGCCGTCATGCAGAAGCTCGCGGCCGCGGCGCTGCCGATGCAGCTGATCCAGATCCATCCCGAGCCCAAGCGGCAGCGCGCGCAGACCCAGATCGGGATCACGCCGGCGCAGCCTCGCAAGCCCGCGGCTCCCGCCGCCGCCGAGACCAAGCCCGGCGCCGCACCGCAGCCCAAGCGCGGGCCGTCCGGCACCCAGGCGCCACCGTCGACGAACCGCCCGCCCGCGATGCCCGAGCCGCTGGTCGCGCCGCTGAAGCCACCGGCTGCGCCCGTCGCCAAGGCTCCTGCGCCCGCTGCCGCTCCGGCGAAGGCTGCAGCGCCGGCGAAGGCCGCACCTGCCGCGAAGGCCGCACCGGCAAAGAAGGCCGCACCGGCAAAGAAGGTCGCACCGGCGAAGAAGGCCGCGGCCGCGAAGAAGCCGGCTGCGGCGAAGAAGGCGCCCGCGAAGAAGGCCGCGCCCGCGACGAAGCCTGCGCCCGCGAAGAAGGCCGCACCGGCGAAGAAGCCGGCGGCGAAGTCGAAGAAGAAGTAACGCGCGACGCGATCAGGGCGCGGGCTGCGTGACCGCGCTACCCGCGATCGTCACCGCGGTCTGCGCGAGCAGCCGGCCCGTGATCGATGCGCCCGTTCCAAACGTCACGTACGTCTTCGTCAACACGATGCCCTCGACGTGCGCCTGCGCGCCGAGTGTCATCGAGCCCGCGATCTGCCAGAACACATTTCTCGGCAGCGCTCCGCCGGTCAGCGTGATGCGCTTGCCCGCCGTGACTCCGACATCGCCCACGGTCTGGAAGATCCACACGTCGGTCGCACTGCCGGCGAGCGTGACGTCGGTCGGGATCGAGAGCGCACCGCTCCAGCGATACACGCCGGAGGTGAGGGTCCTGCCACCGATGTCGCCCGCGCCAACGTCGATCTGCGTCGGCACCCGCTCGGCCGCAGCGGTGTACGCAAGCTCGAGGTCGTTGACCGCGAGCGTCAGCGTCGCCGGGGTCGGCACCGCGTAGTTCGCCGCGTAGACCTTGCCGATCACCTGCGCCGAGGTCGAGAACACGTTCGACGGATCCGCCGTCAGCGAGAACCCGGTGATGTAGCTCGCAGCCGCCGGACTGACCGCGACGTCGCCGGTGACCATCGACGTCGGCACCGTCGTGATCGCGCCCTTGGCGAGGATCGCGTAGTTGCCGGCGGTGCGCAGGTTCACCGGGATGCCGGGCGTGCCGGTCGTGAAGCTCCACGCGCGAAACGCTCCGAGCGCGATGCCGCGTGCGCTGATCGCACCCGTCGTGATCGTCGCCGTGTACGAATCGCCGTTCGCCAGCACAACGGTCGGCACGAACACGACGGTCGAGTCGGCATACTGGACGTCGCCGGCCACGCGTCCGGCGCTCGAGCTCACGGTGAATGTCTGCGGGCTCAGCGAGTCGGGATCCATCGGCTCGCTGAACGTCGCGCTGATGCTGATGTTGCCGGTCAACGCGCTGCCGGTCGGCGTGATCGAGAGGACGCTCGGCGTGGTCACCGGCTCGTCGTCACCTCCGCCGCCGATCGCAAAGCCACAGCCGGTGACGAGCGAGAGCAGCACGAACGCTGCGCTGGCGAGTAGGTTCGATCGAGGCGCGATGATCAGCATGTGCTCCTTGCGCTGCACCCCGGGCATGCCCGACGACGCAGGGTGGAGGACGACGAGGCGAGCGCGGCAGGAGCACGGCGTCGCCAGAGAGTCGAGCCCGGCGTCACGCGCGCAAGCTCGAGAGCGGTCGTCAGTGTCGACCTGCACGGTCGCTCTAGCAATGCTCGTCTCTCCCAACTGCATCCGCCGTGCCCCGCGCCCCCCCGCGCACAGCACCCGCCGACGCGCACCCGGTCTGCTTGGCGGCGTCCCAGACCCTGCACAGCTGACCCCATGGACCCTCCGTGACGGAGGTCCGCCTAGCTGGAGCCTCAGCGCGTGCAGATCCGGACGAGCGGCGGCTGTGACATCTGCTGCTCCGCCAGCTCGCGACACACCTCGTGATAGCGCTCTACCTCGCCGCGGATCACGTGCAGCTCGCGACGCTGGCGGACCACCACCGCGCTCAGCAGGATCACGATCGACGCGACCAGACCGACCAGCACGACACGCACTGTGCCGCTGTCCGGGCGCCGGACAGGTTGCGTCGTGGCCCTGTGCTGCGGCGAAACGATCGCCAGCGCAGCGACCTCGCGTGCGACCGAGTACGCCCCGTTCTGTGCGGCCGATTCCGCCGCGCGCACCACGCCACCCAAGCGCGGCTTGCCGACCACGCGCGTCGGACCCTCGCTTCCGCGGGCGAGTCGTGCACCCACGTGGGTCGGGTGAACGATCGTCGCGACCTGCGTCGACTCCGGCACCGCACCGGAGAGCGATGCAGTCACCCGCGGCGGCGGCTCGACGCTCGGCCACTGCTGCGCGCGACGCCGCGGCGGCGGACCGGACAACGGCGTACCCGGCGGCGACACCGCTGGCGGCGGCATCGGCATCGCGCGTGGCGCGCTCATCTCACCGGCCAGCATCGTCGGCTTCAACGGCGCCGCCGACACGACGTGCGTCGGTGCCGTGTCCACCTCCACGGCGTGCTGCTCCCTCATCGTCCGCGCCGACAGCTCCGTCGGCTCTTCCATCATCGTCAGCGAGCTCCGTCTGGTCATGGACGTGCTCATCGGTGCTCCCGCCCGCCGGTTGCGCAGTTTGATGTCCGGCAGTCATCCCCGCGGCTAACTGCGCGAAACCACGCCTCACACGATTCCACGCAACCGCGACGAAGCCCGCCCGATAGGCGCCTTCATCATGGTCACAGCCACCAGCTCCATCTTCCGCGACCCGAGCCCGCGCACTCTCGCCGGACCGCGTCGC
>JAQBQE010000008.1 GCA_028287135.1 Myxococcales bacterium
CACTTGGCTCGCGCGGCCGTCGGATTCGTCCGCCCGTCGGACGTCGTCCGGCCGAACGCTGGCCACGCATCGGACACGTCTCGCGATGTGCCAGATGCCGGCGAATCAACCCCGGTGCGGTCTCCTCTCTTCCCGAACACGTCGCTTCGCTCATCGCGATCTGGTAGCCCTCGGCCAGCGCCTGCAGCTTGGCGGCGATGTTGACGGTGCCATCGAAGTAGTCCGCCTTGGAGTTGAGGCGGACCGCGATGCACGGACCGGTGTTGACCGAGATCCGCAGCCGGATGGGCGTGTCGACGCGCGTCGGATGGAACGCGACGTGGATCTTCTGCGATGCACGCAGCGCATCGACGGGATTGACGAAGGCAGCCATGACGGCATCCCCGATGGTCTTGACCAAGGCACCGCGATACTCGGCGACGATCGCGACGTCTGGGTCGAGGGTCGCTGGGACTCGCGCCGCTAGCAGTTCACCGAACCTCGACGAGCTTCTGGCGGAGGCGCAGCGAGCGGAGCTCGACGAACGCTTGCGCGACGACGACGCGAATCCCGACGCTGCGATCTCGTGGCCAAGCGCTCGCGCACGCCTCCGTCGCGATTCGTGAGGTACTCCCTCAGCCTGCGCCCCCGAGCGCTGGCCTAGATCGAAGCCGCGCGCGACCGATACAACCTGGTCAGGCACGGCGATTCGTTTCTTGACGATCTCGACGCCGTCTTCGAGGTCATCCGGGCAATGAGTCTTCCGGGCATTGCTGCGGGTCGCCTCCGACGATGGTTGGCGCTTGCGTCACCGCCGCTGGCTCCGACTACTCGCCCCAGCCAGGCACGCCAGCTCGCTTCAGCAGCTGCGGCACACTTGCCGCGCTCCCGGCGAACGCAGAGAGAAACTCGTCAAACGAGTTGGCGAGCCGGATCGGTTCGCTGCCGGCGAAACGCCGCGGCAACCAGAAGATGGGGCCGGGGTCCGCGGCCTCAAGCACCAACATGCCGGAGTCGGCGAGCTCGCCGAACACGAACGCGTGCTCGAGCCCTGCGAGCGGAACCGCATCGAGCTGGAAGTGATCACCGTAGACCTCGGCCGGCCAGATTACGGGCTCGGAAAGCTGCCGAGCCTCGACGGAGACCACCTCGGCCGGCTCGGGGTCCTCGACTGCGCCGACGGAGACGCCGTTGTAGGTTCGCAGCAGCTCGACGTAGCTTGCCGGCAGCTCAAACCCGAACGCCTCGTGCGCGATCTGCATGACGTGGGCAAGTCGATCCGGATCGGGCAAGCCAACCTCGACGCGCACCGCGAGATCGAAGTCGTCATCGTCAAGGCTGCCGGCGGCGCGCCAGCGTTGCTCGAGCATTGCGTGATCACCGAGCGCCGCGACGAATTGAGCGACGAACGGCGTCGCCACGCGCTGCACGTTCGCGTGCGGCTGCAAGCTATCGAGCACGATGTTGCAGCGCGCTGCGATCGTGGTGACGGTGGCGATGCCCTCGTCGCCGTGCGTCTCGCCCATGCGTTTGCACCAGGCCAGGAGTGTCGAACGCGCCTTGCGTGCGAACGGCGCAAGGTCGTTTTCCTCGGCCGTGATGTACATGCCGAAGACCATGCCGCGATCGTTCTCGAGAGCGCCGAGAGCCAGCGCCAGCTCCATGATGGACTGGCCCATGCCCTCCTCGAGCTGCGCCGGTGGCTGGCGCTCGTCGATCTGCGTGTTCAGCCAGGCATGTAGTTTCGCGCGGTCCATGGTTTCTCGCTCGCAAGTTGACGGTTCGGCAGCGGGTTTCAGCTCAAACTCGTTTGGTGTCAAGTAGCCAAGGGTGGAGTGAGGTCGATATGCGATACGGATCGCGCAGCCAAGCGAGGAGCTATCGACGCGCTTCGGGCGGCCTCATCGGCAGTGGATGCGACAGCGACTACTTCACCGAAGTAGCATCGAAGTCAGTGAGTAATCCGCTCTGACATCGGCCAGGGTCCCAATGCTCAGGCGTTCTGGTCATCGCGTGATGCGCCCTGCGCGCGGCGCGACTGAGCATCGATGCGGTACGAACTGGACCGACTCGGCCGCCACAAGCGCCTCCCGCTGTCTTCATGCTGCTCGTCGATGCAATCTCGGTCTGCTTGACCCAGCGGTCAATCCGAGGCTTCGAGTGGCCCGTCGTCGCTACGTCTGACCCCGGTCGCGATCAGCGAAGCGGTAGGTAATGCACGCCAACGACCGACCAGCCGCCGCTTCCGTCGGGCTGCGCGAGGAGCTGCGCACCGACCCTGCGCGGGGAGCGCTCGCCCTCGACGGGACTGTCGAGGTGTGCCTGCACGAAACCCCACTCTGCCGTGCGCACCTCGTGCGGCGGACTCTGCATCGCGAAGCGGGCGCTCGCATATCGAGCGAACAGGGCCCGCGCATCTCGTCGCCGCGGCCTGTTGCTCCTCGGCGACAACGAAGACGGAAGCGTCCGTCCCGAGGGACTTCGCCGTCGCGTCGGGCTGCAGAACGAGCGTGGAGAGCGGCCCCGGAGCCGTTGGATCGGACACAGGGAACGACGGCCGGCCCGTATTGGCCGCACGCGGCTCGGAGAAGGCTGCCGCTACAGCCTTCCAATCCGCACTCGCCCCAGCTCCGAACCAACGATCACCTTCGTGATCGACGCACTGGGATCACTGTGCGCGAGCTGGTGGATCGTGAGCTCGAACTGGAACCACACCGCACGATCCGTTCCTCCCGCGACGAGCTTCGTGATCTTCGCGTCGACGAGCTCATCCGGCGGATCGAGCGCGAGCACGTACTCGCGGAGGTTCGGCATCGCCGCGTCGATGCTCATTGACGACGGCCACATCACCGCCGCAGCAGGCGCGAAGTACGCACGCAACGCGTCGTGGGAATCCAGGGTATCCGCGACCACCGCAGCGATCTGCGCATCGAGGAAGGTCCGAGCTCGCGCGGGGGCCGTGACCTGCGTGGGCTTCGCCGGCACGGCTGGCGGAACGAGCGTCGGTTGCTCGCCGACCTGCGTCGGTGGCGTGCCGCACGCGACGACCAGTGCGAGCGCGAGGACCGATCTGTCAGCGCCTGCGCGCGCTCATCGCGAGCTTGCCGAGAGGATCCTGCCGGCAATCGAAGTGCATGAAGTCGCTATTGTCGCCATGACTCATCTCCGTTCCACCCCACATCAGGCGGAGCTATGCGGTCAGGCGGTCCGGCCGAGATCAAGGGTCCGAGCAGGCAGCGGACGAGCCGCTCGAGCGCGGGTCGGTCGACGGCATCGAGGGAGATATCGGCATCGAGCGAGAAGCCATCGATGAAGGCGCAGCTGCGGCGCGACGGCGGAAGTTCGCGGCCCAGGCTCGGCACGCACGTCGGCAGCTGCAGACTACGAGTGTCCGGGTCTCGGACATCGCAACGGAAACACCGCGGATCGCCACGCGCGACGGATGAGCACGACGGTGGCATCGAACCCGCACCCCGGCGTGCGTGCCTCGAACGCACGCGGCGTAGCACGTCTACGAACGCAGCCCGGGCGCGGCCGTCACGCCGCTGCCGGAGGGCTATCGGCCACGGCGACCGCCGACGCTGCGCAGGCTGCGCCTGTCCATCCCCGACAGGACGTGCCCGGAAACGCGGCAGTGTGCAGCTGTGATTCAGGCGGCGATGCCAGCCGTCGTCGTTGAACCTCGAGCACCCGTTCGTGATACGTGGTCGCCGTGATCTCTAGGCTCAGGAACTGGCAGTGCCGAACTGGCGCACGTGACGCGATCGCAGCCGCGCGAGATCTCGGCATGCTCCCGCTGTTCGTCGTGGAGCGCGACGGCTGGACGACGCTGTACCCTCAACTACTCGAAGAACTTCCGGACACCGAGGTGGTGGTCGCCACGAAGAAACTCTCCGCCATCACGCACGCACCTGTGTTCGCGTTCGACGTCTATGACAGCGATGGCTTTCGCTACGTCCTCGCAGACGACGGAAACGTGCAGGACGAGTACCTGTCCAACCCCGCTGCCTAGCGAGCTGCCGCACGCGGGATGCGTCGTGGCGGTGATCGTACAGCGCTCGCGCCACACATCGGCCAGCTCACGAGCTCCGACAGCGAGACGCTCGATCGGATGCTGGCGACCGGTCACCTCGAACCGCACGTTTCACTGGAGGAGGAAGAGCACCGTTCGGTGATCGCGCGCCGGATCAGCGAGCTCACGCGGGCGAACACCGCCGATGCGAAGACCGAGCTCGAACGGCTCCGTGCCGAGCACTCGTCCTGGTATCCGCGAAATCGTGCAGCGAACGTCAACGAAGACGATGCCGACAAGCTCGCCGTCTTCCTCGGTCGCCTGCTCGGACTCGAGCACTTGCGTGTCACCAATGGTTGGGGCCCACGGCGCGCCGCAGCCCCGCACTCTCGGTGGTCGCCTAGGCCCGGTGGACGGTCCACAGCCGGACGCGGACCGGGGCGGGCAGTGCCTTCGACGTGTACTCGAGGTCCTCGATCTCGGCCTTCATGTCCGCGAGCAGCTCGGCAACGCCGGGCGATGCGTACGTCGCCTCGCTCATCGCGATCTGATGGCCCTCGGCGAGTGCCTGCAGCTTCGCGGCGATGTTGACGGTGCTGCCGAAGTAGTCGGCGTTCGCGTTGAGCCGGACGGCGATGCACGGACCGGTGTTGAGCGAGATCCGGAGGCGGATCGGCGTATCGGCACGCGTCGGGTGGAACGCGGCATGGATCTTCTGCGACGCGCGCAGCGCATCGACCGGATTGACGAACGCCGCCATTACCGCATCACCGATGGTCTTGACCACGGCGCCGCGAAACTCCGCCACGATCGCGAAGACTTCGTCGAAGTGCTTCTTGATCTCGATGAACGCGGCCGGATCGCCGCGCGACGAGTAGAACGCCGTCGAGCCGACGACGTCGGTGAACAGCAGCGTCTGCTGTCCAACGCCGAGTCGAACATCGGCACCGATGTAGTCTTCCGAGAACAGATCGCGGAACTCCTGGAGGCTGAGGAGCTGTCCCGCACGCAACGCGTGATCACTCCAGGTCGCCTCCTGGATCGTGAACAGCGATGGTTCCTTGGTATCGTTCGTGAGCTCGATCGTCGCGGTCTGCCGCGCCGAGACCACCGTGCCCGCGGGGTGCGGTTCCCACTTCACGCTGGATGCGCCGGCCTCGTCGACATCGAGGTACCAGCCACCGGCGAACTGGCGCGCGACGGTGTATCGGCCCGCGTCGAGGTGCGGATCGACGGTCTCCGTGCTGCCCGGCGGCAGCGTCCACTGCACGCGGACGTGATCCTTTCGCGCGGGCTCGGCGCTGCAGTAGATGACGTCGGGGATCTCGCGGATGGACGAGTGCACGTGGAATGTGACCTCCACGCTCTCGGGCGTCTCGGTCGCAAACTCGACCTGGCAGGCTTCGCACTTCGCGTGCGCCTTGAGGTCGCGGAGGGTCTCGTTCTCGTCGCGAACACCACGGCAATGCGGACACACGGTGTCCCACGACAGCGTCAGCAGACCAGCGCGCGTCGCGTACAGAGCGACCCGCAACAGATCATGTTCGGGCAGCTTCCACACGCGCGCACGTTCGCGGATCTGGATCCGATGGAGATCCTGATCATCGCCGGTACGAATCCAGTCGATCAGCGCATCGACCGCGGCCTTCGATAACCCTTCGTTGACGAGCGCAGCGCGCTGCGCGCGCAGGCGCGCCTCCGCGTCGTCCGACAGCGCCGGCGGGGGGAGCGTCAGCACCGCGGGCGGCAGACCATCGAGCTGCGCCCCCAGCGCGGGGATCACGCGGTCGAACGCCTTCTTCAGCGTCGGGAATCCGAGCCACATCGCCGCCTTGCCGAACGCGCCACGGGGCACCGCACCGAAGTAGAAGTAGACGCGCGTGCCCGTCGAGATCCGCTCGAGGTGATGGATCGCGTACATCACCTTCATGAAGCCGCGCTCGTAGATCCGGGTGCACGTCAGCCACTGGTTCGCGACCCAGTTCCACGGCACCTCCCACCACACGTGCTGCACGCCGCCGGGCCTGGCCGAGCCCCAGCGCTTGCCGTCGCGCTCCTCGAACGTCATCTCTGCGGTGCCGAGCGCGCGATTCATTCGTGAGGTGTCGGCGATGTGCGGCCACAGCGCCTCGGGAGGGCACGGGAGGTCGTAGATCCACAGACGCTCGGTGCGGTTCTCGTTCGCCCACTGCGATGGATACGGATGCAACGCGAGAAGCTGTTCGATGGTGAGCGGTTGCTCCGCACCATTCCCTGCTAAGGTCGACTGCGAGGTCGCCATTGCCCACGACAGTGTACCGTAGCTGTCCGCTCTGCGAGGCGACGTGCGGCGTCGCGATCGAGATCGAGGGCGACCGCGTCCTGTCGGTCCGCGGTGACGAGGCCGACCCGTTCAGCAAGGGCTACATCTGCCCCAAGGGCACCGCGCTGGCGGACCTCCATCACGATCCGGACCGGCTGACCCGGCCCGTCATGCGTGACGGCGACGGATGGAAGGAGCTTGCCTGGGACGATGCGTTCGAGCTCGTCGGCCGGAGGCTCAAGGGCATCCGCGATACCTATGGCAAGGACTCGATCGCCGTCTATCAGGGCAATCCGAGCGCACATAACCTCGGCCTGCTGACGTACGGCCAGCTGTTGATGCGCACGCTCGGGACGAAGAATGCGTACTCGGCGACGTCGCTCGATCAGCTGCCGCACATGCTCGCGGCACTGCAGATGTTCGGCAACCAGCTGCTGATGCCGGTCCCCGACATCGACCGCTCGGACTTGTTCATCTGCCTCGGCGCCAACCCGCTCGCCTCGAACGGCAGCATCATGACGGCGCCCGACGTGAAGGGGCGGCTCAAGGCGATCCGCGATCGCGGCGGCAAGGTGATCGTCCTCGATCCGCGTCGCACCGAGACGGCGGAGAAGGCGGATCAGCATCTGTTCATCCGGCCGGCCACCGATGCGGTGCTGCTGCTCGCGATGATCCACGTGCTGTTCGCCGAGAACCTCGTGAAGCTCGGCAGGATCGGGATGACGGGCGTCGAGGAGCTGCGCACGGCATCGGCGAGCTGGAGCCCCGAGCGTGCGGCACCGATCACGGGGGTCAGCGCGGACGACACCCGGGCGCTGACGCGTGCGCTCGCGACCACACCGCGCGCGGTGCTCTACGGTCGGATCGGCGTCTGCGTGCAGGAGTTCGGCGGGCTGGCGGCGTGGCTGTGCTACGCGATCAACGCGCTGACCGGGCACCTCGACGAGCCGGGCGGGCTGATGTTCACGACCCCCGCGGTCGATCCTCTGCCGCTCGCCGCGATGCTCGGCTTCGATGGTGGCTTCGCGCGGTGGAAGAGCCGCGTCAGTGGCAAGCCCGAGTTTGGCGGCGAGTTTCCGATGACGGCGCTCGCCGAGGAGATCGAGACGCCGGGTAACGGCGAGGACAAGGTCCAGATCCGCGCGCTCATCACGAGCGCCGGCAATCCCGTGCTGTCGGCGCCCGGTGGGCCGCGGCTCGAGAAGGCGTTCGGCACGCTCGACTTCATGGTCTCGATCGATCCCTACATCAACGAGACCACGCGGCTCGCGAACGTCATCCTCCCGCCGACCTCGGTGCTCGAGCGTTCGCACTACGACGCGGCGCTCAACGCATTCGCCGTCCGCAACGTCGCCAAGTTCTCGCCACCGACGTTCGAGCGCTCCGCCGAGACGCGCCACGACTGGGAGATCTGCATGGAGCTGTGGACGCGGATCGGGCTGCCCGCGAAGCTCGGTCCCGGCTCGCGGCTCGTGCGTGGTCTGCTCGGCAAGCTCGGTCCCGAGGCGATCGTCGATCTCGCGCTGCGCACCGGACCGCACGGCTTCGGCCGCGGCGGGATGTCGCTCGCGAAGCTGCGCAAGACGCCGCACGGCGTCGATCTCGGCCCGCTCGAGGCGCGCCTGCCAAAGCGGCTCGCGACCCCCGACAAGAAGGTCCACCTCGCGTCGCCGATCTACCTCGCTGATCTCCAGCGGCTCCAGGATCGCTACGAGACCGCGGTCCACCACGATCTCGTGATGATCGGGCGTCGTCACCTGCGCAGCAACAACTCGTGGATGCACAACAGCGAGCGCCTCGTGAAGGGACCGCCGCGCTGCACGCTGCTGATCCATCCCGACGATGCGGCGTCGCGCAACCTGACCGACGGTGACGTCGCGAAGGTCTCGACCCGCAAGGGCGCGATCGAGGTCCCCGTCGAGATCAGCGACTCGATGATGCGGGGCGTGGTCAGCGTTCCACACGGCTGGGGCCACGGCCTCAAGGGCGTCAAGTTGCGGGTCGCGCAGACCGTGCCCGGCGCGAGCGCCAACGACATCATCGATCCCGACCGGATCGACGCACTGTCCGGGACCAGTGCGCTGACCGGTCAACCCGTCGAGGTCCGTCGCGCATGAAGAGCTCGGAGCTATTCGACAAGATCGGCGGCGATGCGCTGCGCGCGGTGATCACCGACTTCTACGCGCGGATCTTCAGCGACGTCATGATCGGCTTCATGTTCGAGGGCCGCGATCGCGCGCACCTGATCGAGCGTGAATGGGAGCTCGTCGCCGCGCTGCTCGGGGCCCCCGGCGTGACGTACAAGGGCCGGCCGATGCCTACCGCGCACGCGCAGCACACGATCTTCGGCGGTCACTTCGAGCGCCGCCTGCAGATCCTGCGCGAGACCCTGCGCGATCACGCCGTCGACCCCGCGGTGCAGCAGGCCTGGATCGACCACTCGCTCTCGCTACGCGCGCAGATCACGCGCGACAAGGGCTCGGAGTGCAAGGACACCTCGATGGCCACTCCGAAGCTGTCGGACCCCGACAAGCGCATCAAGCTCGGCCGGAAATAGGTCAGAACCGCGCCGGACCTGGTGTCCGAACGTGTGCTTCTTGTGCCTGGCCCCTCCTCGCAAGCGGTTGAAAACTGCCGGAGGTGTTGTCCGAACGTGTGCCCGGGGAGCTAGGGTTTGCGCATGCGGATGGTTCTCGTGCTCGGTCTCGTCCTTGGGTGTGGTGGCGGGAAGGCGGCGGCACCGACCGCGGCGGCTCCGGCCAACGCGAGCAGCAGCACGGCGGACCCGCGCGCCGCATGTGCGGATGCGGTCGCGAAGGCGGGGACGACGGGCCGCGGAACGGACCCGGTGAGCCCCGAGGATGCGGCCCGGTTCGCGGCGATGGAGGCGGCGATGACCGATAGCTGCGTCGAAGCGCAGTGGTCACCGGCGGCGATCAGCTGTTTCACGAACGGGAAGACGCAGGACGAGCTTCGCGGATGCACGCAGCTGCTGACCGAGGCGCAGAACGAGGAGGTCCAGTTCCGGCTCGGCGAGGCCGCCAAGGCCGCTGGCGAGGGGCCGACCGAGCCGCCCGCGCCGACGCCGTGATCACTGGTACGGGTTCGGCTTCTTGTTCGTGACGCGCTCGTAGTAGGTCGCCGCACTGCCGCCGCGCGCCTTGTCGTCCTTTGCCTTCACGAGCTCCTCGTCGATCACGCGCGTGAAGCTCTCGAGCGGCTGCGCACCCGAGAGCGGGCGACCGTTGATCCAGAAGCCGGGCACACCCGACTGGCCGAGCTTCTGGAACATCGCAGCGTCGCGCTTGATGGCATCGGTGCACAGCACCAGGTCGCGGTCGTACTGCTTGAGGTCGAGGCGCAGCGCGCGCGCGATCTCGCGGAGCTCGGCCTCCGGGAGCTCGCGCATGCTGCCCTGGTCGGTCGCGGCGGCGTAGATCGCGTCCTCGATCCGGGCGAGTCGGTCCTGATAGCCCGCCGCACACGCTGCGGCCGACGACATCGTCGCGCGCGGATGGACGATGAAGCTCTTGACCACGATCCGCAGCTCCTTCTTGTACGTGGCGCGCAGCTTCACGAGCGTCGGGAACACGCGGTGGGTGAACGGTTCCGGAAACTGGAGTGCGGCGACCATCGTGACCGGTGCCACGGCGGGGCCGATCGCAGGACTGTCATCGAGCGGCACCGGGTACGCGCGGTTCTCGTCGAGCTGGGCACGCGTCGGGCGCGGAGGCGGAGCGGCAGCGCCCTTGTCGAGCTCGGCCTGCAGCGTCTCGAGCTTGGCCTGCAGCTGCGCGATCTTGTCGTCGACGGTGGTCGGCTCTGCCGGCTTCACCACGATCGGCGTGTCGCGAGCCTCGAGCGTCGCCACCCGGGTCTCGAGCGCATCGACGCGAGCGGTCGTCGCTTGCGACCCCGCGCTCGCACCACACCCGATCGTCCACAGACACACGAAGGAAAGTCCGCGCATCGCGCGAGGATGCCGTGGGCCCGCGATGGCGGTCAATCGATGATCGAGGGCGGCCGCTCGCGCTGCCAGGCGCGCGCCGCGAACACGATGACCTCGACGGCGAGGGTCAGAGCGAACGTCATCGCCGCACACGCGACGCCGACCTCGAGCGCGGGGATCAGCACGATCCAGAACGGTCCCGGCAACGAGACATACGGCGGCGGAAAGAACGCCCATGTCAGGGCCGCCGGGATCATCGCGAGCATCAGGCCGACCCACGCGATGCCGTTGGCAGCAGCGAGCCGGTCACCGAGGGTCGGTTGCTTGCGGAGCGCCCACAGGTTCGCGAACAGCTGGACGACCGTACCGACGGCGCCATACCGGAGCAGCGCGCCGGCGAGGTGACCTTGCGCCGGTACGAGCGAGGGGGAGAACCGCTGGCCGAGCGTGCCGATCAATGCGAAGTACACGACGAAGAACGCGGGCACGGTGACGAGCAGGATCTTCAGATCGAGCCGGAGCACGCGTCGCCTGATCAAGCCGACCGCGAGCACCACGGCGAACAGGGCGCCAAAGAACACGAGCGTCAACCGCGCGGCGCGATGCTCGAGCACGGCGATCGCCGCGGTGGCCTCTGACGCGTCGACGATCGCGCGGGTCGCGGTCAGCCGGTTCTGATCGGCAGAGATCCGGCGCGCGTCATCAGCGTCGGGTAGCAGCAGCATCTCGGTCAGCGTGCGACCGAGCCCGTGCCCGGGGGACGGGATCGCGAGCAGGGCAGAGACCGTCGGCGCGATGTCGATCAACCGCGCGTCGCGAGGGACGCCACTCGCATCGATGCCCGCGCCGGCGGCGATCAGCGGCACGGTCACGACCTCGGGCTCGAGCCCACCGTGCCCTCCGTGCTGCGTGTGCCCGTGATCCGAGGTGACGAGGATCGTGTCCTGCGTCAGGTCGACGCGACCAAGGGCACGCGCGAGTGCGCGATCCGCGGTCTCGGCGGCGATCCGATACTCGAGGCTGTCGCCGCCGTGACCGTGGCCCGCGGCATCGACCGCACCGACGAGCAACACGACGAGATCGGCGTGACCGGCCGCGAGCGCGGCACCCGCCTCGCTGAACCCACCCGGCCACGGCGCGTAGCGCGCATCATCGAACGGCGACGCCAGGTCGGCATCGGGTGCGCGCACGGCCCCGATCGCGGCCGGGTCCTCGACGAAGTCGCGATCGCGTTCCTCGTCGATGTTGACCTCGATGCCGATCCGCGATGCACCGGCGCGCGGCCGCAGGAACAGCCGCGGCAACACGTCGTAGTCGGTGCCACTCGCGGCCGACAGCCCCGCAGCCCGAGCCCGGTCCATCAGCGTGTCGAGCTGGACCGGCGTCGAGTGATGGTTGGTCCGCACGCCGCTGGCGCTCGGCGGGACGCCGGTCAGGATCGAGACGTAGTTCGGTCGCGACCACGTGGGGTAGTGCGAGCTCGCCTCGGAGTCGACGCCGCGGCGGCGCAGCTCGTCGAGGAACGGCAGCTCGTACGAGCGGTCGAGCCGCAGGCCGTCGACGATCACCAGGAACACCCGGCGCGACAGTCGGGGCGTGCGCGCATCCTCGACGACCGGCGGCACCTTCGCCAGCGCAGGCTGGACCTGCTCGAGATCGAGCATGAACGATCGGCCAGCCAGCCCGGCCTGCACGGCGCCAACGGTACCGAGGACGAGGATCGTGAGCGCGGCCACCACGACGTGTTTCGTCGACGCTGTGACCGCCGGCCGCCGCGCTCTCATCCCAGAGTCTAGCGCGGAGCCCTCCGCTGGCCATAAGCTGCGCCGATGTTGCACCGTGCCATCGTCGTCGTGCTCACCCTGGCTGCGTGCGGAGGCGACGAACCGGGGCCGCGCCCCCAGACCTTCGGAGGCGATCGGCCAGCCGATCTCAAGGCTCCGGCGACGCTGACCGACGGTATGCAGTACCCGCTCGTCGTCGTGCTCCATGGGTTTGGCGCCAACGGCTTTGCGGAGTCCGCGTACCTCGGCACCAGCAACCTACCTGCAGCGAACCAGGCGCTCGTGATCGCTCCCGATGGGACCACCGACTCGATGGGCCGTCAGTTCTGGAACGCGGATCCGGCGTGCTGCGACTTCGACGGAAAGAACCCGGATGATGTCGCCTATCTCGGCGGCATGATCGACGAGATCGTGGACAGCTGGCCCGTCGATCCCGATCAGGTCTACGTGCTCGGCCACTCGAACGGCGGGTTCATGGCGTACCGCCTGGCATGCGAGCGGGCCGACGCGATCGCTGCGATCGGCTCGCTCGCAGGACTTGCCGCGACCAGCCCCCCGACCTGTCAGCCGTCGCGCGCGGTCAACGTGCTCCAGATCCACGGCACCGCCGATGCGACCGTCCCCTATGCGGGCGGCGGCGGGTTCGGCGGGGTCGGGGCGGCGAGCAGCGCGATGCAGTGGGCGACCCACAACGGGTGCGGAACCACGCGGAGTGATGACCCGCTGCTCGATCTCGACAACGCCGTGCCGGGAACCGAGACGCATCCGCACACCACCGCGGGATGTCCTGCGAACGGCGCGGTAGATCTCTGGGAGCTCCAGGGCTCGGGCCACATTCCACTGTGGGGGCCGGCGTTCACGCCGACCGTGATGCAGTGGTTCGCCGACCACTCACGTTCGTGATTGGCCTAAGGGCTGCGGCATGTTATCGATCGATCAAGATGTGGTACCTGGGCTCCGTCCCGCACCAACCCGACGTGGATTGAAGACGCTGATCTTGTCGTTTTCGATCTGACTCTGTTCTCTTGGTTGCGAGGACTCTCATGGACACCCAGCTCAAGCTGCTCGGCCGCGACGCGGCACCGATCCAGCCGATCAAGCACATCAAGCCCACGGTCGATCCGTCGACGCTGCACCACCGCCAGCTCCTCGACGGAACGTTCTGGCAGCGGATCCCCGCCTACCGGCTCGTCGACGAGGCCACGTTCCTCGATCACACGTGGCAGGCGAAGAACACGATCACGAACCCGCAGAAGCTCCTGCAGGCCGTGCAGGATCTCGTCCCCGCGAGCTTCTACGAGGATGTGTCCAAGGGCTTCCAGGCCGCGCCGATGTCGATCCGCGTGTCGCCGTACCTCCTGTCGCTGATCGACTGGTCGAACGCGTACACCGATCCGCTGCGCCGCCAGTTCATCCCGGTCGCGTCCCGGCTGCTGCCCGATCATCCCAAGCTGACGCTCGATTCGCTCCACGAGCAGGCCGATGCGCCGGTGGCGGGGCTCACGCACCGCTATCCCGACAAGGCGCTGTTCCTCGCGCTCGACACCTGCCCGGTGTACTGCCGGTTCTGTACGCGCAGCTACGCGGTCGGCGTCGACACCGACGAGGTCGAGAAGGTCTCGCTGAAAGCGACCGAGGATCGCTGGGAGCAGGCGTTCCAGTACATCTCCGAGCGCCCCGAGCTCGAGGACATCGTCGTCTCCGGCGGTGACAGCTACCAGCTCAAGGCTCGCCAGATCACCTTGATCGGCAACAAGCTCCTCGAGCTGCCGAACATCCGCCGCATCCGGTTCGCGACCAAGGGTCCGGCCGTGATGCCGATGAAGCTGATCACGGATCACGAGTGGCTCGATGCGCTGACCGCGGTCGTCGAGCGCGGCCGCAAGCTGCACAAGGAGGTTGTCCTCCACACCCACTTCAACCATCCGAACGAGATCACCGCGATCACCAAGCGCGCCCTCGACGGTGTGTTCGAGCGCGGCATCATCACGCGCAACCAGAGCGTGCTCCAGCGCGGCGTCAACGACGGCATCGCGACGATGCAGCTGCTGACCAAGCGCCTCGGTCACTGCCAGGTCCAGCCGTACTACGTCTACGTCCACGACCTCGTGAAGGGCGTCGAGGACCTGCGCACCACGCTGCAGACCGCGCTCGACATCGAGAAGGCCGTGCGTGGCACGACCGCGGGCTTCCACACCCCGACGTTTGTCGTCGATGCACCGGGCGGTGGTGGCAAGCGCGTCGCGCATAGCTTCGAACACTACGACCGCGAGACCGGGATCTCCGTGTTCTCGGCGCCGTCGGTCAAGCCCGGCTTCTTCCTCTACTTCGATCCGGTCGACACGCTGTCGCCCGACATCCAGGCGAAGTGGAAGAACCAGGCGCAGCAGGATCAGATGATCGAGGCTGCGATCGCGCAGGCGCAGGCGAACCGCAACTCGAGCGCGCGCGCCTCCAGCGTTCGGTAGCTACTCGGGCACGCCGTGCTTCTTGCGAAGCCGGCGCTGCATCGCCTGGTAGCGCGCGAGCTGCTCGCGGTGCTTCGCGAGCGCGGGATGGCTCGAGTGCGCCCAGTTCCTGGGGTGTTCCTCGCCGACCCGCTCTGCGGTCCGCTCGGCATCACGGTTCAGCTCGAGCCAGTCAGCCGCCAGCTTCGTGACCTCCGGATCCGCGTCGTAGCGCGCGCGTGCGTCGGCCTGCTTCTTTGCCTTGGCAAACAGCTCTGGATGCGCGCGCTCGAAGGCATCGGCGTCCTCGAGCAGCGCCCGCGCCCGCGCACTCGGCTTGCCTCCGAGGAAGCTCGCCTCGTGATCCCTGACGTACCCCGCGAGGTTCCGGCGCCCCGCGCCAGGATCGATCGACGTATCCAGGGACCCCAGCGCGAGGGCGGCGCGGCGGAGCGGCTCCGACACCAGCTCGTCCTGCGGGCCGGTGTTCGCAGGGAGCTGTGCGATCTCGTTTGCGCGCCGCCACTGGGCAACGGCCACCGTCTTGTCGGCCGGGTCGCCCTCCATGTACATCGGATTCACGATCGCGTGGAGCTCGAGCACGATCGCGACATCCGATCGGGTTCGCTTCGCGGGCGTCGCATGGCCGGCCTCGAGCTCGGCGAGCAAGGTCTTCGCGTACGTCGCCTGATAGCTCTGGTAGTGCGCGAGCGGGGCAACCTTCAGCGCGGCAGGAGCGTCCTCCGAGGGGCCTTCCGCGGCGGAGGGCTCGCTCGCGCCAGAGCGATGGCCGGTCAAGCGCTGCGCGAGCGCGCAACCCGCTGCCAGCGAGGCCACGAGCGCGAACGCGATCAAGCGCGTCACGATGCCACCTGCAGCGACATGCGGTTCGGCTTGATCGTAAGGACGATCGCGCACACGACTGCGGCCGCCGAGGCGAGCGCGGAGATGTGCGCGCCGATCGCGCCGTGCTTGGCAGCGATCGAGAGCCCCGCCGGGATCAGCAGCAGGACCGCGAGGCCCCCCGTCATCCAGCGGTGCGACTTCTTGAGCGAGCCCATGCCGACGGCGATCGCGAGAACCAGCGGCGCGAGGATGACCAGGCCGACCTGATAGCCGCGACGCTTGGCCATGATGATGTCGAGGATGGTGATGCTGCCGAGGTCCGAAGACACCCAGGGCATCGCGAGCAGGGCGATCAGCGCGGCGGCCGCGCAACCAGCGAGAATCAGAGGGGTACGTTTCATGGCTTTGGTCTCCATGCGCGGAGATCACGGCCACCGCGCAAATGTCGCGCGGAATCGTCATGCCCGTGGCGAAAGCCGGTTCAGGGTCCGAGCAGGCGAGCGAAGCTGACCTCGATCCTGCTCTGGACGAACCGGATCAGGCTCTCGGCCTCCTCGGTGGGAAGCCCGAGCTGGGCGCGCAGCCTGCGCACCGTGTCCTCGCGAAGCTGATCGCGAATGCGATCGAGCCAGCGTGCCGCGGTCGCCCGGTGCACCGCATGGACCCGGCCGATCTCGTCGATCCCGAGGCCGTGGAGCAGGTGCATGCGCAGCACGTTGCGATCGCGAACCTCGAGCGCGGCGATCGCCTCCTCGAACGCTCGCTCGACCTGGTCGCGCTGCAGCTCCTTGACGACGTCGTCTCGCTCGGACGGGCCGAACACCACGCCACTGACGATCGAGGGGTGGTCGACGAGGTCGAGCCGATGGGTCGATCTCCGGAGATTCAGGGCGGTTCGCACCGCGGCGACCCGGACCAGCGCACCCAGATCGCCGTTGCCGGCGAGGTCGAGCACGCGGGGGCGGTGCCCGGGGTGCGCGACGAACAGCTTCTCGCGCAGGACCTGGCGGACCTCGTCGACCATGGCCCGATCGGCGCCGATTCGCGACAGCACGGAGCCGAGCTGGCCGAAATAGCGAGCGTCGAACGCACGCAAGGCCTCGGGAGCTCCGGCCGCGCACGCGCAGGCGATGTAGAGGTCCGAGATCGCGACGGCCGCGAGTCGCTCGACGCCCGACGTCGTGGCCTCGCCGCGCGCGATGTGCTCCGCGACCAGGGCCACGACCGCTGCCTCGGGCGCGTCGACGCCCGGCCATGCGGCACGCGCCGTGGCGAGCGCCTCGGTCCACGCGAGATCGAGGGCACGCTCGTCGACGACACCGCGGTCCGGCTCGCCCAGCAGCAGCTTCGCCAACTCGCTCATCCGAAACGCCATCGAGTGTAGCATCGTTGGCCCCCCGTGCTCTGTCCCGATGAAGCCTCGGTGCTCGCGTTCGCGCAGGGTGGTGGCGACGCGGCCGCGCGCGGTGCGATCGAGGCCCACGCCGATCGGTGCGCGTCCTGCCTCGAGCTGATCGTCCACGCCGCTCGCCTCGCCGCCGGATCGGTACCGTCGGAGGGAGACGACATGCACGGTTTCGCCATGCAAGCGCCGGCCTCGGAGCGGTACGAGCTCGGCCACGAGATCGCGCGTGGCGGCATGGGCCGGATCTTCGCGGCGCACGATCGCGTGCTCGGGCGTGAGGTCGCGATCAAGTGTGTGCGCGAGGACCGGGCGTCGCTCGAAGCGCGGTTCGCCCGCGAGGTCGCGCTCACCGCGCAGCTCGAGCACCCGGCGATCGTCCCGATCCACGACGCGGGTCGGTTGCCGGACGGGCGGCGGTTCTACGCGATGCGGCGGATCGGCGGACAGCCGATGGACCGCCGGATCGCCGAGGCCGCGGATCTGAAGGGCCGACTCGCGCTGCTCCCCCACGTCATCGCGCTCGCCGACGCGATGGCCTACGTCCACGCGCAGGGCGTGATGCATCGCGATCTCAAGCCGCACAACGTCCTGATCGGCGACTTCGGCGAGACCGTGCTCATCGACTGGGGCCTGGCGAAGCGGCTCGAGGATCCGGAGCTGGCCACCGTGCCGCCGCCTACCGAGGGCGACGGGGCGACGCTCGATGGCGAGATCGTCGGAACGCGCGGATACATGGCTCCGGAACAGGCAGGCGCGGGCGCCGTCGGGTTGCCGGCAGACGTCTACGGGCTCGGTGCGACCTTGCTCCACGTCATCACCGGTCGGCCTCCGGATCCCGCGCTCGAGCTGCACGCGATCGCCGAGCTCCGATCGGTGCCGCCAGATTTGGCCGCGATCGTCGCGCGCGCACTGGCCGCCGATCCGAGCCAGCGCTATCCATCGGCGGGCGAGCTCGCCGGCGATCTCCACCGGTTTCAGGCGGGGCGAATGGTCGAGGCGCACCCGTACACCGCCGGGCAGCTCGTGCGGCGCTGGCTCGCGCGTCATCGCACGGCGGTGCTGTTCGCGACGGCGGCGGTACTCGCGATCTCCGTGGTCGGCGTGATCGCCGTGCGCAGGGTCGTCGAGGAACGCGAGGTCGCGCGGACCGAACGCGCCCGTGCCGAGGAGCATCGCGATGGCGCACAGGAGCTGATCTCCTTCGTGCTCGGCAACGTTCGCGACGAGCTCGAGCAGGTAGGTCGACTCGATGCCCTCGCCGGCGCGGCGCGCGAGGTGGTTCGTTACTACGATCGTGTGCACGATGGGGCGAACGATCGCTTGCATCGCGCGATGGCGCTCGGCCTGCTCGCGCAGACCCAGCGCGATCGCGGCGACTCGACCGAAGCGGTCCGGCTCCTCCGGCAGAGTGTCGAGCTGGCGCGCGCTTCCCTCGCGCAGCACGCGAGCCCGCAAGCTGCCAAGGAGCTCGGTCTTTCGCTCCACGAGCTCGGCAACGTCGGGCGGCTCGTCCGTGCACCCGATGCGACCGCCGCTCTCCGCGAGTGCACGACGATGGCGCGAGCGCGGATCCCGGGCCCCGACGCTGCGACGTGGCGTTGGATCCTCGCGAACGCGACCGTCGAGCTCGCGCTCGATGCACACGATCAGGGTGATGACGCCGCGGCGGAGCGCATGCTCCACGAGGCCATCCAGACGGCGGGGGACCTCGAGGCCGCCGGCGATGCGCGCGGCACGCACGCGCTGGCCCGAGCAGCGGCCCGGCTCGCGCAGCTCCACACGGAACAGGGCGAGTGGACCAAGGCGAGCGCAGCGACCGAGACGCTGCGCGCGGCTGCGCTGCGGGACGCGGCGCAGAGTCCCCACGATGCAGACCTCCAGCTCGCGCTCTCGATCGCGTGGGAGCGCACCGGCGATGTTCGGAATCATCACGACCAGCTCACCGAGGCCGCGGCCGCCTACGCCGAGTCCTACCGGATCCGGACCGCGCTGGTCGCGCTCGAGCCCAAGAATGCTGGCTGGAGTCAGGCCCTCGGGGCCGCCGAGGAGCGCCTCGGTCGGCTCGCGAGCGCGCGCGGCGATCATGCGCGGGGCCTCGCGCACGCCACCGCCAGCCGCGATATCAGCGCCCGCCTGGTCGCGCAGGATCCGCACAACTGGACGCTCGTCTCCGAGCTCGCGACCAGCGAGCTGAACCTGGCGACGGCGCTCGGCGAGCAGGGAGATCACGATCGCGCGCGGATCGCGTTCACACGCGCACTCGAGCTGTACCAGCAGGTCGATCGCGAGTCGCCGAGCGCCGAGATGAAGCAGAGCGTCGCGATGACGTGGATCCACCTCGGCAACCTCGAGGTGACCGCCCGTCGACCCGCGTTCGCACGCACCGCCCTCGACCGCGGGCTCGCGCTGTCCAGGATCGTCCTCGCGCAGGATGACACGCCTTACACGCGACAGCTGATCGCCAACGGACTGCTGGCGCTCGCCGAGGCCGCACCCGACCGAGCCACCGTCGCGTTCGCCGAAGCCTCCGAGGTCATGGCGCCGCTCCGCGCCCTGGCGGCAGCCGATCCGGAGATCCGCGATCTGCTCGCCGAGATCGATCGCGAGCGCAGCCGCTGAGGTCGCGCCCGCTGGTGACACCCGTGGTAGTGCCGCTAGGGGTGGTGATAGATCGGCTCGGCCCGCTCGAGGTCGGGGCGATTCCAGTTGGCGAGCGTCGCTGCTGCTTCGTACGTCGACTCGGCGAAGTCGAGCAGCGTCTGATCCGGGTTGGGCGACGCGCGCACCGCATCGTGGTCGAGGTACCAGCCCTTGAGCAGCGGGTGGTAGTAGGCCTCGGCCGGCATGATCGTGGCCTTCGCGTAGCCGGCGGGCTCGGGGGCGACGTAGCTGTAGAACGAGGCCTTCTCGAGCCGGCTATCACCGGGCCACCAGCCGAGGCTCGAGACCTCGTGCGAGTACGCCTCCTGCTCGATCCGCGAGGCGCCGTACAGCGGTGGAGCCCGGCGCCCCGAAAAGCGACTGACCGACAGATCGAAGGTGCCCCAGAACCACATCACCGGGCTCGCCTTGCCGATGAACCTGGCGCGGAACTTCGTGAACACCTCCGTGGCGTGGGCGACGATCTGCCAGAACCGGAGCACGTACTCCTTGTCATAGGAGTGATGGACGTCGTCGAGCTCGAACCGGATCGGGTTCGCGATCTCGACCGGCATCGGCCAGATCTTGACCTCGAGCCCCGCGTCGCGGAGCTCGGCCATCACCGCGGCGTAGAAGTCGGCGACGCTGCGTGGGCCGAGCACGACCGTTCGCTCGCGGCCGTCCTCGGGCATGATCCGCAAGACATCGTCGAGGAAGTCGAGCTCCATCGAGAACGTCTGGTTGTTGTGGCTCATCGCCATCGTCGTGAAGCCGCGCTCGCTGACGTACAGCGGCACGTTCCACCAGTGATTGATGACCGGCGTGATCGCGAGCCGGACCTTGCCGATGATCTGCATCCACATGTGCAGCGTGTCGCGGGTATCGCGCCACGCGGCGAGCGGCAGCTCCGGCCAGCGGTTGGTCAGGACCGGTGCATGGTGAGATCGCGTTGCCATGATCGAAAAGCTACCGCCCTCGATCGTTCTGGCATCTGCGCGCCCACGCACTCGGCAACTGTCGGTGACCGGCCGATCCGCGGGATCCACAGCATGCCCACGAAGCTCGCGAGGCCAGCCGGGGCGGAGGGCGGCAGCGCCGCAGCGATCCGTGCCCGCAGCGAGGGCGTCTGATCGCCGAACCGGGTCAGGAACGCGGCGGCGGCAGCGCGCGCGACGGCGTGCGCGTCGGTGTCGTCGAGTAGCTCGGTCGCGAGCTGCACGCTGATGCCCGGCGCCGTGTCGAGCTCGAGCAGGGCAAGCAGGGCGAAGGGAGACAGGTCGGTGGCCGGCGCGAGTGCCTCGACGTACGGCGCGCGCAAGGCTGCGACGTGGACCGCCAGCGCGGCGACCGCGCGGTCGTGGACGCCGATCCACTTCATGATCTCGGTTGCGTGATCCGCGACGAGCTGGACCAGGCGATCGCGCATGTGGTGGTCGAGCGTGTCGGCGGCCGCCGTGTACTCGGCGATCAGCTCGGTGATCCGTGACGACAGCGGCGAGCTCCGGCGCACGAGGTCGAACAGGAACGGCGCCACCGTGACCGCGACCGGATAGAGCAGGCGGTCGCGCAGCGGGTGGTGCTCGAGGACCGTGAACGCCTCGTCGATCTCGTCGGGGAGCCCGGCATACAGCGGCGCGTGACGGAGCACCGCGAGAGCACTCGGAACATTCGACCGCGCACCGGCACTGCCATCCGACGGACCGAACGCCCCGCGCAAGGTGCCCCACGGCAGGTTCGCGACGCTGTGCTCCAGACCCGGTACATCGATGCGGCCCGTCGGTTCGAATCTCCCCATCGGGGCGGAGAGTAGGGCAACCGATCGCGCGGGGCGAAGAAACTGGATACGCTACGGCCGATGCGCTCCTCCTGGTTGGTGGTGTTCCTGATCGCGTGTGGTGGTAGCCCGGCCCCCGCACCGGTCGTTCCCGTCGCGCCGCAACCCTATGTCGCACCGGCCCCACCCCCCAAGCCGGTCCCGGCGACGCTCGACGAGGAGACGGTCAAGACGTGGAGCCGGGCGTTCTACGAGGCGGTCGACACCGACGATATCGCCGTCTTCGAGGGGAGCGTCGGCCCGTCGTTCGTCGTGTTCGATCAGGCACGCAGCTACGACGCCGCAAACCTGATCGGACGGATGACCGCACGGCGCGAGCGCAGCGCGCCCCGCCGGTCGCGGACCTGGAAGGAAGAGCGGGTCTACCTCGGCCCGAACACCGCGGTGTTCGTCGGCGATGCCATCGAATCGTCGCCGGCCGTGGGCGAACAGGCATCCGGCGAGTGGGAGGGCTGGAACACGGTCGTCTGGGTCCACAACGGAACGGACTGGAAGGTCGCGCACGCGCAGTGGCAGGCGGGCGGCATCGAGGCCGAGCGCTCGATGTGGAACGAGGCGTTCCGCAAGTCGATCGGTTTCAAGCAGACCGCCAATCAGCACCTGATCGACTCGGTGAACAAGCGCAAGCCGGGCACCGCGCTCGACCTCGCCATGGGGCAGGGCCGCAATGCGGTGTTCCTCGCGACCAAGGGCTGGAAGGTGACCGGGGTCGACATCTCGGATGAAGGGATCCGGATCGCGAAGGCTGCTGCGGCGAAGGCCGGGACGCGGATCACCGCCGTGCAGGCGGAGAACGAGAAGTTCGATCTCGGCAAGGACCGGTGGGACCTGGTGACCCTGATCTATGCGGGCGACGATCCCGCGATGCTCGCCAGGATCAAGCCGAGCATTCGCAAGGGCGGGCTGTTCGTCGTCGAGTTCTTCCACAAGGACACGACGTCGGGCACCGGCATCGGCGGGTTCATGGACGGTCAGCTCGCGGCCGCGTTCGCGGACTGGAAGATCGTCAAGGACGAGGTCGTCGAGGATGTCGCGGACTGGGGTCTTCGCAAGGGCAAGCTCGTCCGGTTCGTGGCGCAGCGGCCATGACCTCCAGCCTGCGGTACTAGCGACGACCGCAGCGCGCCACCTATAGAAGTAGTGACGCCTTCGTCGCGGGCAAAAAAAAACCGCCGGCGCTAAAACGCCGGCGGCCGACCCGCGCCTCTCGCGGCAAGCAAACGCGAGTCGAAAGAGAAATCACGCGAGGTGCACGTTAGGAGCCATCGCTGGAACCGGCTCCGGAGATCGTGCAGGGCATTTACTGACTCGGAGGCGGTGCGAGCGCGCACTGCGATGGGGCGAGTTCGCACGGTCACCTCTGCGTGAGGGAGCGTACGGGCGTCCAGAGCCCTCCAAGACGGTTTCTGAGCTTGGCAAGCCGCTTGCTCAAGGGGACAGCGCGGCAAGCGGTTTCCGCCTTGCGCACTTCACAGTCCGCGTACGCGGAAGAGGGATAATTCACATGCGAACGATTTCCAAGACTATCTTCTCCTCGCTCCTGCTGATGGCCGCGTCGACCATCGCCTCGGCCCAGGACCCCGTCTCGTCCCCGGAGGCTGGAACCCCGGTCGACGCCGACGCTGACGCCGGCACCGGCACGCCCGCCAAGGTGGCTGCGCCGAACGATGGCGATCTGCCGAAGCCGCAGTCGGACAACGATGTCCAGCCGGAAGTTGCGACCCCGGGCATGCCCGCGGGCGGCATCGTCAGCCAGGCAGGCGTCGGTGGCGTGGTGGGTTACGGTCGCGCGGGCGTCCTCGAGCTCGGTGGCTCGGCGGGCTTCACGTTCGCGTCGGACTACCGCAACGTCAACGTGTCGCCGACCATCGGTTGGTTCGTTGCCGACAACCTCGAGCTCTCGGCCATCCTCAGCATCTCGAACATCAAGGCCGGCGACTCGTCGTCGACCCTGTGGTCCGCGCTGCTCGAGCCGAGCTACCACATTCCGTTCAACCGCTCGGCGTTCGGCTTCCTCGGCCTCGGTGCCGGTGCGTCGCACGTCAGCGGTCTCGGAACCGGCTTCGCGGTTGCTCCTCGCGTCGGTGCGAACTTCATGATCGGCCGCTCGGGCGTCCTGACCCCGTCGATCTCGTACCAGTACACGACGATCAACACGGACATGGATGCCGGCGCGGGTGCTGTCACCGTCGTCGCTCTGACGAGCGCGGTGCAGTTCAACCTCGGCTACACCGCGATGTGGTGAACCGACCTCTCTACACGCTCTACCGTCCTTACGCTTGAACTAGCTTGATGTGAGCCGTGGGTCCCCGAGTGGGTCCCACGGTCTTCGCATTTTCGGGGCATCTTCGGCGTTACGATCAGGCGATCACGACAAATGTCTGATGGTTGATCGCGACGAGCCGACCATCCTCGCCCCACAGCTCGCGGGTCTCGAGGCAGTAGCCGTCGGCGAGCACCGGCGCCGTGCCTCGATAGAGCAGCGGCGATTCGGGATCGAGTCCGTCGAGGCCGCCGACGATGTCGAGGGTGTAGACGATCGTCGCCATCGGCCGCATCGCGGGGAGCTTGACCAGCGCGGCAGGCCACCACGCATCCATCACCGCGGCGATGTGCGCGGCATCGCGGAGGCCGCCCTGCAGGCGCGGACGAATCCAGCCGACCGTGCGTGGGGCGGCGCCGCTGGTCGGGATGCCCTCGACGACGCGGTACTCGAAGTGCTGCGCGAACTCGGGGAACGCTCCGGCGGCCATCGGCAACGGCTCGATCCCGCTCCACGGCGGAGCCGCTGGCGGTGCGAGCTCCTGCCACGCGAGCGGTCCGGTACCCCGGCGGGTCGCGGCGAGCACGCCGACTGCGTGCGTCTTGACCTCGCTGCCCTGGGTCAGCGCCGCCCGCACGGTCGACACCGAGCTGCCTTGCCGGAGGATCTCCACCGCGATCTCCGCCGTCCCCACCAGCACCGGTCCCGGGATCTCCGCGGTGACCGACCGAACTGTGCGGGTCGGATCGCCCACCGCGTGCTCGATCGCCCGGATCAAGGCGCTGACGACGAAGCCGCCGAACGCGCCACGTCCCTGTCGCCAGCCCTCGGGGACTGCGAGCTGGTAGTGATCCCCGTGGCGCGCCGGCGTGGTCAGATCCGAGAGGGTGGGCATCCCCCGTCGTATCAATCGATCGGTTCGATGACCAGCCGTCCGCCGTGCTGCGAGATCGTGAAGCCGCGAATCACGCCTTGCGAGCTCGCACCACGGCTCGCCCACGCATCGCGGCCGAGGATCTCGACATCAGGTCCGCCGCCGTCGGGATAGCCGCCGAAGTGATGATCGACCATCCGCGCGGTCAGCTTCTCGCGCGTACCCATCATCCACAGGAACGGCGCGAGGAGCAGGAGCTGGTACGCGCCCATGAGGCCGATGATTCCGAATCCGACCGCGACGACGCGGGCGACCTGCACCGAGACGTCGGTCGCGCGCACGAAGCTCATCTTTCGCGCGAGCGCGGCGCGCAGGATGCGCCCGCCGTCCATCGGCAGGGCAGGGATCAGGTTGAACGCGGCGAGCACGAGGTTGATCCAGCCGACTGTGGACACCAGCGGAGCGTGGAGCACGGCGCCGAGGGCGAGGCCGGCGAGACCGAGGACGATCGAGACGGCCGGTCCGGCGGCCGCGATCGCGATCTCGTGAGTGGGCCGGCGCGGCATGTCGACCATCTTGGCCGCGCCGCCGAGGAACCCGAGCTCGATGCCGGAGACGTGAACGCCGAGCTTGCGCGCGACGACTGCGTGGCCGAGCTCGTGGAGCAGGACCGATGCGAAGGCGAGCCCGACGATCATCACGCCGAACAGCCCGCCGAACGCGACGAACACGAGGGCGAGCAGGATCAAGAAGCTCGCCTTGATCTCGACGGGGAATCCGAGGACGGCCCCCAGACGCCATGACTTGGACATGAGGACACCATGTGCATGGACTGGGCAGGCGTCAACCACGTACACCGACGGGGAGCTACCCGAACGGGGAGCCCGCTGCTTGTGCCGGGCGACCGCCGCGGCGACCATCGGTCGCATGAGCCGAAACCTCCTGCTTGCTCTCGTCGGCGCGACGCTCCTGGCCCCTGCGGCCGCGATGGCAGCCCCCGGGACCGACGCGTATTTCGATCCATTGACCATGGATCGCCACACCCCCGACACGACGTTCGGAATCGACGTCGGCTACGAGGTCTGGGACGAGCCGCCGGGCTATCGCGACATCACGGTGTTCGGGTTGAACATCGGCGGTCACTACATGACGCCGGGTGGGCTCGGCGGGTACCTCAATGTTCCACTCTCGTACGTCAGTCTCGACATCCCGCCGCTCGTCAACGACTCGGAGCTCGCGCTCGGCAACGTCGAGGCGGGCATCGCGTACGCGAAGCGCTTCCGCGGCAACACCGCGCTCGTCCTGCACGCCGGTGTCGCGCTGCCGACCGCCGATGACGATGGTGCGGGTGCCTTTCAGGCCTACGCATCGGTGCCGCGGTACGGCGACCTCGTGCAGCGCTGGCCCAACTCGACCTGGCTCCGGTTCGGACTGTCGCCGATGGGACGCTCGGGGGTCCTGTTCTGGCGAGCGGACGTCGGCCTCGATCTCGCGCTCGACGATGACAACGCGAACGAGATCTCGCCGGCGTTCCACGTCAACGTCGGTGGCGGGGTCGATCTCGGCGCCGCGCAGCTGCTCGGCGAGCTGGTGACCAACGTGATCGACACCAGCGGCGACGACAGCGCCAGCACGTTCGCGCTCGGAGCTCGCTTCGTCTCCGGCAACCTGCGGCCCGGCCTCGCGCTGATGTTCCCGGTCGGCTTCGACGACACTAACGATGCGCTCGAGTTTGCCCTCGTGCTCTCGCTCGCCGTTCACGCCGCCTCACGCTGACCGTCCGGTCTAGCCGCCAATGCCACTCGGTTAAGGTCGTTCGTGCACGTCCACGTGCCACGTGCTCGTTCACGTCCCGACAGCTTCCGCGATGTTCAACGGCACCGACATCGCGGCTCGCCGCCACTGATCGACCAGCGCCGAGTGCCCACGCGGCAGGTATGGGATGGACCTGAACACGAACGCCAGGTGTTCGATCGCACATTGCTTCAGCCCGGTTGCTACCGAGTCCGTGGACGTGGACGAGCACGTGACACGTGCACGTGCACGACGACGGAACCCGCTAACTGACCAGCATTGATGCTAACGCTGCGCAGTGCGAACCGCACGCCGATCGGGCTGCTCGACCATGGTCAGCACGAACGCGTAGGCACGCGCGATCTCCTTGAGCGCATCGAACCGGCCGGACGCACCGCCGTGGCCGGCGCTCATGTTGGTGTCGAGCAGCACCGGGTTCGTATCGCGCTTGGTCGCGCGGAGCTTGGCGATCCACTTCGCGGGCTCGAAGTACTGGACCTGGCTGTCCCACAGGCCGGTGCGCACGTAGATCGACGGGTACGCGACGGGCGCGATGTTGTCGTACGGCGAGTACGACAACATGTAGTCGTAGGCGGCCTTGTCCGCGGTCGGATTGCCCCACTCGTCGTACTCGTTGGTGGTCAGCGGGATCGATTCGTCGAGCATCGTCGTCACCACGTCGACGAACGGCACGAACGAGACGATGCCGCGATACAGCTCGGGGCGCAGGTTGGCGATCGCGCCGACGAGGAGACCACCCGCGCTGCCGCCCATCGCGAACACGCTGTCGGGCGCGCCGTACTTGTTCGCGACGAGGTGCTCGGTCGACGCGATGAAGTCGGTGAACGTGTTCATCTTCTTCATCAGCTTGCCGTCCTCGTACCAGGCACGGCCCATCTCCTGCCCACCGCGGATGTGCGCGATCGCGTAGACCCAGCCGCGGTCGAGCAGGCTCACGCGGCTCGCCGCAAAGCTCGGCTCCATCGAGAGCCCGTACGAGCCGTAGCCGTAGACCAGCAGCGGCGCCGTGCCGTCGAGCTTGGTGCCCTTCTTGTAGACCACCGAGATCGGGATCGCCGTGCCGTCCGCCGCCGTGGCGTGCAGGTACTCGGTCGCATAGGCCGCGGCGTCGTAGGTCGGCACCGGCTGCTGCTTGAGCATCGCGCGCTGCCGCGTCCCGACGTCGAGCTCGTACACCGAGGTCGGCTGGGTCATCGATTCGTACGTGTAGCGCACGCGCGTCGAGCTACCGGTCGGCGTGTCGTAGACCGACATCACGTACGCCGGATCGGGCGCGTCGATGAAGAACGGCTTGCCCTTGGCGGGCAGGACCTGGACCTTGCGCAGACCACCGGTCCGAACCGAGGCCGCGAGGAAGGTGTCATAGACCGCCACGTTCTCGACCAGCGTGTCCGTGCGGTGCGGGATCAGATCCTTCCACGCGCTGCGATCGGTCTCCTTGCCGGCGGGTACCTCGACGACCCGGAAGTTCTTCGCCTGATCGTTCGTCCGCATCACGAACCGGTCGCCGAGGTGATCGATGCTGTAGAGGTGATCCTTCTCGCGCGGCAGGAACACGCGCGGCGCGGAGGTCGGCCGGTCGGAGTCGACGAGCAAGGTCTCGGAATTCGTCGTCGAGCGCATCCCGATCTCGATGTAACGATGTGACTTCGTCGCACCGACGCCGACGTAGTACGACGCGTCGGTCTCGAGGTGCACGAGCTCGTGCGAGCCACCGAGCGCATGACGGAGGACGCGATCCGCACGCAGCGTGACCTCGTCCTTGCCGCCGTAGAACAGCGTCGTGTTGTCGTTGGCCCACGCGAGCGCACCGCTGATGTTCGACGCGGTATCCGGCAGCATCTGGCCCGTCGCGAGGTTCTTGATCCGCAGCACGAACTGGTTGCGACCGACCGTGTCCTCGGCCCACGCGATCAGCGTCCCGTCGCGGGACACGTCGTACGCGCCGACCTTGTAGTACGGGTGGCCCACCGCGAGCACGTTGCCGTCGAGCAGGATCTCCTCGGCCGCATCCAGCGCACCCTTGCGGCGCGCGTAGATCGGGTACTGCTTCCCCGTCTCGTAGCGCACGTAGTACCAGTAGCCCGCGTCGAGCACGGGGACCGACTCGTCGTCCTCCTTGACCCGCGCGCGCAGCTCGCTGAACAGCGTGGCCTCGAGCGCCTGCGCCGGCGCGAGCAGCTTGTCCGTGTAGGCATTCTCCGCGGTGATGTACGCGAGGACCTCCGGATCCTTGCGCTCGTCATCGCGCAGCCAGTAGTACGGATCGTTGCGCGTGCCGTGGGGCGACACGACATCGTGGGGCTTGCGCGCGGCGACCGGTGCCACCGGCTCGCCATGGCCTGCACCGCCGGGGTCGCTGCCTGACGAGGTGTTCGAGATCGTGGTCTTGCTGCTGCAGCTACAGAGGACACAGACGCAGGCGAGCGCGTGGAAGCGAGGCATGGTGGGTGACCTTAGCAGCCCGCATGGAACTGTGAGCCGACGTACGGAAGCTCCCGGCTCCGCAGATTCCGGATGCGACGCTGTGCGAGAACTCTCACAGCGACGAGGAGGAGCGGAGCTCGTTACCGTCTTCCACGATGAAGAGGAAGCGACAAAACTCCGGATCCCGTCCCCCGAAGACGAAGGCCGTCGAGCCGACCGTCTCGCACTTCACCCCGGTCGAGGAGCAGTTCTTCAGCGCGGCCGGTTCGACCGCGGAGTATGAACCGACCGATTCGTTCGCGGATCTCGACGAGGGCTATCAGCCACGCCCCGGCCTGCTGCGTCGCTTGTTCGCGCGCGCAGCCTGAGCCGAGCTACCAGATCTTCACGCGCTTGTCGGGCGCGAGATAGAGCGCATCGGTCGGCGCCGGCTTGAACGCGTCGTACCAGCCATCGAGGTTGCGCACGACCGAGGTGCGGAACTCCGAGGGGCTGTGCGAATCGGTGACCAGGCGGTTCGCGTACTCCTGATCGCGATAGAGCCGGCGCCAGACCTGCGCCCAGCCGAGGAAGAACCGCTGATCACCGGTCATCCCGTCGATCACCGGCGCCGGCTTGCCACCGAGCGACAGCTTGTAGGCGTTGTACGCGACCGTCAGGCCCGCGAGGTCGGCGATGTTCTCGCCGAGCGTCAGCTCGCCCTTCACGCACTGCGCAGGCTTGCCGTCCGCGGCGGGCACCGGGCAGTACGCGTTGTACTGCGCGACCAGCATGTTGGTCGCGGTCTTGAACTTGTCGGTGTCCGCCTTGGTCCACCAGTTCTTGAGCGCGCCCTTGGCATCGTACTGCGCGCCCTGATCATCGAAGCCGTGGCTGATCTCGTGACCGATCACCGCGCCGATGCCACCGTAGTTGACCGCGTCGTCTGCGTTCGCATCGAAGAACGGCGGCTGCAGGATCGCAGCGGGGAACACGATCTCGTTGAGGCCCGGGTTGTAGTAGGCGTTGACCGTCATCGGGGTCATCCCCCACTCGTCGCGGTCGACCGGCTTGCCGAGCTTGGCGAGGCGACGGTCGTACTCGAACGCAGCTGCGCGCGCGTCGTTGCCGACGGGATCGCCGGCGATCACCTCGAGCTTCGAGTAGTCGCGCCAGACCTTCGGGTAGCCGATCTTCGGGTTGTACGTCGCGAGCTTGTCCTTGGCCTTGGCCTTGGTCTCCGGGCTCATCCACGGCAGCGCGTCGAGACGCTGGCCCATCGACACCAGCAGGTTCTTGACGAGCTCGTCGGCGCGCGCCTTGGTCGCCGGCGTGAAGTACTTGTTGACGTAGATCTTGCCGACGGCCTCGCCCATGGCGGCGGTGACTTCGTCGACGCCGCGCTTCCAGCGTTCCTTGTTCTCCGGCGTGCCCGACAGCGTCTTGCCGTACATCTCGAACCGGACGTCGACGAACTTTTTCGGCAGGTACGGCGCCGTCGCCGTCAGCAGGTGCGCGGTCAGATAGTCCTTCCACACCGCGAGCGGCTGGCTCTTCACGAGCTTCGCGATCCCGGCGATCGCGGGCGGCTGGTTGACGTTGAACGAGGTCTCGCTCGCCAGGCCGACGCCCGAGAGCCACAGCTTCCAGTCGACGCCCGGCGCCAGCTTCTGCAGCTGCGCGGTCGTCAGCTTGTTGTAGGTCGCCTGCGGGTCGCGGTTCTTCACGCGCGTCCAGTGCACCGCCGCGATCTTCTCCTCGAGCGCATAGACCGCCGCCGCCCGCTTGTCGGCATCCGCCACGCCGGCCATGCCGAGGATCGTCGAGAGGTACTTCTTGTAGCCGTCGCGAACCGCTGCGAACTGCTTGGCCTTCGCGTCGTACATGTCGCGATCGGGGAGGCCGAGGCCGCCCTGCGCGATGGTCCCGATGTGGCTCTCGGGCTCGCGATCGTCCTGACCGACGATCGTGACGAACGGCGTCGTGCGGAACTTGCGGGCGTTGTCCGCGAACGCGGCGAGCAGGCCCTGGGTGTCCTTGATCGCGTTGATCCGATCGAGGTCGGGCTGGATCGGCGTCAGGCCCTTCGCCTCGATCGCGCCGATGTCCATGAAGCTCTGGTAGTAGTCGGCGATCTTCTTGCCCTCGGTGCCAGGTGCGCCCGAGGCGCCGAGGATGATCTCCTTGGTCCGCTCGTCGCTCTTGTCACTGAGTACGGTGAACATGCCGTAGTTCGACTTGTCGGCCGGGATCGGCGTCGCCTTCAGCCAGCCGCCGTTGGCGTACTGATAGAAGCTCGCACCGGGCGGCACCTTGGTGTCCATGCCCTCGAGGTCGAAGCCCCAGGCTCCGATCTCCGGCCGGGTCGAGGCAGGCGTCGGGATCGGGGTCGGGGTCGTCGGGTCGGGCGCACCCGCGGTCGGTTCACCGCCAGGCGGTGGCGCCGAGGTGGTGGTCGTGGGCGCGGACTTCGAGCCGCAGGCCGTCGTGAAGAGGATCGCTGCGATCAGATGCTTGGTCACGAGTGGGCTCCGGGGCTGGTTCGAGGCCACGTGCGTACCAAGTCGCGCACGCGTTGCCTAGTGCGACCTCCCCGCGACAGCCCCTGCGCCCCAGGCGCGCGCTCGGGCTAGCCCTCGAGCTTCTCGATGATCAGCTCGATGAACTCCTTCGAGCCGAGATCCTTGTACGAGTGCGTCTCCTCGAACCAGGCCACGACGGGGTCCGCCTGGCCTTCCTTCATCATCTTCGGGACCGAGCCCTTGTTGCTGATCTCGAGGACGCGGCCGAGCACAGCGTCGGAGTTCGCATGCTCCTTGTACCGCTTCCGCAGCCAGGTGAAGACGAGATAGACGAGGGCGGGATCCGCGTCCTCGACGAGCGCGAACGAATCCGCGGTGCTCATCGATCCTTCCTCGATGCCTTCGAGGATCCGCAGGGCAGCACGCTGTTCTTGCTCGAACGCCATGCCGTGGTCTAGCACCGACCCCACGCCAGATCCCATCTGCCGGACCACATCCCTGCGTGAAAATCGCCCTGACTGAGGGGTAAGCTACCGAGACAAGACATGCATGGGTGTTCCTGGGGGCCCTCGGCTGCGGGATCAGCGGAGAGCCCCTGAAGGGCGACATCACCATGACCTACGGCAGTAGTTCACCCGAGATGGCGGTCGGGGCGGCCGTCCAGACCCAGGATCAGCCCGACCAGATGCTGGTCCAGATCGGCAGCGACCACGTCGACTGCGACGAATACCTGGACGTGTTTCTCGACTTCAACGGTCCGGAAGGTCACTTCGTGTACTTCAACGTCGACAAGGTGCCGGGCGTCCATGCCCAGACCTCGATCGACGTGAAGAAGACGAACGGTAGCAGCACGTCGATCAACGGGACCATCGGCATGGTCACGACGACACGGTCGAGCCGCGGGTGACCGGCAGCCTCACGGTGACCACCACCGACGAGGACGTCGGCGCGATCACGGTCACCGGCACGTTCGACGTCGTCCGCTGCTTCTAACGGTACGGCCCTTCCGAGATCCCGGTGTCGGTCGCGAGCTGCGCGACGAACCGGGTCGCCAGCGCGATCACCTCGGCATCGAGGACCGCGCCGTCGAACCACACCGTCACATCCGTCTCGCCCGCGATCACCGCGCGGGCCTTGTCGGCCTTGGTCCCCGGGCGCACGAACAGCGGCTCGAGTAGCGCGAACGGTGGCGGGGACGGATCGCGACTGCGGATCTCGAGATGGCGCAGCGGGGCGGGCGGACGGACCTTCTTGCCGGATGGAATCGCAGGCAGCGGTCCGCGCACCTCGTCATCGATCGCAGACCACGTCGCCGGCGACACGGTGGCCCGGTTGGCGCGGACCCGCGTGGAGAGCCGGTCGTCTCCGTCGGTCTCCCGGCGAAGGAATCGAACATCGACGTCGACGCGCTGATGCTCGAGCACCAGCGCCGGTCCCCCGAGCGCGATCCGATCGGCGACCGTCTTGACCCGCGAGCCGGTCAGCCGCGCCATCGCGGAGCACCGCTCGCTCCAGCGCCCCGTGCCGCCCGCGATCGCACAGATGATCTGGAGGATCTCGACCACCTCGCCTGCCGTGCAGCGCGCCGGCCCGACGCCACGCGTGGATACCACCCGTCCGTCGCCGACCTCGATCGGCCACGAGCGCTTCACGTTCGGCTGGGACTGATCGAACGGATCTCGCTCGCGCAGGGCATGGATCCGCTCGAGCTCGCGGCGGGTATCGGCCTCGATGCGCGCGCGCTGCTCCGCCAGCGAACGCCGGCCGCGCTCGTCGAGCCACATCCGCGCGACCAGCGGATCGTTGGTCTTGATGAAGTACGCATCATCGACGGCGGGATCACCGATGTCGGTATCGCCAAACGTCCGATCGCCCCACTGGATCGAGAGCTCGAAGCCATCGAGCGACGGAACATCGACGAAGATCTCGACGATCGGATCGAGCCGGAGGCGCAGCGAGTGGAACTGGCCGTCGAGCTGGAGCGGTCCCGTGATCGAGTGGTTCTCGAGACGCAGCCTGGACCCTGGGAATGCCGTCGTGATCTGCTCGAGCATCAGCGTGCAGCGACGACGTTGTCACGAGGCGGCAGCACGCGCTTGATCGTACCGAACACCGCCTCGACGGCGCCCTCCAGGGCGTCGGCACGCAGCCCCGGCAGCCTGGACGCGCGGTACGAGCGGCTGTCGATCTCGACCCTGGCGCCACCGACGAACACGTGCAGCAGCGCGCCGCGGGTGCCCGACACCGCGACCCGGACCTCGGCCTTGACCACGATCCGATCGTCCCCGAGCTCGACCGCGGTGTGGACGACCGCGATGTCGAGGTGGTGCAGGTCACCGCGGCGCGGCGCCTCGCGTGCGACCAGCCGGGACAGCGCGCGCTTGACGGTCGCTGCATTCGCCCGCCGCTCGACCTGGTCGGCCGCGTTCGATTCGTCGACCGCGGATCCGATCACGACCTGTCCGCGCTCGCGATCGGCTGATCGCGCCGACTCGCGCAGGCGTGGGCACGCGGCCGGCAGACCCGGAACCTCTATGCCGAGGACGGCGTCGAGCACCTGCTGCCTCAACAGGTCGCTGCCGTCCGTGACCGGCTCGGTCTCGATGCGGCGCGGCCCGCCGTGCGCGTGCGTGACGCCGTTGGCATGGTGGCGAACGCGGTGCCGATGCTCGCCGTGCTCGCGGCGATCACGATCGCTCCGCTCGTCGGGCTCGCCGCGCTGGTTCACGCGCTCGTGTGATAGAAGGGCCGACATGAGCCAGTCGTCGCAGCGCAACATGCTCGGGCAGCCGCTCGAGCCGTGCTCGACCGAGCCGATGACGGGGTTCTTCCGCACCGGGTGCTGCGAGACCGACGAGACCGATCGCGGACGTCACGTCGTGTGCGCGCAGATGACCGAGGAGTTCCTTGCGTACTCAGCGGCGCGGGGCAACGACCTGTCGTCGGCGCGACCCGGCTTCGACGGGCTTCGCCCGGGAGACCGCTGGTGCCTGTGCGCGGCGCGCTGGCAGGAGGCGCTGATGGCGGACGTCGCGCCGCCGGTCTTCCTCGCTGCGACGCACGAGTCGGTGACCGAGGTCTGTGATCGCGAAGCGCTGCTCGCCCACGCGGTCGATACGCACGCGCTGAACTGAAGCCGGCTGACGGAAGCGCCGCCAAGACAGGCCTGGAGCCGAATCGTGGATCCGCCGCGGGCCGAAACGACTCGGCTTGGCGTCTTGGAGTCTTGGCGGCTCTGAGAACCGGCCTACGTCAGCGCGAGAACAGCGCGAACAGCGTCAGGGCGGCCGCGATCACGACGAACACGGTGAAGAACCAGCTGTTGCTCTTCGACCAGTCGGTCGGTTCGCCGAGGCGACACATCGCGAGTCGCGCGTGCTCCGCGAGATCGCGCGTCTCGGACTTGGAGAAGTGGAGCCGAGAGACTGACATGCCGAAATCATGACGCGGCTGCGACGAGGATCACAACTTTTTCCGCGAGCGCGCTGAGCACGGTACGCTGAACGCCGTGCACCACGCTCTTGTCGTCGTCGTCGTCGTCGTTGCCCTCTTCGGCGGGTGTGAAGGCCCCCGTACCCTTGCGCCCGGAGAGGGACGCATGGTCGCTGGAGCCCGCGTCATCGAGGTGCCACGAACCGCAGGGGTTCCCTCCGCACCGGTGATCATCGGGCTCCACGGCCTCGGCGGTAGCGCCGAGAATTTTGCGCAGGTGTGGAGCGGTTTCACGCCGGCCGCCGAGATCGACGTGATCGAGGGCTTCGAGGTCGCAGGCGACGGTCATGCCTGGTTCTCGTGGCCACCGGGCACGTCGGACGAGGAGCTCGTCACTGCGATCGATGCCGCCGAGCGCAAGCTGTGGCCGGTGATCGCAGAGCTGGCACACGGTCGTCGCGCGATCATCGTCGGCTACTCGCAAGGCGCGATGCTGACGTTCGCGCTCGCCGCGCGTCATCCCGAGGCGATCGCCGGAGCGGTCGCGATCGCAGGGCGCCTGCCACCGGCGCTGTGGCCTCAGCGCGCTGGTGCACCGATCGATGCGATTCACGGTACGGCCGACCGCGTGATCGACATCGAGGCCGGCCGCGCCGTGATCGAAGCGTTCCGGGCCGTCGGTGGTCCCGCCGAGATGCACGAGTTTTCCGGGGTCGGGCACACGTTGACCGGGCCGATGCGCGACGTGCTGTACGCGCGCGTTGCAGCCAGACTGTGATGCGATGGAACCCACACGCGACGAGGTGGATGCGTTGCCCGGCCCGACGATCGTCGAGTTCGGCGCGTCATGGTGCGGCCATTGCCAGGCTGCGCAACCTCTGCTGGCGAGCGCGCTCGCCGACCATCCGCAGGTCCGTCACCTCAAGATCGAGGACGCGAGCGGCAAGCGGCTCGGCCGCTCCTATCGCGTGAAGCTGTGGCCGACGATCGTGTTCCTGCGCGACGGTCAGGAGGTCGCGCGGCTCGTGCGTCCCCGCGATCTGGCCGCTCTGCGAGACGCGCTCGCCCTGATCGATCCGCGCTGACTATTTCGGCTCCGCCGTGGTAGACCGCGACGATGAGCGAGCGCCTTGCTGACGACTCCTCCGTGCCGGTGACGAGGAAGCTGACGCTCAAGGAGCGGCTCTCGTCACACATGGCCGAATACGGGAAGGTCGCGCTTTACACGTATCTCGCGCTGTCGCTGGCCACGATCGCCGGGTTCTCGATCGCGATCGGGATCGGGGTGTCCCCGTCCAGCGCGAGCGGTGTGTTCGGCGTGATCGGTGCGGGCTGGCTCGCGGCCAAGGCGACGATGCCGCTGCGGATCCTCGCCACCCTCGGGCTGACCCCGATCGTCGCGAGCGTGCTGCGCCGTCGCAAGGGCACCGAGCCCGCCGAGTAGCGCGTGCCGGGTGGCGCTCGGTTGCCACCTGATGCCCGGGATCTCCGTTCCCACGCCGGGTGGGTCACGTGTCTACAGGACATGCGTGCCCATTCCCTGATCGCTGTGTCCCTGCTCGCGACCGCCTGCACGACGCTCGGGCCGATGCCCGCGACGACCGGCCTCTCGGCGGTCCCGACCCACCGCCCCGGCGCCGAGGTCCAGGCGTCGGTGATGCCGGTGTTCTTTCTCAGCGACGCGGCCCACGAGGGCGATGCCGATGCCGCCGCGACGCCTCAGCTGTCGGCGATCCTCGAGCCCGATCGCCTGTTCGGCAGCAAGGGCCTGATCCTCGGCGCCCGGACCTGGGGCGAGAGCGGAGACAGCCCCCTCGAGCCGATGATCGGCGTGCGCCGGCGCCTCGATGACACGTTCGCGATCGCCGGCATCGCCTACGGCACGTTCGCGCGGGGCGAGTCCGGTGGCGCGAGCTACTCCGCCACCCGGTTCGGTGGCGAGGCCGCGATCGACGCCACGATCCTGCCGCTCGGCTATCTCGAGTTTCACGCGCAGGCCACGCTCGCCGCGACCTACCTCGATGCCAGCGGACGGTACTGCGTCAGCAGCAACGGAGAAGCGACCGATTGCGACCAGTACTCTCGGCTGGTCGACGGCGAGCTCGCCGGCATCTACACCTCGGCGACGGCCGGCGTCTCGCTCGATATCGCGCGACGCCCGCACGGCGTCCTCCACGGGATCCGGCTCGCAGCGATGGCTGCGGTCGGCGCGATGCCGCGGATCCGCAACGGGATCCAGTCCGCGAGCAACGACCACTACCGCTCGTTCGGCCTCTCGCTCACGATCGGACTTGGCAGCGACGATTGACCGCGGCCGTGCGGGGAGGATTCTCGACGACGGCCGAGCAACCCGGACGGCCCGGAACCAGCTCTTCTGCTCCCGAGGTGGTATGAGGTCGCCATGAGCAGGTATGGCGAGCTGTCCGTTCACCGCTGGATGTTGCGCGACGGTGTGCGGAACGAGGCCTACCGGCAGGCGATCAACAAGCTGGTCAAGCCTGGCAGCACGGTGCTCGACTTCGGCGCCGGCACCGGCATCCTCAGCATCTTCGCCGCCACCGCGGGCGCCGCGAAGGTCTACGCCGTCGAGCGGACCGAGGTCGCCGACGTCGCGCGCGAGATGATCAAGCGCAACGGCTTCGCCGATCGGATCGAGGTGATCAACGCCGATCTCGAGGACATCCGGTTGCCCGGCAAGGTCGACGTGCTGATGTCCGAGTGGATGGGCGGGTTCGGCGTCGACGAGAACATGCTCGCGCCGCTCGTCATGGCGCGCGATCGGTTCCTCGCACCGGGCGGCAAGATCATCCCGGGTGTGGTCGCCGCGTTCGCAGCGCCGGTCTCGCTTCCCGAGTTCGACGATGCCATCGAGTTCTGGCGCTCGCGTCCGCACGGCGTGGACTGCAGCCTGATCGCCAGCATGACCACGCAGGAGAATTTCCACACGCAGGCGGACCTGACGACGGAGGCGCTGGTCGCGGCCCCGAAGATGATGTGGAGCCACGATCCGTATACGTGCTCGCTTGCGGAAGCCGATCAGTCGTTCCGCACCAAGCTTCAGTTCATCGCGCGCCGGCCCGGCAGGGTCTCGGGGTTTGTCACCTGGTTCACCGCCGAGATGGGCGATGGCGGCGTGCTGACGAATGCCGTCGGTGCACCTGACACCCACTGGGGACGCTCGCTGTTCCCGCTCGACCAGCCGATCGACGTCACCGAGGGCATGGCGATCGAGTTCGAGCTTCACTGCGACCCGTCGCTGCCGGGCAGCTGTGAATATTACTGGTCCGCGTCGACCGAGGGACGCGACGTCGAGAAGCACGACACGCGCTATGGCCGTCACACGCGGTCTCGCTGGTCTCCGGGTAGCGCCTTACCGTGAGACCACGTGAGACCCGCTGCATGCATCGCGGGCTCGCAGCTACGTGCTGCTACTGAGAGCGATGCTCAAGAATCTACGCTTGCTGGCGGTGCTCGGGGTGCTCGTGGTCGGTTGCAAGAAGAAGGAGACCCCGGCACCTGATCCGGTCCCCGTGGGATCCGGTGCGATGACCGGCTCGGGAACGATGACGGGTTCGGGCACGATGGCGGGCTCGGGCTCGGCCGGAATGGCCGCGGGCTCGGCGACCACCGGGTTCCCCCTCGCGAACGGCGAGAGCTACTACGGCGGCAAGGTCATGGCGACCAACCTCGTCGACTGGAAGATCGAGGACGGCACGATCGTCCAGCTCGGCATCGTGACCACCGGCAAGACCGGCGAGGGTCGCGAGGAGGGCGTGCTGCGCGCCTATCACGCCGGCTCGGACACCCACGACGTCGATGTGAAGTACACGCTCGATCCGACGGTCGATCACTGGGCCGAGCTGAAGGTACTGCCGAACAACCGCGTGATGTTCCGCTACGGCGAGGCCGGCAAGGGCCCGCGCGCGCGTAACGCCGTGCTGCTCCGCTGGGATAACGAGGCCAAGCGCGTTCGCGTGGCGAAGCGCTGGAACGGCGCGAGCACCGATGCCGAGCCCGAGTGGCTGCTGACCGGCGAGTACAAGCCGACGCCGGAGAGCGAGCCGTTCTGCCTCCAGGTGATCTCGAAGATCATCAAGTGCGAGAAGGACCCGACGTTCCGCGAGGCACTGCTGATGCGCAAGGACCCGGCCGAGAAGGCCGCGGTGCAGGAGCACTTCGACTCGCACGTCACGCGCTGGAAGAAGAGCCCGAACGAGGCGAAGACGCAGTGCCAGAAGTGGGCGAGCGACGAGTACGTCGACAGCAGCTTCTCGGAGACGGTCAAGCTCAAGCGCCTCGCGAACGAGACCAAGATCGACTGCGGCTTCTTCGGCGCCGAGCTCACCGATGAAGGTGGACTCCCCGTCGCGCTGAGCGACGCCAAGCCGCAGACCAGGTGATCCGAGCGGTCACACGATCGTAGCGAGCCCGGTCATGCAGCGTGCATGACGCGCGGCTCGCCGATCACTTGCACTTCTTGACCTTCCCGGAGCCGTTCGTACAGACGATCTTCGTGACGCCGTTGGTGGTGGTCGTCGTGACCGTGCCGGTGGCCGGGTTGGTGGTGGTCGTCGTCACCGTGCCGGTGGTGGTCCCCGAGGTGCCCGTCGAGCCGGCGGCCGGCGCGGTCGTCGTCGTGCCGGTCGACCCGCCGGTGCCCGCGGTGGTCGTGGTCGTACCCGACGCGGTGCCGGTCGAGCCCGTCGAGCCGCTGGTCGCCGTGCCGCTCGATGCGGTCGAGCCCGTGCCGGTCGTGCCCGTGCCGGTCGTGCCCGTGCCGGTCGTGCCCGTCGACGCCGAACCGCTCGACGCCGTCGTGCCGGTGCCGGTCGACGCGGTCGTGCCCGATGCCGTGGAGCCCGTGCCGGTCGTGCCGGTGGCCGTCGTGCCGCTCGACGCGGTCCCGCTCGAGCCCGACGATGCGGTGCCGCTCGAGCCGCTCGTCGTGGTCGAGGTCGGATCGCCGGCCACCATGTCGGGAGCCGTCAGCACCAGCTTCTCGGTCGTGACCTTGCCCGAGCAACCGAGATCCGCGACGGCCCAGATCGTCGCCGTTCCGGGTGACGTGCTCTCGTAGTGATACGTGTAGTAGTTCGACTCGACGACGGTGAACTCGAGCACCGACCACACGTCGTCGGCGGCCCACAGGGCGGGGACCGCGGCGAACTTCTTGTCCGCGCTCTTGCACGCCGAGCCGTCGGGCCCCGGCAACGGCGCCGCGGTGCCCTGCGGAAACTCGCCATTGGCATCGAGGTAGATCTTCGCGTTGGTCGCGATCTTCGCGAGCTGGAGCGAGGCCTCCGAGTGCTTCGCCTTCTCCGTGTGGCCCATGAACATCGGAATCACGATCGCTGCGAGGACGCCGATGATGGCCACGACGACCATCAGCTCGATCAGACTGAAACCGCGACGCGTACTCCGAACCTGCATGCGAGGAAGTATCGACCCCTTCACGCAGGTCTGAAGGGTCTCTGTGGGGTCGCGGTCGCTTACGTAAGACGCCCTCAGGTCCCCGAGATCATTGCGTGGGCGCGAGAGCGCTCGGGTACGGGTGGGGTCCGACCAGGGCGCACCGACATCACCTACCTCGCGGATCGCGCGCACCTCGATCAGCTAGGCTTGCCAGGTGAGCATGCACGCGGTCGCCTGGATCCTTCTCGCCGCGGCGTGTGGAACCCCTGCCCCGGCGCCCAGCGCTCCGCTCGCTCGGCCGGCGGCCCGACCATCCCCCGCGGCCGCCGGTGCGGTGGTCCCCCCGTCACCGCCGGCACGCCCAGCCGCGGTCACCGACTCGTCATGGATCGGAGTCAGGTTTGCCAAGGATCAGCCCAGGGTCCTCCAGGTGATCCCGGACGCGCCCGCGGCTCGTGGACACATGCAGGTCGATGACGAGGTCACGTCAGTCGATGGTCACCCCATCCGGGCCGCCAAGGAGATCGTCGAACGCGTCAGCGCCGCGCCACCGGGCACCCGGGTGGTGATGGTCGTGGTGCGCGGCGGCGCGCAGGTCACGCTGACGCTCGAGGTCGAGGCACGACCCGACGTCACGATGCTGGCTCAGCGGATCGTCGGCAAGCCGGCACCGAGCTTCGAAGCTCCGCTGGTCAGCGGCTCGTACCCAGCCAAGCTCGCCGATCTCGCAGGACACGTCGTGGTCGTCGATTTCTGGGCCACGTGGTGCGGCCCCTGCGCGATCACGATGCCCTACCTCGATGCGTGGCAGGCGAAGTACGGCGCTCGTGGGCTGCGCATCGTTGGCCTGTCGAGCGAGGACGAGACGACGCTGAAGGCGTTTCTGGCCGACCACAAGCTCGGCTACACGATCGCGCGCGATCTCGATGATCAGATCGGCCAGAGCTATCTGCGTAGAGCAGTGCCCACACTCGTGGTCATCGACCGCGCCGGGACAATTCGCCGCATCATGGTCGGTGTGAACGACTTCTCGACGCTCGAGACCACGATCGTGCAGCTGCTGTGAGCCGTCGCTTACAACTTCGTCGTTGACTTGATCGCCGCCATCCGGCAAACGGGGGTTCGAGACGATTTACTTTTCCCCCCGAGCTCCGTGGCGATACTCGTTGCGGGGCTCGTTCTTTTTTCGGTCAGCGCGTGGAGCGCATGAACAGGTAGAGCTGCTCGACCTGCGTGCGCGCCCACGGCGTCCTGCGAAGGAACGTCAGGCTCGACTTGATGCTCGGATCGTGGCTGAAGCAGCGGATCTTGATCCGCTCGGCGAGGTCCTCCCAGCCGTAATGCGCGACGAGCTCGGTGACGATCGTCTCGAGCTTCACGCCGTGGAGCTGATTACCGGTGGCCGACGACACGCCCCGATTCTTTCACACAGTCAGTCGGGCGCGTACTTGCGAAGGCGGCGCTTCAGCGTGCTGCGATAGATCCCCAGACGACGAGCCGCCTCGGACAGGTTGCCGTCGCAGTCACCGAGCACCCGCATGATGTGCTCCCACTCGACCCGCGCGAGCGTCGGCGTCTCCTCGGACGTCGGCTTCTCGGCCGTTCCTTCCTCGACCCGCCGGATCACCTCCTTCAGCGTCAGCGGCTTGGTCATGATCTCGTCCGCACCTGCGCGCACGGCGTCGACGGCAGCGACCACGGACATGTACGCCGAGCACAGCACGATCGTCATCTCGGGACGGACCCGCCGGAGCTCGCGGATCAGATCGATCCCCGACGACGTCCCGAGCCGCATGTCGACGACGGCCAGATCCGGTGCCTTCTCCCTCGCCAGGCGAAGCGCGACCTCGGTGCTACTCGCCGTCAGCACCCGGCGCGCTGGATCGAGCCCGCGCGTATAGGCGGCAAGCAAACGCTCGTCATCGTCAACCGCGAGTACAACCTCGACCGGTCGCCCGCTCTCGCTCTCCAGGCGTGTCGCGTGAACCATCCCGTCGAGGATCGCGAGAATCCGCTCACGGTTCAATGGGTGATACGTCGAGACAGGGCTGGCGCATTCCGCGCCATTCGATCTAGGCATAAACACTGGGGTCCGGACCGCTACACAGCCACGGAAGCGCTGGACGAAGATTCCAACTCGACTAGGATGCACCGTGCCCTTCGATAAAGACGCCGAGCTCGATCCCCGCCTCTCTGGCATCACGCTGGCAGCGCTCCACCACAGTTACGAGCAGCAGTTCGAGGGCCGCGAGCTCACGGCTGCGATGAAGGAGAAGTCCGAGGCTCCAGACGACGCGAAGGTCGCGGTCCGGATCGACAAGGCGATCAAGGCAGCACTCGCCGATCTCGAGACGATGGTCGAGACCGTGCCGACGGAAGGCAGCGACGAGGTCCCCGGCGATGCGACCAAGGACAAGCTGCTGCTCGAGATCTACTGGCGGCTCCACGACAACTGGAAGTCCGACACCGCGCCCGCGCTCAAGATGATCGACCTCAGTGGCACCGCGCCGTCGTGGCCCGACGTGATCGCGCTGTTCAGCGAGCTCGAGGCGATCGACCACGACGGTGGCGACGGCGATTCGTTCCCCGGTGAGTGGTACGATGATCTGCTCAACCGCTACGAGACGCGCCTCGGCAAGGACAAGCCGAAGAAGGCCGCCGCGAAGAAGGCAGCGCCTGCGATCAAGGTCCCGCCGCCCGACGCGCAGATCGTGGACTACTCCACCAAGTCGACGTTCGAGGTCGGCCAGTGGGTCCGCCATCCGAAGTTCGGCGTCGGCTACGTCGTCGAATCGGCGCAGCACGTGACGCTCGAGTTCGGTGCCGACACCAAGATCCTCGCGCACGTCGCGGTGATCGCCGCACCGATCACCCCGAAGCTGCGCCCGAACAAGCCGCTCGGCGACACCGCCGAGCTCGCGCGGGCCGCGGGCATCGAAGTGAAGAAGGTCGCGCCGCGTCTCGAAGAAGAGAAGTGATCGGCGCGACCTGACGCCGAGCTCTACAGGCGACCGGTCAGCAGCATCACGAGCAGGATGATTCCGATGATCGCCGCGGGCGACCAGCCAGCAGCGCCGAACCGGCCGTGACCCAGACCGCCGCCGAGAAGAGCAATCAGCAGAACAATGATGAGGATGGTCAGCATGTCTGACGGTTCTGCAAGCTGCCGGCCACGCTCTCCGACGCTTTCGTGGGAGTTGAGCGACTGATCGACCGTGCGTGAGCGCGCAACCGTGGCGGTCGTGAGTGCGAGAAGGGCTGCTAGGCTCGCCGCATGTGGCGCAAGCTGTTCGGGGTCGGGGCGCTGTCGGTCGAGGGGTTCGCAAAGCTCGTTGCCGAGATCGCGGTCGCCCGCGGAGAGATGCAGCTGCCGGTGATCGATCTCGACAAGATGGAGATCGTCGACGGCAAGCGCGTCATCAACCTGACCAACCTGTACACGAGCTTCTTGGGGACGCCGCGGCGCAAGCGGATCGCGTTCATCGAGAACGTGATCCGGATGCCCGAGATCCCGGCGACCTGGGCCGAGGTCCAGCAGCACCTGATGCCGGTGCTGCGCGACGGTGCGTACCTGACGATCGCCGAGCTGTCGCTCGCGGCTCGCGGCGAGACCGGCGAGGCTCGCACGGCGACGATCGCGCGCCAGCCCCTGGTCCCGGGCTTGTTCGTGACGCTCGTGATCGACGCGGGCGAGGTGATGTCGATCGTGCAGGACCGTCAGCTCCGCGAGTGGGGCGTCGATCTGACGACCGCTCTCGAGATCGCGATGACCAACCTGCGTGCGGTCTCGCAGGACACGTTCAGCCCGCTCGCGCCGGGTCTGTGGGTCTCGCCCTGGTCGGACTGCTACGGGGCCGCGCGTCTCGTGTTGCCGGAGATCGTGCAGCGCGTCTGCACGGACCCCCTGGTGTGCGTTCCGAATCGCGACACCCTGTTGATCGCGGATCCACGCGACCGCGAAGCGTTCTTCACGATGGTCGGTGTGATCGGCAAGCTGTCCGAGGACGAGCACTACCCGATCTCACGACGGATCTTCCAGCTCGAGAACAAGTCGCTACGGATGTTCGAGCCGCCCGCGGATCACCCGGTGACCAAGGTCTACCAGCGCCTGCTCGTCGAGGAGCAGGCTCGCTGCTACGCGCACGAGAAAGATCTCCGCGAGCAGATCGAGGACGAGGACGACGCGTTCTACGGATCGTTGATGGTGTTCGAGACGCCCGACCGCGATCTGATCACGCGCGCGGTGTGGACCGAGGGCATCGACGTCGGCTACCTGCCACCGGCGCAGATGGTCAGCTTCTTCAAGCCCGACGACCCCAAGCACCAGGGCGCCTGGGACGTGCCGTGGGCGATCGCCGAGGCGGAGCCAGGTCTCCTGACCAGGACCGATCGCCCGCTGCCACGGTGGCGCGTCGGCACGTTTCCGTCGATCGCGTGGCTCGACCAGCACGGGACCAAGCTCGACGGGTTCGGGAACTAGCTCGGCCAGCGCTTGCTGTCGGCGAGCACCGCGGCGACGTGGTCGAGGATCGCGGTCGCCTTGGTGGCGAAGTGGCGTCCGAACTCGGTGAGCACGATGCCGCGGCCTCGCCGCTCGAACAGCGGCTGGCCGAGCTCGTCCTCGAGCGCTTGAATCTGCCGGCTCAACGGCGGCTGCGAGACCCGGAGCCGCTCGGCGGCGCGCGTGACGTGCTGCTCCTCCGCCACGGCGACGAAGTACTGCAACTGCTGCAAGCTCATGTCGTCGATCATGCCGCAGTTCACCGCCGTCATCGAGATCAAAAAGGTATTGGACGCGACCCGGTACCGATCGCACGGTGCGCGCATGGCCATCACGATCCTGTCGCCCGTCGAACGCGACCGCATGCGGCGCGCCGGGCGCGCGGCCGCTGCCACCCTCGCGTACGTCGGCGCGCGGCTCGCGCCCGGAATGACCACCGCCGAGATCGATCGGATGGTTCGCGCGCATACCGACAAGCTCGGAGGCCGGCCGTCGCAGCTCGGATACCAGGGATTCCCGGCCGCGGTGTGTGTCAGTCGCAACGACATCGTGTGCCACGGCGTGCCGAGCCCGAATGTCCGGCTGGCCGACGGTGACATCGTCAACATCGATGTCACCACCGAGCTCGACGGCTACCACGGCGACACCTCGGCGACCTTCGTGATCGGCGACGCCGCGCCGCACGCGCGCAGCCTCGTCGAGCTGGCCCGCGCCGCGCGCGATGCCGGCATCGCCGCCGCGCTGCCAGGCGCTCGGTTCGGCGATATCGGCGCGGCGATCGAGAGCTCCGTGGGCGCGGCCGGCCGCATCGTCGAGGTCTACGGCGGCCACGGCATCGGGCGCGCCATGCACATGGATCCGCATGTCTCGCACATCGGGCGCGCGCGCACCGGGCACCGGCTGCGAGAGGGCATGGCGTTCACCGTCGAGCCGATGGTCAACGCGGGCTCCGCCGCGATCCGAACCGACGCGGACGGCTGGACCGTGCGCACGGCCGACGGTGCGCTGTCCGCGCAGTTCGAGCACACGCTGCTGATCGGCCCCCACGGCCCCGAGATCACGACCGTGCTGGAGTAGCCAGACGATCGCGGCCACCGCCAGCGCGACCACGATCCGCGCGATAACGACGGGCTTGTGCATCCCTTGGCATCAACCGCTACAGTCGCGAGCCATGACCAGGCTCGCTCTCGCCCTGCTGATCGGCTGCTCCGGCCCCGCGGCCCCGACCCCCGTCGCGCCACGCGAGCTTCCGGCCGCCAGCACCGCTTGCTATTCCGGTGTCGCGACGGGCATGGGCCAGACCGCGCGGACCCTCGCGCGCAGGACGGTCGACCCCGCGGCCGGCACGATCACCGAGGAGGTCAGTACCGACGACGGCGGTGCCCACGGGGCGAAGACGTTTCACGTCGTGATGAAGGTCGAGGGCGATCAGTTCACGATGACCGAGCGCGACGGCGCGTTCACCGGCACCGGGACGCTCGCGGGCGAGCCATGGCGGTGGACATCGTGGACCTCGACCTCGGTGATCCCGAACACCGGGATCACGGTCGAGTCCGAGGACGAGCTGACACCGACCGGGATGACCGCGGCCAAGGAGATCCGGAAGGACGGCAAGGTCCTCGCGAAGACCTCCGAGCAGCTCAAGAGCTTTGATTGCGCGGACTGGACCACGGCCCAGGCGGCGCTCGCGGTCCCGGTCCTCGACGCCGCCGCGTGTGAACGCGCTTGCCGCAACTTCGGTACGGTGAAGTACTGGGCGCGGGCCGACGCCGAGATCGCGGCGTTGCCCCCGGGCGAGCAGGCGGCCGCACGGACCGGGAAGCAGGCGGAGCTCACGACCCAGCTCGAAGCCGGCGTGGGCGCGTGCACCACGCAGTGCATCTCAGCAAACAACGCACCGCAGACCGCCTGCATGGGGGCTGCAAAGACGATGGACGAGCTCACGGCCTGCGAGTGATGCAACTCCGCGCCTCAGCGACGACGCGCGGCGACCGCTCGCGCTAGCATCTGTCCCGTGGAATCGGTCCAGGTCCAGATTGCCCTGCTCGCGATCGCGAAGGACCCACCGCGCGCGGATCGGACGAACCTCGAGACCGCGGTGGCCCGCTCGACCGCCGCCGGTCACAAGATCATGGCGCAGCAGGTCGTCACCGACTTCGCGCCCGGGATCCGCGAGCAGCTGCGCCGATGGATCGAGGATCCGCAGATCGACGTGGTGATCGTGCTCGGTGGCGCCGAGAGCGATGCGGCGTCGGTGGCCATGAAGCCATTCGTCACCGAAGTCCTGCCCGGGTTCACCGACCTGTTCCGCTGGCTGATGTTCCAGGAGAGCGGCGCGTCGGCGATGTTGAGCAGCGCCGAGGCAGCGCGGTGCGACGGCACGTTCGTGTTCATCCTGCCCGGCGCGATCGGTCCGGCGATGGACAACTTGATCCTGCCGCAGTTCAACCCGAACACGGTTCCGCGAAATCTCGTCAGGGAACTGCCACGCCTCCAGGCGGTGCCCGAGCCCGTCACCATGGAGAAGACGCAAGGCGGCTCCGGCCTGCCCCATCGTCTGCCCGCGGTCCCCGCACCTCGCCATCGCCAGGGCACCGGCGCGAACGTGATCGTGCGATCGCGACCGACCGACGATCCGCCGACGCGGCCGATCGATCTCGCGCGCCTCGAGGAACAGATCGCGATGAGCGGACCGGGGCCGCAGTCCGACGACGAGACGCGGCAGACCAAACTGTCGAAGCTCGACAGGGCGGATCGGGCATCGACCGATGCGATCGCTGCGCCACCGGCGCCCGCAGGTCCGCGCCGGAACCGCGCGACCACGAACAGTCCGATCGTCCCGCCGAAGACGATCGCTCCGCGCAAGCAGGATCTGACGACGCCACCGTCGCGTGCGCGGCCACCGACCGCACCCGCCCCGATCGCTCGCGCTGCCCCGACCGAGCCGACCGACCGACCGAAGAGCGCGTCGTGGCCGCACGAGGGCACCGCGCAGGGCCACGTACCGAGCGGACCGACGGCCGCGGCCCCCGAGGCGCCGGCGGCCCGTGCGCGCAGTGGATCCTGGGGCTCCGCGGCGATCAGCCAGGCCGCGCAGCAGCCGGCTCCCGTTCCAGCGTCGCCCTCGAGCGAGACGGCCAGGCCGCGCACCACCGCGCGGACGTCGGATGCGCCTGCCACGTGGGCGCACGAGGGAACCGCGCAGGGTCACGCCCCGAGCGCGCCGCGGCCACCGGGATCGGCATCGACGCCTCCGGCGACGGTGCCGGCAACCGCCGCGAGCTCGACGGCCGCGTCGTCGACAGAAGCCGCGACGATCACGACCGACGCCGCGAACAGCGATGCCGTCGTCTCCGGTGCCGCCTCGACGGAGGCGATCGCATCGGCGGACACGGAACCCGCTCTCGCCAGGGAGCCAGCGCGAGCGAAGGCGACGAGCGTTGCCCCCGCTGCTCCGCGCAAGCGCGAACCCACGCCGCCTCCGCCACCTCCGGCGCGTGCGCGTCCGCCGACCGCACCGCCTCCTCCGCCGCGTGCAGCGGCCTCCGTGCCGAGCGCCTCGACCTCGGGGCGCAACATGTTCGCGTACCCGGTGCAGAAGCGCCGGGTCAGCCCGCTGCTCCTGCTGATCCTCGGGCTCGCGGGCTCGGTCGGCGCGTTCTTCCTCGTCGTTCACTTCCTCGGGACCGATGCGCCGAGCTCGCCGACGCAGACCGCCCAGGTCACCGAGCCGGTTCCGCCGCCGGTGATCGAGCCGACCGGTTCGGCGACGCCGGCCGGAGCGAACGCGTTCATCCCGGTTCCCGACATCGACATGGAACCGGTCTCGATGCGGCCGCCGCCACCGCGCCCGACTCCGACGACGACCCCGACCACATCGCCGACGACCTCGCCGACCACGTCGCCCGTCACGTCCCCGAGCGCGTCCGATCCGACGACCACCGATGCGACCACCGCGCCTGCGACGCCCGCGGTCGACGGCGATTGCGACGAGACCGGGTGCGTGCTCTCGAAGTACGACCGACCGTGCTGCTTGAAGTACAAGCCCGCGGAGTCCGACCTCAAGCCGCGCATCGATGGCGTGCCCGTCGAGCTCGATCGACCGATGGTCCGGTCAGGCGTCGATACCATCAAGCCGCGCGTCGTGAAGTGCGGCGAGACGGCAGGCGTCAAGGGCACGGTCAAGATCGCCGTGACCGTGGCGCCCGAAGGCGATGTCACCGAGGCCGCCGTCCGCGAGACTCCCGACGAGGGACTTGGCAGCTGCGTCGCGGGCGCGATGCGCTCTGCGAAGTTCGGTAAGAGTGTGAACGGAGGCTCGTTCACCTATCCATTCGTGTTCTAGAGCAGGACGGCGCACTGGATGCCGCGCACGGCGACCCCCGTGTAGCCGGCGAGGTCGTAGCGCTCGAGCAGCTCGGCCACCACGCGGACCGCCGGCTCGGCCTCGCTCCATGCGTGCACGCCGATCGACATGTTCCACGCCGCGTAGTCGCCCTTGATCTCTCCGCACGGCCCGAGACCCTGACCTACGATCTCGATGTTGCGCTTGCGAAGCTCGGCCGTCGCCGCGGTGAGCAGCGTGCCCGCATCGATCACCGGGCATGAGCCGTCCTTCGGATCGGCAGGCAGCCTGGTGCAGCCCTCGCGAAAGCCACCACTACCCTCACGACCGGTACCGAGCTTGCGGGAGCCCACGGCTCGTTCGACCCGCAGGTACGCTTCACCGCGCTCGCACAGCAGCGGTGCCGCGACGGTGATCCCCACGAGATCCATCGGCGCCGCATAGTCGGCCTGGCTCCCGGTCGGTCGCTCCGATGGACATGCCGGGCCCTCCGGCGCGGATGGACGCGAGGCACCTGCGGGTGGAGCACCACCGCACGCCGCGAAGATCAGGAGCGCGCACACATGGCGTGGAGAGGTCACACGCCGAGACTACGCCAGGACGCGAAACGCGTGCGCTATCATCCACGCATGGGTCGCGTGTGCTTTCTCCTGATCATGCTTGTCGCGGGAGCAGTGGCGGCGCAGCCCGTCAGCTACCAGCTCAAGGGACAGGTCCCGGTGGGCCAGAAGCCGATGCTCGAGGTCCGCGCCGCTCGCAAGGTCACCGACCTCCGGATCGAGCTCGATCGCGACGATGGCAAGCACTTCTCGATCAAGCACGCCGGGCTCGCGAAGGATCAGGCCGTCAAGCTCCCGCTCGGCGACGGAGCTGCTGGCAAGGCCACCTACAAGGGCACGCTCTCGGTCCAGATCGCCGGTGAAGGCGCGTGGAGCGGCGAGCTCGAGCTCGCGACGTTCATCAACGCGCCGATGAAGGTGACCTACGACGCCGATCACCTCGATCTCGACAAGCGCGTGCTCCAGTTCAAGCTGTCGCGTCCTGCCGGCAGCGCGGCGCTCGTCGTGATCGGCGATGATGGCAAGGAGCTCGCGAACGCATCGGCGACCTACCACCAGGACGCCGCCGATAGCTGGCTCTCGATCTCGTGGACCCAGCCGGCGAAGACGCGCGTGATGATGCTGAAGCTCCGCGCGGTCTCCGCCGACGGCATCGCCACCAACGTCGAGCTGATTCCGTGGTCGGTCGCGATCGACCACGAGGACGTCAACTTCGGCGTCGACAGCGCGGTGATCGAGGCCGGCGAGAGCTCGAAGCTCGACGCCAGCGTCACCAGGATCGCCGAGGTCGTGAAGACCTCGGAGCGGTTCATGAAGATGAAGCTCTACGTGGCCGGCCACACCGACACGGTCGGAACGACCGCGAAGAACCGCAAGCTCTCACTCGATCGGGCACGCGCGATCGCGAGCTACCTGCGCGAGAAGGGCGTGACGATTCCGATCGCGTTCGCCGGCTTCGGGGAAGAGGTGCTCAAGGTCAAGACGGCGGACTCGACCGACGAGCGCGCGAACCGGCGCGCGGATTACGTGATCGGACCCGCCGCTGGCGCGCCGCCGTTCAAGGGTCCCTACACGAAGGTTCGCGCGGACTGGAAGCAGCTCAAGTAGCGGGGTGCAGCACGCAGCCGCCGATCACCTCGCCGCTCCACTTCGTCCGCATCGCCGTCTTGAACTCCGCGAGCGGGAACACGTGCGAGACGTGCGGGCGGATCTGCCCGGCTTCGGCCCACGCGAGGATCTGAGCGAGCCGCGGCGCGCGCAGCGACGGATCGTTGACGGTCGAGATCACGGTCGGGCAGCCGAGGACGTCGAGGCCCTTCATCATGATCAGGTTGGTCGGGAGCTGGTTCGCGTTGGGAGCACCGCGCTGACCCTTGCCCTTGGCGACGAACGGCGTCGCGGCCCAGCCGACGATCAGGTACCGCGCACCGAACCGCACGCAGCGCAGGCTCTCGACCGAGAGCTCGCCGCCGACGCCGTCGTAGACCACGTCGACGCCGGTGCCGCCGGTGATCGCCTTCACCGCGTCGCGCATCGAGTCGCCGCCCGCGATCACGTGGTCCGCACCTTGCGCCTTGACCACCGCGAGCTTCTCCGCCGAGCGCCCCGTCGCGATCACCGTTGCACCGACGAGCTTGGCGACGTGAACGGCGGCAAGCCCGGTCGAGCCCGACGCGCCATGGACGAGTACGGTCTCGCCGGCGCGCAGGCGACCGCGCGTGATCAGGCAGTGATACGCGGTCTCGTAGTTGCCGAGCAGGTTGCACGCCTGATCGAACGTCAGCGCTCCCGGGATCCGGTGCACCGCCTCGATCGGCGCGACGGCGTACGACGCGAAGCCGCCGTACGCCTGATAGGCGCCCAGCGATCGAGGCCCCGAGAGGAAGGCATCGACCAGCACGCGCTCGCCGATCGGGAGGTTGGCATCGGGACCGGCCCACACGACCGTCCCCGCGTACTCGAGCCCCGGCGTGTACGGAGGCTTTGGCATGTGCTGGTACTGGCCACTCGTCATCAGCAGATCGACCCAGCCGACCGAGGCACTCGCGATCGCGATGATCACGTCGCGCGCCGACAGCGTCTGCGAATCGGGCGCCGCCATCGTCTCGAGCGTCGCGTGTCGCTCGATCGCCTCGAGCGGCTCCTCCCCGAGCTCCGAGACGACCACCCTGTGACCTTGCGCCAGCATCCCGCGCTGATACCACGCGTGCGTCGCTGCCTGCGGCGAGTGAGCCATTCGGACCCTGACCGATCGGGCGAGTCGCTGGCGGCAGGGGCCGCGCTTAGCTTGACGCAATGCTCCGCTGGCTTCGCGATCGCCGTCGTTCTCGTGTCCTCGCCGAACCGTTCCCCGCGGAATGGGACGAGATCCTCGATTGCAACGTCGCGATCGTGGGGCGCCTCACACCGGCGGACCGCGCGCGTCTGCGCGAGCTCGTGCAGGTGTTCATCGCCGAGAAGCACTGGGAAGGATGCGGTGGACTCGAGCTCACCGAGGAGATCCAGGTCACGATCGCCGCGCAGGCGTGCCTCCTCCTGCTGCGGCGCGAAGAGACGCTGTACTCGGATGTCGCGTCGATCCTGGTCTACCCGTCCGTGATGATCTTGCCGCCGCGCCGGCTCGGCACGTTCGAGCAACCGCGCTCACCGATCGCGGAGGGCCACATGATCCTCGGCGAGGCAATGCTCGGAGGTCCAGTGATCCTCGCGTGGGACAGCGTGCTCGCCGGCGGCCGCGAGGAGGTCGCCGGCAACGTCGTGTTCCACGAGCTCGCGCACAAGATCGACATGGCGAACGGCTCGATCGACGGGACTCCACCGCTATCGCGTCGCGATCGCCGCCGGTGGGGGCAGGTGCTGACGGCGGCCTACCACGAGCTCCAGGCACGGCTGCGCTACGGGATCCCGAGCGTCATCGATCCGTACGGCGCCACCAACGAAGCGGAGTTCTTCGCGGTCGCGACCGAGACGCTGTTCACGCGCCCGGCGGAGCTCGCGGCGGAGAATCCGTCGCTGTACGCCGTGCTCGCGGCGTTCTACTGGCCCGAAAAAAAAGAAAGCCAGCACTAGGCTGGCTCCCTTTCGATCAGAGTCGCTGCTTAGAGAACGCGAACGTTCTCAGCGCGCGGGCCCTTCGGGCCGCGACCCTCGTTGTACGACACCTTCTGGCCCTCACGGAGCTCCTCGAAGCGCGCGCCCTCGACGGCCGACATGTGGAAGAACATGTCCGTTCCCGAACCGTTCTCGATGAAACCAAAACCCTTGTCGGTCAGACGCTTGATAGTACCTTCAGACATCGTCGCACTCCTCAGAGAAGCAATACCTCCACACGGGTGGCCAAGACGGCCCGATCAGATCGTGTGAAGCGAGCCGTTATTTGACCCGGTTTTTGGCGGGTGTCGAGAGCTAAGTCACGCGGCTCGTACGATCGATGCTCGGAAGCCCTCCACGGCCATTTGGAGGCCGATCGTCTCGAAAATTGCCGCCCGCTCCAACGTGTCCGATCATCGCTGCGGGGATGAGAGAACGTCAGTCGAACGAGCCAGCCAGCCCGGGAGTGGGTGGTGCGTACGCGTGTCTCGCGCTGGCCGCGGTGGTCGGCTGTGGCAAATCGACCTCGCCCGAGGACCGCCCGCCTGCCGCCGTGGTCGATGCAGCGAGCTCGCCGCGATGGCTCGAATGTACGGAGTCCCTGCGCGCCCCGATGGAGGCCACGCTGCTCGAGCGCTACCGCCTGACCCGGGACGATGAGCGGATCGACGGCCTGCGTTGCGTGACGATCCAGGTCGCGCATCAGCCCGCGTTCTTTGTCGAGCTGATCGGATCGGAAGGCGAGCGCCACCGGCGGCTGCTCGGCGTGGTGGCGACGAATGGAACGACCGAGCTGGTCGGCCTGCGCGACGCGAAGCTCGAGTGGGCGCAGCTGCGGGGCGGCAAGGTCTCGTTCGAGACGGTCGATCTCGACGGCGACCGCTCGGACGAGGTCGTCGTCCACTTCGACGATCGACGGCAGGACGCGGCGTCGTGGATCGATGTGATCGTGATCCGCGGTCGCGGCCTCACCGAGATCCGCGGACCGCGGATCTCCTACGACGATCCGGATCTCGACGATGACCGGTGCGCGGGGGTACTGACCACCCGGCGGGTCGGTGCGGCCACGCACCTCGTGGTGACGACGCAGACCTCGACCGGCAAGAGCGAGCACTGCCTCGCGCAGGGCACGCACGTGTTCGCGCTCGATGCCGACCGTCTGGTCGAGAGCGCGACCGACTAGTCAGCGAGTGGACCTGGCGACCAGGGCCGGCCAGTTGCGGTTGGCGAGCGCGAGGTTACCCGCGGCATCCTGGTCGAACCGCTCGCGGAGCTCCGCGTTCGTGAACAGCAGGAGCTTGCCGTCCTGCAGCTTCCACTGATCGGGCTGGACGTCGGACAGCCGGTTCTGCGTCACCGCGTAGGCGCAGTAGCCGCCGAACCGAGGCACGAAGCGCTCGGGATCGGCATCGAACGTCGCCTTGTGCTCCGCGGTGGAAAACCAGTAGGTCGCGCCGCCGTGACGGGACGCGTGTGCGTCAGAGCCGGGCGTGACGGCGCTATCGACGACGTACGCGACGGGATCGTGACCGTGGAGCGCGACGCCGGCATCATCGACGTTGACGAGGACGCCATCGGCAGCGGGTTGCGCCGGCGTGGTCGGTGTCGATGGCGACGGTGAGGATCCGCCGCACGCGGTGACGGCGAGCGCGACGCTGGAGACCAGGGCGAGCAGGTTGAGCGAGACAGTCATCGTGAACGCGATGGTACCCACGACGGCTGCGGATCGCGAATCACTGTAAGGTCCCGCCCATGGCCAAGAAGAAAGAGTCCGCATCCGCCGTCTACCGCGTCACCGAGATCATCGGCACCAGCACGACCTCGTGGGAGGACGCTGCTCGCAATGCCGTCGAGACCGCAGCGAAGAGCCTGCGCGACCTCCGGATCGCCGAGGTCTCGAAGCTCGACATGAAGGTCGAGGACGGCAAGGTCGTCGCGTACCGCGCGCGCGTGTCGCTGTCGTTCAAGTACGACGCGGAGTAACTGCGCTAGCGCGGCTCGGTCGCTGCGCGGTGAAAAAATTCGTCGACGGCCGCGAGCAGCTGGCTGTTGCCGTCCTGGCGATACGTCGCGAGCTTGCGAGCGCACTCGGGCGTTCGCTCGAGGAACCGCGGGATCACACCCGGATCATCGAGATCCGCGGCAAACATCCCGTAGCCCTCGCGCTCGAGATACTTCGCGTTGAGGAGCTGCTCGAACTGACCCGCGAGCGGGACGGCGAGCATCGGCTTGCCGAGGAAGACCGCCTCGCCCATCAACGTGAAGCCACCGCCGGCGATCACCGCGCGACACGTCGCGAGGTCGGTGATGAAGCGATCCTCGCTGAACGGCATGAAGTGGAGGTTGCCGTCGTGGACCTCCTCGGTGAGCCCCGCGCGCATCCCGTAGATCCGGCACTCGATCCCGGTCGCGGCGAGCGCCGCCTGGAGGACCTCGTTCGCACCCGATTGGTAGACCAGCAGGTGCTCGCCCGGGCCTGGCTTCGCCGCGAGGATCTCGGGGCGAAGGATCGGCGGGAACAGATAGGTGTCTGGCTTGCGCGTCGGCGGGCGGAAGAACGAGGTGATGTAGTACGCGTCGCACGTCGGCAGCTTCGTCTTGACGAACGCCTTCGTCAGCTGGAACGCGACCTCGTTGCCGTCGACGATCTCCGCGGGCAGCTCGCAGCGATGGATCACCTGCATGTTGTCGATCGAGAGGATCGGCAGCCGGTGATTGCGCCCGTAGAAGTACGACCACGACTCGAAGTCACTGATCACGACCTCGGGCTCGAAGTCCCCGATCAGCTCGAAGTACGCCGCGATGTTGCGCGGCACACCCAGCGCGCCGTTGAGCACGTTCGACCACAACGTCTTGCCCTTCCGCACGCGATTCTCCTCGAGGATCATGTGCAGCCCGTGGATCGTGTTGACGCCCTCGAACCGCTTACCGAGGAAGCTCGCGGCCCGGCCTGACGCCATGATCTCGACGACGTGACCCTGGGCGATCAGGTGTTCGATCACGACGCGCGAGCGCATCGCGTGCCCCATTCCCTCGCCGGTCACACCGTAGAGAACCTTCATGTGCAGGCATACTACCGAGCGTGCGACATCGCGTGTGGTGCGAGACGCTGTCCTTCGACGAGCTGATGCAGCCGTCGGTGGTCGGCCTGCTCGCGCGGTTTCACGTCGATCTGCTGCTCGCGGTCAGGCCCTGGCAGCTCGCCGAGGTCGGGGACGCGGTGCGCGGCCTGCGCGATGCGGGAGTGTTCGTCGCCGTCTGGCCGATGCTCGCCGACGTCGATGGCCGGTGGGCGAGTGCATCGTCGGCGCTCGCGTACGGTGCGTTCACCGACGAGCTGCTCGCACAGGTCGGGTTCGCCGACGAGCTCGCGATCGATCTCGAGCCGCCTCTCCACGACCTCGCACGCTGGAAGTCGGGGCGGCCGACGTGGCGGCAGACGCCCGCGCCGCACACCTATCGCACCGCCCGTGACTCGCTCGTCGGGACCGTCGAGCGGTGGCGCGCCGAGCACCGGGTGACCACCGCCGTGCTGCCGCTGCTCGCGCTCGAGTGGCGGGGGCAGTGGATGCAGCGCGCGCTCGGCACACCGGCGACCGAGCTCGCCGTCGACCGCCACAGCGTGATGGCGTACACCTCGCTCTACGAGGGCTGGTCGCGCGGGCTCGTGAACCGCAGCCGTGCGGAGCGCTTGCTCGGGCTCACCGCTCGGCTGACCCGCTCGCGGTTCGGCGCGAAGGCCGCGATCTCGCTCGGCACGGTCGGGCCCGGCGCGTTCGGCGACGAGCCCGGGTATCGCGATCCGAGCGAGCTGCGTCGGGACGTGCAGCTCGTGCGAGCCGCCGGCATCGACGAGATCGCGCTGTTCGATCTCGGCGGCGTGATCCGCCGCGCGCCGGCGGAAGCCTGGCTCGAATCGCTGTGCGCTCCGGCCTAGCGCCAGGTCTGTTCGAGCCGGGGCTTCGCGACGAGGCTGCGGTCCGCGCCGCTCTCCCAGATCAGGTTTCCATCGGCGGTGCGCCGGAGAAACTTGAACGGGACCTTGGTTTCGGGCGCGACCTTGATCGTGGCGAGCCACTCGTCGCCGGTGCGGGACATCGGCCGGGCGCGCTCGGGATCCCAGTCGCCGAGCTCGGGAAACGCGCCGCACACGAGGATCTCCTCGCCATCGGCGACCTCGACCCCGGTCAGCACGATCGTGGTCTCGACGACGTCGGCCTCGCTCGCCGGTCCCGCGACGGTCGTGGGCTCCGCGGACGAGGCCGTGGTCGGAGCAGCGGGTTCTGCAGCCGTCGGGGCGGCGGCGGTCGCGGGCTCGCTGTGCTTCGGGGTTGCTGGCTCGGCGGCCCGGTTCTTCGCCGGCGCGGCCTCGACCAGGGCGTCGAGCCGCGCGAGCACGGGGTCGAGGCGATCGCCGACCGCGACGAGCGCAGTCCGCCACGCCTTCACCTCCGACACCTCGTAGGTGGGCTTCTCGGCAAGCTCGGCGCGCTCGCATGCGAGCTCGAACATCGACTGGGCCGAGTAGTAGTCGTATCGCAGGCGAAGCGCCGCGATCAGATCATCGGTCGAGAGCGTCATCATCCCCTCCTGGTCTCAGGCCGCAGGCTAGTCGATCCACAGGGCCCCAGGCGATGGATCTTGGGCACTCGGCGCCGGTTCGAGATATCCTGGATGCGTGCGCGGCTCCGCTCGCTACCTGACTCCGGCGGGCGTGCTCGCCGCGGTCTGGCTCGCGGGAGGCTGCGGCCGGTTCGGCTTCGACCGCGAGAGTACCGATGCCCCGACCGCGGGCGCCGATGCGGGCAATGACGCTGGCGCCGATGCGTCGAGCTTTGTTCCCGATGTCGGAAACTGCCTCGTAGCGGAGCGCGGCCCGTTCGTCGACGTCGGCATGTTTCCGACGCAAGGTGGCGGCTTCGGGGTGTTCTCCGCCCCGCCCGACCTGCTCGTCGCCGACATGACCGGCGGCGTCCACAACCTCCGCTTCGACGGGAGCGCCTTCACCGAGGTGGGATCGCTGTCCAGCCTCGGCTGGGTCGAAGCGGTGTGGGGCGATGGGCAGTACGTCTACGTAGGTGCGCCCGGGACCGGCCTCGCCGTCATCGAGGTGGCGAGCGACGGGCGGTTGACGTTGCGGGCCCAGGACACGACGCAGCTCCGGGAAGCGCGGCGCGGCGCCGTCAGCAACGGTGTGATCTTCGTGCCGACTGGCCCGGCCGGGCTGTTTGCCGTGCGGTTCGATGGCACGTCGATCGCGCAGGTCGCACCCGCGCTGCCGACCGTGAGCTGGAGCTCGGGCGTGTGGGCACGCGGGTCGCGGGTCCTGTTCGGGGACGGCGCCTCGTTTCGCGTGCTCGACTTCGATGGCACCTCGTTCACCGACGTCGTTCCTCCCGACGCACGCCACGGTGGATCGCGGGTGTGGAGCGACGGCGTGACGATCTTCGTCGCGAGCAACGCTGGGGCGACCGCCTACCGGGTCTCCGGTGCCACGCTCGTCGAGCTCGACACGTTCACGACCGCCGGGAACGCCCGCGACATCTGGAGCGACGGCACGCACGTGTTCGTCGCGGCAGAGGCCGGCGGCATCTACGCGCTCGCGTTCGAGGCCGACCAGTTCTCGCTGATTGATCAGATCAGCCCCGGCACCTCGGCCCTCGGCGTATTCGGCGATGGAACGTACATCTATGCGAATGACGCGACCGGCGGCGTCCACGCGTACGCCGGGTTCCGCTGCCAGAGCTGGTGAATCAGCGCTCGCTTGCGGTCACGTAGATCGGACCACGTCGTCGTGCGTTGGTGATGGGTTGCCCCCCTCTTGAAGGAGCTCTCATGACCTCGCTCGCTTTCTCGCGGTCCCACCGCAACCTCCGCACGATCGTGGTGTCCTTGCTGATCCTCGCCGGTCTGATCGCGCCCGCGATCGCCGACCGCGTGCAGGTCCAGGAGGTTCGCAAGCGTGCCCCGTCGGGCCCGGTGCGCCATGACACGAAGTTCCACAAGGTTCCCGGCAGCAAGCTGCAGATCCGCGCGATCGAGTACGACGGCTCGACGAACGGCAAGCTCAAGGTCGAGATCAAGAACACCGACAAGACCGCGCACGCGTTCTCCGCAACCGGGCTCTACTTCGTGCCCGACGGAGATCCGGACTCCGCACCGCAGCGGCTCGGCGCGGTCGGCCCGATGCAGCTCGCGACCAGCGGCGCGGTCAAGGAGCTGAATCAGCTCGAGGTCGGCGCGGGCGCCACGGTCGAGGTCGCGCTGGACGTGTTCTGCATCGACTCGCATCGCGCGAGCCCGTCTCCGATCAACGTGTTCACCGTCGGTGCGAAGCGGATGCCGCGCGAGCTGGCGACCACGATCGAGAAGAGCGCGGACATCGCGGTCTCGAAGGCTCGCGAGGATGGCGAGTCAGCGCCGCGCCCCGCGGCGAAGGAGAGGATCCAGTCCGAGGTCTGGAAGTCGCGTGACGCGAAGTGGATCGAGCTCGACGGCGAAGGCACCCAGGAGGCCATGAAGTGACGCTCAGCGTGATTGTCAGTCCGCGTCATCCCGTGATCCTGGGCGACGTGAGCTGATTCTCTCCACCGCATCGGATCGGGAGCACGGCGGCCGGGCCTACGCTCCGCCGATGCCGAAGCCACTCCAGAAGATCACGCCCTCGCTGTGGTACGCCAAGGAGGCGGAGGAAGCCGCCCGCTTCTACGTCTCGATCTTTCCCGACTCTCGCATCGATCGCGTGACCGCGATGCCCGCCGAGTCGCCGAGCGGCCCGCCCGGATCGGTGACGGTCGTCGAGCTCACCCTGTTCGGCCAGTCCTTCATGGCGATGAGCGCCGGCCCGCTCGATCCGTTCAATCACGCGATCTCGTTCACCATCAACTGCGAGACGCAGGCCGAGATCGATCGGTACTGGAGTGCGCTCCTCGAGGGCGGCAAGCCCGAGCAGTGTGGCTGGCTGAGGGATCGTTACGGCGTGGCCTGGCAGATCGTGCCGACGGCGCTCGCCGACATGATGGCCGATCCCGACCGCAACAAGGCGCGGCGAGCCACCGAGGCGATGCTGAAGATGGTGAAGCTCGACATCGCCGCGCTGAAGGCCGCGTTCACCGGCTGAGCTCGAGAATCGTCGCCGTGCGGTTCCCGTGACGGCTAGTCCCGGATCGAATCGAACGCGCGCCCCCAGTACTCCTCGGGATCGTACGAGCGCATCTCCAGGATCCACCGGTGGAACGCCGGGTAGTCCGCCGGCGCCGCGAGCATCGAGCGCAACATCGGATCGTCCGGTCCAGCGGCGCGGTCGGCTCGCCGATCGGCGCGGCGCTGAGATCCACGACCGGCGCGGAGATCGCCGATCCGGATCCGGTGCGATCGAGGTGCGGCTCCTGCCGCGAGCACGACCACAGAGTCAACCCGATCAGGACGATCGTCGATGGCTGCCCGCGCTTCGAGCTCACTGACGAAGCTTCGCAGAGATCTCGACCGCGGCGCAGCAGCACGCAGACCGGCTTCATGCGTGTGCGGACGAGCGCAACGGCTCAGTCAAATCGCCCTCTCTGCACAGCACCTTGGCGGGTGCCGCACCGCGTCTCATGATGAGCCCATGAACGCATCCATGAAGCAGTCCCCGGCCGCTCTCTCGACCCGCATGCTCGATGCCGTCGACCGTGCACACGCTCGCGCTGCGGCGGTGCTCCACAACGTTCGCAACTCGCTGCTGACCGCTCTCGAGCGCAAGATCGACGGCGCCGAACATCTCGCGAGCTCGGCGATCGAGCGTGCTCGCCATGGCGTGAAGCACGCCGACCACGTCAGCGCAGATGTCGTCAACCGCGCGCAAGGCGTCGTCGGTCAGGCGATCGAGAAGGCACGGCTCGCCCGCGCGTCGAAGCAGGACCACATCGTCTCGTAGTCCCGGGAGCAGGTCCGCATGCGTCCTCACTCCGGCGGACCTCACGCTGCCGGCCGTGACAGGCAACGCTCGGACATGATTTGCTCCCCCTCATGTCGACCTTGACGAGCTCCACTGCCTGGCTCGCGCTGCTGGCGCACCGGCCCACGATCGAGCAGGTGGCGATCCGCGACCTGATGGCCACCGACCCGCAGCGGTTTCGTTCGATGTCGCGCGAGGTCTGCGGTCTGTTCGTCGACTACTCGAAGCATCGCGCGACGCGCGAGACGCTTGGGCTGCTGATGGACCTGGCCAGGCAGCAGGATGTCGAAGGCTGGCGCGACCGGATGTTCGCCGGCGACAAGGCGCTCAATGGCACCGAGCACCGCGCCGTCCTCCACGTCGCCCTTCGCAATCGAAGCGACCGGCCGATGTTCGTCGACGGTGTCGACGTCATGCCTGCAGTGCGCGCGGTGTGGGCGAAGATGCGCGCGTTCACCGAGCGCGTCCGCAATCACGAGTGGCTCGGCCACACCGGCAAGACGATCACCGACATCGTAAACATCGGGATCGGGGGCTCGGATCTCGGCCCGGTGATGGTGACCGAGGCACTGCGCCCGTACTGGAAGCACGGGATGAACGCCCACTTCGTGTCGAACGTCGACGGCACGCACGTCGCGGAGACGCTGAAGCGCGTCGACCCCGAGCGGACGCTGTTCATCGTCGCGAGCAAGACGTTCACCACGCAGGAGACGCTGACCAACGCGACGACCGCGCGGACCTGGCTCCTCGATCGGCTGAAGGCGGGCACCGATGCGGTGGCCAAGCACTTCGTCGCCGTGTCGACCAACGCCAAGGCGGTCGCTGGGTTTGGCATCGACACCGCCAACATGTTCGAGTTCTGGGACTGGGTCGGTGGCCGGTACTCGCTGTGGAGCGCGATCGGGCTCTCGATCGCGACGATCATCGGGATGGATAACTTCGAGGAGCTGCTCGCGGGCGCGCACGAGATGGACGAGCACTTCCGCACCGCGCCGCTCGCCGAGAACGTGCCCGTGATCCTCGCGATGCTCGGCGTCTGGTACAACAACTTCTTCGGCGCCGAGACCCACGCGATCCTGCCGTACGACCAGTACCTGCACCGGTTCCCCGCCTACTTCCAGCAAGCCGACATGGAGTCGAACGGCAAGAGCGTGGACCGGCAGAACCAGCGGATCATCGACTACACGACCGGACCCGTGATCTGGGGAGAGCCCGGCACCAACGGGCAGCATGCGTTCTATCAGCTGCTCCACCAGGGCACGCGCCTGGTCCCCTGTGACTTCATCGCCCCGGTCGAGAGCCACAACCCGATCGGCAAGCACCACCAGATCCTGCTCGCCAACTTCTTCGCGCAGACCGAAGCACTGATGGCCGGCAAGACCATCGAGCAGGCCCGCGCCGAGCTCGTCGCAGCGGGGACTCCGCCCGACGAGATCGACGCACTCGCCCAGCACAAGACGTTCACCGGCAACCGGCCGACGACCTCGATCATGATGCAGAAGGTCACCCCGAGGACGCTCGGCGCGCTGACCGCGATGTACGAGCACAAGATCTTCGTGCAGGGCATCGTGTGGAACATCTACAGCTTCGATCAGTGGGGCGTCGAGCTGGGCAAGCAGCTCGCGTCGAAGATCCTCCCGGAGCTCGACGGTCCGGGCGATGTGACGTCGCACGATCCGTCGACCAACGGCCTCATCAACTTCTACAAGACGCATCGCCGAGCGTGAGCGACCGATCGCTCGCCGGATCGAGCAACACGTTCGGCTTCGACGGAAGGCGCGCCGCTGTCGATGGCGATCTTCTGCTAACGGTCGAGCGTCAACCGGTGCTTGCTGGCCAGCGCGTCGACCTCGGCGAGCGTTCCGCCCGAATACTCCGTGAGTCGTCCGGTGTCGAAGAACTTCACCGACCAGGTCCGGCCGTTGTCGCCGCTCCGCGCTTCGATGCTCTTCTTGTCTCCGCTGTATTTTCGAATCATCGGTACTCCTGTCTCCGATGCTACGCCCGATCCTACCTGTACGTGGCTTGCTTGGAGATGAGGTCGCGCCATGCCGCGCTGGCTAGTAGCCGGGATGGATCGATGGACTCGAGCGCCACGCGCGCTGTCATGGCGTGCTCCCCGTCGACGCGCCAGCGAGGCGATGCTCGTGTGCTGCTGCGGTCCGCAGGCGCGCATTCCATCCGCGGCACCGTTCTCCACCAGTTGACGAGCATCGTGACACGCGGCCATCGGCCCGGTCGTGCCGGCAACACGCCGTGAAGGAGCGGGCCCGGGAACATGGCAAACCGACCAGGCCGCGGGTGCACCGCGATCCCCGCCTTGGGTGCCGCTATCCGCGACGGTGTGGCGTCCAGGATGACGGTCGGCCCCCCGGCGTTGCTCAGGTAGAGGATCGTTGCGAGATCCGGAGACACGATCGAGCTCCGGATGCCTTCGTCGCGGTCGAAGTGGAACGGAAATCCCGTGTCGGTCGTCGTCGCACGGAACCACCATTCAGCGCCGATGAATGCGTGCCCCCCAGGCACGAACCTTCGCAGGTGCTGGATCACCTGCTCGAACAACAGTCGAGGTGGCGCGTCGAGCGAGTACCAGTGGGTTCCCCCATCGCTGATCGTGGGTCGCCGCGCCTGAGATTCGATGATCTGGGCCCTGAGCTCACCGATCACGTGCGCCGGGACGGCCCGGTCGATCGCTGATATCCGCGATAGCTCGCTCGCGCCCACAGCCCGATTCTACATGCACGGCGAGCACGCCGCCGATGCGGACACGGTCTTGGCCGCACGGCGCACGGCGCTAGAAGCTGTTCAGCGGATCGCGACGAGGAGGCTCGATACCAACATGGTCATGGCGACCGGAGCCCAGATCATGCGTTCGAGCTTGTTGGGCGTGATCAGATTCAGCAACGTCGCGATCGCACTGAACGCCACGACTACCCAGATCGCGATCTTCGACGCTGCATACCAGGTGGGCAACAGCATCCCCGCACGCACCAGCGTGGCGCATGCCAGGCCGAGCAGGATCAGAGCCTGCAGGAGGGCCGCGATCCGCATCGGCCGAGGGAGTGTGCCCGGGAACTTCCCGGCCATCGCCGCATTCCCCCACGGTGCGCCGAGCGCGAGCGCGATCTGAAACGCAACGACCAGCGTGGAGGCCGACGCAAAGAGAACCGCCGGAACCGAGGAGCTCATTGGCACATTCAACCTACTTCCATCTTGCGTCAGCGGACTCGTGGTCGGCGCCGGCAACCGTGGACTTCGCCCGGCGAGAACACGTGGCTCACCCTGCAGGGCGGCTGAGCCCCTCGACGGAGGAGCCGCTTCCAGGCGCACGCGCCAACGACGCCTGATGACCGTTCTGATTCCGCGGAAACAGCGCCGAATCGAGGCGTACCGTTCACGTTCAGGGGGGCCGGAGCACGTCCGATGACCAGGTCCGCTGATTGTCCACGTCCCGATCTGGTACCTTCGCCGCCCTCATGAGCACACGTAAGTCCACCAAGCGCACCGCCGCCACGCCGAACCTCGACCCCGCCGCACTCGCCCAGCAGAAGATGTTCGAGCGCCTACGCCGACGCGCCGACCGCGCACTCCTCAAGCGGCGCCGCCAGAAGTCCGGGCAGTAGCGGCGAGGGCCAAGCGCATCGGGCGACAGTTCGGCGAACGCTGGGATGCCGCCCGCCTTGGTCCGCTGTACGTCATGACGACTCGCTGAAAACGTTTCAGCATCGAGCTCGAGCTGGGAGACAGCGTCATCGCCGCGGCTTGGCGGGCACGGCCGGCTCGAGGGACTTGAGTCGCCAGAACCGCTGCTGCTTCGCGTAGTGCTCGGCGAGCCGGAACAGCAGATCCGGCTTGTCTGGGTCATCGTCCGGCGTCTTGTTCGCGAGCTGACGGAGGATGACCTCCTGTTCGCGCCGGAGTGGCTCGGTCTGTGTCTCGATCGCCATCACCTCGTCGGCAGTCACCGCGCGCCCCTGGGTCGTCGTCGGCTGGATCGGCTTGACGCGGTCCGAGAACGTCACGTCGATCGCGAGCTTCGGTTTGCGGGTGTACCTGGGAGGATCCGCATACGCCGGCGTGGCGAGCAGCATGCCGAGCAGCACGAGCGATCGGTTCGCGCCGGCCAAGCGGTCGTCACGACCCTGTGCCCGCGCGTCACGTTGTTGTCGCGGTTACTGCTGCGAGGCGCGCGGTAGCGTCGCTTTGTCGTTGGCGGTCGTGCTGCGCGACTGTCACGCACCGCCGTACGTCCGGAGATACAGCCGCCATGTGGACCCGCGCCCTTCCTGCTCTCCTGCTCGCTCTCCTCGGGTGCTCGAACCACGCCGGTGGTGATGATCAAGGCGGCCTCGAAGGCCCGCCCGGTCCCGAGGGACCGCAAGGACCGCAGGGTCCCGCCGGCCCGCAGGGTCCTCCCGGTGAGGTCACGGTCCTCGACGGTGGAACGATCCAGGGACCTCCCGGCCCGCAGGGTCCCGCCGGCCCGCAAGGTGCGGTCGGTCCGGCAGGCGCGCAGGGTCCGATCGGCCCGATGGGTATCGCGGGCGCGGCGGGCGCGACCGGTGCGGCGGGTACCGCGGGCGCCATGGGCCCGATGGGCATGGCAGGACCGGCGGGACCGCCCGGACCCACCGGTGCCCAAGGCGTTCCGGGATCGATGGGCCCTGGTGGTGCGGTGACCGGGGAGGCCGCGGCCCAGTTCGCGGGCTTCACGTCGACGACGTACCCTGGCGTCGCAGGCGGTCGCGAGGTGATGCATGCGCGGTGCGCCGCCGCGTTCACCGGCTCGCACCTCTGTCACGTCGCCGAGTATCACCTGGCGAACACGGCGACGATTCCGCCCGCGAGTGGCGCGTGGCTCGACATGAGCGGCGGCATCGACGGTTACAACGGGAACGTCACGGTGTCCAACGAGCTCGGCAGTGTCGACCTCGGTCGCTGGACCTCGCAGTCGTACTCCGGCAACTGCAACAACTGGACGGCTGCCGTCGAAGGCAGCACCAGCACGTTTGGCGAGACAATCAATCCGACGACGCACACCACGGTGCAGTGCACGATCTCGCACGCGCTCGCCTGCTGCTCGACACCGTACGTCGAGGGGTTCCGTGGCTTCACCACCGCAACCGTCTCCGGCGTTCATTCCGGAGGCCGCGCCGCGATGCACCAGCTCTGCGGCGCGCAGTTCGCGGGCAGTCACATGTGCCACATCGCCGAGTACCAGCGCGCGACCCCGACCGTCTCGCCACCGGCCTCCGGTGCGTGGCTCGACATGAGTGGCTATCTGCGATCGTCGGGCAGCGTGGCGAACGAGATCGCAACCCTGCACGCAGGCCGCTGGGCATCGAAGCTCTACTCGGGAAACTGCAACAACTGGACGGCCGCGATCGAGGGCAGCACCAGCACGTTTGGCGAGACGATCACGCCCACCGGTCACATGACGCAGCTGTGCACGGGCACCCGCCCGATCGCGTGTTGCGAATAGGAGATGCCATGCTCGCCCGATCTCTGATCGCAACGCTGCTCGCTCTCGCGGCGTGCTCCAACCATGCTGGCGGTGAGGATCAAGGCAGCGTCGAAGGCCCGCCCGGTCCCGAAGGTCCACAGGGTCCACAGGGTCCGCAGGGACCGCAAGGCCCGCAAGGCCCTCCCGGCGAGGTCACCGTCCTCGACGGTGGAACGCTCCAGGGACCTCCCGGTCCGCAAGGTCCACAAGGTCCCGCCGGTGCTGTCGGTCCGCAAGGGCCGCAAGGTCCCCAAGGCGCGACCGGTGCTGCCGGTGCTGCCGGTGTTGCCGGTGCGATGGGAATGACGGGCGCGACCGGACCCGCGGGACCGCCCGGTTCGCTGGGTCCGCAGGGTGTGGCGGGTGCGATGGGTCCTGGAGGGATGGTCACCGGCGAGGCCGCTTCGCAGTTCGCCGGATTCACGACCACCCCGATCAGCGGCGTCGCGGGAGGTCGCGAGGCGATGCACGCGCGCTGCGCCGCGGCGTTCACCGGCGCGCACCTGTGCCACTTCTCCGAGTACTACCTCTCCAACTCAGCGACGATTCCGCCGAGCGACGGCGCGTGGATCGACTCGAGCGGCGGCATCGAGGCCTCCGCATCTGACGCATCGCCGATCGGCGGCACCGGCCACATCCGGCTCGGCCGCTATGCCGGTGCCTCGCAGGTCAACTGCGGGAGCTGGACCGGTTCCGGGACGCTCGGCTACGTCCTCACCATCAGCGGCCAGTCGCAGACGCAGTGCTCGACCACGCACAGGCTCGCGTGCTGCACCACGCCGTTCACCGAGGGCTTTCGCGGCTTCACCACCGCGACGGTCACCGGCGCTCGGCCGGGGGGTCGCGCCGAGATGAACCAGCTGTGCGGCGCGCAGTTTGCCGGCAGCCACCTCTGCCACAAAGCCGAGTACGAGCGCGCGTCGCCGACGGTCACGCCACCCGCGGCGGGCGTGTGGATCGAATCGAGTGCGTACCTCCGCACGCAGGGCGATTCGTCGCCGGAGAACAACGTCGCCACGGCCGAGATGGGCCGGTACACCGCCGCGACCCAGCTCAACTGCTCGGCGTGGACGCAGTCGGGATCGCTCGGATACAGCCTGTCGGTGAATGGACTCTCGCAGGGCCCGTGCACGGTGAGCCACGCGCTGGCGTGCTGCGACTAGCACCACCTTTACGCCGGCGTGATCTGCGCGCGCCAGACGTTTCCGGGCTTCGAATGGTTCGCGAGCTGACGGAGGATGACCTCCTGTTCGCGCCGCTCTGCGCGGCAGCGTCGCTTCATCGTTTGGCTGCCGAGAAGGTTCGAATCTCGAGTGTTCGTCAGGCGAGCGTGCGCCGGCGCGCGGCCATGGAGACTGCGGCCGGAACTTGAACGTGACGACGAGGGCGCGAGGCGTCGTACTCCGCAGGTTCAGGTGCCACAGCCGGTTGCGAAGGAGCTTGCACGCGACGACGTGCTGCAAGCTCGCGGATCGCTCGGTGAGTCCTCGGACACCTCCGCGTGCGTACGTCTTCACACGAAACGTCTTGGTGCCGCGAGGCGGCGAGGTCCACAGCGACTCATGGCGCTCGAGCTCGCGGGCGACTGCTTCGAAGAGCAGACGGTCGTGCGGTGTCGCATCCTTGATCTCGACCTCGATCGTCCCGCGGACTGGAGCGGCACGGGCGCGCGACGCGCCGAGTAAGAGCGCAGTGGCGGCAAGCGCGGTGACGCGAACCGCAAGATGATCACGATGCCAGGACACGCGCGGCGCGCCGGGGTTGCGTGCAATGCGGCCCTGCCGTCCGTCGCTAACCGGCGACGACGAATACGAGCTCCTGCCCTATGCGCTCCACACCGCGCGCGGCTAGGCGGTTTGGCGCGCTTTGTCGTTGCGAGGAGGCCTTCCTCTGGATTCCGTACCGTGGCAGAGGATTGGCAGAGAGCGGATCGCGTCTGCTCCGCTACCTCGAGCCATGAGCTGCCTCGAGTAGCATTCCGGCAGTTCGCGGTTTCCGCTGTGCCGATCGTGCGATCGGGCGCTGGTCACTGTGGAACTTCTGGCGCACCTCGGAAGCTGCTGCGGGATCATCGTTGACGATCCTCGCGAGGAGCGCGTCTTTCGTCGGAGCGGGAAGCTGCTTCACCCATTTCGTAACCGCCCTCCGCGACGGCGCCGGTGGCAACGGGGCACTTTTTCGCGAGGCGACGGCCACAAGACTCTCGTCGATGCGAAGGAACTCGACCAGCGCGGCGAGCGTCGCGCTCAGCTGACGGAGCCCCGCCGGCACCTCGGGTTCGAGCTCGTCCTCGTCGACGACCTCGTTCTGGACGCCTGCAAGCCAGCCCAAGTACAACGCACGGCGGTCGCCTCGAAGGAGCTCGTGACGGATGGATACGAGCGATGACAGCGAAGACTGCTCCTCGTTTGAATCCACTGTCTCGTCGTCCGACGCGAACGTGACGATCACGTTGCCGCGCTTCTTGCGAGCGTCCAGCACATTGTCTGCCGCGTAGGCCTGGACCTCGGAGAGCGGCAACTGCTCCGCCGGCAACCGGAGCTTCAGGACGTTCGTGCCCCAGTTGGCCGTGTACATGAACGCATCGAAATACCGATCCATCCACTCGTCCTCGTCGCCCTTGAAGCTTCCGTACTCGTAGTGATTGACGAAGCTCGTGGGCGTGATCGTCGCGCGCGTCGAACAGGAACGCAGGATCGCGATCTCCTTCGTCGTCAACGCTCGGTCGATCGCCTGGAACTCGTAGTACTGGTACTCGCTCATGGTTGCCCTCGTGTCGAGGCGTGCGCGTGATGCTGCTTGCTGGCCCGCATTACCAGCCCCGTCGCCAGTGCCGATACGCTTCGATCCATTCCGCACCCGCCGGTCTTGGAGATGGCAACGGAAGTTCTCGAATCTCGATCGCCTGCCGCCTCCGCCCCTGTTTGCAGATCGCGACGATGTGATCATCGAGGCGGAGGTCGATTCTTTCGACGATCACCGTGGCACGCAGCACCGTGGTCTCGAACGGCACCGCGAGGTGCTGTGCCAACATGCAATGCCAACCGGTGACCTGTTCGGACTCACCGTACGCGTCGACGGTCGCCTGCTCGGCCATCTGCTTGAATCGCTCGATCTCGGCGGCCTTGGTCTTGCGTCCGGAATTCGCTCTTCTTGTCGCCATGGTTACTCACTCGCAATCAACGTCACGGCTCGCGCGAGCGCCGTGGGGCTGTGAGTAGTTGCTCGCGGGCCTGCTCGAGATGTTCCACCAGGAGCTTCTCGCTCGGGAGGACTGTACGGTACTCGGCTGCCATCACCGTGCTGGGAAGGTCGTCGAGCGCGTACTCGGCGACTGCAGCATCCTTCGATGCACAGAGAATGAGCCCGACCGGCGGATTCTCGCCCTCGATCGTCCAGTGCTTACGCGCGTAGTGAACGTACATGTGCATTTGCCCAGCGTCAGCGTGGGTGAGCTTCCCGAGCTTGAGGTCGATCACGACGAGGCAGCGAAGGCGGCGATGGAAGAACAGCAGGTCGATCCGGAACCATTGGTCGCCGAGCGCGGATCCCGAGCCAAGGTTAAGTGGCCGGTTTCTACGAAGCAGCTTGTAAACGCCGTCGTTGACTCGTCGCCGGCAGGTGATAGTTTTGCCGCGATGCGCGACCGACGTCTGTAATCGTGATGTGTTTGGTAGCGCCATCGTTGGCGTGCGGCGGGCGCGAGACGGAGCTCAGCCGCGCGCCCATCCAGGGCGAGAGCAGTGCGAAGGGCCAGCATAGCGCGGAGGAGCTCGCGCTCGCCGGCGAGCCCGCGGAAGCGGTGGTCCAGGCGTTTCAGGACGAGCAAAAACGCGCGGCCACGGCGGCCGAGAAGAAGTGGAATGACGCGCAGCTCGCGCGCCTGCACGAAGTCTACGGCGCGAAGCCCGCGCAGATGGGTTTTCTGGTCGATGACATTCAGCTCGGCGCGAAGGGTGACTGGTCCCGCGAGCGCGGCTCCGTGTACCAGCAGATCGCACCGCGCCTTGGCGATGGCCTACTGGATGTTTCGTTCGACGATCGCGAAGGCACGCTCACCGAAGTGACAATCGTACTTCCGGGCGAATTCAATGAGGAGGTTTTGGAGAAGCTCGAACAGGATCTGACGTCCGCATGGGGGCGCTCGCCGACGAAGATCTGGTACGACCCGACCACGCGGCAGCGCGCCAACCTGGCTTCGAAGCTGAACACGCTGACGTTCACGCACTACCGCGACCCGATCGACTGGGTCAACGAGTTGCCGCTGGCGATGATCGGCACGCCCGTCGAGAAGGTGATCGCAACGAAGGGCGCACACCGGAGCGAAGACGGGCTCGTGTGGAACGGCCTCGGTTTGCCGACGGGAACCGGTGACACCGAGTTCGTCGCCTATACCGGTGCCAAGAAGGTAATCGCGATCAGCGTCCACGTGCGCGGCGACTCCGAGACGGTGCGCGACGCACTGACCGCGAGGCTTCGCGCAAAGCCCACGATGAAGAGCGACGGAGGGCAGACCGAGTGGGTATGGCTCGATCGAGTGCCGGTCGCGCTCACGCAGCACGGCAGCGATGAGTTCAGCATGCTGATCGGGTCGGCATGGCGCTCAGCACCATGAACGCGTGCTTCACGAAGTGGAACTGTTCGGCGAAGCAGGCGAGCCACGCGGCCTGCCCTGCATCTCGAGACAAGCCGGCCAGTTCTCGCTACCGTTGGTGACGGGCTCCGGAGGAGGGCTCGAACCCTACGCCGGCGTGAGCTGCGCGCGCAGGACCGATTTCTGGACCTTGCCCATCGCGTTGCGCGGCAACGCGTCGACGATCCGCACATCGCGGGGCCGCTTGTGCGGCGACAGCCGCGACGCGACGTGAGCCTCGATCGCGGCCGGCTCGACGGCGGAGCGCACGACGACGAATGCGACGATGCGTTCGCCGAGATCCTCGTCGGCGACGCCGATCACGGCGGCCTCGGCGACCTCCGGATGCTCGAGCAGCGCGGACTCCACCTCCCCCGCTCCGACCTTGAACCCGCCGCACTTGATCAGGTCGGTCGAGCGCCGGCCGACGATCCGGATCTGACCATCGGCCGAGCGCGTCGCGAGATCGCCCGTGTAGAACCAGCCATCGCGGTCGAGGACGGCGCGGGTGGCGTCCTCCCGGTTCAAGTAGCCCGCGAACACGTGCGGTCCGCGCACCGCGACCTCGCCGATCGTCGTGTCATCGAACGGATCGAGCGGCCGCCGATCGTCGTCGACGAGGCGGAGCTCCACGCCATCGAGCGCGGTTCCGACCGATCCGGGCCGGCGATCGCCGTCATGGCGGGTCGAGCAGTTGATCAGCGTCTCGGTCAGCCCGTAGCGCTCGATCACGCGATGCCCGGTGAGCTGCTCGAGCCGGTGGTGCTCGCGCAATGGAAGCGGCGCCGACCCACTGACCAGCACGCGCGCCTCGCGCAACGCGCTCGCGATGGCAGGAGTGTCCTGCGCGGCGTCGCACAGCCGGTGATACATCGTCGGGACCGCGAACATCATCGCGTGCCCGCCCGCGCTGTGATCGCGAAGCGCGGTGACCAGATCGTCGAGCACGAACCGCGGCACCCAGCGCAGTGCACCGCCCCGCCGCATGCTGCCGAACAGGCCGAGCACGAGCCCGTGGACGTGGAACACCGGCAGCGCGTGGACGATGATGTCGTCGTCGGTCCACGCCCAGGCACGAGCGAGCATGTCGAGGTTGCTCGCGATGTTGCGGTCGGTGATCAGCGCTCCCTTCGGTGCGCCCGTGGTGCCCGACGTGTAGAGGACGAGCGCCGGTGCGCCGGAGATCGGTGACGGCGTCATCGGCGGGGCCGTCCTGGTGTCGAGCGTGATCGCGACCGTCTCGATCGGTCCGGCCCGGCGTGCCACGGCGTCCACGTCGGCAGCGACGCACAACCGAGGCGCCGCGTCCCCGAGGACGTGCGCGAGCTCGCCATCGCCGAGCTTGGGATCGACGGGCACCGAGACGTAGCCCGCCGCGGCGTGAGCGACGAGCGCGACCAGCGTCTCGAGTGCCGGTTGCGTCCACACGCCGACGCGCTCGCCGGCACCGATGCCGCGCGCGGTCAGCATCGCGATGTGGTGAGCGCACGCGGCGGCAAGCTCGCGCTGGCTGACGGTCCGATCGCCGACGCGGAGCGCGAGCCGATCGCCGGGTGAATGCACCCAGGGGAACAGCGTGTCCACGTCAGGCCACCGGCAGTTGGATCAGCATGCGACAGCGATCGCAGCCCCACGCGTGAGACTCGGGAATCCAGCGACCAGGCCCGCGACACGTCGGGCAGACCGGCCCCTGCGGCGCGACGGGCGCCGGGGCACCGTACGAGTGGATCACGGCGACCGGCAGCGGCATCGCCGGCGGCTGCACGGTCGGCGGCTGCACGCCCGGAGCTGCCATCTGCACCGGCAGGTTGCAGCGATCGCAGTGCCACGGTCCGTTCGGCACCGTCCACTTCGCGATCATGCCGCACGAGCAGGTCGGGCCGCCGGGCATCGCGACCGTGCCGCGCGTCTGCTTGCCACCCGATCCGCCGCGGACCGCATACACGATCAGGAGGATCACGACGGAGATCACGAGGACGCCGAGCGATCCCGCCAGCTCCTCCGGGATGTCGATGTGAGCAGCGAGCACACGGGCGAGGCGGTCCATGGATCCCATCCACCGAGGAGCTTCGCACACTCAGTCGTCGGTCGCTGGCTCCCCGGGTGCCATCACGGAGCGCAGCCGCACCGCCATTCCGACCTCGCTCGGATCGCGCCAGCGCTCGAGCCGGCGCGCTCGCAAGAAGGCGACGACATCCTGCAGACGCGCGCCGCCGTTCGGATCGTGGCGCTTTCCCTTCTCGCGATTGCAGCGTGCGCACGCGACCGCCAGGTTCGAGAGCTCGTCGGTGCCACCCTGCGTCTGCGGCCACAGGTGCTCGAGCGTCGCTTCGCCGCGTGCGCGGCCATCGTCACCGACCACGAGCTTACTCCCGCAGTGGATGCACTTGCCTACCCACATGGGGTGGCCGACGAGCTGCGTACGTACAAACGTCGAGTCCGTGACGGCCGCCGCGAGCAGCAACAGGTGGCGGCGACCTGACATCCGAGCAGCTTACGGTCCCGTTCACCGGTAGGCTCGTCGCCATGACGACCAAGCCGAGGCTGACGTACTTCGATCTCTCAGGGAGCCGCGGCGAGGAATGCCGCCTCGCGCTGCACCTCGCGGGGATCGACTTCGAGGATCACCGCTTGTCGCGAGCCGAGTGGGCAGCGCTCAAGCCGACCACCCCGTTTGGCTCGGTCCCCGTCCTCGAGCTTCCGGGCAAGCCGCCGCTCGCGCAGTCGAATGCCATCCTCGTGCTGATCGGCCGGCGCCACGGACTGCATCCCGCCGATGACTTCGAGGCGGCGCGCCACGAGGCGCTGATGGCGCACGTCGAGGATCTCCGTCACATGCTCTCGCCGACGCTGCGGATCAAGGACGAAGATCAGAAGCGCGCGGTCCGCCAGGAGCTCGCGTCGGGGTATCTCCCGGCGTGGGCGGCCGCGACCGAGAACCAGCTCGGCGAGGGCCCGTTCGTGGCCGGCTCCACCCTGCAGGTCGTCGACCTCAAGCTCTACATGGTCGTGCGCTGGATCGCGACGGGGACGATCGATCACATCCCGGCGTCGGTGTTCGATGCGTACCCGAAGCTTCAGCGCCTGTACCAGGCCGTGCCCGCTCACGAGGGCGTGCGCGCGTGGAACGCTCGCGCCACCTGAACGTCAGTGCCGGGGCGACGGCTGCGGACGGTTGTTGCCGCTCGACGCCTCGGCCTGCACACCGAGCTGCTGCTCGATCGCGCGCGTGAACGCGGGCAGATCATCGGGCTTACGCGACGTGATCAACCGGCCATCGCGCGCGACCTCCTGATCGACCCAGCGTGCGCCGGCGTTGATCAGATCGGTCTTCACCGACGGCCATGACGTCAACGTCTTGCCGCGCACGACGTTGGCCTCGATCAGGAGCTGCGGTCCGTGACAGACCGCCGCGATCACCTTGCCGCCCCTGACCATCTCGCCGACGAACGAGACCATGTCCGCGTCCATCCGCAGGTGGTCGGGAGAATAGCCGCCCGGGATCACGAGCGCGTCGTACGAGCGATCGTCGACGTCGTCGACCGCCTTCTCGATCTTCACCTTCTCCTTGCCCTTCTTGCCGGCGACGATCTTGCCGGCCTCGATGCCAATGATGTCGATCTGGTGCCCGGCCGCCTTCAGGCCGTCATACGGGATGCGGAATTCGCTGTCTTCGAAGTCGTCACCGAGGACGAATGCGATGCGTGACATGGGAAATCTCCTTGGTGTCTCGAGGTGTTTGTGCCTCGATACCGTGCAGAGACCGTGCCCAGATCGCGTAGGTCGATGGCTGACGGGGCCTACAGGATCGGCGGCGAGCAGTAGCTCTCGAGCACGACCGTGTTGATCGTCGCCGACAGCGACAGCGAACCGTTCTTGACCTGATCGAGATCGTAGTTGCCGCCATCCGTCTGCGTCGGGATCGGCGGCTGTGCACCGTACGGCGTGGTCCAGCCGTCGGTGATGTCCGTCCACGGCAGCCGGCGCCCCGTGCCGCAGCGAGCGAGGAAGCTCGGCTGCGTGATCCGCGAGAACGAGAACACGCGGATCCGCCCGGTCTTGAGCGCATCGACGGTCTCGACCAGCGTGTGCGCGGCGGGATAATTCCCCTCGCGCGGGAAGTCGGTCTTGTTGGTCAGGCCGTCGTGATCGCGATCGCCGTAGTTGTCGGGCCGCTCGAGGAAGGTGTCGTCGGTCACCAGGATCACCACCCGGGTCGCATTCGCCCGCCACGGAAAGCTCTCGGCCGCTGCATACAGCGCGTCGAGCGAGTTCTCCTCGCAGATCGGATTCTGCGTCGTCGGTCCGCTGACGCCATCACCAGGATTGCGATCCGCGTTGGTGAAGTTCATCCGGTAGTTGCGGAACGCACTCTGCAGGCTGGTCGCGCTCGTGTGCACGACGCCACCGTCGAGCGGTCCCGTGTTGTCGATGAAGTGATTGTCCTGGAACACGATCAGGCCGAAGTGCGCGTTCGGCGCGAGGGTGTTGCTCGCGCTGACGACCTGCGCGATCTGACTCTCGAGCTGCGACAGGACGAAGCCCATCGAGCTCGAGGTATCGAGCACGAACACCACATCGACGACGTCCTCGCAGACACCGGCATCGAACGTGGTGCCACCGTCGGCGCCGGGGTTCGAATTCGCATCGGCGCCGGACCTCGACGCCGGGCCACAGCCGCCGATCACGGTCAATGCGAGGGCGAGGTGCGGGAGCTGCATCGCGCGGAGTATGCCGAGGTGCCGGCCCATGCGGCCAGTCCCTCGATGACAGCTCCTGACGCGCGGCTCAGAGGTTGAAGCCGAGCTGCACGGTCGGCACCGTTCCCGACGCGGGCACGGTCAGCGCCTGGGCCGGGACCGACGCCAGGGTCTGCTGGTTCTGTCCGTCGCGCAGCGTGGCGGTGATCGCCCACCGCCCCGGCGCGAGCCCGAGCGTGCCGGGATTGAGGATGCACTGGAACGTGTGGTTGGTCGGGAGGCCATTCTCCGCCGTCGCAACCACGTCGATCTCGGTCGCGCCGACGGCCGCGCACGTTGTGGTCGCGCCCTGACGACGGATCGTCCAGTTGAACGTCGTCGTCTGCCCGCCACCGCTCGGTGCATCGGGGATGGCGATGCCGCCATCGTCTTCACCGCCGCACGCCGCGAGCATCGCGACGAGGACGAACGGGCTGACGAAACGAAGGTGCGCGTGATTCTTGGTGCTCATCTCGATCTCCTCACGGGTGATAGCGCAGCAGCAGGCCGAGGTCACCACCGGCCCAGACATCCCCGGTGCTGGTGGCCCACAGGGCGTTGATCGTTCGCGTCGTGCCGCTGACCTCGGGCGTCCATGCGCCGGCGCCGACCTTCTTGAGGATCGTGCCGCCGGTGCCCGCTGCCCACAGCGTCGAGCCGGAGCCCGTGATCGCGAGCAGCTGCTGGGTCACGCCGCTCGGCGAGATCGTCCAGTCGGTCCCGTTGTAGTGGAGGATCGTGCCGCCATCGCCGACCGCCCACACGTCGTTCGCCGCGACAGCGTGCACCGCGCGCAGATAGTTCTGCGTCGGGAACGTACGATTCACCGTCCAGCTGATCCCGTTGTACGAGGCGACCAGCGGACCGGCGGGAAGATCGGTCACGCTGCCGTTGCCGACCGCCGCGCCGACGGCCCACACGGAATTCGACGCGGCCGCCGAGACGCCGAGCAGGTGCCAGCCGAGATCGAACGTCCCGCCGAAGCTGAGGTCCGTCCACGCGCCGCCGTCCCAGTGACTCGCGCTTGCTCGCGCCCCGCTGCCCGAGCCGAACTGACCGACCACCCAGATGTCCGTCGAGGAGATCGCGTGCATCGAGGTCCAGGTCCGGCTCGACATCGTCGGCACGACGAACGAGCTGCCACTTGGCTTGAGCAGCGCGCCACTCGAGGCCGCGAGCCACATCGACGCCCCCGAACCGGCACCGCCGCGAAGTGCGTAGGCTCCGGCGGCAACGGACTTCCAGCTCGTGCCGTCGAACCGCAGGAGCTTGCCCTCGGTGTTGCTCGCCGCGGCCGCCAGCACCTCGGTGCCAGTGCCCCACAGATCACGCACCATCAGATCGTCAGCGAGCGTGCCGCCGACCGCCCGGCACCAGCCCGACGAGCTGCACAGGATCTCGTCGCACAGCCCGTAGCTATGTGCACCGCACACGCCCGCGCTACAGGTTCCACAATCCGGGTTGCGGGTGATGCCGCACGAATCGACGACGGTGGTCGTGCCGCACTCGGTGAGCGCGGCCTGCGCGCACAGCGCCGCGTCGGTCTCCGGGACGCACTCCGCGGGGGCCGCGCATCGATTCGGGATCCCGGCGCCCTCGCAGATCGCCGGCAACGTGCAGCTACAGTCGATCGTGCCGCCGCAGTCATCGTCAAGCGTGCCGCACTGGTTCGCGCCGCACGTCTTCGGCACGCATGCGGGTGCGTCCGGCCCGACGGTGACCTCGCAGATTCCGCCCGCGTTGCACAGGTAGCCGTCGAGGCAATCCGCCTGGACCGCGCACTGATTCTTGGTCGAGCCCTTGTCGAGTCCACATCCGATCGCGACCAGGCTCACGACCCACAGGCAAAGCTTCGCGTTCATCATCTCGTCCTCCGACAGCTCCTACGGTCGTGCTGCGATGTTCGGCCGCACAAAGTCACCACCGCGCTCCGAGCGACAGCGAATACATGCCGCCACCGTCGGCCTCGACGCGCGGGACCACCTGCACCGTCGACCGTGGCCACAGCCACCACGCTGCCGCGCCCGCGACGATCGCCACCGCGCCCGACGTGAGCGCGATCGGGAGATAGCGGTCGTAGCGCACCTGCGCATCGTGGGCCGGCCTCTGCAGCGTCGTCGCGGTGAAGTCGCTGTGGGCCTGATACGCGAGGAAGCCGGTGGTCAGCGCGGTCGCCGCTCCGACCCCACCGATCACGCCGGTACCGATCGCGATCCGCTTGCGGATCCGGCGGTGGTCGGTCCGGACGAGCGCGCTCGAGCTGCGCTCCGGAAACCGAACGCCCACCGCGCCGATGCTGTCGACGAAGCCCTGGTAGTACGCCCGGCCATAGCCCGACGAGAACAGCGCGGTCTGGTACGCGACCTCGATGCTGCCGCGGCTCGCGATCTGGCGATCTCGCAACGTCAGCTTGTCGAGGCTGACCGCGCCTCGCGCCGGCAACACCGCCTCGTGCGCGGCGGTGCGCAGGAACACGGTGGTCGCTTCGGGCACCGCGAGCACGATCGAGGCTCCCTCGTCGAGGTGGGCGTCGAGGTAGCGCTGACCGTTCTCGAGCTCGAGATAGAAGTGGCCGAGCGCCGCCGCCTTGCCGCGGATCATCCGCATGCCGGCGATCCCCGACAGTGTCAGCAGGGGCGCGTTCTGGTTCGATGCGGGCGGCCGTGCAATCACCTGCGGGATCGCGCGCGGATCCTTGATGTCGCGATTCGCCGCGGCGACGAACGCCTGGATCTCGGTGTACTCGACGACGAGGTCCCCGTTGACGTCGGCGGCGCCCTGGAGTCCCGACAGCAGCTCGTGCGTGAATACGCCCGATTCGATCGTCGACCACTCGTGGGCTTCCTGGCCGAGCGTGGTCGCGAGGATCACGCCGATCTGCGGATACCGCGCGAGCGGGGTCGCCTGCAGGATCGGCTCGACCTCGGCGGAGATCGTCGGCGTGGACGTCGCATCCGCCTCGCGTGCGAAGAAGCCGCCGCCGCGCACGCCGACCACGCCACCCGCGTGACACGCGTCGACGATCAGGTGAGTGAACGTCGTCGGCATCCGCGCGAGCACGTCCTCGTACAGCGTGGTCTGGGTCAGCGCTCCATCGAGCAAGGCAAGGAACGCATGCCCGCGATCGTCGCGCGCACCGTGACCGCTGAACACGAAGTACAGCACCGGACGATCGCCGCGCTGGCGATCGCGCGTCATCTTGGCCCGCAGATCCTCGACGACGCGGTGCAGGTTATCGACCGTCGGCGGCTGCGCGTGGGCGGCGAGCCCCGGATAGCGGCGCTGCGTCTGGGTATCGAGAACGACGAGCAGGTGGGTCTCGGCGATCCGCGAGAACAGCTGGTGATAGCGCACCGCATCGTCGTCGGCGTAGCGCAGCGGTCGCAGCGTCTCCGACGTGCCCGCGCGAGGCGGCTCGTTGTTGCCGATCACGATCGCGTACGCGACCTGCTTGCCGTCCGCGGCGGCCGGGCGAGCGCCGAGCATCATCAGGCAGACGACGACGATGACGTTGCGCGGCAGTCTCATCGGACCACCAGCTCGTGCACGACGACCTGGGTCCCGGGCCCCACCGACAGCGTGGTCTCGTCGAACGCTGCCCGGATCATCTCGCGCGTCAGCGGCTCGCGCGAGAACACGCCATGCACGCGATAGACACCCGCCGGGTGGTCCGCTCCGAGGACGATGCTGCGATCGAGCACGCCGTCCTGCGGCTGTGTGACGAGGTCCACGCTCGCGTCCTGGCCCTGGTCCGGGAAGTACCAGAGCACGGTGCCATCGGGTCGCTTGCTGAACGCCGCGAAGTAGCGATAGCCCGACGTCCCGTGGAGATCGAACAGGATCTTGTGACCGCGCTCGCAGCCGCCCGCGCAGGACGGCTGGAACACGGCGAACGGCTGACCACCTCCGCGCGCGGCAAGCTCGGAGGTCGGCGCGGTCGAACGCCACGGCGCGAGCACCACGATCGCGATCGTCAGCGCCACCGCCGGGACGAATCCCATCCACCAGCGCACACGGCTCCTCGGTGGCGACACCCCGGCGAGCACCGACGCCAGGATGTCGTCCTTCTCCACCTGCGAGAGACGATCTCGGCCGGCCAGCAGCCGTGGGATCACAGGGTCGACACTCACGAGACGGCCCCCGCGTATCCCGCGCTGAACAGGCGATCAAGCGTGAAGTTCCGGCAGCCCATGACTGCTCCTACGGGGCGGGGCCCGATCTCGGCCGCTCGATCGGAGGCGCCGGAGATCTGTCGTCATCTCAGTCACTTGCGAGGCAGAAAATGGGGTCAGACCCCATTTTCCGGCAGCGACGCGCGATCAGTCGAGCAGACCGCGCTGCTTCAGCCACGACCGCAGGCTGTGCTGCACGCGATCCTCGACGGTGCGCACGCGCCGCCGGCTGCACGCCATCTTCACCGCGACGTCGTCCTGTGACAGCGCGTCCTCGAACCGGAGGGTCACGAGCTGCCGGCTCTCGGCATCGAGCGTGGCCACGTACTCCTTCGCGGCGGCGAGCAAGGTCGTCCAGTGCAGATCGGGCGTCTCCTCGCGCTGGAGAAATTCCGCGTTCCCAGCGAGGATCTCCTCGAGATCGCCGACGCCGACGTCATCGAGCTCGACGCCGCGCGCCGCCCGTTGCTCGAGCCGGTAGCGATCGATCATCAAGTTCTTGGTGATCCGCAGCAGGTACGGTCGATACGGTTGCAGGCCGTCGTACGCCGTGCGCGCCTTCTCGGAGAACGCCTTGGCGAACGTCTCCTGGACGAGCTCGCGCTCGCCATCGCGACCAGCGCCGCGCACGTAGACGTGTCCGCTGCTCTCCATCGTGAATCCGCGGCGCGCGAGGGTCGCGACCTCGTCGACGTAGCGGGTGTAGACCGCCGCCAGCGCCTCGCGATCGCCGCGCCGGAAGCGGTCGAGCAGCGCGCGGTCGTTCGCGAACATCGGCATCCTTACATACGGTACCCGAGACCCAGCGTGAGCGACGCATACGACTCATCCGCGAGAGGCTGTCCCTCGAGCCGGAGGTAGATCGCGAGCCGATGCTGGTCGAACGCGGCGAGGTCGACCGCGCCCTCGAGCCCCAGGGTGAAGGCTCGCCGCCAGACCGCTGTCCCGTCGTCGGTCACCCGGTCGTAGTGAACACCGAGAAGCACCGCGCCGTGGAGTCGGTCATACCCGCTCGCCTGCAAGAACCCAGCAATGCTGACGGGCATCACCTCGAGGGGAGCCGGGTCAAAGACATATTCGCCAAGCCGCCCCCTGTTATAGGTGCCGCTGACCTTCCCGATCGAGAGCTGCAGTCCGAGTGACGAGGTCCGCTGCAAGCGGTAACCGACATGGCCAGCGAGGTCGAACCCGGTCACGCCTCGTTCGCCGAGCGATGCGTACGAGTACCCCGGCGTGAGCTGCAGCGTCAGGCGCGACGGCGGTCCTTGCTCGGTCAGGCTGTCCTCGAGGTCCGACGTGTAGAGCGGCGCAGCCGGCGAGCTGTCGTCGGTGAGCGCGGCCGCGGTCTCCTTGCGATCGTTCTCGCTGGGATCCGCCTTGACGTAGGTAGGTGTCCGGCCGAGCACCGCGAACGCATGGTCGATCTCGGTGAGCGGCCCCCGCATCAGCACCACCGCCCGCGACAGGTCGAGCTCCGCGAGCGTAGGCGTCATGTGCTCGATGGTGAGGCGTTGAACCGCCGCAGCGGTCTCGAGCGCTGACATCGGAGGCCGCCCCAGCTCGATGTCACGAGCCACCTGCGCGGCGATCTCGGCAGCACTTCCCGAGATCGAAGCGAGATGAAGCAGTACCTGCTTTCGTGCGGACACGAACGAACGTGCCGCTGCGTCCTTGTCGGTGCGCAAGCGCTCGAGCCGCGTGCGAAGCAGCGCGACCGCATCGTGGGCGCGCGCTGCGTCCACGGCGCCTCCGATCAGGTAGTTCGTGGCCAGCCGTTGCTCCGCCAGCTGCGCGCTCAGCCCATAGCTCGCACCGAGCTCGTGACGCACGTCGTCGACGATCCGCTGGAGCATGGCGGCTGCGACGAGCTGCTCGGCACGACGGTCCTCCGTTGCGGGAACTGCGATCTGCAGGTGGACCTGCGTCCTCGGCTCCACCAGGGCGAGCGAAGCCGGCTGGAACGACGCACGTTGCGAGCTCCGTGGTTCCGCATGCCCCGTCCAATCCGAGAACAGGTAGTCGATCCAGCGATCGGCGAGTGCGGCGTCGAAGCCACCCGCGATCACCAGCGTGGCGTTATCGGGCGCGTAATGCGCCGCGCGGAACCTGCGAGCGTCCTCGGAGCTCAAGGTCTCGCTCGCGTGGCGAACGAGGCCCGCGTGCACGTAGGGGTGAGCGCCGAACAGCGCGGCTCGCCACGCGTCGGTCAGCGCGCCTTCGTCCGTCGACTTCTTGGACTCCTGTCGTAACGCCATCACGGCAGCGGCGGCACCGCCGTCGTACCGGCCCTCGCGGATCCAGCGGCGGAGACCGGCGAGCAGATAATCGAGGTGCATGTCGAGGCCATGCGCAGCAAACGCCGTGTGGTCGGTGCCGACGTCGACAAGGCTCGTGCCACCGGCCGCTGCGAATCCCAGCAGGTCATTCAAGAACCTGAGATCCCACGCGAGCGCATGCGCCGCGACGAGCGCGACACCTCGTTTGGCCGCAGGCTCGTCGGCGGTACCGGTGCCGAACACCAGCCGCATGTCGACGGTGGGAACACTGGTCAACGGCAGCAGCACGACCTTGAGCCCGTTCGGCAGGACGCGGGTCCGCATCAAGCCCGAGCCAGGCGTGGCGAGCGTGGTCGTCAACGGACGGAGCGCTTCGTCGGGATCCGGCGAATCGCGACGCTGGCCGAGATCGTGGATCGCGGCCTGGAGCCGCACGGCCGTACCGGACTTCTTGCGCTCGCGGGGCTCGAGCACCACCACGGTCGCACGATCGTTGCCGAGGACCTCGCGTGCGATCTGGGCGGCCTCGGATGCTGTCATCTCGCGCAGTGCGGCGATCTCGGCTCCGACCGCGACACTCGGGTCCCGTCCCGCGAGCACGTAGGCAGCGAGCCGCGTGTCGCGATCTCCACCCTCCTCGAGGGTCGCGAACAGATCATAGATCGCCGTCTGCTGGATCTGGTCGAACAGGATCTTGCCCATCGGCGAGCGGTCACGGAACGCGTTCGGAACACTCCCGATGCCACGCGTGGCTGCTTCACGGACGCTGTCGAGGGTCTCGTCGGTGCTCGGCAGTACGAGCACGCCGATCATCGCGGCGCGACCCTCGCCGAGCTCGATCGGCAGCACGCGGCCGAGCACCTCCCCGTCGATCGCGGCACGCGTCTGCGCCGCGATCGCGCGCACCTTGGCCCGGAGCTCCGGATCGGGCGGCAGCGGCCACGCGATCAGCAGCGCCTCGTCGTCCATCGGCACGGATGCCTCGAGCTGCCGTGCCTTGGCCTCGACGGCCGGTGCAGGCGATGGAGGCGTCACGGCGCGCTTCGCCACCCGAGCGATGAACCGAGCCAGAGCGCCCTCCGCGCGTTGCGCAGTGAGAGCGCCGGAGATCACGAGCACCGCATTTCGCGGCCCGTAGTGAGCATCCGCGAACGCGCACGCCTGGTCGCGGCTGATCCCGCCGACGGTCGTCACGTCTCCGGCGATGTATCGCTGATACGGATGCCCGGCGGGGTACAGGCCCTTGTAGATCGCGGACAGGATCTCGGTCGCGCCGTCGCGCTGCCTCAGCTCGTTGATCACGACCTCCCGCTCGCGGACGAACACCGAGTCCGTGATCGTCGTGCAGCGGAATCCGAGGCGTACAGCTTCGATCGAGAGCACTTCCTCGAGATGCGAGACGTCCGTTCGTTGCACGTAGGTCGTCGCGTCGAACGTCGTGCTCGCATTGAAGTGCGTTGCGATGCCCTCGAGGCGGGCAAACAGGGACTGGTTACCCAGCACCTGCTGGAACATCAGGTGCTCGACGAGGTGCGCGACTCCCTCCTGTCCCGCCGGGTCATCGATCGAGCCAACCTGGTACCGCATCGTGACCTGGACCTCGGAGGCCCGCGGATCCTGGACGAGAACGACGCGCAGACCATTGGCGAGCTCCACGCTGGAGATCGCGAGCTTCACGTTGGTCGTTCGCGGTGGCGCCGGTGGCGGGTGCGAACCGAGCGCGCAGGCACAGAGCGCCACCATGCACAGCACCGACCAGGCACAGACCTTGGACTTCACCGCGCCACTCTATCTCGCCGCACGGCGCCGACACGATCACGGTCGCGTCCGATCCGAACGCTCGCGCTCCACCTGGCGCTTTTTGCGCCAGGGATCCTGTACACCGTCGCGATGCGAAGCCCCGGTCTCCTGGCAGGTCTTGGGATCCTCGTCGTGGCAGTGGCGCCGGTGCGTGCGGCGCCCAAGGTCAAACCGCCCCGCGCTGCCGCGTGGGTCTCGCCGTCGCTCCGCGATGACCAGCCCGCGCCGTACATCGGAACGCGGGTCCTCGCCGTCGGTCAGCACGCGGCGATCGGCGTGCTCGAGCTCTACCCGCCGAACCGCGCAAAGCGAGCGACTCGTAGCAAGGTCGTTCCCAGGGTGGTCATGCACCTCGCCTACGATCCGGGGACCGGCGTGCGCGGGCCGCTGAAGATCCCGAAGGGAGCGACCTGGGTCGGCCTCGGCGCCGACGACGTGGTCCTCGCCGCGACGGCGAACGGAACGCTGTGGTCCGCGGAGTCGATCGACGCGGCGATCGCAGGCCGCTTCGTCCAGCAAGGCCGGGTGGCCGGAGCGCAGCGCTGGGACGCCCATCCCACGGCGAAGATCGTACTCGCCACCGCGGGCCGCTCGATCGCGATCTCTGCCGATGGCGGCAGGAGCTTCACGCGCGTGATTCGACCCCGCCCGCTCGAGGCCGCGTTCGTTCGCGCGGACGGCATCATCGTCGCGGATCCGAAAGGTGCGCCCCCCGAGGTCAGCCGCGATCGCGGCGTGACGTGGACGTCCGCACCGGCCGAGGTTGGCTCGCTCGTGCTCGCGCGCAATGGCAACTGGATCGGAGAGCGTGACAGCGATGGTGCGGTGACCTGTCGATCGGGTGCGCTCGCCGACGACGGCGCGACGTGGGTGTCGTGGGAGTACTGGCACGAGGAGCCGGGTGGAGTGTTCCAGCAGGTGGCGTCGATCGATGGACTCCACGGCCGGTGGAACCAGCGACTGCTCGACCACCCGGACTACCGCGACAACGATGTGGCGCCCGCGACCAACAGCCAGACCGACCCGATGCCGAAGGCTGTCGCCGGTGATCTCGCCGCGTTTCATGCGCGCTGCAAGCCTGACCCCGACGGTGGTTCGATGGGAGATCTGCTCGGCATGCTGAGCGGCTTCGGCGAGCCGGAATGTCAGGGCGCCGACTGCGTGTCGACGGAGGTCCAGCAGGTTTACCGGACGCAGCTGATCCAGACCCGGGTGTTCCACGATGGATCGTTACCGGCGCGGAGCGCGAGCGCGGTGATCGTCGACCTGCGCTCGGGCCGGAGCGCGCTGCTGGTTCCGCCGGCTGGATGCATCAGCGTTCTGTTCGGAGATCTGGGTGGAGCTGCGGTGCTCGAATGTCGCGCCGGTGATGGTGCCGACCTCCACCTCGCGGGTCTCGACGGCGTCTGGCACCCGGCTGGCCACATCGCCGGCGTTCTGCCCACCCGCGCGCACCGCGCGACCGACGGCACGATCGTACTCACGCCACGCTGTCGAACGACTTCACGGGACTGTGGTGCGTGGGTCCGCAGACCAGCGCCGCTCGACGACGCCGCCGTGTTCGAGCGCGTCCAGGTGCCTGGTGCTCGGGCGTTCGGCGCACTGCCCGGTGGCAAGGTCCTCGTCGCAGCGGTCGCGCCGGCCACGGGCGACGACCGGTCGAGGATCTATCTCAACGGAGGCGCCCTGATCGTCGACGATCCCAAGCACCCCGCTCCTGCTCGGCCGGCGGCACTCACCGAGAAGCTGCGCAAGGTCGCGGACTGTTTCCACGCGCTCGGCGCGGGACGTCAGTCCGGCGAAGTCGCGCTGCACTGGACCAGGCGAGGTACGGTCATCGATAGCGGCCCACCGGAGCTCCGCTCATGCACCGCCCGCGTGATCGGCACGCTGCCGTCGACGATCGCTGACGGCAACAACGTCCTCTACTTCCGCGTGATCAAGCAGGCGATCGATCTGCTCGAGGTCGCACCCGGTCGGCCGGCCGTTCCGATCGCGCGTGACCTCGCATTCGATGGCGCGCTCACCAACATCGCGCTCGATGCGCGCGGCGAGATCACGTTCAGCGCCGACCGCGCGCGTCCCTACGTGTCGACTACCTACCGGGTCGATCGCGCCAGCGGAACGGCAAAGCCGCTGCCCGCGAAGAACTGATCCCAGCTACGGTCGACGGATGATCAAGCTCGCGGTCACTGTCGTCGTGCTGCTCGTGTCGTGCGGACCGCGATCGTCGCGGCCCGCCCAGGACCAGCCAGGAACAGGAGACGTCGGCGCCGTGTGCGGATGTGGCGGGCGGGAGGGCCAGGAGGCGTGCGTCGAGGTCGCCTGCAAGCCCGACCTCGTGTGCGGTTATCCGTGCGGGGTCGACGGATGTGACTCCGTCTGCATGACCAAGGCGACGCACGACGAATCGAAAAACCTCCCGTGATCGGGATCAGTTCTTCGGATCAGGCTTCACGGCCGCGAGCACGCACGTCACGAGGGCAACGATGCCACCGACGACGACCAGCTTGGCGCCGATATCGCCCTCGCTGAAGATCTTGAGGAAGCCCATCGGCGCGAACTTGCCGTGGAACACGGCGCCATTCAGGAACACGACGATGATCGCGGCGAACAGCGCACCGACGATGCCCTGCCAGCGCGCGACGCGCTTCGAGAGTCCGGCCGACAGCCCGCCGAGCGCGAGCAGGAGCAGGAACGGCACGAGGAACATGAACATGCTCGGCTTGTTGTAGCCGGGTCCCGACGACAGCTTGGACAGGGACATCCCTGCGACGAACGGCAGGAAGCAGCCGATCGTGCCGAGGAGAGCGGAGGTGGAGAGAGCGATGGTCTTGGGCGTCATCTTCATGCGGAGACCCTCGAGCAAGCCTCGCGCCGCAGCTCGGAAGTCCAGAGCTCAGGTAGTTAGCGCCTCGCCAACCGCCGATCGCCCCTCCGGCGGACCCACCTCCTCCTCCGCCGTGGGTCCTTGCCGACCCGCTCAGGCCTCGTAGTGGATCTTGAGCGTCTCGACGACGGTGCGGATCATCTCCTTCACCTTCTCGGTGCTCTCGTGCCGGACGACCACGTAGCCGTCGCCTTCGTAGCTCGGGTTCTTCGATGCACCGATCGTCGGCAGCCTGGCCTCGACGAGCCACGGTCCGAGCGCTTCGCTGACCTCGCGCACGCCGCGAATCCCGGCGACGCGACCGCGGCCGGTGCCGCGCACGTAGGCGCAGCCGGCGGCGAACGTGCGCTCCCACGGCACGTCGAGCACCCCGTCGATCACCGCCCGTGCCCACGCGCGATAGATGTCGATGTCGTGGACGAGGCCGGTCATCTGGAGGAGCTGAGGTCCCGGCGGCCGCGCGGCGATCTCCCCGATCGCGAGCGACCCGTCGCTGCGCTCGAACCACTCCATGTGGGTCATCCCGTCCTCGAGCCCGAGCGCGCGGATCGCAGCGAACCCGACCTCGCGCGCCTTCGCATACGCGGTGGTGTCGATCTCGCGCGGCAGGATGCACGCCCACTGGATCCACGGGTTCTCGAGGACCTCGAGGCAGCCGGGATGGTAGTTGGCGAACGACCACACCCGCGGCTCGCCACCGACGGTGATCGTCTCGAAGCTGTGCTCCGTGCCCTGCAGCATCTCCTCGACGAGCACCGGCGCCGTCGGCGCTGCGTTGACGAGGGCGGCGCGCAGCTCGTTGGGTGAGCGCACACGCGACGTGGCGATCGCGCCCATACCGGCGGGCGGCTTGACGACGAGCGGGTAGCCGACCTCGTCCGCGAACGCGCGGGCCTCCTCCGCGGACGTCACGAGGCGGTGGCGGGCGACCGGCAGGCCCGCGGCGCGCAGTGCGTCCTTCATCTCCGCCTTCTCGCGGAACAGGGTCGCGGTCTTCACCGACGTGCCCGCGATCCCGAAGTGCTCACGCGCCTGCGCGAGCACCACCATCATCGCCTCGAGGATCCCGATCACCCGGTACGGCTCGCCGTGGCGGCGCCGCAGCACCTCGATACCCTCGATCAGGTCGGCGAGGTTCGTCGGCTGCGTGACGCGCACGATGTCTGCGTAGAGGTGCTCTTCGCCCGCGGGCGGCGTGTGCACGATCCCGAGGAGCCGCACGTCGTCGACCTTGGCTGCCGCACGAACGAACCGCATCGTGACGTCGGTCGGAAACGGAGCAATGAAGATGATGTTGCGCGGCACAGGCGCGCAGGCTCGCCGCGTTTGCCTCGAGCGTCAATGCCACCGCGGCGTTCGTGCACCGAGGAGTACATCCAGCCGGCGTAGAATGCCGGCATGCTCGAGGTCGACATTGTCGAGGACGCCCCGACCTTCGACGCCCTGGTCCGTGGCCTCCTCGAGAAGCACGAGCCCGAGAACAACCTGTTCCTCGGAAGCCTCGATGCCCTTCGCAAGGATCCCCCCGCATCGCCGCCGCTGATGGTTCGTGCGAGCGACCACGGCCGGACGGTGTTCGCTGCGATCCGTCGCGAGCCTCACCTGCTGGTGACTCGCGGGACCGAGGAGGCGATCGCTGCGACCGCCGCGAAGCTCGCCGAGCACGGAGCGCAGATCGGCGCGGTGACCGGGCCGATGCCAGCCGCCGGAACGTTCGCGACCGCCTGGGCGCAGCTCCACCGCCGCCGCGCGATCGTCACCGAGGACGAGCGGCTGTATCAGCTCACCGAGGTGTCGTGGCCAGCACCCGTGCCCGGCGCGATGCGTCTGATCGGTCTCGGCGATCTCGAGCTCGCCACCACATGGGCTCTCGCGTTCGACGCGGAAGCCCATCTCGTGATGCCGGTCCGGACCTTTGACCAGGTGAGTCAGCTCCTCACGCGACGGATCGGCGCCGGCAACCTGTTCGGATGGGAGCTCGACAACCAGCTCGTTGCGATGGCGGGCCTCGTGCGATCGACCACCAGGACGATCGCGATCAACTCGGTGTACACGCCGCCGAACCAGCGCGGCCGTGGCTTCGCGAGCTCGCTCGTCGCCGGTGTCACCCAGGTCGGGCTTCAGCGCGGCAAGGACTGCGTCGTGCTCTATACCGACCTGAGTAACCCGACCTCGAACTCGATCTATCAGAAGCTCGGCTATCGACCGGTGTGCGAGTGGAAGAACTATCGCATCGACGGACCGCTCATCGGCTCGCAGCAACGGTGAACGTCACCGGCATCGACCGGGTCAGGCACACGTCGCTCTTGCAGATGCCGACGTGGAACTGTCCGTTGACGGTGTGCTCGCCCGGCGTCGACGCGATCACGGTGACCGGGATCGAGAGCTCGGTCTCCGCGAGGATCTCCGCATCGCCGGCGATCCCGTTCCTGCCGCCCTCGAGCCGTGGCTTTGCGACGGTGACGTTCTCCGTGCTCGCGAACGAGACCACGAACGGATAGCGCGTGTTGATGTGATAGCCCGCGCCGGGAACCACGCGGATCCGCGCCGTCGTCGCGACCCCGAGCGTCGTCGGGTGGGGCGCCACGATCGCGAGCGTTCCTTCGTCCGCGGCGAGGCTGTTGTCGGGAACCGCCGTCGGTGGCGCGGCTGCGATCGCTCGGCCGGTCGGAACGCTGATCACCTCGCCCGCGACCGCGTGGTCAGCCGGCGGTGTGGGCGCGGGGGTCGAGCACGCGAGAGCGAGGATGCCGAGGACGCTGCGCATGCGACGACAACCCACGGCGCGCGCCGGAACTTCCCGGGCTCACTTGTCGGGACGGCCCTTGCCGTGACCGGGGCGCTCGCGGTCCGGAGGCGACTCCGGCGATGGGTCGGGAGTCGGCGCTGGAGCGGAGGCCGGATCACGGGCCGGCGTGGATCTGGCCGGTGCTGCGGCGGGTGAGCTCGCTCGATGGGAGTAGCTCAACCACGCCATCACGGCCCCGAAGCTCCCGAACAGGATCGTGATGGCGATGCCGATCATCCACCGCCGCTGCGCCGCAGCGTCGGTGCGGGCGATGGCCGTGTCCTCGGGCGTGCTGGTCATTCGCTTCTCGTCGATGAGACCGCAAGTCCGAAACTATTGCACCGCGAGCGGCCAGACTTCGCTACATCTCCCGCATGCGCCTTCGCTTCGCCACCGCCGCCGTCGTCCTCGCCGCGTGTGGCACCTCCGACCCGGGTGGCTCCGAGCCTGACGGCACCGATGCGGGCACCGACGGCCGCGGCGCGAACGTCGATGCTCCAGGTGGCACTCCAGTCGATGCGCCGCCGGCGAGCAACCGGATCGCTTCGACGCTGACCTCCTCGTGCGCGACGTTGCAGGGCCGCGCGATCGTCAACCACAACGGCAACCTCGGCATCGCGTTCACCGAGGACGACTCGCCCTACACGTTCCTTGGCTCGGTGCAGTTCGAGCTACCGAGCGGGTTCACCGGCGCGATCCCGAATCCCGAGGCGTGGAACGGCACGGGCCCGCGCAAAGTGGTCGCGATGACCACGCCGAGCTACCAGCTCCATGGCAATCACTGCTGGATGAACGGCGCCATGCCCTCGGGCGGCAGCGTCACGATCACCGAGTACCGACCGACCGACGGTGTGGTCAAGGCGACGTTCACTGCCCTGCCCCTGCGCAGCTGCGTCGGCTCGACGATCTGCACGATCAGCGGATCGATCGAGACCACCGGCGAAGGCGTGTTCGAATGAGCTACTTGCACTTCTGGTAGCGCTGGCCACCGAACGTGAACGTCATCTCCTTCTGGTACTTGCCGCCGCCGATATAGGTCTTGTGCGCGGTGAAGTCGCGCTGCTGGCACCACTTCGAGGTCTTTGCCTTGAACAGCACCGTTCCGGTTCGATACTGCTCCGTCGGGATGTCGAGGTTGTTCTTCGCCACGCTCCACTGACCGAACTGCATCCCGGACTTCACGACCTTGGCGCCGTCGAACACCTTCGCGACGGCCTTCTTGGCGCCTGCCTCGGCCGCGGCATCGTGCTGCAGCTTGCTCGGGAACTCGTAGGTCGGCGCGAGCCGGTCGACCTCGACCCACAGGGCGGTGACCGCCTTCGAGATCGGAACGACCAGGTCGGCGGGAGCCGTCTTGCCGATCGCCTTGAAGTTGGGCTGGTGCTTGGCCAGGACAGCGGCCAGCGCCTTCTCGGGGTCGAACACCATCTCGCTGATGAACAGCTCCGACAGGAAGCCGTTGGCGGCCTCGAGCCCGGTCCGTGCCTTGTCGAGGTTCTTGACGCGGGTGGCGACATCGTTCGCGGCGCTACCCTCGACGAGGGTCGTCGCGATCTCGAGCCGACGCGACGCGATCGAGCAGTCGACAGCGGGGTCGACGGCGAGCTGGAATGCGAGCTTGTCGTTGGCCTCGAGACCCTTGTACTTGGTCGTGCAGATCTCATCGAGCTTGGTCAGCTGCGAGAGCACCTCGGTGATCACCGCTGCGTTGATGCTGTCGAACTGCTGCACCGAGCCGGTCCGCAGCGTGAACACCTGGACGGCCTTCCGGTACGGCTTGCTGTCCTCGCGGAACGCGCGGTACTTGCCGTCGAGCTCGGCGCCGCCCTTGACCGACGCTTCGAGATTCTTCGCGAGCTTGTCGCGGTACGCGGTCAGGTCTGCCACACGCTTCATCAGCGCCTTGACGTCGGCGTCCTGCTCCGCGGGCGGCACCCGGCCGAGATCGCCGTTCGCGCGGCGCAGGGCATAGTCGATATCGCGCAGCAGGTTCGTCGCGGTCTGCCGCTCCTTCTCGGGCACGGCCGTCGCATACGCCTCGACGATCGTGATGTTGTCGAGCGACATCCCGACGTTGCTGATGATCCGATCCGTGTTGGGCGACGCCTCGGCCCCGGTGGGCGCCCCCCCGAGCACGATGGCGATCATGAACCCGACCCTGGCAGCGCTTACAGGTTGCATCCCTCCATCTTCCCGCGCCGGGCGGTGCGGCGTCACCTTACTGACTACCGTTTTCTGACCTGGCGCACGATGCCTCACCCGTCAGAGGTCGCGCAGCGCCGTCCTGGAACGCATGGCGGTCAGTTGCAGGTGAACAGCGTCTCGGCGTGGTTGGGCCCGATCAGGTTGACGCCCATGCGCGTGATCGCGTCGTCGCGATCGACCCGGTGGCTGACCACGGCGCCGGGACACGAAGCGAGCGAGCCCGCGGGCGCGCTGACCTCGCCCTGCGAGCTCGGCGGCGAGCAGTTCACGCTGATCGATCCGTCCTCGTACGTCGTGACGGCGACCTCGCCGGACGTCCCCGCGCGGATCGTCGAGACCTCGAACGTCATCGACGCGCCAGTTCGCTCACGCCATCGCGTCGCACGCGGCCTGCCAGATCGCGAGCTCGTGCGCGAGCGACGTCACCCCGTCGGCGACCAGCGCGTGCACGCGGTCACGCTGCGCGGTGCACCACCGCAGCGCGATCGGATCCTTGCGCACGAGCAGCAGCGGTCCGACGGACTCGAGCGGTGCGGTGCTCCAGCCGTCGACCGCATACGCCGGATCAGTGCCGGCGCCCTTCGCGAACGCGCATACGATGAAGAACCGGCCGCCCTCCTCGACCATCCGTTCGTCGCGGAGGTGCCAGCCGTGACCCCGCGCCCACGCGCGCACGACGGGCGCATCGTTGTTGGGTTGGACGACCAGCTGCTCGACGGATGCGAGCACGTGCGGCGCGGCGTCGAAGAGACGAACGATCAGCTGGCCGCTGACGCCGGCGATCGTCACTGCATCGACGGCACGACCCTCGAGCGCGCGCAGCCCATCGCCTTGCACGATCGTCACGCGGTCGGCGACCCGCGCGCGGGAGATGTTGTGCCGCGCCAACCGCAGCGGAGCCTCGCGCAGATCGGCGGCGATCGCATGGGCGGCGATCGTGCGCAGGACCGCCGCGACCGGCACGAGGCCGTGATCCGTACCGACGTCGGCCAGCGTGCGGCATGGCTGCAGCAGCTGCACGACGGCTTCGAGCCGTGACGAGAGCCGGGACATCGCTCACGCACGCTAGCACTGGTTCGCGTCGACTCAGGTGTAGCGACGCAATGCGCGCAGGAGTCCGGGATGTCCCGGTGCGACATCGAGCCCGCGCTTGAACGCCGCCGTCGCGGCATCGCGATCACCTGCGTCATGGAGCTTGATCGCGTCCTGATCGTCGCGGAACGAAATCGCGTCAGCGTACCGAAACGCTGGCCAGTCGAGTAGCCGGCGCGAAGCGCGATGACGTGTAACCACCCGCATCGCCGCAGATCCGGATCGGCATGGCGCGTGCTCGTAGCTGTTCGATGACCCGCCGGGTGGCTGTCAGTCTGGCCGTTGTCGTGGCCTCCGGTTGCGCCATGGACGCGCAGACCGATCCCGCGATCAATCCGCGGGTCACTGTGCTGCCCCACGTTCCGGGCCCGGACATGACGGTGTCGAGCAACGCGCTCGCCTTCCCGCGCTCGGGCAATGACACGCTGCTCGACCTCGGCGTCGGAGACATCGTGGTCTCGGGTGCTGGCGAAGGGTTCTTGCGCCGGGTGAGCTCGGTTGACGCCGCCCGCGATCACATCCTGATCGCGACGACCGACGCCGATCTCAGCGACGCCTTGCTCGATGGCTCCATCGCCGGTTCGTTCGGTGGGCAGGGCAAGGCCGACACCCACCAGCTGCCCGCGATCTCGTTCTCGACCTCGAACAACGACCTCGTCCGCGAGGGCAACGTGCTGGTGAAGGTCCTCAACGCGTCGCTGTCCCTCGACCCCCAGGTCGATCTCGACATCGGTGTTCAGGGAGGCTCGCTCTCGATGTTCGAGCTGGTCCTGCGCGGCAAGCTCAGCGGCGACATCGACCTCGACATCGACGCGCTCGAGGGCAGCGGCGGCCCGGAGATCACGCTCTGGCAATCACCGCCGACGATCTTCTATCAGCAGGTCGGGATTCTCCCGGTCGTCGAGACGATCACCACCAGCGTGCGGCTCAAGGTCGAGGCCGTCGCGCGCGGGCGCGGCCGACTCCACATCCACGCCGGCGCGAGCACGACGATCGAAGCGGGCATCAAGTATGACGCCTCCGGGTGGAGCCCGGTCGCCACCGAGACCCACCACGCCGAAGGCAATGTCCCGGGCAGCAGTGCCACGTTCGACGAGGTCGGAGCTCGCGCATGGCTGGTCGCACGCGTCGACGTGAAGCTGTACGGCGTCGCGGGCCCGTACGTGCGAGTCGGGCCGCAGATCGAGATCGTGCGCGATCGGATCCACGACGACTTCGACGGCTCCGTGGGCGTTCGCGCGGATGTTGGCGGTCAGGTCAAGTTCGGCATGTGGGAGCTTCCGAGCTTGCCGGCCCTCGAGCTGTTCAACACGCTCACGCCGGCGTTCTGACTACGGCGCGCGTTCGAGGAGCGGCGCGCACGTCGAGACTCCGGCGCCGACGATCACGTTCGGGAGCTTGTCGCGAACCAGCTCCTGCTTGCCGTCCTTCATGTGGATCGCGTGCACGGACGAGTCACCGTCGGCCGTCGTGAACACGTAGAACACGCCGCCCCAGTGTGCGAACGCGTACGCCGACACATGGCGGGCCAGCCCGCGCACGACCCACTTGGTACCGATCGGCTTGGCGGTCGTGCGATCGAGCTCCTGGACGAACCCGCGACCCGGTGACGGGAAGTAGGCGAACAGGCGGCCTTCGCCGGTGCCGGTCAGCTCGGGGTGCTGCGCGTTGCGATCGAGCGACGCCACCGGGATCCATGCCGCGCGCGAGCCCGAGGTGTCGACGGTGCCGAGCTTGTCGACCTTGCCGTCGACACTGCCACCGGCGACGAACAGCTTCTCGGTGGTCGCCTTCGGCCCGTCGGTGACGAACCCCATGCCGAACGTCGTCGGCGCGCCGCTCGGAGCACCGACCGAGGCCGCGCAGCGCCCATCGATGATCGAGGCGCGATGAACGTTGCCGTTGTGATAGCCGAGCCACGCGATCCCGAATCGATCGATGGCCATCGAGTTGACCGTGCTGCTCGGATCACAGCTGAGCTGCGCGATCTTGTGGAACGGATCGGCGGGCAGCTTCTTGGGATCGAAGCTGAACAGATTCGCATCGTCGTCGATGACGTAGATCAGCTCGACATCCTGCAGCGCGCAGGTGTCGACGCATGCGCCCTCGCGACACGCGCCCTTGCAGGACTCGATCGTCGCGCCGAGCGAACCGTCTGCCTTGCACTGCACGAGCTCGTGCTGCACGCAGGTGCGCTCGCCTGGCTGGCACCGCGGTGGCGGTGGGGTGACCGGCTCGGGCAGCGTCTGCTCCCGCGTGATCGGCGGCGGGGGCGGCGCCTCGCTCTGCTTGCACGCCGACATCACGGTGAGGAGCGCGAGGACCCATCGCATGGCTCCGACCATGCCACGCGGGAATCGGGCGCCGTGCGCGATGGTTGGAGAATCACCGGCATGAGGCGCAAGATGACCCACGTGCGTCCCTGGCTGTTCGCCCTGCTCGCTGCCTGCGGCTCGTCGCAAGCACCTCCGGACGAGACCCCGCCAGCACCGGAGAAGCCAGCGGCACCGCCGACCGAGCGCCAGATCAACGACAGCCTGGTCGGCGTGATCGATCAGCCAGCGCCCGCCTTCCAGGTCTCGCAGTGGCTCAACGCGGAACCGCTGTCGGTCGAACAGCTGCGCGGCAAGGTCGTGTTCGTGCGCTGGTTCATGGGCCCGTCGTGCCCGTTCTGCAGTGCGACCGCGCCGACGCTACGCGCCCTGCACGAGCGCTACGCCGAGAAGGGGCTCGTCGTGATCGGCATGTATCACCACAAGGAGGAGACGCCGCTCGATCCCACGCAGGTCGAGGGCTGGGTGAAGCAGTTCGGCTACCAGTTCCCGATCGCGATCGACAGGGACTGGCGGACGCTGCGCCGGTGGTGGCTCGATGGTCACGAGCGCTCGTTCACCAGCGTCAGCTTCCTGCTCGACAAGACCGGCGTCGTTCGCCGCGTCCATCTCGGTGGAACGATCGCGCCCGAGGGCGAGGACATCGAGGCGATCAGGGCCGACGTCGAGCGCCTGCTCGCGGACTAGCGTTTCGCCGTCGCCCGGACTTCCCAGGCGTTTCGACCGCTTACGCGGAGGAGGGCGATGCATGTACAATCGGCGCCAGTGGCTGGGGGCAACGATCCGCTGAATCCGAAGCTGCCGTCGACCCGGAAGGGTCAGACCGAGCCGCTGGAGCCGCTATCGCCGTTCACCGAGGAGAGCACCGCGCTTCACTCGACCGAGGATCTCGACGCGATGTTGCGCAAGGCAGAAGCAGCGGCCGCCGCCGAGCCGGCGCGCCAGGCTGCGCCTAGCCCGTTCGCCGACGACGAGCACACGATTCTCGGCTCCGCGCAGGAGCTCGAAAACCTCGCGAAGAAGGCCGCGCCCGAGCCCGAGCTGCCGAAGTCCTCGGCCAACACGGTCCGCCGTCGCACGAACCCGATGGGCGTCGCGCAGGTGACCGGCCAGATGGCGACGGTGCGAGCGTCCGGATCGATGCCCATCCCGACGGCACCCGCGCCGACCACGGTACCGCCGCCGGTCCGTGCAGCCGCCCCGGCGACGCCGTCAGACGATGAGCTGTTCGACGCCGCGTTCGCCGACCCGGAGCCGGGCCCCGCTGCCCCGCCCGCACCGTCCCGAAGCCACGAGCCCACGCCCGCTCCGCCGGTCACGCCGCAACGAGCGCGCGAGCCCACGCCGGCTCCGCCGGTCCGGACGCGCGAGCCGACGCCCGCACCACCGCCACGGGTCCGCGAGATGCCGCCACCGGCGTTACGTCCGGCATTCCCGAACGCACCGCGGATGGAGGTCGAGGAAGCGCAACGCGCGTTCGACGCCGACGCAGTTCGACCCACGGCCCCGACGAATCGGCGTGGGCTCATGATCGCCGTGGGCTCGGCGCTGGTGCTCGCGCTTGCGGGCGCCGGCCTCGCCTACAGCCGGATCTCCGCTGCCGACGAGCGAACGGCAGCAGCGGAGCGCAAGGTGACGTCGTCGCGCCTCCAGGCCGAGGACGCAGCGGGCGAGCTCGCGGCTGCCCGGGCCCGGATCGAGGCGCTGAAGTCAGCGAACGAAGCGCTCGAACGCAGGATCGCAGCGCAGGGCCGCGCCGACGCAGAACGCGTGCCGGTCGTCGACCCGGTCGTCAAGCCGAAGCGCTAGCAGCGGAGCGCGCTCAGTTGTGTGGACGGCCGTTCGAGAACCCGACCTTCGCGCCGATCGCGGCGTACGTGCCGTGAGCAGCCACCTCGGCCCCGAACAGCGGCCACATGCCGAACAGCGTCCTGGTCTGCGGGATCGCGCCGAGGATCGCGAGCGGGCCCATCGCGATCGCGACCGCGCGCGCGAAGATCCGTGCCGGCTTCTCACTGGTGGCTCGTGACGCGAGCACTCCGGCGACTCCGAACAGGGTCAGCGCGGTCTTGTTGAACACGTTGAGGGGAAACAGTCCGAGAAACTTCCCGTAACTGGTCTGGACTTTCAACCGAGGGAGCCTCGCCCGCCGCGGCGACGTGGACAGCTGCGGGATGAACGACGCCAGCCCCATCGCCAGCATCGTGGATCCACCGATCAAGGCAAATTTTTTCGGGCTCTGCATGGATCCTGGATCGTGCAAGGTGAGACCCAGCCGTAGGGACGCGAACCTGCGCGCTCGCAGCGCGGCCGCCCTGCGCACCGACGCTCACCTGTGCGCCGAGAGCAACCCGTCCACGTGCGGAAGTTCGAGGTGAGGCAGTACGATGGACGTCGGTTGTGAGCGACGCGTCGCCGCAAGTTATGGTTGCCTACCCAGCCATGCGCGTCGCCGTCGTCTTCGATACTCCCTACGAGGGGTGGACTCCGGATCAGCACGCCGTGCAGATGAAGAAGGACCTCGCCAACTGGAAGAAGGCCGAGCCCGACATGGAGTACCAGGTCGCGCAGGCACTCCAGAAGAACGGTCACGACGTCCTGCTGCTCGGCATCCACGACGACCTTCGCGACATGAGCGCGCGGCTGGCGGACTGGAAGCCGGACCTCGTGTTCAACGCGACCGAAGCGTTCCTCGATAACCCGAGCCTCGACTACCTGGTCCCTGCCCTGCTCGAGGCCGAGGGCTATCGCTACACCGGTGCTCCCCCGCTCGCGTTGCTGGTCACCCGCAACAAGGCGATGGCGAAGAAGATCCTCGCGTATCACGGCGTGAACGTGCCCGCGTTCAAGTCGTATCGGGTCGGCGAGCAGCCGGGCGATACCGTCGAGATGCGGTTCCCGCTGATCGTGAAGCCCCTGGGGAGCGATGCGTCGGAAGGCATCGCGCAGGCGTCGATCGTCCACGACGTCGGCGCGCTCGGCGAACGGATCAAGTTCGTCCACGATCGATTCGAGCAGCCCGCGCTCGCCGAGGAGTACATCGAGGGTCGCGAGCTCTACGCGACGATCCTCGGCAACGGGGACAAGACCGAGGTCCTGCCGGTCGTCGAGATGGTGTTCGACGAGGCGGGCTCGCGCCCCGAGGATCGGATCGCGAGCAAGAGCGCGAAGTGGGACATGGCCTATCGCAAGCGCCGCGGGATCCGGAACGTGTTCGCGCGCCGGATGTCGAAGCTCGCCAAGGAGCGGCTCGCCACCACCTGCTACGCCTCGTACCGCGCGCTGTGGCTGCGTGACTACGCGCGGATCGACGTGCGGCTCGCCCCCGATGACCAGATCTGGTTCATCGAGGCGAACGCCAATCCGTTCCTCAGCTACGGCCACGACTCGGCCGAGGCGGCCCACAAGCTCGGGCTCGACTACAACGCGTTCATCCACCGGATCGTCGACGAAGCGATGACGCGCAATCCCTGACCTGGAATCCTGGGCTATCCTCGTCAGGATGGGGGACGACGATCGCTACATCACGCGTCAGGACTTCGAGCGCGCGCTCCGCCATCTCAACATCGCTGACCTCGACGTGCGCGATCTCGTGCTGAAGCTCGCGGCGGATGTCGTCGCACTGACGAACGAGCTCAAGCGCCGGATGCCGGTCGACGACCAGGAAGCGCCGCTCGACGTCGCGATCGATCACAACCTCGACCAGGTGCTCCACAAGGTGCTCGCGGGCGACGACGGTTGCTCGCGCGTCGCGCTCGATCCCGACCCCGACAAGTACACCGTCGAGCCGGTCGCGATTCCGTGTGCCGAGCTGATCCCCCTGTGCGAGGGACGCTGCTGCTCGTACACGTTCTCGCTGTCGACGCAGGATCTCGACGAGGGCGTGATCCGGTTCGACTACGGCCAGCCCTACATGATCCGGCAGCGCTCGAGCGACGGCTACTGTGTGCACAACGATCCCGCGACGCGCGGCTGTACCGCGCACGCCCATCGGCCCAAGGTCTGCCGCACGTACGACTGTCGCAACGACAAGCGCGTGTGGATCGACTACGAGAACCGGATCCCGGCGCCTCGTGATCGGCCGTACATCCCCGATCCCGTCAAGCTCGATCGCTACGAGCGCGTGCGGCAACGCGGCCTCGCCATCTATCGCGAGCAGATGGCGATCGATGGTGCGTACGCCGACGGTGTGCCGAGGCCACTCAAGAGACCTCTCGATCCCTGAGAGGCAGCGCGTAGATCGCCGCCGATTGTCGATCGGGCGCGCGCTGCGAGCTGGACGCACGGCCACCGCGAGCACACCGACGGCGTCGTCGCCTCCGCGGTGATGGAGATTCGCGGAGCTTCGCGTGCATTCGATCGGAGTGCGCGGTGGTCCATCGCGTGCACTGGTCGCGAGGCTCGTGAGGTGATCATGCGAGCCGGATCCGCTTGTTCAGCAGCGCTCATCGTCGCCAGCCTGTCCGCGTGCGAGTCACCCACCGATCCTGGCCTCGCCGCGTGCGAGTCACCGGAGGTCAGTCACCGGCGCCCGCGGCCGACCGGTCCCGTGATCATTCACTTCGCGCGCGAGGTCGATCTACCGGCGCGCGCTGCGATCGGTCGACGAGGACGGAGCGCGCTGACCACCGCACTCCGTGGCGATGCGCTGCGTGCCCAGGACCGTGTCGTCGCGTTGATGCGCCAGCACGGGATCGAGCCGACCGCGCGGCTGTGGATGATCAACGCCGTCGCGGCCACCGTCCCCGATGCGCTGCTCGACAATATCGCGAAGCTGCCCGAGGTCGTTCGCATCGAGCCCGATCTCGCGATCTCGGTCCCGGTCACGATCATGACCCCTGACACCACCGCGCCGGACGCGTGGAATCTGTCGGCGATCCGAGCTCCCGAGCTGTGGGCGACCGGCCAGCGTGGCGCCGGGACGGTCGTCGCCATGGTGGACACCGGCGTCGACGTCGCACATCCCGATCTCGCCTCCGCGTGGCGCAGCACGGCGGGCTGGCATGATCCGTACGGTGAGCACGCGACGCCGTATGACGGCAACGGACACGGCACGCAGGTCGCAGGTCTCGTCGTCGGCGGCGCGACCAGCGGCGTCCCGATCGGCGTGGCTCCCGGTGCGCAGTGGATCAGCACCCGGATCCTCGACGACTCGGGCCGCGGCACGGTCAGTGGCCTCCACGGCGCGCTGCAGTGGATCCTCGACCCCGACGGGGACGCAATGACCGACGACGCCGCGGACATCGTCGTCGTGTCCTGGGGCTACAGCTACCTGATCAACAACTGTTACCTCGAGCTCGAAGGCGCGATCGCGACGCTCCGCGCCGCGCAGGTCGCGATCGTGGTCGCCGCCGGCAACGCCGGTCCGTTCGCGAGCTCGAGCATCAGCCCGGCGAACAATCCCTCGGCGTTTGCCGCCGGGGCCGTCGACGAGCTCCTCACCGTCCTCAGCACCAGCAGCCGTGGTCCTGACGCCTGCACCCAGTCGATCTTCCCCGAGCTGGTCGCACCGGGCGCCAACGTGCGGACGACCGATCTGACGTTCCGTGGTCAGGTCCCGGCCTCGTACACGATCGGAAACGGGACCTCGTTCGCGGCACCGCACATCGCCGGTGCGATGGCGCTGCTGCGCGGCGCTCACCCGTCGGCGACCGTGACCCAGCTCGAGGACGCACTGACCACGACCGCCGTCGACCTGAGCGCCGCGGGCGCCGACAACGACACCGGGTACGGTCTTCCCGACGTCGTCGCCGCCGAGGCCCGGCTCGCCCAGCTCGTCGCGGCGGAGAGCTGCACGGACGCGGACCGTGACGGCTACATGCGCGAGCTCGGGTGCAATACCGCGCTCGACTGCAACGACCACAACGCCGACATCCATCCGGGCGCCTGCGATGTCCCGTTCGATGTCATGGATCAGGATTGCGATGGTGCGGACCGCGTCACCGGGACGTGCTGCCCTTCGTGAGCTCGGTCATCCGCGCTTGCGAGTCCGCCAGCGTGGAGGACGCGAACATCGCCGAGGGCGAACGGTCGTCCGCACGTCGTTCAGGTCGATGATCTTCGCCCGCGAGCGACCACCTACCGGTCGTCGCCGAGCTCGCCGCGCAGCCGTAGACTCACTTGATCTTGGAGCCGCGCGCGAGCTGATCGAGGGGCTTCGCGTCATCGGCGCCGTCGATGATGAACACGTGCGAGCCCTGGAGCTTCACGAACACCTTGCCGCGATCCTTGCGTGCGATGCCGGCGGCCGGCTTGGTCGTGTCCGCCTCGGGGAACCGTGCCTTGAGGCTCGCGACGTACGCGTCGTGGAATTCCTTGGCGTCTTTCGGCGAGTCCCACGTGGTCGCGAGATAGCCGGTCAGCGTGCCACTGTCGCTGCGCATCACCGCATAGCGATCGCCGCCCCAGCCCGGCGCCGCGTCGGCAAGCTCGATCCCCCACTGCTTGAAGTAGATCGACCACTGCAGCTCGCCGATCACGTTCTGGATCAGCTCGGTCCCGGTCAGCTTGGGCAGCGTGACCTGCTTGGGACGCTCGCGCTTCGGGAACAGCTTCGTCGACGGGTGCAGCACCTGCTCGGTGGAGTCAGGCGGCGACGTATATAGCGAGTCGACCGTCTTCCAGCCGCCGTTCTCGTACGCGGTCATCGCGAGCACGGCGCCCTTCATGTACGACGCGATCAGCGGGCCGATGATCACCGGCGGCAGCTCGCCCATGGTCTCCATCGACGCCTTCATCTGATCGTCCATGCCGCCGAACGCAGCGGCCTGCGTCTTCATCTGATCGGCGTACTCGGTCACGCCCATGCCCGCCATCGTCTCGATCTGCGGACGCATCAGCTTGACCATCGACGGCAGCTTGTCGGCGCCAGCCTTGTCCATCATCAGGTACGCGATCATCGAGAACGTCGCATCGCCCTCCACGACGAACTTGCGCGCGAAGCCCGCGTCCTCGTCGAGCGTGATCGGCAAGTACTTCACGAGATCGAAGTGCTTGTCCTGCAGCGCGTGCGTCAGCTCGTGCGCGGAGATCGTGTCGAACATCATGTCGTTGTCGGGTGCCATCACGACGAAGAACTTCTTCGCCGCGGGGTCGTAGTAGGCAGCCGCCTGCGACGTCATCGTCTGCTCGAGCGTCTTCACCAGATCGATCGGCTTGGTGTAGAGCCCGATGTGCAGCAGCGCTGCCTGCAGCTGCTCGGCCTTCGCTGCCGGCAGCTCCTTCGCGAGCTCGCGCTGGACGAACGAGCGGAACTCGTCGGCGGTCTGGTGCTGGGCCGGCACCGGCGTGTCCATCGGCAAGCCGCGGAGCGTCGCCAGCTTGGGCAGGATCGTCGGAACGCGCGCGAGCGCCGTCGCGATCTGCTGCTTGCGTTGATCGGCCGTCGGCGGCTTGGCCTTCTCGGCTTGCCACGGATCCGCGGCCGCGGAGCCACGACTGTCAGCGGTCGGGCCGGTCGCCGCGGTCTGCTCCGGAGGATTGCTCCCGCCGCGACAGGCGGAGAGGGCGAGAACGAGGGCAAGGCAACTACGCATCCGCTGGTTGTACTGCGATCCCGTTCGGCTGGTATGAAACGGCCATGTCGATCGTCCTCTATCACCACCCGTTCTCGCGTGCTGCCACAGTGCTCTGGATGCTCGATGAGGTCGGCGTCGAGCACGAGCTCCGGTTCGTCGACATCATGAAGGGCGAGCAGAAGTCTCCCGCGCTCGTCGCACTCAACCCGATGGGCAAGCTGCCGGTGCTCACCGACGGTGCGACGGTCGTGACGGAGGTCGCGGCGATCGGGTTGTATCTCGCAGATCGCTACGCGTCCGGAAAACTGGCGCCCGCCCTCGATGATCCCCGGCGCGGCACCTACCTGCGCTGGTCGCTGTTTGCGCCCTCGGTGATCGAGCCCGGAGCGATGGCGAAGGCTGGAGGCTGGACCTACAAGTCCGGCGCCGCTGGCTGGGGCGACTACCCGGCGATGCTGTCGGCGATGACCTCCGCGATCGGCGACGGCCCGTTTGTCCTCGGCGAGACGTTCTCGATGGCGGACATCATCTTCGGCGGCACGCTGCGCTACATGCTGAAGTTCAACATGCTCGAGCCGACGCCGGTGTTCACGAGCTATGTGGACCGCCTCTCGGCCCGGCCGGCGTCCGCGCGTGCCGAAGCGCGCAACGCGGAGATCGCCGCGGCGCACGGTCTCAAGGTCGGCTGATCGAGACCATGCGGCGATCGACTATGCTGCCGCTCATGCGCAGCACTTCGGTCGCGGTCCTCGTCCTGTTCGCAGCGTGCGGTGGCAGCACGCCCGCACCTGCCACGTAGAACCGCACGCAGTCTGTGCCGGACCAGAGCACGGCCGCCGGCAGCGGCGACGTCGGTGCCACCTGCCAGTGCGGCACCCAGCACGCTCAGGACGACTGTGTCGCGGTGGCGTGCAAGCCCGATCTCGTGTGCGGCTATCAGTGCGGCATCCCGGGCTGCGACTCCAGGTGCATGACGCAGGAGTACTATAACAACCTCGGCCCGATTCCCTGAACCGGCGACGCCGTCAGCTCGCGGCGCGGATCCGCGCCCGGTGGGTCTCGACGACGTAATCGCGCAGCATGCTGCGTTCGCGCTGGCAGACGCCTGCGAGCCGGAGCCCGGCGCGGCACCAGAACCGGGGCTGACCGTCGGCCGTGCGCCCCGACATCGGGGTCAGGATCGCGAAGCTGACCTCGGCGCGGGCCCACAGCACCTCGTCGATGCCCGGGAGCTCGATCTCCAGCTGGACGACGGAGCGGGCGGTCTTCGGGTCAAACGGCCGCTCGAGCCGGACCCCGACCTCGGACAGATCGCGCATCGAGGCATGTCCAAGCTGGTCGTTGGCGACCACACCACAGAGGCCTTCGACGGAGATGCGAGGTGCGAGCCGGCGAGGTTCGAATTGCGTCACGAAAAAGATCGTATGTCTGTCCCCGGCGCCGGGCCAAGAACTCGGCGGACCGGCTACGGGCAGCTCTCGAACCGAGCTTCGAACCGATGCTTGACGCAGACGTAGAGCGGGATGCCGCAGCGCGTCCCGTACGAGCACGCGACGCTGTTCTTCTCGCAGTGCGTGTTGACGTTGGGCTCGGCAGCGGGGCACCCGGCCGGGTTGTTGTTCGCCACCGGCACTGGCTCCACGGGCCGCGCTTCGACCGGCGCTGGCGTCGAGACGGAAGGCTCGGCAGCGGGAACGATCGGGGTCTCGGCTTCCACCGGCGGGGCCGGCGCTGGCGAATCGTGCGCAGGCGTCCTCGCCCCGCCGCACGCGGTGGCGATCACGGCGGCGACCACGAGGGCCATCGGTCGCATGGAGTCTACGCGTACCGGAACTCGAGCACCGGCTGCGCGCGATACAGCCCGTTGTGGGGCGCGTAGTTGAACGGCGCGTAATCGATCGCCCACGGCGTCGCAGTCGGGGTGCCGTTCCCGTACTGCAGGCTCAGCGCCATCGGAGTGACCGCCCGGTACGACGAATCGATCGGGAGGTCGGCGTTGCTGCCGCCACCTGCCGAGAACACGGTGAGCAGCAGTCGATCGCCGAGGTCGTAGAACACATCGAACCCCCGATCGATCTGCTCGTGGCCGCGGATCATCGTGGTCAATCCCGCGCGCTCCATGAACGCCCGGAACTGGTCGCGGCCGAACGTGAACCGCGGGTTCATCCGCTGCTGCTCGACCGGCACGCGATCGATGTGTCCCGGATCGCTCCACATCATCTGGAACCGCATCTCGGGATCGTTGAGGCTCGACAGATCGCGGTAGCGCGCCTCGAACGTATCCGCGCGCGGGATCCCGGCGTGCACGAGCAGCGTCCGCTCGCACAGCATCGAGGTCGGCATGTGCTCGAATAGCTGGCGATACGCCTCGAGCATCTCGACCGGAACGTGGGGCACGATCGACGCGAGCGCCTCGGCCGGATACACGCCGCTGACGATCCGATCGCCCTGCCACTTCAGCCACTCGTGATTGCCACGCAGCAGGATCACCTGGTCGGGCATCGCCACGAACAGCTGGAGCGCTGCGCGCAACACGCCGTCGAAGCTGAACCGCCCGCGATCGATGTAGTCACCGAGGAACACCAGCTTGACGTCGGGGTAGCGCTGCGGATCCCACTGATGCGCCCACGCGCGCTCGATGAAGTTCGACTGCAGCAGCGCGGCCTTCAGACAGGAGTAGCAGCCGTGCAGATCGCCCAGCACGATCAGCTCGACCGGCATGCTCGGCCGCAGCACGTGAACGAAGCCGTCGAGGAAGCTCGAGCCGACCGGCAGCTGCTCGATGTCCTGGATCCCGAGGAGGCGATTCGCACCGACCCCGCGCTGGAGATGCCACTGCATCATCGCCTGCTGGATCAGGTGGTAGTCCCAGTCGACCTGCGCCTTGCGCTCGACCGGATGCGGCGAGTAGGTCTGCTCGAGCGGATCGAGCAGTGGATGCGAGACCGTCGCGAGCTCCCTCCACACCGGCGCGCCGACGATCATCGGCACGGCTCCCGCGCTCGCCCTCGGAGCAGGCTCGTGCACCGGCGCCGCGGACACCGCCGCGAACGTGGCCATCAGCTCTTCGTAGAGCGATTGCTCCGCCGGCGAGAAACTGCCGTCGGTGTGGAGCAGGGCGTGGATCAGCTCGAGCGCGGTTGCCTGATCATTCCACGACAGGCCGCGAAACAGCGCGACCACGCGCCCGCGCAGCCGATCCGGCGTGCGCCCGTCGAGCGCTTCCTGCGCGAGCACGGCGAGCTCGGCGGTCAGCTCCTTGTCGAGGTCGGCGAAGTGCGCCTGCCACGACGCGCGCTGGCGGGCCCGCACATCGGGGGTCTCCATCGACGACTGCTCGCGCATCAGCACGACGGAGTCGACGTACTGGACGACGAACGCGCGCGACTTCGGATCGTACCAACCGTCGACGTGGCCGACCGACATCAGCAGGTCCACGAGCGAGCTGAACCGAGCCGTATCGGCATCGGGAATCGAGGGTGCGGGCTCGGGCCGCGCGTGTACGCCGATCGCTACTTCCACTGTCTCCATCAGAACCCGCTCCCCCGACGCTGCGCAAGCTGCATTGCAGGCGGGTCGACCAGGGCTCCGAAAAACCACCACCGGGAGGTCCGGATGCGAGGCCCCCGAGCGGGGCTAGCAGGTCACAGCGCGGTCTTGAACAGCGACGTGTTGCTCGTGCGCGACGACATGTACGCGGCGTTGTCCTCGATCTCGAGGCTGTCGGTGTTGACCCAGTGGAACGACGTGCTGTGGAACTGCCGCGTGCAGGTGCCACCGACCAGGCTCGCCACATCGCAGCTCGCGAGCACGCCCTGCAGGCCGACGCCGCAGCCGGGATCCTCGACCGACGCGAAGTAGACCCGACCGTTGCGGATCTGGAAGTCGAAGCCGCGCCCCTGCACCGCGACCCCGACCTCGTGGAGGTTCGAGCACGCGGGCAGCGTGCACGCGTACAACCGGTTGTTCGTTCCGTCGTCGCCCATCGCGATCAGCGTGTTGCCAACGAGCTGGATGCGGCGCATGTACTGGAACGTCTGCGTCGTCACGGCGAGCTGATTGCCGTCGAGGTCGAGGATGTGGATCTTCTTGTCGTACGGAGCGGTGGAACCGCTGACCGGCGCCGACCAGTACGCGAAGTAGGTGTCGTTGCCGGTCACCGCCGACGTCGCGAACCGGGGCGTGCGGATCATGGGGAGCGCGGGTGACAGCAGATCGACGGTGGCCGCACGCACGCCGGCATTGGGCCCACTGCCGGAGCCCGAGGTCGGCGCCTCGGAGACATCGAAGACCAGCGCGTAGTCCTCGAACACCGCGAACGTCGGGCTGATCCGCGTGTCGTACAGCAGCGAGTCACCACCGGTGACCAGCGGCGTGATCCCGGTGCCATCCAGGTTGGCGCGCACGACCTGGTTCGGAGGATTCGTCGTGTTGCCGGGTGCGCGTCGAGCCCAGAACACCTTGTCGGCGAACGCAGCGAGTAGCCCGTCACGCGGGTCGCCACCGATCGCCCCGACCACCGTCGGTGTCGCTGCGCATCCGCTCGCAGGACAGCTGATCACCGCAGAATTTGCGATCTGTCCGTTGGGCAACACCGAGGCAAACACCGTGGTTCCGCTCGCCGCGACATCGCGAACGATGCGGAACCCCGTGGTGCCGGCGAACAGATCCACGGGTGCCGGCGGTAGCGTCGCGGGGACACAGCCGGGCGACGCATCCATGCCCCCGCAGTTGGGGTCCGTGCTGCACAGCGCCATATCGGCGCACAGCCCGTCCGTCCCGTCGTCGCACAGCGAGGCGTCCGGATCGACCGGATCGATGCCGCCATCGCCGATGCTCGCGTCCGGGCTCGACGACGAGCCTCCGCAAGCCGCCAGCAACCACAACCACGCCACGGCATGAGCTTTCATCACGACAGCGTATCCGCCCCGGAGGGGACGTATCAACTCCGCGCCGTCATGATGTCGGCAAAGTGTTACGACTGAGGCCGTGCGGTATCTGCCACTGCTCGGCCTCGCGCTTGTGGCCTGCGATCCGCCCGAGCCCGCGCCGGATGCGAGCACCGATGCGCGCGTGCGCGTGGCCACGTTCAACGTCCATCGGTTCTTCGACACCGTGTGTGAATCACAGAGCTGCGAGCCGCCCGACGACTACGAGGCAGTGCTGACACCGGCGGGGTTCGAGGCGCGCGCCGCCGAGATCGCAGACGCGATCCTCCTGCTCGGCGCCGATGTCGTGGCACTCCAGGAAGTCGAGACCCAGGCCTGCCTCGATGCGCTCGTGCTCCGGCTCGCCGACGTCATGCCGTATGCGGTGCTCGGCGAGATCCACACCACCGCGTCGGTCGATGTCGCGGTGTTCTCGAGGACGCCGCTCGACCAGGTGATCGGGCATCGGGCCACCCAGCCGCTCACGCGTCCCGACGGAACCGCGACCACCTTCAGTCGCGAGCTGCTCGAGGTTCACGTGCGTGCGGCTAACGGAGCCAAGGTCGTCGTGTTCGCGGCGCACTTTCGGTCGAAGTCGACGGACGATCCGGGACGCCGGCTCGCCGAGGCGCAGGTCTCGAGCGTGGTCGTGAATGCACGCGCGGCGGCGGAGCCCGATGCCCTCGTCGTCCTCGGCGGTGACCTCAACGACACGCCCGGCTCGCCTCCGATCGATGCGTTGACCGCCGACGGTGGTCTCGTGCGTGTCGCCGATGATCTGCCGCTCGCGTCGCAGGCGACGTATCGCTACTTCGGCAACGGCCAGATCATTGACCACCTGATGCTCGCGCCGACGCCCGCGGCGACGCGCGTGCCGCGGTCGTCCCGGGTATGGAAGGACGGCAGCGGCTGGGGTGGGAGCGACCACTTTGCGCTGACGTCGGACTTCCTGATCGCCGCGCCCTAGGAGAACGCGCCGAGCTTCTCGAGGCGCACCGCGAACGCATCGGCGAGGTGCGCGAGCACCGGATACGCCTCGCGGTTGTCATATTCGTTCGAGTAGATCCGGACGCGCGGCGGCTCCTCCTCGTCGAGGTCGGGCGCGACCAGATCGATCGCCAGCTCGTAGTGATCGGCGCGGGTGGTGAACCGGTCCTCCGCCTCGGGCGCGAGACTGCGACCGCCCTCGAATCGCGTCACGAAGCCTGCGCGTTCGGCGGCATCGAAGTCGACGTCGCCGCGCGGTGGCTCGACGCTGCGCGCCAGCTCGTTCCGGTCGATCGCGGGATCGAGGCGCACGGCCATCGCGACTGCATCGTGAACGGGAACACGAAACACCAGGCTGACCGTCACGTCCGGGGGCAAGACAGCGTCATCGCGCTCGACGCCAAAGCCGGTCAGCGGTTCAACATCGTCGGCCTCGACGTCGGCGTCCCAGAGCTGACGCGTGATCTCCGGCGGAGGGAGCCGCGCGATCTTGATCACGTCATCGAGCGCTCGCAGCACGTCACCGCGCGTCGGCCACACCGTCAGCTTCCACTCGTCTTCCCAGCTCATAGCGCATCACGCGAGGCGAGCGAACGCCGTCGCCAGCTCGGGGACCTGCGTGCCCTCCTTCTCCTGGCGGATCAGCGTGTAGGCGACAGCCGAGAGCAACGCACCGAACAAGCCGCTGAGCGCGTTGATGCCGAGACGCACCACCATCATGGCGGTCTCGGAGACACTCTGCTTCAGGAGCAGATCCAGGCCCGTGGGGACCAGCAGGACCAGCGTGGTGACGAACAGCTTGCCCTTGTGACCGTTGACGAGCTCGCGACTGCGCCTGAGTGACGCGCGGATTCCGGGTTTCTCGATGACCGCGACCGGAACCACGACGTAGGTCATCATCGCCACGATCAGGCCAGGCACGACCAGGAGAATAAATCCGCCCCACATCGCGAGAGTGGAGAGGAGCATGACAGCGATCACCGGGCCGATCTGCGCCAGGCCGATCGTGACGCACTTCCGGACCGAAGGTCGCGTGCCATTCAGCTCCATGATCACGCCGTAGGTGACCGCCGCTGCGATCATCGAGCTCAGCAGGAGGCCCAACGGGATCATCAACAGGTTCCAGGTCTCCTCCGACGTGACCAGTTGTACGATGAGTGCCGGGAGGTAGAGGACAAGCGCGATGGCGGTGAACGGGACGAAGTTCGTCTTCCAGACATGCATCGACGTCCGCAACAGGCCGCCGATGGTGAGCTGGTTCATCCGCGGCATCCTACCGTCGGACGACCGACGCTGATGATGATTTCGTACGGTGCCGGTGGCGCATTCTGCGTCAGGGGAGGTCTGGCGACGACGAGCGCGCCCCGTCGGCGCGGCGGCCTCAGGGATTCGGTGCCGGAAAGCCCGGCTGACCTGCGCACTCGCGCTTGACGTTGATGAACGCGATCTCGGCGTCCGAGATCTTTTCGTCGCGCTCGTCGATCAGGCGCTGGAGCTCGTCCTTCAGGGCCGGGTCTTCCATCGCCGCCTTCATCTTCGCGTCGGTCTCGGCATGCATGACAAACAGCGGCGCAAGCTTCGAGCCCTTCTCGGCGCAGTCGCCGGTTCTGACCACCTCGGCGACCTTGTTGATGAAGGTCTCGTAGCGCGCGACCAGGTCCGGCAAATCCGAGGCAGTGGGCGCCGTGTTCTTCTCGCATCCGGTCGCGAGCAGCACGCCGATCGAGAGTCCGAGGACAAGCCGTCTCATGCGGGCGTTATAGATCAGATAGGATCGAACGACGATGTCGGGCTCCCGCAAGCTGGCGTTGCTGTGCCTCGCTGGAACGGGGTGTGGCGCGCCCGACGACGCCTCACCGATCGACGCGGCAGCTCCGGGCTGGGCGACCTACGTGATCGCGACGGGCCGGCACGACGCGACGCTCGTGGAGCGCAGTCCGCGCAATCCGACCGATGGTGTGAGCAGCGCGATCGGGCGCGACTACGAGCTGATCTTCGATCCGAGTGCGATCTACGAGCTGACCTCGCCGGTCGAGCCCACCGACCAGCTGGACTGGAACAAGCTGCCGGGCCTCTCCGACTGCAACACGACCGACCTTGCCGCCGAGGGATTGATGTTCGGCTGGCGGTGGCGCCTCGACCTCCAGCCGCCCGTGCTCGAGGTGACCGCGTACGCCAACAACGCGCGCGTCCACCTCACGCCGCCGGCGCCACTGTTCGTGCTCGATGCTGCGGATCTCGAGGCCCGCACGCCGATCCGCTACCGGGTGTGGCGCGAGACCACGAGCTACCAGTTTGCGGTCGAGGGCGAGATCCGAGGCCGCATCATCGACGAGACGACGACGCTGCCGCGCCGGTGTACCGAGGTCGAGCTCGACCCGCTCGCGTGGGCGGGCGCGTTCTACTTCGGCGGGACCTCGACCGCACCGCACGAGATCACCGCGCAGATCCGAGAGCAGAGCTACTTCACGGCGCGATAGCCGAGCGCCGTCGTGCCGATCGAGACGGCACCGCTGCGCGAGGGCGAGTGTTTCCGATAAACTGCCTGGAATGCGTCCTGTCGCCGAGCTCGCGTCCTCCGGTCTTCGCGGCGTGTTCTCCGACATCGACGACACGCTGACCCACGGAGGTGTCGTCGATCTCGAGGCGTACGCTGCCTTGATCCGCGCGCGCGCCGCGGGTCTGCGCGTGGTGCTCGTCACCGGTCGTCCCGCAGGCTGGGCCGAAGTTCTCGCGTCGCTGTGGCCGGTCGATGCCGCGATCGCCGAGAACGGCGGCATCGCCTACCTCAAGCGCAATGGCCGGCTCGAGCGGATGTACTTCGCAGCGGGTGAGCCCGCCGATGATGCGCAGCGACTCGCGGCACTCACGGCTGACATCCTGCGGACCTTTCCGTTCGCGCGACGCAGTGACGACAGCGGGCTCCGGATCACCGATGCAGCCTTCGACATCGGCGAGACCCAGCATCTCGCGCGCGCCGAGGTCGACGCGATCACCACGCGCATTCGCGAGCTCGGTGCTCGCACCCTCGTCTCGAGCGTGCATGCGCATGCGTGCTTCCACACCGCCGACAAGGCACTGATGTCCGCGCGCGTTGCCGCCGAGCTGTGGGGCGAGTCGTCGGCCGAGGTCGCCGAGCACTACGCCTTCGTCGGTGACTCACCCAATGACCAGGCCGCGTTTGCATTCTTCAAGGCCTCGATCGGCGTTGCCAACGTCGCGCGCTACGCGGTGGATCTTCGCCCACCGCCGAGCTACGTCACGCCATCGCCGAACGGCCACGGCTTTGCCGAGGCGATCGAAGCGATCCTGAGCCAGCGATGACCGAGCCCGGCGCCATCACCCTCCATCGCGGTGACCTGTTCTGGATCGCGCCCGATGACTCGCGCGGTCCAGCTCCCACCTACGCGCATCCCCACGTGGTCGTGCAGGACGACGTGTTCAACCACTCGCGGATCACGACCGTGATCGTCTGCGCCCTGACATCGAACCTGGCCAAGGCGAGTGAGCCCGGCAACGTCCTGCTCGATCCCGGCGAGGGCGACCTCCCCGAGCAAAGCGTGGTCGTCGTGTCCCAGATTTCCTCCGTCGAAAAGACCCGCCTCGGCGCCCGGATCGGCTCGCTCTCCGAAACGCGGGTCGACCAGGTCCTGGATGGCCTGCGGTTCCAGCAGCGCTCCTTCTTCGAGCGGTAGCCACCAGGCCCCCCCCCCCGGATCCCGCACCGGGGTTGCATTTGCCCGGGAGAATGACTTCCTGACGTTTGTCCGATACGCGTCCGGCTCGCGTGCTCCGATCCACGCCACGGTCCCCCGATCCCGCACCGGGGTTGCGGCTCGCGGCGGCTCGCGCGGCTCGCGATGCACTGACGTCCTAACGTTTGTCCGACACGGGTCCGGCTCGCGGACACAACGTCCGGTGAACGGCCGGACACGCGAGCCTTCGAGCGTCGATCCAGTCGCTTAGCGCTGGCAAGGATCGTGGTCTAGCTCAGCGCGATGTCTCGTCCCCGCCCTGTCCTGCCCGGTCGCTTCTACATGCTCACTCGCAGCACCACGCAGCGGCTGTTCTTGCTGCGTCCGGACGACGAGACCAACAACAACTATGTCTACTGCTTGGCCGAGGCGGCGCAGCGGTACCAGATCGAGGTGATCCTGACCCAGGTGATGTCGAACCACCATCACCCCGTGTTCTACGATCCTCACGGCAAGGTGAACGAGTTCATCGAGCACTTCCACAAGATGCTGGCCAAGTGTCAGAACGTCCTGCGGGGGCGGTGGGAGAATCTCTGGTCGAGCGAGCCACCGTGTCTGGTCGAGCTCGTCGATCGCGCCGCCGTGATCGACAAGCTGGTGTACGTGGCCACCAACCCCGTGAAGGATGGGCTCGTTGAGAAAGTTCATCACTGGCCCGGCGTGGACGCATGGCGAGCCCTGCGGAAGGATGAGCCACTCCGAGCAAAGCGCCCCCGCTATTTTTTCAGCAAGGACGGCGTCATGCCGGCGGAGGTCGAGCTCAGGCTCGTCGTTCCGTCAGTCCTCGGAGATCGCGACGAGCTCGTCCGCGAGGTGAGCCAGAGGATCGCGAGCGTCGAGGAAGAGCTCGCACAACAGCGTCTCGAGACCGGTCGCCGCGTCGTGGGGCGCCGCCACATCCTTCGCCAGTCACCCCGTGACTCCCCGACCTCCGAGAGGCAGCACCGCGGCCTTCGCCCGCGGGTCGCCACTCGCAGCAAGTGGAATCGGATCGCCGCACTCCAGCGCAACAAGGAGTTCGAGATCGCCTATCGCGAAGCGCGAGCGGCATGGTTGAGCGGCTTACCTGCCAAGTTCCCTCCTGGCACCTACTGGCTCCGCCGGTTCGCCAACGTTCCGATCGCAACAACCTGACCGACCGATTCATCGCACCGCCACCTCGGCGGCCTACACGTGCGCCGTCACCGCGCGCGTCGTCGCGGCGTGGATCGCATGCGCCGCCAGTGCCCCGCAATCAACGGCACTCCTCGTCCTAGCTGCCGGATCTGCGCGGCAAAGTGCTTGATTAGCGTTTGTCCCGCCACCGCAACCCCGGTGCGGGATCCGGGATCCGGGGGGGGCCACTGGCGCGTCATGCCGGCGGAATGGCGCCTTCTGTCACTTCGCGGTCGCTACTCTCTGAGCATTATCATGCACGCATGCATCGTCGGGCGCCGCGTGGACGCTACGAGGAATGGATGTGGCGGTTCCACTGGCATCATCACGCGTCGAACGTGCGGGTGAAGTTCGGGCTGACGAATCCGCTGCTCGATTTCGCGCTCGGGACGGCGGTGGTACCGGCCGACGTCGAGGTGCCGGCGAAGCTCGCGCCGCAAGGGCTGCACGCTGCGGGCGTTCGGTCGCGGGACTGCGGATCCGCACGGCGGATCGCACGCGCGCGTCGGTCTAGAACAGCTCGCCCTGCGCGGGATTGCCGAGCGGTGCGACACAGGCCGGATCATCGTTCGTCGGATCGTCGACGTGCTTGCCAACGGCATCGATGCGCCACGCGGGCTCGACCGGGACCAGCGCAGGTGCTGCCAGCCATCGCGCATCGACGACGGCCGGGATCTCGGGCGTGATCGCCGCGATCGCGGAGGGCGCCGGCATCATCACGAGCGCGAAGCTCGCGATGCGATCATCACGATGCTCGGCCATCACCCCGGCGAACGCGACCCGCTGGCCGACGTGGATCCAGTACGGCTGCGATTTCTTGTCGGTCCGGCGCCACGCGAAGAAGCCGTCGGCGAGCACGAGGCAGCGCTTCTTGTCGCGCGCTGAGCGCAGGTGCGGCAACGCCTCGATGTCCGCCATCGTCGCCGTGTGGACCGGCGACCTCCGCTTGCCTCCGTGACCCTGCCACGGCGAGAGCACGCCCCAGCGCAACTCGACGAGGCCCGCACGGGTCTCCACCGGGGCGGTCTGTCCGTGCGCGATGTTGTAGCGCGGCGTGACGCCCACCAGCCCCTCGACGATGGTCAGCGTGTAGCGCGACGTCACATGGCCCCAGCGAGTCGCACGATCTCCGCATGCATCGCTGCCGTCGATGCGGCGTGAAACGCGCGGCCATGCCCCGGCAACACGTGACGGAACGGCACGCTCGACAGCTTCGCCACCGAGCGCCGCTGCTCGGGCCACGAGTACCAGCAGACATCGCGTCCGACCTCGAGGCCGTCTTCGCCGTCATTCGCCCACACGTGGTCACCCGTGAACAGGATCTCGTCGTGCAGTAACGCGATGCTGCCACGGGTGTGACCGGGCACCGCGATCACCCGCAGATCTGGCGCGAGCTCCACATCACCGTCGACGATCCGCTCGCAGTCGCGGGTACCCGCATCGACATCCGCCCGATGAATCACCCGCGTACAGCCAAACCGCTCGTGCCACGCACGATGATCGGCGACGTCATCACGATGCGTCAGCACCATGATCTCGACACCGCCGAGCTCTGCCACCCGATCGATCAACGTCGACGCTGCACGCGGCGAATCGACGAGCACGTTGCCCTCGGGTCGCCGGATCAGGTAGCTCGACGCTCCGTACGAGTCCGCGCTCGCGTAGCCGCAGAACAGGACCCCGGAGATCCCGTCGATCGGAATCGGGAACGCGCGTGCCGCCGCCTTGGTCTCGAGCTTGCGACGCGTTCCGATCGAGCTGGTCGGGCACGTCACGAGCGCGAGCAGGGCACGATGGCGGTCCACGTCATTGGCAGGCTGGCGCGCGACGAACGATTGCGCCTGACGGTCGGTGCGCGCGAACACACCCCTCGCGAGCTGGCGACACAGATCACAGTCGATGCACGACGAATCGACGAAGAAGTCACCCTCAACGTTGTCCTCGATCGCCTGATCGGCCCGCGCCATGTCCTTCAGTATGGACCGTGTCGGCGCGATGCACAGATAGTCAGCGCGTCAGCGCAGCCGCCAGATCGCACCGTGCGGCTCCGCGTCCTCGGGCGACGCCGCTGCGACGTAGTAGTAGGCGGTCACCGACGCGCGAAAGCGATCCGCCGGGCATGCGAGCGGTGCAGGATGGCCGTGCCAGTACGTGTCGCCGTGCGCCATCACGATCAGCCGATCGAGCACGGGCGGATAGCTCGCCTCGCACCGCGTGAACGCTTCGTCCCACAGCTCGAGCGCCCCGCCCCACTCCGGGCTCCAATCCTGATCGAGGTAGTAGATGATCGTGACCTTACGGGTGAGCCGCCGCGTGTGATCGCGGTTGAAGTCCGCATGCAGCGCGAGGTGACCGCCCGGTAGGGTGAGCGAAAGCCCCGCACCACGGAAGTGCGGATCAGGGATCAGACCCTCGATCCCGGTGAGCGCCTCGAGGAAATCGAGAAACACCATGCCGTTGAGCTCGGCGAGCAGGTGCCGGAGCCGCTCATCCACACCGGCGAAGTTCGTGCGCTGCAGCTGCCCGAGCCGGCCGGACTGCTCCTTGTGCTCGCGGCGGATCCAGCCCGGGTGCTCGGGTCGCGGAAAGCGCGACGCAAGGTCGCCCGCAATCGGCTCGCCGAGAACTCCGTCGAACACCGCGTGCGGATACGGGTGCGCATCGCGATATCGATCACGCGCCTCCCGTGCACGGGCGACAAGCAAGGTCCGCTCAGGAAGCAGGGTCACGAGACTGCGACCCTAGCAGCCGCGAGGCATACTCGACCACGCACATGCGAATCCTCGAGCTCACGAAGGTGGTTGCTCAGCAGGGCTTCTCGGTGCTCCACGGCGTGGTCGCGACAGACGCCGTCGAACGGGCGATGACGTGGCGCTCGTCGACGCTGCCGGAAACCACGACGCCGGGACGGTGACGACCGTCGCCGTCGAGGATCCAACCGAGGGCAGCACCGGCGCGCGTATGCTCGACGTCGGCACGCGAGGCCCAGGGCCGTTCGCGTCACCGTGCGATGCCGGAAACCCACGCTGACCCGGCAGCCGTCGTCGCGCTCGCGACCGCCCAATAAACCACAAGACCCGAGCACGCCCACGAAGGTGAGCGCACTCGGGTCCTGCGTTGTCGATGGTCGCAGTAGCTACTTGTTCGCCTTCTGCCGCGCCTCGCCCTCGAGCTCCTTCGCCTTGCCCTCGGCCTGCATCTCATCGTTATCGATGACAGCACCGACGCGGTTCTTCACCGCTCCCACGATCTCCTGGACCTTGCCCTTGGTGCGCTCGGCCGCCTTCGCGGCCTCCTGCTTGGCTTCGCCCTGCTTCTCCTTCACGACACCCTCGGCCTCCATCTGCTCGTTGCCGATGATCTTGCCGAGGCCCTTCTTGAGCTTGCCGCCGAGCTCTTCCGCCGCACCTTCTGCGCGCTTGCTTTCGTTGCTCATATCGAGCTCCTTGCTGAGGTTGATGTACGTAGCAGGAGCAATCGCCAGGCCATCAGCGATCACCCTGCTCCGGCCCTGATAGGGCCCGCTCGTAGCGCAGCGCGCCACAGCGAGCGCAACCGCACGCGTCCCTGGAGGAGAGGCCGAGCGCAACTCAGCTCGCCCGCACCGAGCGGGCCGGATCCTCGGTGAGGCCTCGCAAACGGCCGGAGAGATCGACCTCGGGGGCTCATCCGAATGCACGGCCTCGTCGGCTGCGCGATACTGACGCGTTGCGGATCGCTATCGTGACGCTGCTCGCCGGTGCGTGCAGTGGAGCTCCGCGCGCGACGCCCACCGACGCGCCGCGATCGCCGGACGCCGGTCCTGTGTCGCTCGGCGACTGTGCCGCGCCGCTGACCGCACCACCCGCGGAGCTCGGCCTCGATCCGTTCTACGCCAAGTACCTCGACGTCGGCGGTCTGCCGCTGATCAGCTCGAGCAAGGTACGCGACGCCGCCTTCCCGATCGCGTGCGACGTCCTCGTCCACATGCTCGGCAAGCATCCGGAAATCGTGCCGGCGTTCGCGTTCAACAAGATCCGCATCGGCATCGTGGCGGAGACCGAGGTCACCACCGACATGCCCGAGCACAGCGATCTCAACACGGCATTCCCGGAGACCGACTGGGACACACGCGCGCGCGGCCTCGGCGCAACGATCGAGCGACCACTGACGAGCGTTGGCGAGGAGAACGTGCTCGAGCTGTCGAGCGATCGCTACGTCGGCGAGAACATCCTCGTCCACGAGCTCGCTCACACGTACTTCGAGCTCGGCGCTGCGCAGCTCACCGACGGCAGTGCGCGGAGCGCGGAGCTCGATGCGCTGTACGCCGCCGCTGTCCAGTCCGGCGCCTTCAACAACACCTACGCCGGCACCAACGTGAAGGAGTACTGGGCCGAGGCGGTGCAGAGCTTCTACGATGCCAATCTCGAGGCGATTCCGTCCCAACGGGATCCACAACGCGATCAACACGCGCGCCGAGCTGCGCGCCGCCGACCCGCGACTCGCCGATTTCGTCGAGCTCTACTTCGCGGCCGATGACTACCGTCCGTAGTCGATCGCCGGCGCTCGACCTCGGTGCTGATCGCGACGGCAGGCACACGAAGCTGCCCCAGGGCGGCGTGATGGACGTGTTCCCGACTGGCGGCTGCCAGGACTAGCTGCGCTGCGCGATCGTCGCCACGAGCGCCGACAGTCCGGTGCGCAGCGAGCGCGGCGGGCCGCTCGTGACGTAGTCGGTCGCGATCTCGAACGGCGAGACGCGCATCGACCCGAGGCCTTCCGCGTCGAGCGGGATGTCGATCACGTACTGCCCGAACGTCCGCGAGAACGGCACCGCATCCACGTGCCAGCTCGCTCGAAACCGCCGGATCAGATACTCGGCGATGAAGTAGAGCAGCCGCGTCACGAGGAAGTTGCGGCCGTCCTCGTCGAGCACCACCTGGCCGACCATCTCGTCGATCGAATCGATGAAGAGATCGAAGTTGGCGAGATACGATGCCGGATCGACCCTCAGGATCGAACGAATGAAGTCCTCGGCGGCCAGCGGCGAGTCCGCGACGAACGCCGGAAACGCGTCACAGCGCCGCTTCAGCAGCTCGACCTGCTCGGGCGAGAGCGCACCATCATGACTCGTGATCTCGCCATCGCCCGCCACGCGGCGGTAGTTCGTCATGGCGCGAGCTTACGCCAAGCTCAGCGCTCGCACGTGCCGTACGTGAAGCTCGACTCGAGATCGGTGCCCGTGACATCGAGCGTCCATCGCGTCAGCCGATCGTAGCTGTCGTAGCTGAAGTTCTCGGTGATGTCGTTGGTCGTGCCGCTCGCGTCGTGCGTCCACCGGCTGAGGAAGCCGCGGCTCGTGTACGAGAAGTCGTCGGTGACGTCATCCGTCGTGCCGCTCGCGTCGTGCGTCCACCGGCTGAGCTTGCCCGCGCTGGTGTACGAGAAGTCATCGGTCGTGTCGGCGGTCGTTCCGCTCGCGTCGTGCGTCCACCGGCTGAGCCTGCCCGCGCTGGTGTACGAGAAGTCATCGGTCGTGTCGGCGGTCGTGCCGCTCGCGTCATACGTGCGACGCGAGAGCTTGCCGCTGCTCGTCCACGAGAAGTCGACGGTGAAGTCGTTGGCAGTGCCTGTTGGGTCATAGGTGAACCGCGTGATCTTGCCGGCGCTGTTGAACGTCGAGTTGCCGCTGACCGAGAACATCGTCAGCGCCTCCTGCTCGGCGGCCGCCACCGTGTCGTGCCAGATGACCTGCGAGTCGGGCAGGTTCGGCGGCGTGTAGTTCGTGCACGCGCTGGTACCCGCATCCGGGGTACCCGAGCCGCTGCCGCCACCGTCGACGCCCGGGCCGTCGTCGCCTCCGCCGCCTTCACCGCCACCGCCGCATGCCGCCACCAGACACACCAGGATCGCTCTGCGCATCCCGCCAGGTATCAACGGCCGCCCGCGGACGCAAGCAACATCTGATGAGGGCCCGGGTCACCGTCGGGCACCCGCGAAACCGCGTGGTACCTCATAGGCTGTGCAGCCCACGACGAATCCGCTGGTCGACGATCGCGATGTCGAGCTGATTCTCGACGAGGTCCTCGATGTGACGCGCCTGTTCCGGCTTCCGTACTTCGCGGAGCACGATCGCGAGACCGTGGCGATGTTCATCGGAGCCGCCCGTGATCTCGCGCGCGATGCGCTGTACCCCGCGTACCGGCTGCTCGACCTCGAACCGCCCCAGCTCGTCGACGGCCGCGTCCAGGTCCACCCGCGACTTCGTCAGCTCTATGCGGGCCTGACCGAGCTCGGCGTGATCGCCGCGCCGCGCCCGCACGCCGTCGGGGGCTCGCAGGTGCCGCTCAGCGTGATGGCGCTCGCGTGCGCGTACATGATGGCGGGCAACGCCTCCGCCTATGGCTACGTGGGGCTCACGCAAGGCGCAGCGCACCTGCTCGAAGCGTTCGCCGATGACCATCTGAAGTCGACCTACATGACGCGGATGTACGCCGGCACCTGGACCGGCACGATGGCATTGACCGAGCCCCAGGCCGGCTCGAGCCTCGCAGACATCACGACCACCGCGACGCCGACCTCGGACGGCCATTACCTGCTGCGCGGTTCGAAGATCTTCATCTCCGGCGGCGATCACGATCTCGCCGACAATGTCGTCCACATGACGCTCGCGCGGATCGCGGGCGCGCCTGCCGGGATGAAGGGCGTCTCGCTGTTCTGCGTGCCGAAGCGCCGGCTCGACGGCGATCAGCTCGTCGACAACGACGTCGCGGTCACCGGCCTGATCCACAAGATCGGCTGGCGCGGACTGCCAAGCCTTGCCCTCGCGTATGGCGAGCGTGGTGATTGCCGGGGCTGGCTCGTCGGGGAGCCGCACCAGGGCATCCGCTACATGTTCCAGATGATGAACGAGGCCCGGATCATGGTCGGCCTCAACGGCGTCGCGACGGCGTCGGTCGCGTATCACGAGGCCGTTGCCTACGCGCGCGTGCGAACGCAAGGCCGCCCGCTCACCGCCAAGGATCCGGCCACACCGCCGGTCGCGATCACGCAGCACGCGGATGTTCGACGGATGCTGCTGCGGCAGAAGGCGATCGTCGAGGGCGCCCTCGTGTTGCTGGTTCGCGCATCCTGGTACGCGGACCTCGCGAACCACGCCACCGATCCCGGTGAACGCGAGCACGCAGGCCGCTTGCTCGAGCTTCTGACACCGATCTGCAAGTCGTTCCCCGCCGAGAAGGGCTTCGAGGCCAACGCACTCGCGGTCCAGATCCACGGCGGCTACGGCTACTCGAGCGAGTACCTGCCGGAGGCGTGGCTGCGCGATCAGAAGCTCAACTCGATCCACGAGGGCACGACCGGCATCCAGGCCGCCGACCTCCTCGGTCGCCGCGCGATGGCCGGCGGCGGCGCCGGACTCCTCGCGCTCGCGAAGGAGATCGAGATCACGTGTGCACGCGCCGAGGCAGCGGGCGTGGATCCACGCTGGGTCGCCGACCTGCGCCGTGCGGTCGCTGTCGTCAGCGCGTTGACAGCGGAGCTCGCACGCCGCGGGCTCGGCGGTGATGTCGAGGGCATGCTGCTCCACGCGACTGACTATCTCGATCTGCTGTCGACAGTGGTCATCGCGTGGCAGTGGCTCGAGCTCGCCGCCGTCGCGAAGGCAGCACTCGCGGGGCCTCTGCCACGCGGGAACGCATCGCGCGATGCCGGGTACTACCAGGCCAAGCTCGCCGCCGCGCAGTACTGGCTGTTCACCGAGCTGCCGCGCATCGACCACCTGGCGACCCTGTGCCGCGACGGCGAGGATTCATACGCGAAGCTCGATCCCGACTGGCTGTGAGCTTTCACCTCAGGTCGCGCCCGGGCGAACATCCGTGTTCGGCCGCGCGCTTCGTGCGGCACGATCGATCGCGGCGGCGACCTCGGCGGGCCTGGACTCGTAGACCGCGTGGCTTGCCGTGATCTCGGTGACCTTGGCCCCAGCGCGCTTGGCCATCTTCTGCTGCGCAGCCGGCGGAACCATTCTGTCCTCCGTGGCGACGACGTACCAGCTCGGCTTCGTCTTCCACGACGCGTCACTCACGGTTCCACCGAACGCTTCAACGCCCCATGGCACCTGTGAGTCCGCCATGAACTGGGCCCGCTTCGGATCTAGATCTGCGGCAAAGGCCGTCCTGAACTTCGCCTTGTCCAGGGTCATGAAACCGTCCTGCGGGGGCAAGATGGGCGGAACCGGGGCGCCGGGCACCGGATCTTTGAGCAGGGTCTGTACGGACTCACCGGCGTCGGCAACAAACGCAGCAATGTAGACGAGCCCCACGACCTTCGGATCGTTGCCGGCCTCGGAGATCACCGCCCCGCCGTACGAGTGACCCACCAGAAGCGCTGGACCGTCCTGTTCCGCGAGCACTCGCTTGGTCATGGCGACATCTTCTTTCAGAGACGTCGTCGGGTTCTGCACGACGCTGACGTTGTATCCGTTCTTCTCGAGAATCGAGTACACGGGCTCCCAGCCAGAGCCATCCACGAAGGCGCCGTGAACGAGCACGATGTTCTTCACGGCCTGGCGATCGTTCTGACCAGCGGACGTCTGAGCGAACGCCGGGAAGAACGAAGCACCCACGAGCGCGAGGGAGGAAAGGACGCGGGCGAGTAGTTTCGTCATTGGATTTCTTCTTTCTCTCAGCGGTGTCCTGGAAAAGCAGGTGTGCAGCCACCACGCCACCACCTACCCATGCAGAAGGCGGGTCGATCACGACGCGCACGTGCGCCACGCTTCGCCAGCTGCCCAGGGCGCGCGTGCGCCAATGCAGCGCTACGACGCGAGAAGCTCGATCCGACGGACCGTGAGGATTCTGCACACGGCGGTGATTCGCGTCACGGCCGAAGCGTGATGGCGGCTCGTGGTGACGGTTTGTCGTCACCTGGCTCCCGCGGATCGCTATCCTCGCCGCGTACCGTCATGAGATCCTACCCTCGCCTGCCGGTTCTCCAATCGACGCTGCTCGCCCTCGTGGGTTGCATCGAAGGCGAAGATGTTCCCGCCGCCCTGACCAGCTACGCTGCGGTGTGCTCGAGCTACGGCGATCCGACATCGGCTTCGGGCGGGTGCGCATCAGCGACCACAGCGTGGAGCGCACCACGCTGTTCGGTCGGCACGCGCTGACCTGGGACGAGATTCGCGACTACCGCCTGACAATCGAGCTGACGCGCAGGTTGTCGAACGAGCTGGCGTCGACGGTGCACCTCCATGAGGTCATCGAGGGATACCGGGGCCGCCACGGGTTGAAGCTCGGGATCGAGCTGATCGGGGACGACGACACGGTGGCGTTCAACTGGCGATTCCGGGATGTCGCGCTCGCGATCGCTCAGGTTGTGCAGCGCATTCGCGAACGTTTTCTGGCGTCCGCGCAGAGCACGCTCGTCAGCACCGGCGCGGTGACGTTCGGGCCGCTGGAGCTGAGCGCGACCAGCGTCCGCTGGAACGTCGACGAGCTCGCAGCAGACAAGGTCGAAGCGATCGAGCTGTTCAATAGCTCGCCGGTCAGCCTTCGCGTGATGGCCCGCGGTCGCGTGTGGCCTCATGGCTCGGTGCCGACCGCGAAGGTTCCCAACCTGCTCGCCGTGCTCGAGGCCCTGGGGTACGTGGTCCGCGGTCGAGAGCTCCTCGGGGTGCTCCTGATCGCTGCGCCGGCCGCCCCATGACCTGCTACGCTGAAGACGTGCGCTGGTCGTTCTCGATCCTGATGGTTCTCGGCAGCTGTGGTCCGAGCACGAACAGCAAACCGTCGGGGACCGCGTCCGATCCGGTGCTGACCTGCGAGCGAGTCGCCGACGTGTGCCGCCTCGACGGCGCGCGGCTCGGTGTGTGCGTGCACGCAAAGGCCGGTGGCTTCGCGTGTCAATCGCAGCACTGAGCACTCAGCGCGGTACAGTCGTCCCGTGAAGATCGTCCCGGTGATCAAGTGCAGCGATCTCGCTCGATCGATTGCGTTCTACACCCGGACGCTGGACTTCGAGCTCGCCGACCCGAGCGACACAGGTCCCGTCATCGAGGTGATCCACGGCGATGCCGAGCTCCAGCTGTCGACCATGAGTGGTGACGGGATGTTCGGATGCGCGGTCAACGTCTGGGTCGACGACGTCGATGCGCTGTTTCAGAACTACCTCGCGCGCGGCCTCGACACCTCGGACCGGGCCGGCTCGCCCATCCACCAGGGACCCATCAATCAGACGTGGGGCACGCGCGAATTCTACGTGACCGATCCGGACGGCAATACGCTGCGCTTCCGACAGCCGATCCAGTGAACCGTCCGGATGCGACTGCCCGCCGACCGGGCCCGTCCGGATCAGGACACGATGCGCCTCGCCCCGCTCGCGTTGTTGCTGCTGGTGCCCGGGCCCGCCCTCGCGGAATCGCGCCCCGCACTCGATGATTTCTACGATCGGACCCGCTCGCGCGACGACGGCTTTGACACCTGCATCGGCTACTGCTCCGAGCACTGGCTCGCTGGCTTTCTGATCGGCGCGCAGACCGCCAATCCGTCGACCGACGCCGCGCAGCCGCAGGTCGCCACCGGCGCCCGGCTCGGCATCGATCTCGCGATGCGCGGCAGCTACGCCAACATCGCGCGCACCAAGCTGTGGAGCGATGTGCTGCGCGTCAACAGCACGGGCGACTGGATCACCGATCTCGCGTGGCAGACCACCGCGTTCGCAGCGACCGCCAAGCCGGGCGAGCCGGGCTTGCACCTCTCGCTCGATACGCTGGTCGCGCAACGCACCGAGCTCGAGCCCTCGGACCTCGCGCAGCTCCAGCGTACGCCGTACCGCGTGTTCGATGCCGAGGCCGAGGTTGCTCCGACCGCGAACATGGTCGACAAGGATGCGTTTTGGACGTTGCCGATCGGCATCGCGAATCGCCTGCGCTGGTCCGATGACATGCAGGTCGATCGGCGCACCAGCATCTCCGGCGCGGTCGCGTTCCGCGGCTTCCCGAACGGCCTTCGTCACCACTACCAGCTCGACCTGTTGCGCGTGAAGTACACGAACTGGGACGTCGACGGCGGTGGCGCGTCGTCGTGGACGGTGTCTGCAGGGTACCAGCGGCTGTCGCCCGGGATCGAGGAGCTCCAGATCTGGCTGCTCGCCGGTTACGAGCACGCAGGCGAACGCCATGGCCCGATCGTGCAGCTTGGTGCGGAGATCACGCTCGGCAACTTCGAATTCGGCCCTGCGCTGGAGGAGCACCTCGAGCTCGATCCGCGCACCGCGGAGCTCACGCGCGTCTATCAGGGGCGGTTCTACGTCCACCACAAGATCGACCGCCTACGCTGGGGCCTCGCGTACGAGGCGGTGCTCGTCGAGGACAGCTCACGCCTGCACGCGCTGACGCCCGAGCTCGGTGTCCACCTGATGGGTCTCGATCTCGTCGTTCGCTACCGGCTGACGGCGCTCCGCGATGACCGCATGCCGGGTGCACCGCGCGATCGGTTTCACGTCGCGCTCGATCGTCGGTTCTAGGCCGTGACGGCGTTCGCTTCGAGCCATTCGATCACCACGCTGGCATTCTGGTCTGGCGGAAACACCGGATAGAACACCTTACGGATCACGCCTCTCACGATCACGAGCGCCAGCCGCTTCATCAGGATCTGGTCGGCGACGGTGAACACCGGGAGCTTCAACGCATGGGTGAGCATCAGTGACTCGTCGCTGAGGAGCGGAAACGTCAGGTGCAGGCGAGCCGCAGCCTCCGCCTGGTACGACGGCGACTGCGTGCTCACGCCATGAACGAGGAACCCACGCGAGCGAATGCGATCCAGCTCGTCGCGAAACCCGCATACCTGCGGCGTGCAGCCACGAGCACCGGCGATCTGATCCCACTCCGGGACCAAGGGCTGTTTGCCAGGTTGACCGGTACGCGGATACGCGAACAACACCGTCGTGAGCCCACGCAGGTCAACGGATCGTCCCGTGGTCGACGGAAGGCTCAGATCCGGCATCTGCGTGCCCTCGAGGTGGCGCGCAGTACCGTCGTCCTCGGGCGCGGGCAGATCCGACGGCAGTACGTTGAGGTCTCGGAGGGTCATGTCAGCGGCGGCGTCAGCTTCGCTTGGCGAACCACGTCTCGCAAGCGCGTCACAGGTCGCGTACAACTCGTGCATGCAGCTCCGACGGCGGTTCTCCGTTGCTGTGCTTCTGCTTGTCGCGAGCTGCGGCAGCCCACCCATCGGCGGTCCGAGCTCGACGGCGGTCGCGGAAGCACCGGTGACCGTCACGAAGACGGCACCACCAGCGTCACCTGGTGGCTACCGCGACATCGTCGACACCGACACGGGCGGCTGCGTCCTCTACACCGATGGCCGTGTCGCGTGCTGGAAGCACGGCCGCGTCTCGCGACCGGCGAGCGCCACGTTCGTTCCCGATCTCTCCGACGCGATCGCGATCGAGTCCGTCCCGGGCGCAGTTCGGGTTCTTCGTCGCACGGGCAAGGTCTACAAGCACGGCCTTGCGTTCGGCACCTCCAACGACTGGGTGAGCGCGCCGGGTCCGGTGGTCGAGCTCGCGGAGCGCTGCCTGCGGCTCAGCGACGGTACCGTCCACTGTGACTGCCACGTCGGCCTGCAAGCGACTCCGTTCAAGCTCGAGGCGACCGATGTCGCGAGTGGCGGCAATGCGAGATGCGCGGTGACCAAAGCCGGCGATGTCGAGTGCTGGGGCCAGCCGTCGCCGGTCCTCGGCAACAACTGGTCGGCCGGCACCACGGAGCACGAAGGCTGGTGCCCGACGGCGCGCGCGTCCCATCGGTTTGGTGATGCAACCGCGATCGTGCTCGGCGACAGCCACGGGTGTGTGCAGAGGCGTTCCGGTGCAGTCGCGTGCTGGGGCGAAGATGACCGGGTCGGTGGCAAGCGCGCGCCGGATGCGCCGGATGCGCCCGTGACCGTGAAGCTCCCCCCGGCTCAATGGCTGCGCGCCGCCCAGGATGCGACCTGCGCGATCACGCGCGACCGCGACGCCTACTGCTGGGGTGACTTCCGTCATCCAGCGTTTGCGAAGGGCGTCAGGTCCTGGCAGCGCGAGCCGGTGAAGCTGCCGCTCGACCGGGTCACCGCGATCAGCCAGCACGTGTCGAGCGCGATCGTCGACGACGGCAATCGCGTGGTGAGCTGGAGCTGGCGCGACGACTGCGCGGGCACGCAGTGCGACGTGCCCTACGACATCGCAATGCCTCGCTAGCGAACACCACCAAGTGCGCGTGCGAGCTGGTAGCGCGCCGCCTCGTAGACATCGCCCGTCTGTGCGAACTGCACCGTCGAGCCCGCCTCCGAGAACACCGCCGGGACCACGGCTGCGAGTGCCGCTGAGACCTCGGCGTCGAGACCGCGCTGGCGAGCGAGCGAGAGATAGAGGTGGTCCTGGACACCGCGCCGCAAGTTCGCGAGCTGGATCGAGCCGATCGGGCCGGCGATCCCACGATCCTGATCGGGGTGGAGCACTTCCTCCCCGGGATACAGCACGACGCCGTCGCCGTGGATGAAGCCCTGACTGTTGACCGGCTTGTTCGGCTGGCCACGATTGTCGAACGTGATCGTGTTGGCCCACACGTTCTGCTTCCGCTCGCCCTGCTTCTGAAAGTTGTGCTCCCAGTGATCCGCGTGCCAGTAGAAGTAGGTCTCGACGCCGTGCTTGAACGCGGCCCACGCGTTGACCCGCGGATCGGTCGCGGGTGCGTCGATCGTGAGTGCGCCGGTCTCCGGGCGCGTGCCGTTGTAGAACCAGTACTTCTTGCCCTTCGCGCGTTCGGTCGCGGCGCGTGACGGGTCAAAGCCCGCGGCCGAGCTGCACCAGATGTCGATCGCGCCATCGAGGCCCGACTCGTACGAGCTGGTCACGAACACCGGCAGCGCGCGGCCAGGGCCCGGGTTGCTGTCGATGTTCTGGCCGATCGTGTTGATCCGCGGGTACTGCGACGCACCCGGCTCGTCGGGCATGTAGAGGAACGTCCGCGCATTCGGAGCGTTGGTCGCGAGCGCGGCCATCCACGCATCCGAGGTCGTCCACGCACTGGCGCGATTGTCGTAGGCGCTGCCCGGTCCGTAGAAGCTCGCGGGTGCGATCGTGTTGCCGACGCCCGCGCCAGGGCCGTCGTAACCCGCCTCCGCCGTGAAGTGGCTCCCATCGAATCGTCCGCGCGCGGCGCTGAGCGAGCTCGGGCTGTACGCATTCACCAGCTCGATCCGGTGGCGATGCGCAAACCGGTGATAGCGATCCGTCAGACTACGGCCCTGATAGAGCGAGACCTGCCCGGGCTCGAAATAGATCATCGCCGTCATCGAGCCCTCGTCCGGAAGCTCGAAGTCGAACACCTCGAGCTCGACGGGCACCCGGCGAAGTCCGCCACTCGCGCGGAGCTCGACCGCGCCGTCGTACATGCCGGGCGCGAGGCCACGCGGGATGTAGACCTCGATCCAGATGGCCTGATTACGGCGGCCCGCAATATCGATCGGCAGTCCGCCGCGTCCCTGCCGCGCATTCTCGGGCACCAGCTGCACCGGCTTCCAGCCGACCGGATCCGCGGGTGCCGCGGCGCTGCCCGGCTGCCACAGCCAGCGCGCCTGGGTCGGCGCCGTCACGTTCATGTAGTTCTCGGTGAAGATCTGGATCGGGCGCCCGACCGACGCACTCGGATCATCTCCGGGTGGTGCGTAGACGATTGCACCGCCGCCACCGCGCCTGGTGAGGGACGCGAGGTCGACGTCCATCTGTTCGATGCCGGCCTCGTCGGACTCGATCACGACCTGGAAGGCGACGATCTCGTTGCGACCGCCGAAGATCCGCGCGGCGCCCTCGCGCCACGCCGTGTTGCCGGAACGCGCGGGATGCTGGAGATCATCGCGCTCGACCTTCTCGCCGTCGTGGACCGCCCACACCGCGGCGAGTCCGGCGATCGGTCGCTCCTCCTCGGAGACGACCGCGTCGGCGGCGGTTGCGTCCGTGGAAGCTGCGTCGCCGTCGACCGCTGCCGCCTCGGTGCGAGATCCGCAGTGGATGAATGCCACCGCGCCGAGGGCGACCGCGATGCTCTGGTAGTTGCGCATCGCGCGAGCATGACAAGGCGATCTCCGATGCGCCCGGAAGTCGAAGCGCGGTCAGTGCGCGGTCGCGCTGGACGCGGCTTCAAGGGAGTGGAGACGCGCTTTTCTTGCCCGACACGCCGACACGTTGTTTCCGCGGAAGCGTCCGCGGGTTACCGCGATCAGCCAACCCTATGCCGAGCCCTCAGTGAAGGCAGTCGCGCCGGGGCACTGGTCGGTCTCCCGAGCCCACCATCCGTGACGACGTGTCGCCCGCGTTGCTTCGTAGACGTGGAGTGTCTCCACGCCTCGCACTGGAGCGATTTGCCTCACAGGTTCATGACGCACCTCCGGCAACGTCTCGCTACCGTGACACTGCGTGGGGGCGGCGGAGAGTGCCTGACAACGCGGGGAGAACACATGGTCGAGCAAGGTCGTGGGATGGTGTTGATCTCGATGCTGATGACCGTGGCGTCCTGCGCACCCCCCATTGCGCGCCACTCCCACTACGGTCAACGTGACGATCATGAGATCGTCGATGAACGAGATCAGATTATTATCCAGCAGAGCAGACATACCGGACTGGTCGTGACGAATGACGACATCGACATCTCAGCTGCACGCACGCTCACTCTGAGAACTCGCCAGTTATCGGAAAAATTCAAGACCTGTCCAAACGTGCGCTACTCGTGGCAGGACGTCGTTGGGCATTGCTCCGCGATCGCTGTCGCTCCCGACCTCGTCCTGACTGCGAAGCATTGCTTGGCGCTACCGAGCCCCACCAAGATTGCGCCGGACAAGTACTTCGTGGTCTTCGGCTACCGCTACGCACGCGGAGAGTCGCTAGCCAAGCAAGTGGCGCCGGGGCAGTGGCACAGAATCACCGACGTGGTCGATGTCGCTACTCCCCAGAGCGGAAGCGACTGGATCTTGGTACGCGTTGCTCCACGGATCCAGGACACGAACCTGGGGGCGCTCGTCATGGGTCCTGAGGCCGTGACTGCGGAGGTTTATTCGCTCGGGCATCCGCTCGGCCTACCGCTGAAGGTGACGGCTGGGCGAGTTCGTCTCGTCAACAAGGCGTCGATCCTGACGAGCCTTGACACGTACCCCGGGGCTTCAGGCGCTCCGGTGTTCTTGAAGGGGTCGCACCGCTTCGTTGGAATGGTTGCGGCGGGCGCGGGCGGGTTGGTGCAACGCGGCGAATGCTTCGATGACGTGGAGGGGCCTGAGGACGGGGCACCCGGTACGCGCGTGATTCCCGTCGCCCATTTCATCAAGGCACTGACGGACCACGCGAAGTGGCCGCCGTTGCCACCAAGAACGGCCCCTTAGCCGCCGTTAGCTGCGAAGCTGCCGACAGGCACTCAATACAGCCTTCGACGGAAAGTGGGAGTCCGCGTTTAGACAGCGATAAGACGAATTACGGACTCTGGTGGAGCGATTTGGCGACGCTTCGACTAGTGTGGTTCGGCGTGGCGCTGGCCGGGGGGCTGGGCGCGCGGGGAGGACATATGGTTGTGCTTGATCGCCTGATTCTGCTGGCGTTGGTGGTTTCGTCGATGGTGTCGACAGCGTCTGCCGATGTAGAGGTCACCAACGACTTCTGGCTGAGACTGCAGTCAACGTGTCCCGGGGTCACTGGACACGCAGAGCAGCTCGAAAAAGCTGACGCAAATGTCGACGCTCACGCAGTCTTTCAATACTGCGTATCCGAGGGAACTGGGTCCCGACACGTCCCTTTGTTTGCTCTCGATCTCGACAACCGCGAAGGGGTGCTGACCGACCTTATCTCGACGTACGGAGCAGCCCAGGGCGTCCCCGGCACAGTCGCTGCGGGTGTGGTCGGGGACAGCCTGACGGATGTCATGCTTCGCGGCCTCGCGACCGTGCTCGTAAAACGCGCCAAGGCGGAGCTGCAGCAGCTAGTGACGAATTCGATCCGGGATCAGGTCTGTACCGACAAGCTCAAGCCCTGGATCACACATACGTGTGAGCTCATCGGTGGCGAATCGAACCTTGGGATGACCATCGGTCCCGCGTTGCGTGCGGCCATCATTCAAGACATCACCGAGCTTCCACGCAGAGCAATCACTGCGCTCGACGCGGCTGGGCCCGTCGAGGCATACGTGAGCCGACTGTTTCTCGAGGCGATCCTCGAAGTACCAAAGCACTACAGTCTGCGCGGTCTCGCGATCGCTTGGGGCCGAGTGGCGTGGCAGTGCGATAAGGCAGAAAAGATCTGCGTCGACGCGGTCAAGACTGTTGGGCTTGTTGTCACGCTCATGAGGATCGTCGAAGACGTGACGCAAGACGGGTTCAGCGTGCCGAGTCTCGCCTCGGCTCTTTCGAAACGTGCTGCGGCGCTGGGCCTCAACCTGGACGTGGCAACTGCGTCCCGGCTCGTCGAGTTGCAACGCATCGCTGTCACGACGCTCAAGCAGTTCAAGGCATCGGATGCGAAGAAGCGTCGTGAGCAGACCGGCCTCCTGATGCACGCACTGCTCGACGTTGCGGATGAGACGATCACCGCTGTTGGTGACGAGGTGACCGCACAGAAGTTCCGGTTCATCGGAGATGCAGCCGATCTTCTCCAGTTCGCTGCAGATGGGGATGTATCAGCGGTCATCTCGCAGCTCCTGCCTCACCTGAAGAAGGCTGCATTGCCGGGGGACGTCGTTCGCGTTCTGACGCTTGGAGCAGAACTTTCGGCCGCGAAGACGTCCGAGGAAGTCGAGGCAGCCATCGAGGCAGTTGCCGCCCCGCTCGGATCGTACCGACGCAAGCAAGCTACCTTTACGTTCTCGATCGGCGCGCTCGTGGGTGCGCAATGGAGCTCGGAAGCCGTCGCCGGTGACGATGGCGTTCCCACAGGCACGAGTCTTGGACCTACTGGACTCGTCGGGTTTGACGCGGCGGGACCTCTCAACACCCCGTATCTGACTGCGGGTCTGTTCGTGTCGTTGCTCGACCTCGGTACGATCCTGGCGACGCAAGACGAGGCCAAGGACATGACGAACACAACGAAGGGCGCGTCCACGCGCCTCGAGCAGGTTTTCGCGCCTGGAATTCACGTCCGCGTCGGATCGAAAGCCCTCGGGCCCCTGGTGCTGTTCTCCGGTATCACCTGGGTCCCCAACTACCGCGAACTCAACGACAGTCCCGTGAACGTGCGCCGCTTCAGCCTCGGCTTGGCAGTCGACGTTCCGTTGTGGTTGTTCTGACATGCGCGCAGCATCAGCGGCGCTGCTGCTGATCGCGGGTTGCACGTGCAAGGGGGAGCCGGAGCAGACGAAGTCCGTGGACCCTGCGACGCTGGAGCCTTCGAACGGATCCGCCATGGCAGGTAGTGGCTCAGGTGGTGGGGGCGGAGGATCAGCAGCAGGATCCGGCTGGTTCTCTCACTATGGACCACGCGACGTTCACGAATTCGAGGACGACCCCGACGCCGTCGTCGGCCAACGGGGCCGACACGTCGCACTCATCGTGACGAGCGACGAAGTCGAGATCACTCCGGCTCGCACGCTTCGCCTCGAGACCCGCACCTGCAGGGACAAGTTCAACGCGTGTCCGAACGTGCCGTATGCCTGGCAGGAGACCGTCGGTCATTGCTCGGCCATTGCAGTTGCCAACGACATGGTGCTCACTGCGAGGCACTGCTTGACACTGACCGCGCAAGGCAAGATTCCGCGGGACACCTACTACGCGATCTTCGGCTATCGCCTCGCGCGTGGTGAGTTGCCCACGAACCAAGTGGCGGCCGGCGAGTGGCACCAGCTCACCGCCGTTGTCGCGAAGTCAAACACCCTGAGCGACTGGATCCTGGTCCGCGTGGCTCCCGCGATCCAGTCATCACACCTCGGTGCGCTCGTCGTCGATTCAGAGCCCGTGTCATCGAACGTCTACGCGCTCGGGCATCCGCTCGGTCTTCCGCTGAAGGTCGCTGGTGGGGTTGTCCGGCGCGTCCAGAAGGGATCGATCTGGACGAACCTCGATTCGTACCCGGGCAACTCTGGTGGCCCCGTGTTTCTGAAGTCGTCGCATCGCTTCGTCGGAATGGTTTCGGCTGGGCTGCCCGGCTTGGTCCCGCGCGGCCCTTGCAACGATGATGTCGAGGGACCCGAGGATGCTGGACCGGGAACACGCGTGCTCCCCGTCGCGCACTTCCTCGCGGCACTGACCGAGCACGCGAAGTGGCCGCCAGTTGTGGAGCAGGGAGCGATCCAGTAGTGATGCCTGGAGCACTTTGCTTGACGTCTTGGAGCGCACTTGACGCACTGCGCGCCCTACCGTGGACGGTGAGCTCCGGTGTTGGGACACGTAGCAGGAAGGGGAATGCATGAATCGGCGTGACTTTGTCGTTAGGACTAGCTTCACGCTTCTTTCAGCCTGTTGCCCTTCGGCCACCATCTGCGTAGTTCCTACTCTCGTTACGAGGCCTGTACGATTCCGCATGCATAGATTGACGCTTCTTCTGGCCTTTTCTACGGTGGTATTCGGTTTCGCGTGTGGAGCGCCTAAGCCAACGGGGTGTCAGCCGCAGCTTGGCGGTGGTGGATGTCCGCAGAACAGCGCGGCTCAGCCGCCCACGCTAGCTCCCAAGTCTTCCCCCGGCGCGTGCTCGAGGCAGACCTCGGTTGCTCGGCTGATGTTCCAATGTGCGCCGGGCGCGATAGGGAGTATTGCAATGGATGGCAATTCATCCAGTGGCTGGCTCGTGTGGGACACCGGAGCTACGTATTCTTTGATGCGTACGACCACGCGCGAGTCCCCGGCTGGAAGCCCGGCATCCGCGGCTGTGACAATGGGCGATTGGACGGGAACAGTCGTAGCCGCGCCGTCAGGCAAGCTGTGGAGTATGAAGGCGCCTTCGGAGGGGCAGGTCGCGACGGTCGGAACTGATCTTCTGAAGACGCTGGCCGTCCGGATTTCTACAGGTTCGCGAACACTTTACGTTTCCGACGACGAGCACGCGTGCTCTGCAGACCAGTTGCGCAGTGAGGGATTTCGGAGGCTCGATTAGATCCGCACGGGGTCCGATCCGCACCGGGCTCCGATCCGCACCCGGGTTGAGGAAGGATGGCGCCAGCTAGCGGCGGCGTTATGCGGTCGTCGATCCGTCCAACGCGCCACCAGCTCCAACTCGTCACCGACGTCGTAACCATGAACGGCTTCAGCACGCGGAACCGTGCGCGGCTTGTCAGGAACTGCGCGACCTCGACGCCGGTCACGCGTGAGTGTACGACGGCCTCGCGGATGGGCTGGTACGTCCCCAGCTCCCCACGCATAGTCTGGACATGGCGCTGTTTCACATCACGACCTGCGCAGCGTGGGAGTCGGCGCAGGCGCACGGCGAGTACAGCGCACCCTCGCTCGCGACCGAGGGCTTCATCCATCTCTCGGAGGACAGGCAGTGGCTCGTGACCGCCAATCGGTTCTATTGCGGCGTGCGCGACCTCGTCCTGCTCGAGATCGATGCCGATCGGCTCTCCGCCGAGGTGCGCCGGGAGCCCGCCGATGGTGACCACTATCCGCATCTCTACGGTGCGTTGAACCTCGACGCCGTGACCGGCGTGTTCGCGCTGCCGCTCGATGATGACGGCGCGATCACTCTGCCTCCCGACCTGGGACGCCGACCGCACCGGGGTTGAGGCCCCGAGCGTGAGCACGTCGCACCAGGATGTCCGAGGGATGGACGTTTGCTTCGGACAAATCTCGGACGGAGCCTGAAGCCGCCGAGACCGCGTAACCGCAACCCCGGTGCGGGCCGCTCGGAAGCCGCCGAGACCGCGTAACCGCAACCCCGGTGCGGGCCGCTCGTGATCGCGGAAGGCCACGGCCGCCCTGACGGGTTCGACATCACGCGCGTGCGCTCGACCGACGCCGTCGCAGCGCCCACGACCGTCACGGCGCAGCGCTCCTCGCCCAAGCTCCTGGGCAGGGCGGGCGCCGACCGCCCGCGCTGGCTCGAGGCCCTTGTCGCCGCTGGCTTGGTGGACCACGAGGCGGTGGTGCCCAGGCACACCTGGTTCGGCGGGGCTGCATCGGCACTCGCAGCGATCTACGCGCCTCGCGATGCGATGGAACGCGGGTGGTTCCGTTGCGACTGGAAGTTCTGGCGCGACACCGACGATCCGGCGGCGGATCTGATCGCGCTCGCGGCGCCTGCGAACCTCGAGGTGGCCTCGGTCGATCCCGACCCCGATGACGACGCGCCACGGATCCGCTCGCGGGTCGCCGGCGGGCGCGCTCGCACCAAGACCGTCGAGATGAACACCATCAGCGATGTGGCTTCCTACCTCAACGAGCTCCTCGCGGAGGCTGGATCCGCGGCGGATCTACGAGAGTCACACCGCGGGCGCCGACTGGTACGCGTTCCTTGCGCGCACCCCGGACGAGATCGCCACGCTGATCGCGACAGGCTTCACCGAGCTCGCCGAGCCGGAGCCTGACGGGCCCGACGAGACCGACGGCATCTAGCTACCCCGCGCGCGTCTACGGACACGGATAGCAGTCGTAGCCGCGTCCGCACTCCCATCCGCCGGTCGCGCAGGTGCACGTCCACTCGATGTCGCTGGGTCCGCACGCGCACGTCTCGATCAGGTACGTGCACGGGCCCGACGGTCCCGAAGGGCTACACGCCGTGGCCTGTTCGGGTTTCTGTGCCGGGCACGCGGAGGCATCGGTGGTCGACGCGTCAGCAGCCGAGCTCGTGTCGTGATCGTCGCCGCAACCGGCGGCGAGGATGGCGAGAATCAGCAGTGAGCACCACGTGCGCATGAGCCGTGCGGACTGCAAGCGGTGCGCCGGTGCGCAAGCTATGAGAACTGCAGTGGAGCTGTGATTGCGAGCTGCCATCGATGTCACCCTCGCTCCTCGCCTGTGCAGTTCTCGTGCAGCAGTGGAATCGCCACGAGGACCAGGTCGAGGAGCATCAACCCCGGCGCGGCGGAACGGCCACATGCAGGGTCTCGCGCACCAAGGCTGCGCCGCGATGGTCACCAGCGGCCTCGGTCGCGGCCATGATCCGCTGCAGGGCGGCTGTCATGTCGAGATCCGGGCCGGCGTGAGTCTGCAATGCAGCGTGGACAGCCTGCTCGTCGGGCGTCGGGGCGCGGAGCGGCGTCACCTCGAGGAGCATGTCGGAGAGGGTCGGCGCATCCGCGAACAGCGTGAGCGCGGCGAGCTGAAGCCACGGCGCAGGCTCAGCGAGCGCGGGATCGTCGAGACGATCCAGACAGCGATCGCATACACGGCGGGCGATCGTGGCGAGCCAGACCTCCGCGAGCCGCTCGGCCGAGGCCTGTCGCATCGCGAACCACTCGGCAAACGAAAGGAGGGGTGGCCGCGCGCGGTCGATCCACGCGACCAGCTCGGTCCATCGCGCGGCGAGATCGTCGACGGTCCAGCCGTGGCTCGTCAGCGCGCTGATGAAGCGACCGCGCCGCGCTCGATCCTCGGCGACCTGGAGCGCACCGAGCCGCTCGACGATCGCCGAGCGCGCGCCGAATCGGCGCAACAGATAGATGGCCATCCGCAAGCCGTCACGCGCTCCGGGCGCGAGATCGCCGCGATCGAGCACGCGTGCGATCGCGAGCTCGCTCTGCGTCATCCAGCCGGCCGAGCACAGCCGCGTCATGTCGGGGCTCTCCGGATCGAGAGCCATCACGAGATCATCGCGAAAGCGCACGTGCTCGAGCGGGCCGCCGGGAACGAACAGCTCGAGGGCGCGCTCAACAAAGCCATCGACCGCCTTCCAGTGCTTGGTCTCGATCGCGTGCTCGACCACCGCCTTGACGTCGATCTCGTCGACCCCGACGCGCACGGCTGCTTCACGCGCGACCAGGCAGCACTTCTTGTACTTGTGACCGCTTCCGCACGGGCAGGGTTCGTTGCGACCGACCGCGGACTGCATGCGCCCACCCTACCCCGTCGGTCAGCCGCTCTGTGGGGTGCGCGCTTGGTCGAGCCGCCTGCGGGCGGTGGGCGTCCCCGGCTGCTGGTCGGGCGCGCCACCCGGCCGTTGCGCCTCGATCAGGTTCTCGTAGGTGTCGATCGTCCCGCGGACCACGACACGGCGGCTCTGGCGCGGAACGCCGGCGGGTTCCATCTCGCCATACGCCGCACCGATCAGTCGGGTCGGATCTGCGCCGCGCCGAACCAGCTCGTCCCGCACGAGCTCCATGCGCCGCTGGCTGAGGGCCAGGTTCGTACGCTCGTTCCCAACGCGGTCCGCGTGTCCTTCCACGACCAGCAGCCGCAGCGGATGATCGTGCTGCCACTGCACGGCATCGTCGAGAACGGTTTCGTCATCGATCTTCGTCGACCCGCTCGAGAACTGCACGACGGCCAGCGGATCGACGAGGGTCACGTCTCCTTCAGGTTGAGCGGCGGATTCGGGATGCTCGCGATCGCGAGCCTCCGCCGCGATTCCGAAAAGAGCGCTGAGGGATACCGACACGAACAGCACAGACCTCATGCGGGATCGAGAAGCATCGTCCGTACCAGCACCAACTCCCGTCGCGACGCTCGTCCGCCGGATGGACATTTGCTTCGGACAAATCTCGGACGGGGTCGAGACGCCGTCATGACGGCCTGACCGCAACCCCGGTGCGGGAATCCGCACAGCGGTCGACGAGTGCGCCACAGCGAGCGAACCCGCACGCAGGACCACGGTCCGACATCCGCGCAGTTGTTACGCGAACAGCGCCTTGAACTCAGGTCGGTCGAGGAGCGGCCCCAGATCCTTGTCGGTCTTGAGTTTATCGAGCTGCGGGTACTTCATCTCGACCGCGACGCGACACATCTCCAGCGCGTCGTCGTAACGCTTCACGGCGACGAAGGCACACGCGGCGTTGTGATGGATGAACTTGCTCTCGCGCACGTGAGGCTTCGCGAGATCGGCGATCCGCGCCGCCAGATCGAAGTCCTTGGCGGCGTACGCCTGACAGATCGTGCTGTTGAGCGTGCTGAGCCACCAGTCATGCCGCCGCTCTCCCGGCTTGCACGGCTTCGCCGGCGCACTGTCGAACAACAGCTCGACGACGCGCACGGCCTTTTCACGCTGGTCACCATGCCGAATGAGATCGACCGCGCCTGCAGCGAGATCCAGCGCAACGTCCGCCAGCAGCTCCGGGTGGCTACGCAGCCGGGCGACGAAGCGCTCGGTCTCCCCTCGATCCTTGAGGTCGCGAATCGTCGCCTCGGTCGGGACACCACCGCCCGGCAAGTTCCCCTTCAAGCACGACCCGATCGTCTTCACGTCGGCCTTGCTGAGCACGTCGGTGTTCAGCACGGCCTCGATCGCCTGGCGCTGCGTGCGGATGCCGCCCTTCGTCTTCTCCTTCGCCTTCTTCCCGACGATCTCGCGCGCGGTCTTGATCCGAGCCTTCAGATACGACGCCAGATCGTTGTAGCGCGCCATCTCCTCGGTGAGATCGTAGTCGACGACCGCCATGTCACCATCGGCGCGAAGCGGGGACACGAACAGCACCATGTTCCGGCTGTCGCCATCGAGGATGAACGGAATCGCTCCGTCCTCGAACGGGTTGGTGTCGCCGAGCTCCGCGAACAGATCGCTCTTGCCGCTCACGGCGCTCTCGAGGTCCGTGCTCTTGTGCTCCGCGGGCCCGAGCGGCGAGCCGAAGCTCTTCGTTCCGCTTCCGTGGAGCAACAGATACGCCCGATAGCTGGTCGGCAACGGACGTCCGAGGTGCTTCTCGAGCGCGACGATCTCGGCCTCGGTGCACGGCTTGCCGAGCGACTGCTCGATCGATTCCGACGCATCGCGCATCTCCTCGTCCCCGTCGCGCGTCGCCTGACCGAGCTGCTGATCTGACTCGAACCAGCTGGGGACGAGCTCCTCGAGCTTCTTGCGGACCGCGGCGAGGTCGCCCGTCACACCCTTCGCAGGCGCCCCCGCGCGTGTGGCTGGCGTAGCCTTCGCAGATGCCGGCTTCTCGGTCGCCGGCGAGGGCTTCGACCGCGACGCAGCGCCCGCGGGGGGCGCCCCGGTGTTCGCCGTCGTGGCAGCTTCGGATGACGGCTTCGCCGCGACACCGCCCGTCGCAGGCGCGTAGCCCTTCTTGAGCTTCTCGGCCGTGAGCTTTTGCGCCTCGGACTCCGCCGAAGCTGGCGTACCGCACACCTTGGTCTTGGTCTGCCCGTCCGTTCCGATCCGTCCGAAGCGCACGACCAGCGTCGTGCCGTCGGTCGACACTTCCCAGAACTTGGACGAACCGTCCCCTACATATTCGAGTCTCGTCACAGCCATCGAACGAGCCTATGCACGGGCGCGGTGCACCGCAACAGCTCGCACCGGCGTCAACGCGAATTCATGGTTGCGACC
>JAQBQE010000009.1 GCA_028287135.1 Myxococcales bacterium
CATCGACATCACCCGTGACCTCGAGACCGAGGATCGCGATCTTCGGCTTGGCGAACGCAGACGACGACGCCAGCGCGATCAGCGCCAGCGAGAGCAAGGCTCGCTTCATCGAGTCGGTCCTCACCAGTCGATCTGGAAGGTCGCGCCGCCACCATCGACCGACACCACCGGCGTCACCGAGAACTGACGCTTCTTGCGCGCCCGATGGCCCGTCGAGGGCGGGACGGCCGCCACCGGCGCGGAGCGCTCGGAGCTACCGCGCATGAACGCGAGGATGCCACTACCGACGACGACCACGCCGACGCCCACCGCGGCGTACGCAGTGTACTTGTGCTGCTTGTGCCACTTGCACGGCTCCTTGAGGAACGCCGTCACGTCCGCGTCGGCCGAGTTGCAGTCGCTCGGACCGAACTTGTCACTGGTCCCCACCGGCTTGTTCGACGCCATGTTGAGCTCGTCGGCGGACGTGCCCTGCTTGTAGAACGCGAATGCCGAGTAGCCCGCGAGGCCTGCGGTCGCGGCGAGCGACACGACGAACACCGGCTTCCAGATGTTGCTCTCGGACTGCGAGGTCGTGCCGGTCCTCGAGATCGTCGGGCCCGGCTCCGCACCCTTGGCGCCTTCGACCAGGGTCACCGGCTGCGTCGTGGTCTCGCCGCTGCGGATCGTGACGACCACGTCAGGGCTGCGTGCGTAGCCGTCGGCCTCGATCGCGAGGCGATAGCGACCTTCCTTGAGCCCGGTCAGCGTGGCCGTGCCCGAGTTGAGGTTGCCCTTCGGCTCCTCGTCGAGCAGGACGGTGCCGCGCTGCGCATTCGCCTGGACGACGAGCGTGCCGAGCTCCGAGGTGCCCGTGAGATCGTTGTAGGCCTTGCGCGAGGCAGCAGCCACGGCGGCCGTGTCCCTCTGCGCGATCATGAGCGGCGACTTCGCCTTCTCGAGCTTCTTCTTGCCGACGTTCAGCAGGTTGATCGTGACCGCGTAGCCGTCGGGACGCTTCTCGAGCCGGCCGTAGATCAGATAGTCCGCGCCGAGGTTCTTGCCGATCTCCGACATGCAGGCGATCGCCTCGGTGTCGCAGTTGTTGATCAGCTTCTCGTCGATCAGCTCCTTGTCGCTGCCAGTCGCGAGCTGGTACGGACCTGCGCCAGCCTTCGCACGAGAGCGCAGGCCCTCGGTGAGGTCGTGAGCCACCGCGGTCGTTGTCTGATCGATGTTGCCGCTCGCATCGACCACCTCGAGTCCGAGGATCGCGACCGTGGGCTTCCCGGCGAGCGCTGTGGAGCTGGCAAGCGCGATCAAGATCAGCGCGGACAGCAAGGTGCTCACCCAGGAGGGGAGCCGCCAACTCGACGAAAGTGCACGCGTCATTGGGACCTCGAAGAACTAGTATACACAGTCCGTTCGCCGGCAGAACGTCTGGTGGCTTGCTGGAATCGGGCGGGTTACGGTGTAGGCGACTCCCCCCATGCGCACCCTGTCGGCGCGGATCCTCCTCGGCTTTGCCGCGCTCACGCTCACGTTCGGTGTGATCACGGCCTCGGTGGTGTTCCAGATGACCAAGGTCGAGGACCAGGTCATCCTGATCGGGAAGGGCTACGTACCGTTCGCGCTCGCCAGCAAGGACCTGGCCCGGCGGCAGGATGACTTACGTAACTACCTGGAGGAGCGGCTCAGCGACGAGTCCAACGCCCAGGTTGCCAGGATGGCGCTGACCCGGGCGCGCAACAACCGCGACCGGGAGCTCAAGACCACCCGCCAGATCCTCGACTCCGTGGTCAAGCTGGTCGAGGTCGATCCCCGGCAGTTCTCGGTCACCCGCCCCCGCCTGGAGGCCCTCGAGCGCGCGGTCACCGCGATCGCCCCGCTCTACGACGACCTCCTCGCATCCCCCCCGCTCGGCCCTCCCACCGGCTGGGACGACAAGCAGAAGATCGCGGCCGACTCCCTCCGCAAGCTCCGGATCGAGGAGCGCAAGCTGATGGTGCGTGCGAACGAGCTGTCGGAGCAGCTCGACGGCTACGTGGCCGACACGACGCTGGCACTCGAGCAGAACGAGCACAGCTTGCGCTTGTTCACGATCTATCTCGGGCTCGCCGCCGTGCTGCTCGGACTCGTGATCACGGTATGGGTCGTGATCGCGCTGCGTCCGCTGCGCCGGCTGCGCGACGGTGCACGGCGGATCGCCGCCGGTGATTACGCGAGCCGGATCCCGGAGCGCGGCCCCGCCGAGGTCTCCGATCTCGCACGCGAGTTCAACTCGATGGGGCGCGCCGTCGAGGAGCGCGAGCGCGAGCTCGTGCGTTCGGAGCGCCTCGCGGCGGTCGGCAAGATGGCGGCGATGATCACTCACGAGGTGCGTAATCCCCTGTCCTCGATCGGCCTCAATACGGAGCTGCTCGAGGACGAGCTGACCGAGGTGCCCAACGCCGACGAGGCGCGCGGCCTGTGTCGCTCGATCCATCGTGAGGTCGATCGCCTGACCGCGATCACCGAGGAGTACCTCGCGTTCGCGCGCCTGCCGAAGCCCAAGGTCGCGCAGGAATCGATCAATGTGATGGTCAACGCGCTCGCCTCGTTCGTGCGGGAGGACCTCGCCGTGAAGCAGGTCAAGCTGACCACCGAGCTCGCCCCCGAGGACCCGCACGGCCTGATCGATGCTGGTCAGATCCGGCAATGCTTGATCAACCTGGTCCGCAACGCCTCCGAGGCGGTCGCCGCCAAGGGCGGAGGACGGGTGACGCTGCGCACCCGCCGGGACGGGGACCGGGTCGCGATCGAGGTCGAGGACGACGGGATCGGCATCCCGCCGGACCTCCTGCCTCGCCTGTTCGACCCGTTCTTCTCGACCAAGGACAGCGGAAGTGGCCTCGGGCTCGCCCTGACCCAGCAGATCGTGCGCGACCACGGTGGTGACCTCGACGTCACCAGCACGGTCGGTCGAGGTACCACCTTCACCGTGCGGGTCCCTGGCGCCCGGGGGTGATGCATCTCTTGCGATCCCGGCAGCCCCGAGGGATCATGTGCGCGCTAGATGTCCGACGACGAGAAACGGCGCGACAACCGCGAGCCAGTCACGCTGTTCGTCGAGTACGAAGGCGCCGACGACCTCGTCGGTGACTTCACCGAGAACCTGTCGAGCGGAGGCACGTTCGTCGCCACCAACCGCGAGCTGCCGATCGGCACGCGCGTCCAGCTCGTCCTCAGCTTCCCGGGCCTGCTCGAGCCGATCGCGATCGAGGGCGTGGTCCGCTGGAAGCGCGCCGCCCCCAGCGCCGAAGGCGATGCCGGTGCCGGGATCGAGTTCGAGCCCGGGCCCGCACGCGATGCGCTCGCGGTCGTGATCGAGAAGGTCCGGGTCCGCGACCCGAAGACCGTGTCCCGGCTGTTCCGCGTCCTCGTTGTCGAGGACAACAAGCACGTCGCGCAGCTGATCACCGAGGGCCTGCGCGGGTCGGCCCGCCGCGACTTCGGCGGCGTCTCGTTCGTGTTCCGCTCCGCCGAGGATGGCCGCGCCGCGGTCGAGATCCTGCGCCGCGAGAAGTTCGACGCGCTGATCATCGACGTCTATCTGCCGATCCTCGATGGTCCGCGCGTGATCCAGCAGGCTCGCGGCGAGCTCGGGCTCAGCGAGCTGCCGATCATCGCGGTCTCCGCCGGCGGCGAGTCCGCGCGTCGCTCCGCGCTCGACGCCGGCGCGAACATCTTCCTCGACAAGCCGATGCGACTGCGCCAGGTGATCGACACCATGCAGCGCCTGCTCGGCAGCTAGCGCGTTCGCTACCGGAGCTTCGCCTTGAGCTCGAGGACCTCGGAGTTCTCGGGCTCGGTCTTCGCCGCGAGCGAGAGCGCCGCCTTGGCCTCGGCGGTCTTGCCCTGCGTCATCAGCGCCTTCGTGCGCCCGATGTGGACGAGCGCGGGCCGCCGGGGCGCGGGCTTCAGCAGCAGCATGGTGTCGTACGTGAACAGCGCCTTGGCTCCGTCGCCCGATTCGATCGACGACTTGCCGAGTGCCGCGAGGACGTCTGGATCACTGGGCGCGATGAACATCGCCATCTCGGCGTAGGTCTTCACCTTGGCCCAGTTCCCGAGCTTGCCGTACTCGAGGATCAGCTCCTTGAGCGGGGCGAGCTCCATCTGCTCGAGGAACGCGTAGTGCTCGAGCTCGACCAGCGCCTTCTGGACGTTCCCGCCCTTCTTGTAGAGCTGTGACAGCTCCTGGTACGGGTAGCTGCGCTCGGGGTCGAGCTTCTTGGCGGCACACAGCTGCTTCTCGAATTCGGCGGTGTCGTTCTCCGTCTGCGCGAGCTGCGCGAGCCGCGAGCGCAGATCGTAGTTGTCGTGACCGTCGGCGATCAGGCCGAGGATCAGCGCCTTGGCTCGGGCCGTGTCCTTCTCGTGGAGCGCGACCTCGGCGACGATGTAGCGCGCGTACGGCTGCTTCGGATCGAGCGCGAGTGCGGCCTGGGCGGAGACGACCGCCTTGTCGGCATCGCCGCCGTAGTAGTGACCGAGCGCGACGTGAGCCCGCGCCTTGGCATCCTTGGGCGCAGCATCCGCAGCAATCTCGAGCTTGGTCAGATCGTCGAACCCGCGCGTCGGGAGCTTGAACGTCCCGGCGTACGGCTTGAGCCGGATGTCGAGGTACGCGCGGAACTCGCCGTCGAGCTGCGCGATCGACTTGCCCGTGATCGTCTGCAGCACCTCGGGGGTCTCCTTGCCCTTGCCGAACAGCTTGAGCGCCTCGACGATCTTGGGGAATCCGTAGGCCTGCACGAGGTACTCGATCGTCACCGCGGACTGGTAGTACGCGACGATCACCGCGTTGGTGTCGGGCTGCATGAACTCGGCGTTGAGCCCCGCGATCGACGGCAGCGTACCGTTCGCCACCGCACCGTAGAGATCCGAATCGTTCTCGCGGCGCCAGTCCGGTCGCGCGATCAGGGTCTCGTACTCGCTGAGTCCCTCGGTGAACCAGCGCGGCACGCGCGAGCTCGACAGCTGGATCGCGAACACGTGGCCGAGCTCGTGCCACAGCACCATGCCCCAGTTGATGTCACCGGTCGCCGGCGACATCGCCGTGATCACCTGGCCGAAGCAGACGCCGAGCGCACCGAGATCCGGCAGGCCGACGGTGCGGATCGCGTAGTCGGTCCGGTCGGCGTAGAGCTCGAGGGTCGTCGGCGTCTTCGGCGTGAACCCATAGCGACGGACCATGTCGCCGAACGCCTTCTCCATCGTCGGCTCGAGATAGCGCGACAGGACCGGGCGCTCCTCGTTGTGATAGCGGATGCGAAAATTCTTCGTCATCGCGATCGAGTAGTCCTTCGGGATCGTCTGCTTGAACAGATCGCGCGTGTTGTACGTACGCACGTTGTACTGGTCGCCGACCCACGACTTCTCGATCCACTCGAGTCCTTCCTTCTCCATCCCGAGCCGCAGGTAACCAAGACCCGCGCCGGCCATCGCCTCGTAGAACGACGGCCGGAGCTTGACCGCCTCCTTCTCGAGCTCGATCGCCTCGACGTACCGGTGCTCGCGGACCGCAGACCGCGCCACGATCCGGTAGAGCTCCGCGTACGCCGGGTTGACCGCGAACGCCTTCTTGCGCTCGGCGTCGTAGGATTTGCTGTCGTCGCGCAGCCACGCGATCGTGGCGCGCATCGAGATCGCCTCGACGTCCTCCTTGTTGATCGCGAGGACCTGCTCGAGCGTCTTCTGCGCGCTCTCCCACTCGTTCTTGTCGATCGCGATCGATGCGCGGACCTTGAGCGCGCGGGTGTTCTTCGGATTGACCGCGAGCGCGGCGTCGACGTGGTGGTTGATCGCAGCGATCTCGTAGCGGGTCTCGGCGATCACCTCGGCCATCGCCGCGTGTGCGCCGGGATGGTTCGGGTTGACCTTGAACACCTCCTCGAGCGTCTGCTCCGCGAGCTGCGCGGCGTACTTCTGGAGGAACAGGTCCGCCCACTCGACGCCGGCATCCGTGCTCTGCGGACGGAGCTTCAGGGCCTCGCGGAATGCGTCATTCGAGAGCTGGAACTGGGCGGTGTAGCGGGCCGCGATCGCGAGTTGCATCAGCTGGTCGGGATCGTCGAGGTCGAGCTTCTGGGCGTCCGATTCCTTGATCGTCTCGTCGAACAGCGCCTTGGCGCCGAGCAGATCGCCCTGCGCGTGGCGGATCCGACCAAGGGCGGTGCGCACCGACCGATCATCGGGACGGTCCTTGAACAGCGCCTCGAGCTCCTTGCGCGCGTCGGCACTCCGGCCGGTGGCCTCGCGGATCTCGGCGAGCACGATTCGCGCTTCCGCCCCCGATGCATCCTTGGCGGTCGCCAGCGGGGCGAGCGTGCTCTCGGCACCTGCGTGGTCGCCGATGGCGATCTGGGCGCGGGCCTGCAGCACACGCGCAGCGGGGCGGTCCTTGCCGGTGACCTTGGCCAGCTCGGTGATGGCGGTCTTGTAATCGCCCGCGATCAGCTTGTCGCGGCCGGTGGTGAGGTCGGCGTGGACGGTCCCCGCAGCCACCATCACGACGAGGAACGCCTGGGCCAGCCTCATCTGCATTCCCTCGAATCTGTGCGACGGACCTACCCCTGTCAAACCCCACCTTGATGCTATCTTCCTGAGGTGGCAGAGGTCTCGAAGGAAGCAGCGGAGAGCACCCAGGGGCTCTACACATCCTTCGACGCGTTCCTCAAGCAGGCGATCCGCGAGTACTACGACCGCGGATGGACGACCCGGAGAGGGAACTTCATCGCCCTCCTGATCGCCTCGGGAACGACGTCGTTTGCGATGGCCAAGGATTCGATCGTCGATGGCTCGGGCACGAAGAAGGTCGCGATCGGCGCCGGCCTGATGCTCGCGCTCCGGATCGGGCTCAAGTACGCGATCGGCGGACCGCTCGGCCTCGTGCTGTCCGTCGCTGCCGGCGCGTCGATGGTGTCGTACTTCGTGCGGAACCAGAAGGACATCGTCAAGAAGGTCGGCGTCTACAAGACGCTGATCGCGGATCAGCACCGGCGCTACGACGAGGTTCAGGCGGGTTGGCGGGATGGCAAGTATCAGGTCATCGATCGCAACCTCATGATCGATGGACTGATGAAGCAGTTCATCACCCAAGTCGACGAGGCGTGAGATCCAGTTCGCTCGGCGTCCTGTGCACGCTCCTCGTCCTGAGCGCCAGCGCGGCGGCGGACCGGAGGCGTCCGCGCCCGAAGCCCGACAAGGCCGGGAAGGCTGACAGGAAGGCTCCGGAGCCCGCTCCCACCCCGGAACCGGCGCCCGCGCCGCCAGCGGTGCCTTCGCCGCAGCCCGCGATCAAGCCTGCGGCGGATCCGGGTGGACCGCCGCCTCCGGAGAAGCGCCGGATGGTCGGCATCCTCGACGTGCGGGTCGACGGCGTGCCCGACGAGGTCAAGATCGCGTTCGAGCGTGGTCTCGAGGAGCAGCTCGACACCAAGGTCTACTGGCTCTCGAGTCGCGCGCAGATGCACGATCGGATGAAGTTCTCGACCCGATGGACCGAGGGCTGCCTCGTCGGCAGCTGCCTCGCCGAGTTGCGCGCGCAGACCAGCGCGGAGCTCGTCCTGCTCGCGGCCTTCAACGGCTCGGGCACGAGCTTTGGCCACGTCGTCACCATCGTCCGCACCGACAACGGCCGCGTCCTGTCGCAGGAGTCCGGACGCTGCGAGGTCTGCACGGTGCAAGAGGCGATGACCGAAGCAACGCTCGCCACGCTGCAACTTCTCAACGCGGTGCCCGACAAGCTGCCCGACGAGGCCGGCGATCAGAGCGTCGCGATGGATCTCGTGACCTCCGCCTCGCGCGCCCGGCTCGCGGACGCACATCGCGACATCCGGCGGCGCGGCATCGCCATGACGCTGATCGGGCTCGCGGTTGCCGGTGGCGGGCTCGCGACCTACCTGATCACGGACAAGCCCGACTATGCGCTCGCGGTCACCGCGGCCGGCGGCGGTCTGCTGCTCGGCGGTGTGGTCGTGCTCACCTTCTGAATCGTCGACCGGTGCTACGGTCCGGGGCCATGAGCCGCCCCGCCCTGCTCCTCGCGCTCGTCACGGCATCGACGCTGGCCGCCTGCGAGGACGCTCCAGCGACGACGGCGCTGTTCGCCGTCCCGGGCGCGTCGGCGCCGGGCGAGTTCTACGACCTCCCGTATCCGAACGATCTGCGTCGCCATGACGACGGCCGGCTCGACCTGTCGCTGTTTCCGACCAACAGCCTGATCGTCGATCAGATCCGCGCGGCCGCCGAGACCCTCGACGGCTTCGGCCTCAATGCGGCGATCTACGCTCGCTTCGATGGCGCTCTGGATCCGGCGAGCCTCCCCGATGCCGCGGCCTCGATCACCGAGGATGCCGCCGTCTACCTCGTCGATGTCGATCCGGACTCCCCCGAACGCGGCACCAGGACGCCGATCGTCGTGTCGTTCGGAGCGACGTCCTACCAGACGCTCGGCGGGAACCACCTCGTGGCGCGGCCCTATCCCGGGTTTCCCCTCCACGAGGGCACGACCTACGCACTCGTGATCACCCGACGCGTGACGGATGCGAACGGGAACGCGGTCGTCGCCTCGCCCGAGCTCGCCAGCGTCGTCGGCAGTGGCGGCGAGACCGCGATCCTGCATGCGCGCGAGGTCTATCAGCCGCTGTTCGATCTGCTCGACGAGGCCGGTGGCGACGAGCGCGCTGATCTCGTGTCCGCGGCCGTGTTCACCACGCAGCACGCGACCCACGTGGCGCCGGCGCTCCGCAAGGCGATCTTTGCCGCGGCCGGCCCGGTCGCGACCGACGTCATGCAGACCGACGCGAATGCGACGTACGCGCTGTATCGCGGCACGTACACCGCCCCGAACTTCCAGGCCGGCGACGTCCCGTATCGCACGCCACCGAGCGGCGAGATCAAGATCGGCAGTGATGGTGCGGCTCTCGTCCAGCGCACGGAGACGATGCGGTTTGCGCTGTCGGTCCCCGTGGGCACGGTTCCCGCCGCGGGCTGGCCGATCGCGATCTACTCGCACGGCACCGGCGGTGGCTACGCCTCGTTCGTCTCCGACGGTACCGCCGCACTGCTCGCACGCGAGGGTATCGCGGTGATCTCGACGGACCAGGTGCTCCATGGTCCTCGCAACCCGGGCGGCAACCCCGAGCTCGACTTCTTCAACTTCGGCAACGCCTACGCGGCGCGCGACAACGCGCTGCAGGGCTTTGCGGATGCGTTCTCGCAGCTGCGTCTCGCGCACGGCCTGTCCATCGTCGACGGTGCGCGCACGCACCGCTTCGACCCGGCGAAGGTCTACTTCTTCGGCCACTCGCAAGGCGGCCTGACCGGACCGGGCTTCATCGCGTTCGAGCCGTCGGTCTCGGGCGCCGTGCTGTCGGGGACCGCCGGGCTCCTCTACTTGAACCTGCTGCACAAGACCAAGCCGCTCGACATCCCGTCCCTGGTCGAGACCTTCCTGCGCGACAACCCGGTCGACCAGAACAATCCATCGCTCGCACTCCTGCAGATGTGGATCGAGCGCTCCGACAGCATCAACTACGCACCCCTGATGGTTCGCGAGCCCGTGCTCGGACCGACGGGAACGCGGCTCGCTCCGCGCAACATCTTCCAGACCGAGGGCTTCACCGATACGTACTCACCGAACATCGGGATCGAGGCGTTCGCGACCGCACTCGGCGGCGACATCGTGACGTTGCCCGATACCAGGCCGTTCGAAGGACTCGCGTTGCGCGGGCGCACGCCGAAGGCTGCACCGATCAGCGGTAACCTCAACGGTGCCACCGCCGTGCTCGGCCAGTACAACCAGGAGGCGGGATCCGACGGACACTTCGTCGTGTTCGACATCCAGGCCGCGGCCCAGCAGGCGGCGAAGTTCCTCGGCACGCTCTCGCGTAGCGGCACGGCCACCGTCGTCCCGGCACAGTGAACCCTCTGTGCGCAGGCCGCACGGTTGATTCTCGTACGCCGGTCGGTCGAGGCTTTGCATCGATCGCCGGCATGAAACCCCAGCCCGCGACGCAACCTTCCTCCATCGAGGACGAGCGACGGATGGCCGCACGCCGTGCGCGCCGGCGATCCGTGCTCGGCGTGATCGGATTCGCCGCTCTCAGCTACGGTGCAGCCGCGATCGGAACGCTCGCGATGCGCGGCCGCGGCCGGCCCAAGGGGCTGTGGTACCGCCTGTTGCGCAAGCCGTCGTACCAGCCACCGGCGGCGGTGTTCGGCCCGGTATGGACGATCCTGTACGGCACGATCGCGTACTCTGGCTGGAAGATCTGGAAGGCGGAGCGCTCCACCGCTCGCACGGCCGCGCTCGGGATGTGGGGTGTCCAGCTCGTGCTCAACGGCGCATGGACGCCGCTGTTCTTCGGAGCACGCCGGCCGCGGCTCGCGCTCCTCGACATCATCGCGCTCGATCTCGCTGCCGCCGGCTACACCGCGGTCGCGCGCAGGGTCGATGTCCCGGCTGCGCGCGCCGTGGTGCCGTACCTCGGGTGGCTCGGGTTCGCGACGGTGCTCAACAGCCGGATCGTCGCCGAGACTCCGTCTGCGTTACTGCGCTGAGCGATCGTGGTCGCTACTCGACGTCGCCGCCCTCGACCGTCGATGTCGACTACCTCGTGCTCGCGGCCCAGCTCACCCGCCGACGTCATCCTGTCCGAAGTCTCGCGGTGATCCGCCTGGCCCGGTGGCCACTTCGCAAAGCGCTTGCATCGCGGGACCCTCGAAGCTAAAGGTTGTCGGCTCGCACTGCGACTAACCGCGTCTGCGCGTGAGGACTCGCATATGACCAAGCGCCTCGACCACCTCGTCATGACACCTGCGCGAGCGATCCTGCTCGCGATCGCGATGCCGTTTGCTGTCGTGGCGTTCTTGATTGGACTGTTCGGCACGCTGTTTGGCGCAGTCACGAGCGGGACCTTCACGCTCTCGACCGTCCCACCTGCGCGGGTCATGCTGATGGTGATCGGAATGGTCGCGATCGCGGCGATCGTTTATCTGAAGCGCGGGGCTGGCAAGCTCGGCCGCGTGCTCGTCAACCGCCGCGACGAGGTCGCGACCGTCGAGCTGGTTCGCATCAAGGTAGCGAAGGTCGGGCTCGGCACCTCGGTGGGCCAGATCGTGCTCAAGGACGCCAGCGGAAGGCCGCTCGCACAGGCGATGGTGAATGACACCAAGCGCTTCGGCGAGATCAAGGCGATCCTCGGCGAGCAGGTGCCCAGGGCCACGTTCGTGGAGTCGGAGCACGTCGCACGCGTCCACGTTGACATGGCGTGACCCGAGGTGCTCGCGTCGCGTGCGCGTGCGTCTGTCCGAGCCTCAGGCGGCACGGCGCTGTTTGTAGGTTCGCTCCGCTTCGGCGGTGCAGCCGTTCGCGGTCGCGACGTCGTCGATCCAGTTCTGAACCGATCTACTCGTTGTCGCCGCCCTTGAGGCCGTGACGCTTCAAGAGCTCGCGCAGGTGATAGCGGGTCAGCCCCGCCTCCTGCGCCGATCGGGTGATGTTGCCGGTGTTGCGCAGCATCAGTGCAGACAGGTAGGCGATCTCGAACGCATCGACGACGGTCTGCTTGGCCTGCTTGAAGCCGAGGCCGGCCTTGAGCAGCGCCGCATCGAAGATCGCCGGGCCGCTCTGCTGCGGCATGTCGACGCCCGCGAGCTGCGCGGCGGCGCGCTGCGCTGCCTGCGCTCCGGCTTGCGCGAGATCGTGCGAGACCATCAGCGACGGTCCCATCTCGCGACCGAACACGAGGTCCTGGCGCGTGATCACCGGACCATCCGAGAGGGCGGCGGCCCGCTCGACGACGTTGCGCATCTCGCGGACGTTGCCGGCCCACGAGTGGGTCATCATCGCGGCCATCGCATCCTGGCTCCACGACATCGACATGCCACGGCGCGAGGCGACCTCGCGGAGGAAGTGGTTCGCGAGACCCGGGATGTCCTCGCGGCGCTCGCGCATCGGCGGCAGCTCGACGTGGACGACCGAGAGCCGGAAGTAGAGATCCTCGCGGAACGTGCCCTTGTTGACCTCTTCGCGGAGATCGCGGTTGGTCGCCGCGAGCACGCGGACGTCGACCTTCTGCGTCCGATCGCCACCGACGCGCTTGATCTCGCGCTGCTCGAGCACGCGCAGCAGCTTGGGTTGCAACGTGATGTCGAGCTCGCCGATCTCGTCGAGGAAGATCGTGCCGCCGTTGGCCTGCATGAAGCAGCCCTCGTGCATGGCGTGGGCGCCGGTGAAGCTGCCCTTCTCGTGACCGAACAGCGTCGACTCGATCAGCTCGCGCGGGATCGATCCGCAATCGAGCACGACGAACGGCTTGGACTTGCGGCCCGACGCGTTGTGCAGCGCGCGCGCGACCATCTCCTTGCCGGTACCGGTCTCGCCGGTGATCAGACACGTCAGCTCGCTCGGTGCGACCTTCTCGAGGTGCGCAAAGATCTCGCGCATCGCCGGCGAGGCGCCGAGCATCGCGTCGAACCGGTCCTTCTTGGACAGCTCGATCTCGACGACGTCCTGCAGCGTCTGGAACTGGATGTTGGTGTGGCCGATCCGGAAGATCGTGCCGGGGCGGAGGAACACCTCGCGGATCCGCAGGTCGCCGACGTAGATGCCGTTGCGCGAGTTGAGATCGCGCAGCCGGTAGCCGTCATCGCGCGCCGACACCTCGAAGTGGCTCCCCGAGACCGCCTTGTCCTGGACGACCAGGTCACTGATGATGCTGCGACCACCGGTGACACGCGGCTTCGAGATCTCGATCTCGCGACCTTGATCGGGTCCGTTCGTGACGACGAGCTTGCCCTTGCGCAACCGCCGAACGGTCGCCCACTCGCCCTCGAACAGCGTGGTCAGGCCCGTGCCGGACTCGAACTGCGAGACGTCCTCTTCCATCCGGAGGACGGTACCATCAAATAAGCGTCGGTAATTACGTTCAGAGCGTCACCCGGAACGTCGAGCCGGCGCCCGGGACACTCTCGATCTCGACGCACCCGCCGTGGGCCTCCACGATCTGCCCGACGATGAACAGCCCTAGGCCGAACCCGCCGTAGTGCGCGGGCACCGCGCGCTCGAACTTGTCGAAGATCCGATGAGTATCCCGCTGCTCCACGCCGATGCCCTGGTCCGAGACCGCGATCTGAACCCGGGTTCCGTCGGCCCGCGCCTCGACGCGGATCGGTCGTCCCCGGCCGTACTTGAGCGCGTTGACCAGGAGATTGGTCAGCACCTGGTCGAGGCGTAGCCGATCCCACCGGCCGCGGATCGGGGGCGTCACGTCGATGTGGATCTCCGACCCGATGGCTTCGGCGCGGACGCGGAGCCGCTCGACCACCTCGCGGATCAGGTCGACGAGATCGACGTCCGCGAGCGCGAGCTCGAGCTGGCCCTTGGCGACCTGGGCATCGAGCAGCGTGTCGATCAGCGTCACCAGCCGACCGGCCTCGCGGAGCGCCGCATCTCCCACCGGTTCGAGGTGCGCCGGCGAGCTGCCTCGCGCGATCAGGCGTGACAGTCGCTGCAGCTGGAGGCTGACGTTGGTGACCGGCGTCCGCAGCTCATGGGACGCGATCATCAGGAAATCGTCTCGCAGCGCGAGCGCTCGCTGGGTCGCCGCGAGCAGCTCGTCGCGCTCGGCCTCGAGTCGCTTCCGCTCGGTGATGTCGCGGATGATGCTGAACAGACAGCGCCGACCCTCGAGCTGGTCGCCACGCGAGCTGACCTCGACCGGGAACGTCGAGCCGTCACACCTGCGATGGACGGTATCGAACAGGACACCATCCGCATTCGCCACCCGCATCTGATCGGTGACGTTGCGGCTGTCCTCCACGCGAAGGTCGAAGATCCTGAGGCCCAGTAGCTGGTCACGAGCGTACTGGTAGGCCAGCTCCGCCGCGTGATTGGCGTCGAGGACCTGCCCGGTCTCGAGATCGATCACGAGGATGATGTCGCGTGCGTGCTCGAAGACGTAGCTCGCGATCTCCGCGTCGTGCTTCATCCGCTACCACGACGTCGAGCGCGTCAGTTCAGCCACTTGTTCTCGTCGCGCGGGCCCGGCTTGGTCGGTGGCTTGCCGCCCTGCATCACCGTCAGCTTCGCGCGAGCACGCTGGATCCGCCACCGCTTGAGCGCGAGGCCCGGGCTCCACCGCTTCGAGGTCATCAGCGCCGCCGTCACCATCGCTGCGGCGAAGGCCGCGCCCTGGGCCCACAACTGCTGCAGCCCGACGAACAGGATTAGGAACCCAATGAAGCCGTACATCAGCTGCCGGCCGGTCAGCGGCAACACGCCGAAGAACTGCACCGGCTGCCGCGCGTAGATGATCCCGAACGCGACGATCGAGGCGTAGATGAACGGGTTGAGGCCGTGGATCGCGCTGTTCATCTCGCCGAGTGCGAGACCGACGAGCGTTCCCACGACGGTGCCGACGACCGAGGTGATGCCGACAAACCGGTAGAACCGCGCGGTCCCCCAGAACCGTTCGAGCGTGGGCACGAACATCCACAGCACGATGAGGTGGAGGATGAGACCGATGAAGTCGATCTCGAGGAACGGGCTGGTGACCAGGGTCCAGACCCGGCCCTCCTCGAACACGTTGTGCGGGGTCGCGAGGACGTAGCTCGCGATCGTGGCACGCGCCTCGACGTTCGAGAGCAGCCAGACCAGGGACAGCCCGAGCTCGAGGCCCGCGATGATCAGCGCGCCTCGGGTGATCCCGAGGCTGCCGAACTGGAATCGCCGTTGTTCGGGGGGCCGCCGTGCGCTCACGATCGGACCTTAGCATACGACCGAAACGTGCAACGCCCGCTGCGCCGACACGAGGTCGACGGAGCGGGCGCTGGTCGCCGCCGAACGAGAATTACTCGACGGGGACGGTCACGGTGCCGAGATCGGTCACCGTGTTGCGCTCGCCGATCACGCGGTTGGTCAGGACGACCGACTGCGGGCTGATCGACTGGCCGGCGCGGTTCATCGCGTCGATCGACACGGTGTACGCGCCCTGGAGCAGGCCCTTGGTGATGCCGTGGTGGTCCTCGCAATCGAACGTCGTGTCCTTGAACATGCTCATGTTCGCGACCGACGTCGCCACGACACCGACGCCACCGTTGTCGCTGATGTCCGCGCATTCGAGCGGTGCGTTGGTCGACGCATCGACGAGATCCCAGTCGAGCTCGAAGTAACCACCGTCGTTGAGGATGGTGGTCGTGAAGGTCTTGTCGGAGTCGAGCACGTCGACGAACGCCGAGATCGAGCGCGCATAGACGCTGCCGCCACCTTCGCTCGTGAGCTCCACCCACGTCTGATAGACGTCAGGCGGCAGCGGCAACGTCCGCCCGCTGTTGTCGTCACAGTCGAACAGATCGATGATCGGGCTTCCGACCGGTCGGTTCGAGCTATCGACGGGCTGCGAGTAGACCGCGGCGGTCGTCGTGCCGGGCGGGCACGGGATGATCTGTCCCGTGGCCTCCTGCTTCAGCGACCAGTTCGCGGTGATGACCGCGTCCTCGGTGACGACGCAGCCAGCGGTCTGCGAGATGACGGCGATCAAGCTTCCTAGGACAAGTTTCTTCATTTGATGAGCTCTCCCCTCGAATTCGAGGAACGTTGCGGCCGCTAGTGAGACGACGCGGCGGTAGGTTGCTTCACTGCAACCTGCTAACGCAATCGCCGCGCCAGTATGATGCCGGTCCCTGCCGCGAGTCGCAAATCAGTGACAGATGCACGGTTGCTGTCCGCAATAGGACACCTGCAGGACGAGCTCGACCGCGCCCAAGCTCACGGTATCACCCGGGATCACGTTCCTCTTCTCCGGCGCGGGTGCGGTGTAGGTGTCGAGGGACGCCGGCCCGTCGGCGCAGATCGGTGTGACCGAGAGTAACGCCTCTCCTTCGGGTAGCTCGAATCCGGTTACACCGTGGTTGTCGTCGCAACGCCACGATGCCGAGCCGACGCGCCCCGACCCGTCCTGCATCGCCCAGTCGAGCTGAATGCGTGTCACGGGGCCGGTATCGTCCTGGAGCGAGTCGCACTCCACGAACTTGTCAGGGAGCGAGCTGCTCGCGGGGCGCAGCTTCCACGACAGCTCGACCGCTCCGCCGTTGACGGGATCGCAGCCGTGAACGGGCAGACACAGCGCTGTCGCGATCAAGACCCGGGTCGCGTTCATCCGACCCACATTCTGCGACGAGGAGCGATTTGACCGACACTCTTGGCGCGTGTTATCGACCGAGGGACCCGTATGCCAGTCGATATGCCAGGGCTTTCGGCAGCATCCGCGATCGCGGCGAACCTCGACATCGTGCGCCTGTTCAAGAGCGCGCACTGGATCGTCCAGTTCGTCATGGTCGTGCTCGCCGTCATGTTCGTGATCGGCCTGTACATCATCATCTTCAAGACGATGTACCTGCGCCGCGCCACCGCGGAGTCGAACCGCTTCCTCGAGTCGTTCTGGAAGTCGCGCGACATCGAGCAGATCTACAAGCAGGCCCAGGCGCTGCGGAACAGCCCGATCTCGCAGATGTTCGTCGCTGGCTACACGGAGCTCGCCAAGCTCTCGAGTGACGAGACGCTCAAGGACGATCGCGAAGGCAGCCTGTCGAGCATCGAGCGCGCGCTGCGTCGCGCCCAGACCGTCGAGACCAGCAAGCTCGAGTCGATGATCTCGTTCCTCGCGACCACCGGCTCGGCCGCGCCGTTCATCGGCCTGCTCGGCACCGTGGTCGGCATCCTGTTCGCGTTCATCGAGATCTCCGAGGCGTCGGGCGCTGCGACCCTGAAGGTCGTCGGACCGCACATCGCCGAGGCGCTGTTTGCGACCGCGATCGGCCTGGTCGCCGCGATCCCCGCGGTCATGGCCTACAACTACTTTGCTCGCCGGATCAAAGTGCTGCGCTCCGAGATGGAGACGTTCGAGCACGACTATCTCAACATCATCAAGCGCCACTTCTTGAGGTGATCCGATGGGCATGAGCTCAGGCGGCGATGGCGAGCTGAATTCCGAGATCAACGTCACCCCGATGGTCGACGTGATGCTCGTGCTGTTGATCATCTTCATGATCACGGCACCGATGATGAACACCGGCGTCGATCTCGAGCTGCCGCAGGTCGCGGCCTCCCAGCTCGAGGACCCCGAGGGCAAGCTCGTCCTCTCGATCGACAAGAACAACCGGATCTTTCTCGGTGGGACCCAGGTCACGTGGCAGGATCTCCAGGTCAAGCTCTCGACCAACGAGCGGTTGAAGAAGGAGAGCGAGCTGTACGTCGAAGCGGACACCTCCCTGCCGTATGGCAGCGTGATCACCGCGATGGCGGTGGCCCGCAAGGCAGGCGTCGGAAAGGTGATGTTCCTCACCGAAGAAGTCGACGGCTCCGCACTGACGACCCGCCTTGGCGAGCTGGACCAGGCACCAGGACAGACCAAGACGAAGTGACAGACGTCCTACAGTCATGAAGAACGCCGAGATGCACATGATGGCCGCGCTGGGAGCTGCGTTGCTCAGCGCCGCGCTCGTCGTGCCCACGGTGTGGTTCAGCGAGGCCCGGGCGTCCACGGGCCCGGTCGTCGACCACCTGGACGTGCTCGAGGCCTCGCTCGCCTACAAGAAGCCCAATGCGCCCAAGCAGCCGCAGAAGCGGACGCAGGGGGCGCCGCCCGAGGTCAAGCCCGAGGGCGTCTCGCGCGACGAGAACAAGGTGGTCGAGGACAAGAAGCCAGAGGACAAGAAGGACGCCAAGCCGCCCGAGGTCATCGACCCGCTCGACAAGTTCCGGCGCAAGGAAGACGACTCCGGGGGCGGCATGCCGACCGAGACCATCGGGGCGTTCGATGGCAGCGAGTTCGGTGTGGGCGATGTCACCAAGGGCGACCCGTACTTCGCCCGGCTCGCCATCGACCTCGGCTGGTCGCCCCCGGAGCTCGCGCGATCGGGGGCCGAGGCCCCGGTGGGTTGCATCCAGATGACGAAGGACGGCAAGATCCCGCAGACGACCTTCAAGGTGAAGGGCGACGACGACATCGCGACGCTTGCAGAATCGGCGCTCCGAGACCTCAAGAAGAAGCGCAACGAGCAGCCGGAAGAGGTCCCGACTCACTTGCTGAAGGCGCTAACCACCAGGTGGGTATGTTTCAAGTTCACCGCCAAGTCGCCCGACTGATCTCCTTCGGGAGCCTCGCCATGTTGCTGTCCCTGGCAACCGGTGACGGCACCGCGCGCGCAGACGATGGCGTTGTCATCGACGTCAACGCCCAGAAGAAGGGGACATATCCGATCGCACTCCCGACCGCGGTCGATGGTGATACGAATGCCGCGCGGGAGATCGCGCAGGTTCAATCCTTCGACATGTCGGTCGCCGGCGTGTTCAAGGTACTCGAGCCGCAGTCGTTCCTCGCCGACCTCAAGACCGAGGGCCTCGGTATCGATCCCCAGAAATGGAAGGACGTCGGCGCGCTCGGCGTGATCAAGTTCAAGGCGACGCCGACCGATCTCGAGTTCCGGCTGTACGAGGTCTCCAAGGGCGCGACGCCCGTGCTGACGAAGACGTACAAGCGTGCGGGCTCGAACACGAGGCAGCTCGTTCATCGCTGGGCGAACGAGGTCGTCAAGTACTACACCGGAGAGCCCGGGTTCTTCGGCTCGAAGATCGCGTTCACCGTGAAGGGCAAGAAGGCCAGCGCGATCTACGCGATGGACTTCGACGGCAACGGTGCGTACTCGGTCTCCAACAACAGCTCGACCAACATCCTCCCGGCGTTCTCTCCTTCGGGCGGACAGATCGCGTACACGAGCTTCATGCGTAACAACCCCGACCTCTACGTCGGGGCTGCAGGTGGTGGACGACCCAAGAAGGTGTCGTCGCACAGCGGCATGAACACCGGCGCATCGTGGTCGCCCGACGGTAGCAAGATCGCGCTGACCCTCTCGAAGGACGGCAGCCCTGACATCTATGTGATCAGTGCGAGCGACGGCTCGGTGATCAAGCGGCTGACCAACGACAAGGCCATCGATACGTCGCCTGCGTGGGCCCCCGATGGTGGATCGATCGCATTCGTCTCCGACCGGAATGGTGGACCGCAGATCTTCCTCGTCTCTGCGTCCGGCGGTGCTGCGCGGCAGATCTCGTTCAACGGCTCGTACAACACGACACCGACGTGGTCGCCGCGCGCGGGCAAGAAGATCGTTGCGTACACGACGCGCGACGGAGGTCGCTACGACATCGTCACGCTCGATCTCGATTCGAAGGCGATGGTTCGCATCACGCAGGGCGAAGGGAACAACGAAGAGCCTTCGTTCTCGCCGAACGGTCGCGCGATCGCGTTCGCGCGTACCGGTCAGGGCGTGTTCATCGCGAATGCAGACGGTACGGGTAAAGCGATCAAGGTATGGAGTGGATCGGCGACGGGAGTTGATTGGGGTCCTGCTCCAAAGGATTAATTCAGTCTGGTTGTGGATCCAAGAAACTCAATTACGTAGCTGCCGGTACGCGGGAGCTAACGCCGCGCTTACAGCTGCTTTTCCTCCGTAAGACATACTTGCCACGCATCGAGATGTGTAGTCTTTCAATGGGTGAAGGAGCGGCTAAGGTGCACACCCAAATCCACGATGAGGCAAGGAGTCGAGTGATGACGGCGCGAGCGCAGATCGTGCTGGTGGATGACCATCCACTATTCCGTCAGGGGCTTCGTGAGGTTTTGTCCCGAGAGAGTGATCTCGATGTCATTGCGGACGTCGGGCTCGCAGCAGAAGCAGTCCAGGTTGCAGCGTCAAGGATCTTCGACGTGGCGGTGATCGATCTGGTGCTTCCGAACACCAACGGCGTCGCGTTGACCACGGAGCTCAAGAGGCTTCGACCGTCATGCAAGGTCCTCGGGCTGTCGATGCTCGATGAACCGACGCGGATCGCGGAGATGATCCGCGCCGGCGCCGACGGCTTCGCCTTGAAGTCGCAGCCCCCGTCCGAGATCGTGGAAGCGATCAGGACCGTCGTCAGCGGCACCCGGTATCTGCCTCCGACGTCGTCGCGCGAGCAGATCCACGCGTTGATCGACTCGGATGATGCGTGGCCGCTACGTCGGCTCACGGCACGCGAGCGGGAGATCTTCGACCTCCTGGTCTCGGGTCGATCGAACGATGACATCGCGAGCCAGCTCTTCATCGCGAAGAGAACGGTCGAAACTCATCGTCAGCACATCATGAAGAAGGTCGGGGCCCGCTCGCTCGTCGAGCTGATCCGGATCGGCATGAAGCACGGCGTCGACACCACGGTCGCGTAGGGCTACGTGGAACGCGAGGTCGATGCCCTGGCGGCCCTCGATCACGTGTTCCGGCAAGCTCCGATTCCATTGCTCGTGATCGATGCTGCGACGGACGTCGTCGCGCACGCGAACGATGCGTGGAAGGAGGCAGCCGGGCACGCAGATCCTGCGGGGAGACCCGCGACCGAGTTGCTGCCGAGTGCAGCCATGCGAGAGGTCGGCCGCGTCCTCGAGACGCGCGAGGTCACCTCGCTCGAAGGTGTCGTGCTGGGTGATGTTCAGCGCCGGGCCGTGTTCCAGCCGATCCTCGATGGCAATGGAACGCTGATCCACGTCCTCGTCGTGTACGAGGACAGCGCCGATCGAGTCGCCAGCCAGCGCAAGGATCACTTCATCGTGCGCGCGGCTCACGAGCTTCGTGCGCCGCTCAGCACCGTGTTGCTGTGGCAGCAGCTGCTGCGCCGGCACACTCTCGATGCCGCTGATCGCGACAAGGCGTTCCAGGCGATCGAGCACAGCGCGACGTCGATGTCGCAGATGCTCGGCAACCTGGTCGACATGGCGCGCGCGGTGTCGGGCGACTTCCGTCTCGACCTCGAGATGGTCGATGTCGATGCGCTCGTCGCCAAGGTGGCCGAGCGGGCGCGACGCCGCGTCGAATCGCACCAGCTCGAGCTCGTCCTCGAGATCGACCCGGGCCTCGGAGCGATCCGAGCCAACGGACATCGGCTCGAGCAGGTGCTCGACATCCTGATCGGCAACGGGGTCCGGCATACGCCCTCGCCCGGGACGATCACGGTACGTGCACGCCGCGATGGTGACGAGGTGGAGCTCGCGGTGCGCGACACCGGCTACGGGATCAAGCGCGAGCTACTCGCTGACGTGTTCCAGCCGTTCAGCTATGTCGACGACGTGACCGCGCGCGGCGACGGCAGTCTCGGGCTCGGGCTCGCGCTTGCGCACGAGATCGTCACCGTGTTCGGAGGAACGCTGACGGCAGCGAGTGAAGGCGTCGGGACCGGGGCGACGTTCACGTGTCGACTGCCGTAGAGCGCCGAACCTAGCTCGCGTGGGCGAACGACTCGGCGTACGCCGCGAGGACCTCTTCGGTCAGCAACCCGACCGGAGCTCCATGGTCGACTACGAGTGCGACCGAGTCGGGGGTGGCGCGCAGCTGCGCGAGCACATCTCCGATGGCGTCTGAGGGCGCAACGGTGACGACGTGCCTGCACGGTGCGGCACCCACGAGCGCGTGCGGCCCCGACGTCTGGAGCGCGGTGGTCACGGCATCGCGGGTAACGACCCCCACCGCGACTCCATGGTCCATGACCGGGACCTGCACGACGCGGCCGGCAATGAACAGGGCGGCGACATCCTCGAGCTCCTGTTCCGCGCTCACCGTCTCGACGCGCGAGAGCATGGCTGCGCTCACCGGGACGCTGGCGAGCGCGGGGTACTTCAGACGCCTGGCGAGCCCACCGAACATGCGCATGGCGCCGTCGGCAAGCTGCCCGAGCTTCCATGACCATCGACGGCGTAACCCGCCTTCGAGCTGTGCATTTCGGTCCATGACTCGTGGTTGTGCACCGCCTGTGCCACGCGATGCGCGCGGATGCGCACAGTCGCACGCTAGATCGCCCTCCCGGATCGCGGCGCTCGGCCGACGGGCCGTGATGTTCTGGAACATTCGAGGGAAAGCCAGACCGTGCGATGTGGCAGACGCGCCCGAAACCGCGCGGCTCGGTCTCGGGCGACGTTGGATCGCTTCGTGCTGATACCCCCCGCATGCCCGCTCCGTTTCCCCACCACTACAGCGCCACCATCAGCCGCACGTTCGCGTCGCGAGCGAAGGTGGAGGCGCCACCCCGGCCGTCGTTGAACGGTGGGCCCTCGTCGCAGTTCGATGGAGACGTGGCGTCCTGGTCCCCCGAGCACCTCATGCTGTCGTCGCTCGGCCTGTGCATGCTGACCACGTTCGAGGCGTTCGCCGCGCGTGACGGCATCGAGGTCGTCACCTGGAACGCCACGGTCAACGGTCAGGTCGAGCGCTCGCCCGAGGGACTCCAGTTCTCGTCGATCGTGCTGTGCCTCGACATGGAGCTCACCGGCAACGTGGACGATGTCGACAAGACGATCGAGGACGCGAAGCAGTACTGCCTCGTCCTCAACTCGCTGCGCGTCCCGGTGGTCGTCGAGACCACGATCCGCACGCCGAACCAGATCGCAGCGTACGGCGACGAGCGCAAGGCTGGCTGAGCTCAGCGTTTGATCCGCGGAGCGGACGCGGACGCGGACCCGGGATCGGCATCGGGCTCGCCATCATGCACGTTGATATCGATCGTCATGTGGATCGGCTCCACGGTGATCGGCTGCACCTTGACGGTGTGCCCGCACGCAGCGGCTGCCAGCACCGAGATCATCGAGAGCTTCAACGCGTACTTCATCAAACTCCTCGGGATACGCGACGAGAGAACCGATCCGCGGCGTCGCGCACGCCCCGGATCGTGATCACGAGATCGAGATCCTGAGGCACCCGATTGCCCCGGCCCCTCGTCACGACCCGGAGGTCGGGACCCGCACCTGGTGCGCCGAGCACCGCGATGACCTGCGAATACTGGAAATCGGCGAGCGCAGCCGCGACACGGTGGTGCACCGCGAGCCCCGGCGTCGAAGCGGAGGCCGCGAGTCGCGACCGCAGGCCACCGTCCCCGATCTGCACCGTACCGTGGCCGCGCGTGCGCAGCAGACCGCGCTTGAGCGAGCAGCCGGCCCCACCCACGTGCAGCGTGATCTCGCCATCGACGACGCCGGTCGCGCGCATGCGTCCGCGCCCCACCTTGGCGGCGAGCTCGCCGAGCGAGAGGCCTCGCGCGCGAAGCAGCACATCCGTGGGCGCCTCGTCGGGCACGGTCACGGGCTGCACGTCGAGCTGCCCGCCCGCCGCCGCGACCGTACCGTGCTCGATCCGGATGCCTCCGCGGGTACCGCGATAGCGGAGCGAACCTGCGCCGAGCTCGACTCCGTACGGGCCCGACATCGTCCGCCACTCCACCCGGTCGGCGCGAGACGGGTCGAGGTCGACCACACCGCCGGGTGCGGTGAACCGCGACCTTCCCCACCGGCCGTTTCGGGCCGTCCACCGTCCGATTCCGCGCTCGAGGTCGACCGAGCCCCGGACCCCGACGACGCCGGCATCGCGCCAGCTCGCGCGATCGGCGCGCCACGCGAGCTGCGTGCCAGTGACCGTTCCGGACGCCGCGTGGAACGCGAGCTCCTCGCGGTTCACCCGGGTCGCGCGCCAGTGAACGACCTCGGTGAGTGGCTCGAACGTGCCCGACGCACCGGTCAGGCGAATCCCCGCCCACTCGAGCTTGGGCGCGGTCCAGGTCAGCGCGCGAGGCCACACCAGCGGAGCGCCCGGCATCCGGATCGATCCCGCGGGGAGCGACACGGTTGCCTGATGGGCCGCGAGCTGGGATCCCGCGGCGACGAAGGACGTGTCCCGCACGTGCAGGATGTGGGGTTCCCGCGCGACCACCGTCACGCCGCGGGTGTCGATGCTCGCGCGCACGGCGAACGCGAGCTGCGGCGCCGCGAGCTGGGTCTGGAATCGATCGTGGAGCTCGACGGCTCGCGCACGCGCGGTGCCACGCAGCTCGAGATCGGACAGCGCGCCCGCGACCTCCGCAGAGATCGTCGCGAGCCGGACCGTGGCTCCGCTGAACGATGCGATCGGAACGACCACCTCGAGGTGGCCGTCGTAGCGCGCATCATCGATCGAGGAGCCCTGGACCTGACCGTACGCGCACGCGTGCGCACGGTTGTCACCGCCGGCGCCCACGACGGTCCCGGTGACGCACGCGCGGATCACCTCATCGCGGGCCGTGACGTGCCCGACGACATCGTGTGCGACGAGCGCGCCGCGACGTACGGATGCGATCCTGGTATCGAGATCGACGATCGTGTGCGGCGGCCCGAACGCGATCGTTCCGGCCACGGCGACCTCGGTGTCGCGAATGACGAGCGTCGAGTCGGCGATGCGGAGCCGGCGAAACGGACGTGTCGTCGGCGAGCCGATGGGGGTGCCGGAGCTCGCCTGCAGCGCCGCGCTCGACACGTTCGCACCGCGGATCGTGATCTCGTCGATCCGATCGCCCCACAGCATCGACAGCCCCGCATCGAGCGAGACCGCTCCGAGTGAGAGTCCCTCGCGCAGCGTGACGCCGCTGAGCTCGATGTGCCGGAGCCCGATGCTGTCGACGTGGAGCTGGGCATCCGGGTAGCCATGAGCGGCGAGCTCGCCGCGCACCTTCGCAGCCACGACGGACGGTGCGACGAGCACGTAGCTCAGCCCGAGCACGCATCCGACGAATGCACAGATGGCGGTCCAGCGCCGCACCCGACCCATCTCGGTAGGTGAGCACAGCGAAGCGCGGGTGCACGGAGATTCAGGCTGCGATGGTTTCCGAGACGGCCCGTGATCGACGACGACGATGGTTCAGCTGCGACCCATCGCCGCCTTGCACATCTTCGTGTAGACGACGCGGAACTTGTTCGTCGGATCCGTGATCGATTTGACCGCGTCGTAGTTCGGTTTGTTGAACAGGGTCCAGAACTCGGTCTCGGAATAGTAGTTGTGCGCCGTGGACCATCTGGAACACCAGGCTGTGGTCGTTCTCGGGCGTGCACGTCAGGACGTCGCCGGCGGCGGTGATCACGTCGTACGACAGGCAGGTGTCGTGGAATCCGCCGTGCACGAACGACATCGATTCGATCGAGCAACCTGCGACGGCGCCGCCGATCGTGATCGTCTCGAGCTCGGGCACGACGATCGGCACCAGGCCATGAGCGAGCGTCGCGGTGACGAGATCGACGAACGTCACCCCGGACTCGGCGATGCACACCTGGTTGACCGGATCGACGAGCAGCACCTCGGTCAGATCGCTGATGTCGATCTTGTCGTCAGTGCGTCGCAGATCGCCGGCCTTCGGGACCTGGTGGGACACCGAGGCCTTGTGCAGCGAGATCGGTGTGGTGCCGCGATTGGCACGGAGCTGACCGACGATCCGCGCGACCTTCGCCGCATGTCGGTCCTCGGTGGCGCGATCGAGCATGGGCTCAGCCGAGCCGGGCGCGGACGGCATCGGCGATCGAGTCCGCGACACAGATCTTGTTGGTCACGTGCGGGATCGTGTCGCACGTGACGATGCCCTTTGCTCCCGCCGAGACGAGCTCGTCGTTGACCGCGTCCGCGAACACCGCGTGGATCGCGATGCACACGGGCGGTGCGCTGCCCGCCGCACGGAGCTGGCGCGTGGCCTCGATCATCGTCTTGCCGGTCGACACGATGTCATCGATCAGCACCGGCGTGTGGCCGTTCCACGGACCGCTCGGCGCCGAGATCGAGACGTCGCGATCACCGCGCCGCGTCTTCTCGAGGATCTGATACGGCGCCTTGCACACCGCCGCGACCGCAGCGACCCACTGCACGCTCTCGGCATCGGGCCCGACGAGGATCGGGTGCTCGATCTCGCTCGTGATGTACGTCGCGATCGACGTGGCCGCGCGGGCGATCGCCGTGGGGATCGAATAGACGTGATCGAGCGAATCGAGGCGATGGAGGTGCGGATCGACGGTCACCAGCCAGTCGACGGTCGACGACATCAGGCGCGCGAAGTACGTCGCCGTCACGCCCTCCCCGGCCTTGAACCGGGTGTCCTGGCGCAGGTACGCGAGGTACGGGGCGACCAGGCCGACCCGGCGCGCACCGAGGTCGCGGGCGGTGCCGGCGAGGAACGCGATCAGCAGGAACTTGTCGCCCCCGTGCATGCTGCCGACCAGGACGACCTCGTGGTTCGCGAGATCGGCATCGATCCGGACGTAGACCTCCCCGTCGGGGAACTGCCGGATCTCGGGCGTCACCACCGTGGCCCCCAGCCGCGTCGCCAGGTCGCGCGCGTGCTTCTCGGTTCCGGGGACGGCGATGACGACGGTCACCCGCCGATGCTAACAGCGTGTGGCGGTCACCGCCCAGCGACGACCGCTGCCTTCGCGCTGGCAAAGTCGGCGGTGCGTCGGTACGTACCTTCGGCGACGTGGTCGGCGAACTGCTCGCTCTCCAGCAGATCACCGCGCGCGATCAGCTCCGGCGCCCACTCCCCCGTGCCGATCGTCAGGACATCCTTGCCGTCGCGCCTCGACCACGTGCAGGTCTGCGGCTTGCTCTCCCACCGATCGAACCAGTCCTGCCAGGTCGTGCACACACCGTTCTCGTCGAGGATGTGCACGCCCGCGTCGCGACCTTCCGAGCACACCACCGCGGTCTTGCCCTTGCGATAGCCAGCGGCGCCGCGGCCGACCAGGAGCCTGCCGCCATCGATCACGAACTGCGCGCCGTGATAGGCGGTGCCGCCGTTGATGCTGCCCTCGACCTTGATCGGCTGCGCGAACTGCACGGCGCACGGTGCGTGGACCGAGAACCGCAGCGTGTGCTCGCTCACACCATCGAACGCGATCGCGGTGGTCCTCCGGATGTCGAGCGCGACGGGATCGCCGGCCTCCTCGGTCGCACCGCTGAGGGTCAGCGTCAGCCGCGACGACCACGTGCCCTGCCAGGCCTGCGCCGCACCGCTGGGCATCCAGGCCGCGAACGTCGCGGGCTGGCGGGGGCTCTTGCGGTCGCGGCCCTTGCGGTCACAACCGCCGAGGCCCAGGACGACTCCGACCACCAGGACCCACGACAACGAGCGCTTCATGCCCCGGTCCGGACGCAGGGGGGCGAACAGGAGTCGCACGCGGGCGATGGGTGCCCTGAGGGAGCCGCAAAGACGCAAAGGACGCAGAGCAGAGAATGTTTCGGGCCAGGTGGCCAAAGCCGAAAAAGTTCCTCTCTGCTTTGCGTCCCCTGCGTCTTTGCGGCTCAGATCAGAGGCACGTCCCATCCGCCGCGCAGCTCCTGTCCGCCGACGTCAGAGCGCCTTCAACGGCGTCACGCGCAGCAGGAGCGGGATGACCTTCTTGCTGGTCACGATCGCCATGTGCTCGTACTGCGAGTGAATGTAGAGCAGCTTCGCGCTGCGCTCCCGCTTGGCGAACCCGTTGAGGTCGGCCGGCACCTTCTCGCGCGCGACCGAGAACTTGTACTTGTTCGTGAACGCGCGCGAGCCCTGGGCGGTGCTCGCTGCCACGACGATCAGCTTGTGGTCATCCGCCCGCTTGCCGGTCTTGATGAACTCGTCGAAGGCGCGCTCGCCGGCATACATCGCATCGAGCAGGATGATCTGGTCGACGGCGCGGTGGTCGACCCACTGCATCACGGTGCGAAACGCACCCGAGTGACCGATCACGATCACCGGACCGTCGGGGAGCTTGATGTTCGCGCGGGTCACGGCCCGGCGCAGATCGGTCAGCGCCGGCCACATCACCTGCTCGTCGTTGTTCGACGGGGCGTCCGGCACGATGAACAGCGCGTTCTGGCGGCTCGCGCGGAACTGGCGAGCGAGCTCGTGGTCCTTCCACGCGCCATCGGCGTCGGTCCAGTAGCCGTGGACGTAGACCACGGTGCCCGCGGTCTCGCGGTCGTAGTTGGCCGGGACCCAGACATGGACGGCGCCCTGGGCGGTCTTGATCCGCCAGTGCTTGCCACCGGCGACGACGTCTTCCTTCTTCTCGAGCCGGCTGTCGCCATCATCCTTGAGTCGCGGCCGTGCCGGCTGCGAGGACATCCGCGCGCGCGTGACCTTGGCCGGCGCGGGCGCAGGCGCGGTGACCGGCGCACGTGCAGGCTCGTTCTCGCCAGGGAGCCCCGGTGGATCGATCGGCTCGAACGGCACGGCCATCGTCGTCGACTCGCTCGCGGCGGGGCTCGCTTCTTCGATCGGCATCGGATCGTCGGCGTGGGCGATCGACACGGTGAAGACGAGGAGCAGCGCAGCGAGCGAGGAGGTCATTTCTTGGGCTCCGTGATCATCAGATGCAGGTGCTTTTCGAAATCGGGATAGCCATACCTGAAGCCCAGCTTCCGCCGGGGCTGCGAGGCCCACATTTTGACCATCGCCTCGCTCGTCTTCGGGTCGGCCTCCTCGAGGAAGGCGCCGGTGAACGTGCCGTAGGTGGTCTGCGTGAAGCCGGCCTTCTTGGCGAACCGCGGCGGGATCCCCGTCGAGTCCGACGCCATCCAGACCATGTTCGCGAGCAGGTAGTCGCGGATGCCCGAGAATCCGTCGTTCCACAGCAGGTAACTCGCGGCCTTGGTCATCGCCGAGACCTTGCCCTTGGCGAGCAGGTGCTTCTCGAGCGGCGACCCCTGGAACCCGGTGTTGGCGAGGTTCGCGGCGAAGTGGCGGTGGACGACGATCGGCGCCGTCGCAACACCCGCCTTGCGGAACGACAGCTCCATGTTGGTGAACGCCTCGGAGAAGTCGGTGTCGACCCAGCCGCCCTTCTTCTTCTTCGCCTTCTTCTTCGCGAGCGCCTCGATCTCCGTCGGCGTCAGATAGTGGATCGTGCCGTCGTCGTTGAGCGTGAAGAACTTGAGCGCGACCGGCTCGTAGCCATGCGCGGTCATCCCGGCCATGTGGAATGACAGCTGGCCCGGGATGCCACCGCGCTCGAGCTTGCGCATGTTCTCGCTCGTCGAGTCGTTGAGCGACAGCAGCCCCGAGGATGCGGCGCGGAACTCGGCGAGCGCACTGCGCAGCTGCGACTTCGAGAGCTTGGCGAGCCGGGTCGGATCGCCGGCGTGCTCGAGCGAGATCGTCGTGATCTCGCGCGCGTCGGGGTAGGTCGTCAGCGCACCGGCGAGGTCACCGCCACCGAACGGATAGACCACCGTGGTCGGTGCGGTCGCGGGCCGCACGCCGGCGAAGAACGCCTTGGCGGGGGTGATGTATTTGGCGTTGAAGCTCGCGTAGCGCTTCGCCATCTCGGCGCAGTGCTTGTCGACCGTCGGCGCATCGATGCCGGCGGGCAAGGGATCGGTGCTCCCGCACGCCACGACCCGGTAGAACAGCCTGGCATCCGCGATGAAGTCCGCGCCGTCGTCTGCGTGTGCCGGGGTGGCAGCCGCGCCGACGACGAGAACCGAGACCAGCGCAGCCGTAGTGACAAACCGCATCGATGTACCTTCCAGGCCTCCACAAGACATAGGGCCAGTCCTCCGACGGCGCGAGTTCTTGCTTGATTCAGTTCACGTCGCGGCGGTCACGGGTGGTGCCCGGCTTGGGGCCGACCAGGCTGTGGAGAATGGCCTTCGCCACCTGCTCCCCGCTCGCGTCGCGGAGCGTCACGGCGACATCGAACTGAGCCCGGGTCGAGGTCCGGGGGATCGGAGACTCCCCGACCGCGGTGATCGTGCCACGTGCCTTCTTCGTGTACTCGATCTCCATCCCGCTGACGATGAATCGCCCGTCATCCGGGAGCGAGTACGCGAGGGCGATGTTCCCGGCGAGCTCGGCCAGGTTGGCGAGGGCGACCGCGTGGACGCAGTCGAGGTGGTTGCGGACCGCCTTGCGGTCGGCCATCGCGACCTCGGCGTAGCCGGCCCGAAGGACCGTCACCGTTGCATGGATGGTTCCGGTGTATGGCGCCATACGGCCGACGAGCCGGGAGAACACCAGCTTGCCGCCCGGCATCCCCGAGAGCAGGTTCCACGCATCCCGCATCAGGTTGCGCTTACCGTCGAGCCGGGGCACCGGGAGGAGCTTGGACAGGCGGTGGGCGAGTGCCATCGGCCGGGACCCTATCAACTTCGCCTCCGGATCTCCTCCGATTTCGTGCACCGGTCCCAAGCGACGTGCATGCTCCTTGGGAGTAGGATGCACCAGTTCCCCATGACCTTCACCGCTCGCGTTTTGTGCGCTTCGCTCGTGCCGCTGTTGACGATGACTGCATGCAGCAGCTCGTCGAAGAAGCGTCCGATGACGACGCAGGAAATGATCGCTGCGGATCCGCTGCCACTCGCGGTCGGAGCGAAGTGGACCTATCAGGTCACCGTCAAGCGCTTCGATCCCGAGGTCGGCAAGGAGACCTCGACATCGCTGCCGTGGACGACCGAGGTGCTCGACGCCAAGGAAGCGAACGGCGTCACGGCGTACCGGATCAAGGGCTGGCCAACCGACCTCGCATCGCTTGACGTCGGTGCGTCGGGAGCAGCGGCGCCGGCCGCTACCGAGAAGATCGTGCTGCGATCGGGCAACAGCTTCATGTTCGGCGCGTCGGCCGAGCCCTCGCTCGATGGTGCCGAGGGCTGGTTCTCGTGGCCCGTGATCGACGGTCAGAAGATCTGTCCGAGCGCGGAGATGGTCTACTGCTGGCAAGTCTCTGCCGTCGAGACCGGATACGCCCTGCTGTTCTACACGGGTCCGGACGAGCAGACGTTCGAGCTCGAGCCCGGCACCGGGATCTCGCGGTTCCACTACGCTCATCACGGCACGACGAACGAGGTCGAGGCCAAGCTCGTCTCGTATTCCAAGGGCCGTCGCTAAGCGGTTCGACGCGGCGTGGCAGCGGGCCTGGGGCCCGTTCATGCGACACGCGAGATGACGATTCCCGCCTGCCCGTTGTGGCAGCTGGCAGCTCGATGCATTGCACCTCGTGCGGGGCGCTCGTACAGTCCAGGTCATGAAGCCGACGATGAACTACCTGGTCCCGACGGTCATCGAGCAGACTCACCGCGGCGAGCGCGGCTGGGACATCTTCTCCCGGCTCCTCAAGGACCGGATCATCTTCCTCGGCACGGCGATCAACGACGACATCGCGAACGTCGTCATCGCGCAGCTCCTGTTCCTCGACTCCGAGGAGCCGGAGAAGGACATCATGCTCTACATCAACTCGCCGGGCGGTCACGTCTCGGCGGGTCTCGCGATCTACGACACGATGCAGTACCTGCACTGTGACGTCGCGACGATCTGCATGGGTCAGGCGGCGTCGATGGGCAGCTTCCTGCTCGCGGCCGGCACCAAGGGCAAGCGCTACGCCCTGCCCCACGCTCGCGTGATGATCCATCAGCCGCTCGCCGGCTTCCAGGGTCAGGCGACCGACATCGAGATCCACACCAAGGAGATCTTGAAGACGCGCGACACGCTGAACGAGCTGTACTCGAAGCACACGGGTCAGCCGGTCGACAAGATCAAGAACGACACCGACCGAGATAACTTCATGTCGTCGACCGCCGCCAAGGAGTACGGGATCATCGATGAGGTCCTGATCACGGCGAAGAAGAAGCCGGGCGAGGACAAGGACAAGAAGTAAGGTAGGCTCGGGTCGATCGGATTTTTGGCGATGCCCATCGAGAAACGAGACGGTGCTTCTCTGACGTGTTCGTTCTGCGGCAAAGCGCAGAAGGAGGTCAAGAAGCTGATTGCAGGTCCCACCGTCTACATCTGCGACGAGTGCATCGGGCTGTGCAATGACATCATCGCGGAGGAGATCGAGAAGGAGGACCAGTCGTATGGCTCCTCCGCGATCCCGAAGCCGGCGCAGATCAAGAAGGTCCTCGACGAGTACGTGATCGGTCAGGACCGCGCGAAGAAGATCCTCGCGGTCGCCGTCCACAATCACTACAAGCGGATCGATCACAAGCAGACCGGCGCGCCCGACGACGAGGTCGAGCTGCAGAAGTCGAACATCCTCCTGCTCGGGCCGACGGGCTCGGGCAAGACGCTGCTCGCCCAGACGCTCGCCCGCATCCTCAACGTCCCGTTCGCGATCGCGGACGCGACCAACCTCACCGAGGCGGGCTACGTCGGCGAGGACGTCGAGAACATCATCGTCTCGCTGCTGCAGAACGCCGACCACGACATCGAGCGTGCACAGCGCGGCATCGTCTACATCGACGAGATCGACAAGATCGCGCGCAAGAGCGACAACCCGTCGATCACGCGCGACGTCTCCGGCGAGGGAGTTCAGCAGGCGCTGCTGAAGATCATCGAGGGCACGACCGCGAGCGTCCCGCCCAAGGGCGGCCGCAAGCATCCCCAGCAGGAGTTCCTGCAGGTCGACACGACGAATATCCTGTTCATCTGCGGCGGTGCGTTCACCGGGCTCGAGGAGATCATCGAGAACCGGATCGGTCAGAAGATGATCGGCTTTGGCGCCGGGATGAACAAGAAGGTCGAGCGCTCGCAGTGGGAGCTGATCCAGGAGGTCGAGCCCGAGGACCTGTTGAAGTACGGGATGATCCCGGAGTTCATCGGCCGTCTCCCGGTGATCGCACCGCTCCACGAGCTGAGCGAAGAAGCCCTGGTCCAGATCCTCACGCAGCCGAAGAACGCGCTCGTGAAGCAGTACCAGAAGCTGTTCGAGATGGACGGCGTCAAGCTCAAGTTCGGCAAGGGCGCGCTGGTCAAGGTCGCGCAGATGGCTGCCGATCAGAAGAGCGGCGCCCGCGGCCTGCGCGCGATCCTCGAGAGCGCCTTGATGGACATCATGTACGACACGCCCGGCCAGAGCGTGAACGAGGTGATCATCAACGAGGACGTGATCGAGAAGCACGGCTCGCCGCTGATCACGTACACGAAGGACGCGAAGGTCGCCGAGTCCGGCGTCTGAGCGTTCGCTCGTTCGGCAGAGCATCGCTGGCGCGCACGCGCTAGCATCGACCGATGGGTGGCAAGCGGTGGTCGACGATCGCCCTCGCGTGCGCGATGGTCGCGTGCTCGGGCAAGCCCGAACCAGCGCCCCCACCGGCACCGCCGGTCGTCGAAGCAGCGACCGCGTGGTCCGATGCGTGGATCCTTCGCGAGGGTCAGCGGTTCCTCGCCGACACGCCCTACCGTCGCGTGGCGCTCGAGCATTCGCTGACCAACCACCAGAACCTGTACTCGCGGCAGCGGCTCGCCTCGTACGGGCGTGGCACCGGCGGCTGGGATCTGTTGCCGGTGTGGAATCCGCGGTCGCGTCCGGTGACGGCCGAGCTCGTGACCGAGCTCGCGCGCGGTGAGATGCCGGCGGTCGCCGCCGATCAAGCGCCACTGTGGGACGGCGTCGAACCGACGACGATGGCCGGGTGGATCGCGCTCGGTCGCCGGGTGTTCTTCGAGTACCCGATGCGCGCCGAGGTCTACATGGAGTACGGGCTGACGCGGCCCGAGATCGCGGACGCGGTCGGCGTCGAGCGCACGTCCGTTGGCGCGGTGCCCGGGCTCGTCGTGTTCCGCAACACCGACGGTGACACGCGCGTCGGCATCACGTGTGCGATCTGTCATTCGACGGTTCGTGACGGCACGCTCGTCGTTGGAGCCGCGCGCCGGAGGTTCGACTACGGGCGGCTGCGGCTCGCGTACTTCGCGGAGACCGGAGCACCGGTCGATCCCGAGCTCGCGCGACGGATGGCGACCTGGGGCCCCGGTCGCGCCGATGTCACCGAGGACAATGACGAGGATCCGGTGACGATTCCAGATCTCTACGGCGTGCGTGAGCAGCGCTGGCTGACCCAGGCCGGGACGATTCGCCACGACAGCCCGCTCGCGCTCGCGATCCGGCAGGAGACGCAGCTGACCGACTCGAACCACCAGCTCGTCCGCCCGCCGCGCGCGCTCGCGTGGGCGCTCGCGGTGTACGTCTATTCTCTCGCCCCGCCCGCACGCGCGGTCACCAGGTCACCGGTCGTCGAGCATGGCGCCACGGTGTTCGCGGCTCGCTGCGCCACCTGTCACGCCAATGCGGCGTTCGGTGGTCGGCCGATCGCCGCGTCCACGATCGGCACGAACCCCTCGCTCGCGACCGGCCGCGGTCGCGGCACTGGCAGCTACCGGGTGCCGACGCTGCTCGGCGTTCGCGACGGTGCGCCGTATCTCCACGACGGCTCCGTGTCGTCGCTCGCCGAGCTGGTCTCGCCGGACCGCCTCGATCCCGGGTACCGGGCCGGTCGGCTCGGACCGGGTCCGATCCCGGGACATCGCGCCGGTACGGATCTCGACCGATCCGATCGCGACGCGTTGCTCGCGTTCCTCGAGACGCTGTGAGGATCAGGTCTTGACGCCGGGCGGCAGGCTCGTCGTTGCCATCACCTGCACGTCGCGCTGCACGGTCTGTTCGCTGCCGCCGACCGTCAGCACGGCCTTCAGCACGTAGGTCTTGTTCCAGCGATCCTTGACCTTGCTCCAGTCGGGCGCGGTCAGCGAGTACGTCACCGACAGCTGCTGCGCGGGCGCGACCTTCTCGTCCCACGCCTGGTATGCGCCGGTGCTCGACCACGTCGACGGCGAGCGCGACATCAGCTCGCCGAGCAGCGTTCCGGCGTCGTCGTAGAGCTCGACCTTCTTGACGCCGAGCTGGACGGCAGCGCCGCCGGCCGCGCTGCTGATCGCGAGCTGCATCGACGTCGGCTCGCACGCGCGCTTGGCCTTCGCGACGCTGCTGCGCTGCATGCTGTCGCTGGGGTCATCACTCGCGCGGTCCGCCTTGATGGCGCTCTTCGGCGCCGGCGTGGCTGCGGAGCCGCATGCGTCGCCGAGCGTCGCGGCCGTCATCTGCACGGTGACCTGCGGCGTGGCAGGCGGTGCTGGCGGTGCCGGAGGCGCGGGCGGCGGAGCCTTCACGGCCGCGGTCTCCTCGGGAGCCGGCGCCGACGGTGCGGGAGGCGCCTTGGTGCAGGCGAGGAGGCCGACGAGGACGAGCGCGAAGCGTGAACCCATCGTCTCAGCGTAACACGCGCTCCTCGCGGATCGACCCCGATCCCCGAGCGGTTGCGCCAGGTTACAGAAGTCGTGCGACATCGCCGGCCACCCCTCCTCTGTCTCGCGAGGAGGATCCATGACTGACGACTACGAGACCTACAAGAGACTTGCCGCCGCCGTGTGCGGCGCCCTTGCCGTGGGGATGAGCGGTGCGTGCGGTGACGATGGTGGCGGAGGGGGCAAGGACGCCCCCGTGCCGGAGGACATCACGGTGCTGCAGCGCGCATCGAAGTCGAGCACGATCGCGCTCGCCGACGATCACTCGCGCGTCGCGATGGTCAATCCCGACGACGGAACGCTGTCCGTGTTCCAGACGTTGGACCATGCACGCACCGCGAAGGTCGCGACCGGTGGCTCGCCGTCGAGCGTCGTGATCGCCGCGGACAACAAGACCGCGTTCGTCGCCAACCGCGCGGACGGCACCGTCGTCCGGATCACGGGCATCGATGGCGGGACGCCGTCGATCGATGCGACCGCGCAGGTCGGCGCCGAGCCGGTCGCGCTTGCGATGTCGCCGACCGGCACGAAGCTGTTCGTCGCCGAGCTCGCGGAGAGCCGGGTCTCGGTGATCGACACCGCGACGATGACCGTCGAATCGACGTTCGCCGTCGACCGGCCGCGCGCGCTCGCGATCACGAACAACCTCGACGACAGCGATGACGACGAGACCCTGGTGGTGACCCAGTTCTTCGGCGTCGCGACCCCGGGTGGAGAAGCCAAGGACGATGGCCGCACCGGCAAGGTGCGCCTGTACAGCCTCGCCGACCTCTCGACGTACAGGTCGATCGCGCTCGCGCCGATCGACAGTGGCTTCCCGGAGGGCGGCGTCGCCACCAACCCGACGGTCAAGGCATCGCCGAACCTCTTGACCGCCGCCGCGGTCGCGAACGGTCGCGTGTTCATCACGAGCACCGCCTCCTCGCCGGAAGGCCCGGCGCGGTTCGACAACAACCTGTTCCCCGTGATCCACGTCGGCGATCTCGGCGCGGGCACGGAGATCACCGGCGCGGGCGGCACGACCAACCTCGCGCGCAAGATCTACGACGCGGTGCCGACGTCGTCGCCGGCGAGCCCGCGGTTCATTCCCGGCGAGCTCGCGGATCTCGACTTCGTCGAGGGCTCGACGGTCGCCTACACGATTGGTCGTGCCGGTGACGTGATGGTCCGCGTCGACTTCGGCGCGACCGTGGAGATCGGTTCGACGCAGAACAAGCTGATCGATCTCGCGGGGAGCGACACGCTCGGCACGTGCCAGAACCCGACCGGCGTCGTGATCGACAGCGAGCACGGTCGCGCGTACGTCAACTGCTGGATCTCGCGCCGGCTCGCGGTCGTCGATCTCGGAGCGCAGCAGATGACGCAGACGTTCGAGGCGTCACCCGCCCCTGCCACTGCGGTCGAGCAATCGATCCAGCGCGGCAAGCGGTTCTACTTCACCGGGCGTGGCCGGTGGTCCGCGGCCGTCGCCAACGGCGCCAAGGGTGGCGAAGGCTGGTCGTCGTGCGGCTCGTGTCACCCCGATGGACTCACCGACAACGTGACCTGGCAATTCGCTGCCGGCCCGCGCCAGACCACGTCGCAGGACGGCTCGTTCTCGCACGGCCCCGGTCCGCAGAAGATGCGCATCTTCAACTGGAGCGGCATCTTCGACGAGCACCACGACTTCGAGCGCAACACGCGCGACGTCTCGGGTGGGCTCGGTGCGATCACGACCGCGCCGACCGTCGCCGAGTGCAACCAGCTCGACAAGGAGACCCAGGTCTCGCTCGCCGGTATCGGCGGTCTGCAGCGCCCGCTCAAGGAGCTCGCCGATGACGCGACCACCGCGACCTGCGGTCACAAGGACTGGGACGACATCGATGCGTTCGTGAAGACGATCGCGCCGGTCAAGGCGCTCAAAGCGACGAGCGCGGAGGCGGTCGCGCGCGGTCGGCAGCTGTTCGTCGACGGTGCGTGCGCGAAGTGCCACGGTGGAAGCGGCTGGACGGTGTCGCGTCGGTTCTTCGCGCCGAGCGGCGCGGGCAACACCACGCTCGCGTCGACCGCATTCACGCGCCCGACGTTCTTCCCGGCGACCTGGATGTACGACAACGGTGGCGCAGCGCGCTCGCTGATCTCTGCGCAGCCGCCGATCGGTGTGGCCGATGCGACCGGTCCTGCGGAGCCCGCGGCCGTCCCGATCGCGCAGGTGGCGTGCACGACGCGCAACGTCGGCACGTTCGGCGTGCCGGGTGACACCGCGCGCACCGACAGCCTCGAGGTCCGTCCGACCCCGGGTGGCCTGGTCCGCGCGCAGGGTCGGTCGGGCTACAACGTGCCGTCGCTGTACGGGCTCGCGATCGGTGCGCCGTACCTGCATCATGGTCAGGCGCCCACGCTGGCCGAGCTGTTCACCGACGCGAAGTGGGGCTTCCACACCAATGCCGGCAACGCGAACTTCAGCGTGACGCTGGCCCAGGCAGGCAAGGTCGACGACCTCATCGCGTTCTTGATGTCGATCGACGCGACGACCGCGGAGATCAACGTCCCGACCGATCCGACCAGCGGGCTCAGCTTCGACGCGTGCCCGTGAGGACGCGGTCGATGCAGCTCAGAACCAGTTGATGCCGACGCCGACGCTCGCCGCGGTCACGTTGTTGTCGATGCCCTTGTACGAGGCATTGAGCAACCGACCCTGGAGATCGACCGAGAAGAACCGCGACGACAGGACCTCGTAGCCGACCGCGCCGAAGATCGCGCCGCCGCTCTCGGGGGCCGTCGCCTCGTCGACGATCCCGTCACCGTAGTACGAGCGCTCGACCTGGATGTTGGCGAACCCAAGGCCGCCCTTGACCCAGAGCTGCGGCGTCACGAAGTACTGGCCCGCGACCATCAGCGCGCTCTGCACGAGCGAGGTGGTGTCGCCGTTGAAGCGGTCCGACGTCAGGGTCTGGATGTTGACCTGGAGCTCGGCCATCAGCGCGAACCGCGGTCCGAGGAAGCCACCGACGTGTCCACCACCCTCCCCGGCGAGCGAGCTGTAGCTACAGCCACTGCACTCGATATCGCCACCGCGATCGGCCATCCCGCCGAGGCCGAGCTGAACGCCCCAGATCAGGCGACCGGTGCGGTTGTGAAACCCATCCGGGCTCTGCGCATTGGGCTGGTTGTTGTAGTAGCCGCCGCCGCGCTGCGCCGAGGCGACAGCCGGAGCGAGCATCACAGCGGCGAGGACGAGAAGTGATCTGGTGTTCATAAGGACCCCGGCAGCAATCTTCGCAAGTCTGAGGCCAGCGCGCGAGGTGCCCGAACGACCTATCCATGACCACAAACCAGGGGCTTACGGCGGTCCGACCACTGCAAACCTGTGCTTGTCAGCCACGTTGTGAACGCCCGTGCATGATCTCGCGACCACGGGTGTCGGGGTTCACGGCAGCAACAGCTTGTCGATCGCGAGCCGCGCGCGCTTGGCGTCGCCGTGGAGCGTGACGCACGGAACATTGCGGGCCGAGAACAGCGACTGGACCCATTCGGAGGACATCTGCGGGGTCAGCCAGGCGCCGTCGATCAGCGCCGCGTCGACCGGGCGGGCCTCCGCGCTCGCGAGCTGGACGAGCGCACCTGGATCCGTGCCGCCGGTCACAGCGTAGCCGAGTGCGGCGAGCTGGGCCTGGAGCTCGGCGAGGCGTGCCGGGGTCGCGCCGATCAGCACACGACGCTCCGAGCGCCGTTCGATGCGTTCGAGGAAGGCGAGCCAGCGCTCGCGATCCGCGTCGCCCATGTCCGAGATCGAGAGGCCATAGCCCTGGCTCAGCCCCGCCGACCGCGCCTCCTGCTCGGTCACGTGGCGGATCACCTTGGCGCGCCCGGAGACCGGCGCGTCGCCATCGTCGAGCACGCTCGAGAACGTGACCGTGCTGCCGGCGGTGAGCGCATGAGTCGGATGGACGAACAGCCCTGCACGCGAGACATCGAGGGCGACGGCACGCACCACGCCACGCGACGTCCCGATCCCGACCGTCCACTCGACCGGATAGCGGCGAGCGGCGCGCGGCGGTGGCGGCTTGATCGTCACGTTCGCGGCGCGTGCGGCGGTCAGCAGATCGGTGAGCTGGCGGCGTGCCGCGTCGTCGAGCTGGAACGCGACGCTGAACGTCGCCGTGCCGCTCATCGCGACCTCGTCGACCGACGACACCTTGCCGACGCTGCCGCGCACGAGCGCGCGGTGGGTCCCGAACGACAGCGCGACGTCGACGTGATCGCTGATCCGCGGCAACGCGCCCGACATCAACGCGGCGCCCTTGAGCGACAGCGCACCGATGCGGAGCGGGACCCAGCGGCCACTGCGCAGGTAGCGCGCGTAGATGATCCCCGCAGGCATCGGCGTGCTCGGCGGTGGCATGTACCGCTCGGTCGAGGGCTCGCTCGGCGAGTGCGCGCGCCGCGTCGTCGGAATCGGTGGCGGCACCGGCGGCGGCATCGACTCGGTCGCCTTGCGATATGCCTCGATCGGCGACATCTCGACGGTGGGTGCGCGATGCACGCTCTTGCGCGGGATCACGTTCTTCGAGATTCCACCGCTGCCTTCACTGCGCGTCGGCGGCAGATCGTCGCGCGTCGACTTCGCGAGCTTGGCGGGCGGCAGATCGTCGCGCGTGCCCTTCGCCTTGACGAGCATCACCGGATCCTGCGTGTCCCCGCGCGGTAACCCACGCGCCGACGGCGTCGGCGGCGGAGGCGGACGCACGGAACCGACGACCGTCTGCTTCTGCGACTTCAGCTCGCGCACGCGCTTGACCAGCTCGGTCAGCGTGTTGGTCACGCCGCGCTGATCGGCGATGTGCAACGTGCAGCGCGCGAGCCGCTCGTTGAGGAAGCGCTTGCGGTCACCCTCGGAGAGCTCGGCCGGCTGGATCATCCCGATCTCTTCGAGCAGCGCGATCTCGACGAGGAACTCGAGCTGCGCAGGACCGAGCACCTTGGCGCGATAGCGGACGGCGAGCAGCGCCTGGTCCGCGTCCGGATCGTAGTACGCGGCCACCGTCGCCATCGGCGGTGCCGCCGGGTTGTCGAGCGGTCCGAGCGCGCCGGTCCAGTGACTGAGCCGCTGCCTCGGTTGGTCGATGACCAGGAAGGCCTCGACGAGCTCTGTGTCCCGTGACTGCATGCGCGGACGCGTTACGAGCAGTGGCGATGCCACGGCCTGCGGATGCAAGCAGCCTTACATCCGGACGCCGATCGTGACGTGATCGCTCACCTGTGTGAGCGCCGAGCGTGGTCACAATCGAGGTAACTTTGCCATGTCAGGTGTGGTGCGAGAACCACGGTTTTCTCGATTTCTTGCCCAAGTGCTCGTCGCCCCTAAACTAACGGTTCCATGAAATCCGATGAGCGCGGGCCGACGTCTGGGGGGCGAGGCACTGCTGGTGGTTATCGTCTTCCCCTTCTCCCTCTCCGCGACATCATCGTGTTCCCGCACATGGTCGTCCCGCTGTTCGTGGGACGCGACAAGTCGCTGTCGGCGCTCGAAGAAGCGATGGCCGGCGACAAGCAGCTGCTGCTGACCGCGCAGCGCCGCGCCAAGACCGATGAGCCGAGCGAAGAGGACATGTTCGCGATCGGCACGGTCGGTCACATCATCCAGCTGCTCCGGTTTCCCAAGGGTCCGGTCAAGGTGCTCGTCGAGGGTCGCGCGCGTGCGCGGATCCGCGGGTTCCAGCAGAGCGAGCCGTTCTTCGTGTGCGACGTCGAGGACGTCGAAGAGCCCGAGGACGATCTCAACGAGGTCCAGGCGCTGATGCGCTCGGTCCAGGACGTGTTCGAGGACTACGTCAAGCTCAACACCCGGATCCCACCCGAGATGCTGGTCAGCGTCCGGACCATCGAGGAGCCCGGCCGACTCGCCGACACGATCGTCGCGCACGTCGCGCTCAAGCTGAAGGACAAGCAGGAGCTGCTCGAGACGTTCTCTCCGGCGCGCCGGCTCGAGCGACTCGGCGAGCTGATGCAGGGCGAGATCGAGATCCGCCAGGTCGAGAAGAAGCTGCGCTCCCGCGTCAAGAAGCAGATGGAGAAGCAGCAGAAGGAGTTCTATCTCAACGAGCAGATGCAGGCGATCCAGAAGGAGCTGGGGGGCGGCGAGCGCGATGAGTTCAAGAACGAGCTGAGCGAACTCGAGCAGAAGATCAAGACCAAGAAGATGAGCAAGGAGGCGAAGGAGCGCTGCACCAAGGAGCTGAAGAAGCTCAAGCAGATGTCTCCGATGTCGGCCGAGGCGACCGTGGTGCGCAACTACCTCGACTGGGTCGTCGCCCTGCCGTGGGAGGACAAGACCGAGGACCGCCACGACATCAACGAGGCGGAGCGGATCCTCGATGCCGAGCACTACGGCCTGAAGAAGGTCAAGGAGCGCATCCTCGAGTACCTCGCCGTCACCGCCCTCGTGCCGCGCCAGCGCGGACCGATCCTGTGCCTCGCGGGGCCCCCGGGCGTCGGCAAGACCTCGCTCGCGCGCTCGATCGCGCATGCGACCGGGCGCAAGTTCGTCCGCCAGTCACTCGGTGGCGTGCGCGACGAGGCGGAGATCCGCGGCCACCGCCGGACGTACATCGGCGCGCTGCCCGGCAAGATCATCCAGTCACTGAAGAAGGTCGGCTCGCAGAATCCGGTGTTCCTGCTCGACGAGATCGACAAGATGTCGATGGATTTTCGGGGCGACCCGGCGAGCGCGCTGCTCGAGGTCCTCGATCCCGAGCAGAACAACACGTTCAACGATCACTACCTCGATCTCGACTACGACCTGTCGGACACGATGTTCGTGACGACCGCGAACCAGGTCCACTCGATCCCGCTGCCGCTGCATGATCGCCTCGAGATCATCGAGCTGCCCGGCTACACCGAGTGGGAGAAGCTCGCGATCGCGAAGCAGTACTTGATCCCGAAGCAGGCGGAGGCGAACGGTCTCAAGGATCTCGCGATCACGTGGAACGACGACGCGATCACGATGATCATCCATCGCTACACGAAGGAAGCCGGCGTGCGAAACCTCGAGCGCGAGCTCGCGACCGTGTGCCGCAAGATCGCGAAGGAGTACCTCGCAGGTAATCGCGCGACCACGGCGTTCGAGGTCACGACGGAGCGGCTGCCGACCTGGCTCGGCGTCGAGAAGTTCCGCGAGGCGCGCCGCGAGAAGGAGGACGAGATCGGGCTCGCGAACGGCCTCGCCGTCACGATGTTCGGTGGAGACCTCCTCAGCGCCGAGGTCACGATCGTCCCGGGCAAGGGCAAGCTGACGTTGACCGGCAAGCTCGGCGACGTGATGCAGGAGAGCGCGCAGGCGGCGATGAGCTACCTGCGGTCGCGCGCCGGCACGTTCGGGCTCTCGAATGACTTCCAGAACAAGATCGACGTCCACGTCCACTTCCCGGAGGGCGGGATCCCGAAGGACGGGCCGAGCGCGGGCATCGTGATGGCGACTGCGATGGCGAGCGCGCTGCTGCGGATCCCGGTGCGGCAGACGATCGCGATGACCGGCGAGGTCACGCTGCGCGGCCGCGTGCTGCCGATCGGTGGGCTCAAGGAGAAGATCCTCGCGGCGCACCGCGCCGGCATCGAGACCGTGCTGATTCCCGAGGACAACCGGAAGGACGTCAAGGACGTGCCGGAGGGTGTGCTCGAGCAGATCGCGATCATCCCGGTCAAGCACATGGACGAGGTGCTGCGCTACGCCCTCGCCCATCCGCAGCCCGACGAGTTCCTCCGTGAGCCGTCGAGCGTTGTCGACTGGCGCATCGTCGAGACGATGCCGCCGGCCGATCCGCGCGACGCTCACTGAGCACGCGCAAGGTGTGCCCGCGCGCCCGATGTGCGGTCGGGCGACAGTCGCGGCGTTGGCTTGCATGAGATCACCGCAAGGTCGATCCACACGGGCCGGACCGCTACGAAACTACACGCATGACCCGCGTGTTGCCCCTCATCCTGCTCGTCGCCGCCTCGTGCGCGCCGCCGGATGATCTCGGCAGGGCGTGCAGCGAGGGCTGCGATCTCCCGGCACCCGATGCCGCCGTCCCCGACGGCTCGATCACAGACGGCGATGGCGATGGTGGGAGCGACGGCGATGGCGGCGTGATCGACGCGCCACGCGAGATGCATGGTCTGTGCGTCGACGTGGCGTGCACGATGATCGCGCCCGAGGTGCTCGCGTACGATCCACGCTGGGACCTGTACAGCGATGGCGCGGTGAAGCGCCGCTGGATCTATCTCCCGCCGGGCGAGAAGATCGACACGAGCCTGGTCGACTGGTGGAAGTTCCCGGTCGGCACCAAGCTGTGGAAGGAGTTCGTCCGGGACGGCGTGCGCGTCGAGACCCGCTACCTCGAGAAGACCGGCGTCGGCGACGAGGACTGGACGTTCATCACCTACGCGTGGAGCCCCGACCAGACCACGGCGACGGCCGTGCCGCTCGGTCAGCAGAACGTCAACGGGACGCAGCACGACATCCCCCCGGCCGAGACCTGCCGCAAGTGCCACGCGAACACCCGGAGCTACGTCCTCGGGTTCTCCGCGTTCCAGCTCGACTACGACGCACCGGCCGGCAACGTCGATCTCGATGACGCGATCGCGCGCGGCTGGCTCTCCAGTCCACCGTCGGGGTCCTCGCCGCACTACCCGGTCCCGGGTAACGCGCAGCAGCAGGCAGCGCTTGGCTACCTGCACGCGAACTGCGGCCACTGCCACAACTCGAAGTCGCAGCTCGTCAACCGGCCGAGCTTCCGGATCGAGAGCGGGTTCTGCGACACGCTCGCCAACACGAAGACCTATCGCACGGCGGTCAACGTCGCCGGGCAGACCCCGTTCGATGGCGCGACGATCATCGCGAAGCCGGGCGACCCGGCGCGCTCGATCATCATCACGCGGATGCTCTCGACCAATCCGAACAAGCGAATGCCGTGGCTCGGCGGCGAGCTCGCGGATCCCGCGGGGCTCACACTGCTCCGCGGCTGGATCACGAATCTGTAGGGCCGCGCAGCCGCGCGGTCAGCGTCGTGATCTGCGTGCGCAGCCGGGTCAGCTCGGCCACGGTCAGGCCCGAGCGCTCGAAGATGCAGGCCGGCACGTCGGCGGCTCGCTTCTCGAGCTTCTTGCCGGCAGCGGTCAGGAACACCTCGACGACCCGCTCGTCCTCGGTGCTCCGCCTGCGCGTGATCACGCCGCGGGTCTCGAGCCGCTTGAGCAACGGCGTCAGGGTCGCCGAGTCGAGGTGCAGACGCTTGCCGATCTGCGATACCCGCTCACCGTCGCGCTCCCACAGCACGAGCATCACGAGGTACTGCGGGTAGGTCAGCCCGAGCGCGTCGAGCAACGGTGCGTACGCGGCGGTCATCGCGCGTGATGCGCTGTACAGCGCGAAGCACAGCTGGTTATCGAGCTCGAGCTGGGTGGGCATGGGGGCCTCTCAGGCTAGTCGAACGTCGACGACGATGTTGCCGCGCGTCGCATTGGAGTACGGGCAGCTCTCGTGCGCGGCCTTGACCAGCGCCTCGGCCTGCTCGCGAGGAAGCTCGGGGATCGCGGTGACGAGCTCCACCGCGAGGCCGTAGACGCCGCCGGAGAGCGAACCGAGCGCCACCTTCGCGGTGACGTGGACCGGGCCGGTCGTGATCTTCTGCGCGCGTGCGATGTGCCCGAGGGCGCTGCCGAAGCACGCGGCGTACCCCGCAGCGAACATCTGCTCCGGGTTGGTGCCGACGCCGCTGCCGCCCAGCGACTTCGGGGTGCTCACCTCGAGGTCGAGCTTTCCGTCGTCCGAGGTCACGCGGCCATTGCGGCCGGCGATCGCGGTGGCGGTCGCGGTGTAGAGGATGTTCTCGAGGGCGCGGGGCGAGTTGGTCATGCGCAGACTGTGCTGCCGACTCTCAACGTGCGCAAGTCAATCGTGTACGATTTACTTTATTATGAAGCGATACAGGCGCCTGCACCCTCGACCTCACGCCGCTGCGCGCATCAGATCGTCGCCGAGCCGGCGCAGCTGCCAGCTCCGGACGAGCTCTCGCTGCTGGATCTTGGTGAGCTCGCCGCGCAGCCGGCCGACGAACAGCGCCGGGAGCACGGCGATCAGGAGGTTCGAGCCGCCGAGGAACCCGACCACGAACCACTCCGGGAGGTTCGTCAGCTGGGGCATCACGAACCAGTTGCCGCTGGCGTAGCCGTACGAGCTGGTCAGGAGGCCGAGCATCTCGAGCAGCCATGGAAGCATCATCGCGCTCATCCCGAGCACGAGCCCTGCGACCCGCAGGTGTCGCTCGGGATGGGCCTGCACGACGATCACCCAGCTCGCCATCAACGTCGGCACGAGGATCAACGATCCGAACATCCGGGTCACCATCATCGCCGCGGTCAGCATCGTGATGATCAGCGCGTACTGGATGCCCGATCGGATCACGCGCATGCGCGACGCGAACATCCCGAGGGTGCCCGCCAATCCCGACATCGGGATCCGCCATCTGCTCGGGAGCCATGTACAGCGGCGTGCCCATCATCGAGCCGGGGATCGAGAGCCGGCTCGCGTTCTCCACGCCGGTGGTCTCCGAGCCATCGAGGATTCGCGCGAGGCCCCAGTCGAGGACGTAGACCTCGCCGAAGTCGCCGAGCATGATGTTCGCGGGCTTGAGCTCGCGGTGCACGACGCCGCGGGTGTGCGCGTAGTCGATGGTCAGGCAGACGGTGACAAACGCCTGCAACAGCTCGCGCGACGTGACCTTCGACGTTCCTGCGCGGGCGTTATCGAGGATCGCGGCCAGCGTCCGGCCGAGCACGCGGCGCATCGTGAAGAACGTGGAGCCGTCGGGCCGGCGATCGATGTCGTAGACCGGGCGATCGAGGGGTGCTCGAGCTGGCCCTGGACCCGGGCTTCGCGGAGAAACCGCTCGCGCTCCTCGGCCTCGAGCTCGCGTTCGGAGTGGAGCACCTTGACCGCGACATCGCGGCCGATCCGGGCGTCGTGGGCGAGCAGCACCTTGCCCATGCCCCCGACCCCGAGCAGCGCGCCCTCCTTGTAGCGTCCAGCGCTCGACTGCTCGACGTTGGCGAGCTTCGTGGCGATCGGTGCGGGCGCCCCGGTCCCGGCCCAGGCCTGGCTCTGGGTGAGCTCTGCGTAGGTGGGGAAGCTGACCTGGGTGTCGTCGGGACCCGGCAGGCCGACAGCATACGGCCGCGTCCGGGTGCGACAGTTTGCGCCACCGACATGGATTCGCAGGCCGTCGGCTTGACACCAAGCGCCAGTCCTATTACTAACCTTCACCTCGGATGCAGGGCGAATAGCTCAGCGGAAGAGCGTCGCCCTTACAAGGCGGTGGCCGCAGGTTCGAATCCTGCTTCGCCCACGTGAAAACTGAACGATTCTGGAGCGGTAGTTAAGTTGGTTATAACGCCGGCCTGTCACGCCGGAGGCCGCGGGTTCAAGTCCCGTCCGCTCCGCCAACACCCCGAAGTCGAAAGGCTTCGGGGTTTGGTTTTTTTCGGCCGGGTTCGGCGCCCCCGGCGACGCCTCCTGGAGGCGCGCACAGGCGAGTCACCAGACGATGTCGAACAGCCGGACGGCGCGCTCCCAGTGGGCAGTAACGATTCCCGTGACGTCGGGATCGATGATCTTGAAGCTCCGGGCGAGTGCGATGCTCATGCCGCCGATGAGCGCGGGGAGAAACGCGTAGGTCTCTTCGTCGTACTCGAGCTCGAGCTGCGGTTTGTTACCGAGATGCGCCCTTTCGAAGACCGGTTGCAGGCCGAGCTCCGCGTCGAGCCTCCGGAACTCGTCGATGCACGCGGCGAGTCCCTTCGTGACCGGGACATCTCTTGGCAGGATCCACGTGCGGCCGTTTTCCTTGGCGACTTCGCACGCGCGCTGCAGGAAGTCGGCGACCTTGCTGTCGACGAACGCCTCGTAGCGGCGCAGGTCCATCTTGTCGACGTCGATGCCGGCGGCTGCGCGGAACAAGCGCTCGAAGCGAGCGATGTGCGTGATGCGAGGGGGTGGGGGTCGTTGGGGTTGGGGCTGGCTGGTGACTGACATGTTGTGATGCTCCGGGCGGCTCACCGCCACGAGGTGTCGACGGTCGGCCGCGGCTTGGTCCCTAGCTCTTGCTCGAGGCTCGGGTAGTCGGTGTATCCGTGCTCTCCGCCGCCGTAGAACGTCTTCGGGTCTGGCTGGTTGAACCCAGCCTTGCGGCGAAACCGCTCGGGAAGGTCCGGGTTTGCGAGGAAGGCGCGACCGAACGCGATCAGATCCGCCCTCCCCGCTTCGATCCACTGCGCCGCGGTGTCACGCGTGAACCCGCCCGCCATCATCAGGACGCCGCGGAACTTGCTGCGGATCAGCGCCAGCAACTTCTCCACCCGCTGAGGAATCGGCTGGCCTGTCTGGAGCTCGGTCGCCGCCGGATTGATGACGTGCAGATATGCGAGCTTGTACTCGGCTAGCTGCTCGGCAACGTAGCTGAACGTCGCCTCGGGATTGTCGTCCTGGATGTCGTTGAACGTGGACAGAGGCGAGATCCGGACGCCGACACGCTCGGGTCCCCAGATCGCGATGCACGCCTCGACGACCTCGAGCAGCAGCCGCGCGCGCTGCTCGACCGGACCACCGTACGCATCGACGCGGTGATTCGTCCCGGTCGCGAGGAACTGCTCGAGCAGATAACCGTTGGCTCCGTGGACCTCGATCCCATCCGCATTCGCGATCTGCGCGTTGCGTGCGCCACGCGCATACTGGCGGACGAGGTACGGCATCTCGTCGAGGTCGAGCGCACGTGGGCGGACGAACGGAACGAGCTCGCCTTCGCCGTGCTCGTTCTCGATGAACGCCTTGCCTGCCGGTGTGATCGGTGACGGAGCGACGGGCAGCATGTGATCGGGCTGCAGCGCCGGATGCGAGATCCGGCCGACATGCCAGAGCTGCATGAACATTCGGCCACCTGCCTTGTGAACCTCGTCGGTGACGCGGCGCCAGCCTTCGACCTGTTCGCGGCTGTGAATGCCGGGCGTCCACGCATAGCCCTGACCCTGCATCGATACCTGGGTTGCTTCGCTGATGATCAGCGCCGCCGAAGCGCGCTGGGCGTAGTACGCGGCCATGAGCTCGGTCGGCACGTTGCCGGGTGTGCGTGCACGCGAGCGCGTGAGCGGAGCCATGACGATCCGGTGGGGCACGTCGAGCCCACCTATTCTGATCGGCTGAAACAGCACCTCGGAGGAGGGCTGCTGGGTGGGAGCGTGGCTAGCGACGACCATGGTGTCTCCTCCTAATGATCCAAGCGGTCCTGATCCAAGCGGTCCTCTGGCCGACCGATCCGCAACCCGATGCGGCCGAGGACGTGGCCCTGCTCGAGCCGCCTGTGTGCATCGGCCGCGCGCTCGAGCGGAAACTCCGCCGCGACCGGTACGCGCAGACGTGCGGCAACGAACGCGTCGGAGAGCCGGGCGAGCTCGCGCGGCCCTGGAATCGCGTCATACGCGACGACGTGGAATCTCGGACGATGCGCAGGCGGCGGTTCGACGCCATCGGGATACGCGACGCGACCGCCTTCGCGGACGTGGTCGAGGCAGCGCTCGAGCGCGTCACCGCCGGCGAGTGCGAGCACGGCGTCGAGACCCGGCGCCGCGACCTGTTCGAGCCGCGCCAGACCGTCACGCGCGTCGATCACGGCATCGGCGCCGAGCGAGCTCACCAGCTCCTGCGCGTCGCTGCCGGTCGCCGTTCCGATCACGAACGCGCCGCGATGCTTCGCGAGCTGCACCGCGTACGTGCCGACTGCACCCGATGCACCGAAGATCAACACGCGCTGATCGGCGCGAACGTGCAGATGATCCTCGATGCCCTGCAGCGCGGTCAGCGCGGTCACCACCGCAACACCCGCGTGGAACAGGTCGAGCTGCGGCGGAACGTGCCCCGCGTTGTTCGCGTCGATGACGACGTACTCCGCGTAGTAACCACCCTTCGGATTCTGGTACGCGTAGGACCAGACGCGATCACCGATCTCGAAGCGTCGTACGAGCGCGCCTTTGGCGATGACGATACCGGCGCCATCGGTACCGAGCACGAGCGGAAAGCTCACATGATCCGGCGCCCACGTGCCGTCACGGATCTTCGCATCCCAGATGCCGACGCCGGCCCCATGCAGGGCGATCGCGATCTCGCTCTGTCCGACTCGCGGCACCGGCAGCGTATGCGGTGTGAGGACCTCCGGTGGACCGAACTCATCGACCGCCGCAGCGAGCATGGTGTCCGGCAGCACGACGGGCGCCCTGCCCTTGACTCGTTCCGTCCCGGTTTCCTTCTCTGGCATTGCCATGGTTCACCTTCTCAGATCACATCGAGCGGAACTTTCTGCGTCGGCGGCTCGAACACCTTGTCGAGGTCACGCAGGTCCTTCGACGTGAGCTGGATGTCGAGTGCTCCGCGATTCTCCCGCACGTGCTCGGGCGTACCGGCCTTCGGCGTGGTGATGATATCGGGATGGCGGAGCACCCACGCGATCGCGATCTGCGCGGGTGTCGCGTTGTGGCGCTCGGCGACTTTGCGCAGCGCTGGATGCTCGAGCACCGTGCCTTCATCGAGGGGCGAATAGGCCATGATCGGGATCCTGCGACTCCGACACCACGGCAGCAGGTCCCACTCGATCCCGCGATGCGTGAGGTTGTAGAGAACCTGATCGGTCTGCGGATCGACCTCGGCGATCTGGAACAGGTCTTCCATGTCCGAGTGATCGAAGTTGCTGACGCCCCAGAACCGGATCTTGCCGGTCTCGATCAGCTCCTCGAAGGCTTCGACCGTTTCCTCGAGTGGAACGGCACCGCGCCAGTGCAAGAGATACAGATCGATGCGGTCGGTGACGAGCGCGCGCAGGCTTTCCTCGCAGGCGTCGATCGTCCCGCGCCGCGTCGCGTGGTTCGGCAGGACCTTGTCCACGATGAAGACCTCGTTGCGCCGCCCCGCGATCGCCTCGCGAACCACATCCTCGGCGCCGACATACAGCTGCGCGGTGTCGATCAACGTCATGCCGAGATCGAGCCCGAGCCGGAGTGCGGTGAGCTCCTGCTGCCGCTTGCTCGGATCCTGGCCGAGGTGCCATGTGCCCATGCCGAGCGCCGGCACCTGCTCGCCCGCTGGAAGTCTGATCGTACGGATTGGCGTCATGTCAGCTCTTCAGGTCGTCAGATCGGATAGCGGCGCGGGATCTCCTGCACCGAGATCCAGTGGTCGGTTGTGAACTCCTCGATGGCCCATTCGCCGCCAAAGCGGCCGAGCCCCGATGCCTTCTCGCCGCCGAATGCGGTGTTCGCCTCGTCATTCACTGGCCAGTCGTTGATGTGCGTCATGCCGACACGCAGCCGCCTCGCGACGCGTTGTGCCTTGTCGAGATCGCGGCTGAACACGGCGCTCGACAGGCCGTATTCGGTGTTATTCGCGATCCGGACTGCCTCCTCTTCGCCGGAGAACCGCAGGATCGGCGCGACTGGGCCGAACAGCTCCTCGCGTGCCGCTGGCATGTCGTTGGTCACCTCGTCCAGCACGATCGGTGGCAAGACGAGTCCCTCCGGCTTTCCGCGCAGGAGGACGCGAGCACCGCGCGCAATGGTGTCCTCGACCTTGCGCAAGATGCTGGAGAGCTGCTGCGAGTTGATGATCGGGCCGATCGCGGTCTTCGGGTCGTCCAGGTTGCCGACCTCGAGCTTCGAGACGCGCGCGAGGAACCGCTTCACGAGCTCGTCGTGACAGCCGTTCTCGACGAGCAAGCGATTGATCGCGATGCAAATCTGGCCCTGGTGGAGAAACTTGCCGGCGACGGCGGCATCGATCGCGCGATCGAGATCCGCATCCTCGAACACGATGAACGGCGAGTTGCCGCCTAGCTCGAGGCACACTCGCTTGATCGCGCGGCCGGCACGCTCCGCGATCTGGCGGCCGACCTCGGTGCTGCCGGTGAACGTGATGATTCGCGGCACCGGGTGATCGATGATCGCGTTTCCGATGTCCCGACCCGAGCCGACTACGACGTTCAACACACCCGCAGGCAGCCCGGCCTCTTCGAATACCTTCGCGAGCAGCAGCCCGCCGGTCACCGGTGTGTCCGAGGCTGGCTTGATCACGACCGCGTTGCCGGCCGCGAGTGCCGGTGCGACCGAACGCATGGTGAGGTGGAGCGGAAAGTTCCATGGGCTGATCACGCCGACGACGCCCGCTGACCCGCGATAGACCCGACTCTCCTTTCCCGCGATCGACGACGGAAGGATGCGCCCTTCGATGTGGAACGGGTAGCTGGTCGCTTCGAGCAAGCCCTGATGGCTGAACTGCCACTCGAACACGGCCTTCGCGCGCACGCTCCCTGACTCGTGGACCAGCCATTCGATGATCTCCATGCGCCGACTCTCGAGGATGCGAGCGGCACGTTCGAGCACGGTGCGGCGGTTCTCGGGCGGCAGCGCAGCCCACTCCGGTTGCGCTCGCTCGGCGGCGCGATACGCGTCATCGACGTCTTGCTCGTTCGCCAGCGTGATCTCGGTGAGCACCTGATCCGTGTACGGGTCGCGATCACTCGCAACGCGCGCTGAGCGACCGGGCCGCCACTCGCCGTTGATGAACAGCTCGGCGTGCTCGCGCAGGCCGTCGTACGGCGGTAGCGACTCGCTCGAGAACCCCTCGCGCCGGCGGGAAGACATGACAGGAGTGCTGACCTGCGGCTCCACGTTCGCAATGTGTGGCCTCGACGCGAATCGTCAATCGGAACAAGCCGCTCGGCGGTGCGACGACACCGCGCTCGTCACTTCTTGCTGCGCGCATTACCGATGGCGATCTGGTTCGCGAAGCTTACGGTGGACCCATGGCCGCTCAACAAGCAATCATCGTCACCCTCAACCTCGAACAGGGTAGGACGCTCGACGAATCGATCGAGGACGCCAATGCCCGCATCACGCGGCTTCTGACGGAAGGATGGCGCCTCATCTGGGCGACTCCCTTCTCGGGCTCGCAAAGCAACACCGTCGCACTGATGGTCGTCGTCGAACGCTCCGACGCACCGCCCGTGCGGATCCCATGATCGTGACCTGGGCGTGACCTGGGCGTAGCTGTCGACGGCGCGTTCGAAGCGTTGGCTAGGAGCGTGCCCCGGAGCGCTGGCGGCCATCCCCTTTGTCCAGAAAACGCGACGCGCGTCGCTCGAGGAGGTGGCGCTTGACGACGTGCAGTGGCAGGGCGAAATAGATCGCGAGGAGAATATTCCCCACGATGCTCGCGGGAATGCTCACGAACGAGATCGCCACGATCAGCACGTACGCCCCGAAGCCGACCAGGTAATGGAGATCGATCGTCTTCAACACGATCGGATCGAGCCCGGGCCGCAGCAACCACGGCCGGTGCCGCACGTGATGCCACAACACGTTGAACAGCAGTGCGATGAGTGCGACCACACTCGTGTAGAGCACCGCGGCGGCGCGATCCTGCGGAAATGCGGCGAGCAGCGCCGTCGGGTACGGCACCACCATGACCACCAGCAGCAGCAGCAGATTCAGGTTGACCAGCCTGTGGTCAGCTCGTTCGATCAACCGGAACAAGCGGTGATGGTGAATCCAGACCAGGCCGATGATCGCGAAGCTGCTGACCAGCGCGACGTAGCGTTGGTAGTCAGCGAGCAGGGCTGAGGCCAGGGACTGCCCCGGGGCCAGATGCGGCGGGCGTAGATCGATCACGAGCAGCGTGATCACGATCGCGAGCACCGCGTCCGAGAACGCCACCGTCCGCGCAGTCTCGAAGTGGAGACTCCACTCGTCCTTGTCGAGCGATTGCTCCACGTCTTCGTCGCCGAGCTCCTCCGCATCGAGATCCGGATCCGCACTCCTCTCCCGGGGCACGCGTGGCGCGCTCGTCATGTGGATCTGCCGTGCAACGGATACGCCAGTCAGATGTAACTGACCTGGATCTTGTCCTCCGACCTCGCGTCGCGACGGGCTCGCGCGCCTTGACCGTGACCAGATGGGTCGCCCCCTTCCGTTCGACACCGCGATCCGGAGATTCTCGGTGCGCTCCGAGGAGCTCGGCAGCTCGACCTCGATTCGCTGATACCCGCGGGCCCCACGTCAGCTCGGCGAGAACATCTCTCTTAACGTTCTCACCGCGCCCGAAAACACCTCTAGCCGTGCGTGCCTGCAACGACGATTCCCGCGACGGTTGACGACGAGACACGTGACACCTCGTTTCCTTCGTCGTCGGACATGACGGTGGCGCACGCACGACGGTGCACGCCGCGCGGATCGTCGCACTGAGTCGGATGCGCCGGGCTCGGCGTCGAAAGCAGGCTGGCTTGGTCGATGCACACGACGGTGTTGCGGGGTTTCACTTCGAGCAGGAGGACGATCATGGCGACGACGACGGACAAGACCGAGCGGAAGGATGACCAGGCTGGCGGCCGAGGGACGCAAGCTCTTGCGCCTGGGAAGCGTGAGCAAGAGAGCGCACCGGCGAAACAGCGCGAAAGGCGCAGCGCGCGGCCGATGATTCCGATCGTCGGTCCCCTCGGGCTGATGCGGCGGCTGTTCGATGATCTCGCGCAGCTGGCGGGCGTCGGCAACGAGCCTGGTCCCGCACAGAAGGAACAGGCGCAGGGACCAGAAGGGATGATGTTCTCGCCGCGTGTTGACGTGACACGCCGCGATGGGAAGGTCGTCGTGCAGGTGGATCTGCCCGGTGTCGCTCCAGAAAACATCAGCGCGGTCATCGAGGACGACGCGCTCCTCATCGAGGGAGAGCGACGAGATGAGCGCCAGTTTCAGGAAGGCAACGTGTGGCGCTCCGAACGCATCTACGGACGCTTCCAGCGCGTGATCCCGCTGCCGGAAGGCGTCGATACCGACTCCGTCGAGGCTCGGTTTGAAAATGGCGTCCTGGAGATCGCACTGCGTGCGCCGGAACAGAAACGGAGCGGCAAGCAGATCGACATCAAGAGCGAAGGGCAGACCGACGAGTCGCGACGGGCAAAGTCGCACTGAGGTGCTCGATGCGGAAGTTCAAGACCTGGCGTTGGTGGACCGTTGCTCTGCGTGGTGTTGCCGCGCTGCTGCTCGGGATTTTGAGCTTGTTTGCGCCTGGCATCACGTTCGTGGGACTCGTGGTGCTGTTCGGTGTGTATGCGATCGTCGATGGCATGCTCGCCTTCGGCCTGGCATCGAGCGTGCCGGCACTGCGCACCTCGATGATCGTTCGCGGGCTGATCTCGGTCGTCGCCGGCGTCTTCGCGTTGGTGTTCCCCGGGATCACCGGGATCGGGCTGCTGATGGTGATCGCCTCATGGGCGATCATCTCGGGGATCCTGGAGATCGTGATGACGATCCGGATCCGCAAGGAGATCAAAGGAGAGTGGCTGCTCGCGCTCGAGGGCGTGCTGTCGATCGTGTTCGGCGTGCTGCTGTTCATTGCGCCACTCGCCGGTGCGATCGTGCTCGGCCTGTGGATCGGCGCGTATGCGCTGGTGCTCGGCGGCATGCTGATCGCGAGTGCATTCCGACTGCGTCGCGATCTCCGCGAGCACCCGGAGATGGCAGCCGCAGCGTGACGTGACCGGATCGCGTCCTTGGACGTGCATCGTCGGATCACATATTGCACCGAGGTCCGTCATGAGCATCGCAGGCCCGGGACAGCGAGACCCCGAATTCTCGCTTCGGAAGGATCTGGATCACGCGCTCGGCCGCGACGACCTGCTCGGCCGACCGAGCTCCGAGCCCAACGACGAGAGCGCTCGACGCTGCCGTGGATCTAGCCCTGTGCAAGGCACCTCGGAACGCGCGCTGTTCGTTCCGCGTCCCGATGGAGTCATCGCGTGGCGCTACGTCTCTCCGGTCAACGCACCGGTCGACGTCAACCCCGGTGCCGACGGCATCTTCGATGCTCTCGAGCGCTTTCACCAGGAGGCGGCGTGATGACGCTCCGAATGCCAGTCGATCCTTCCCGCGATCACATCCTCGGACCGACCAACGCGAGGGTCTCGCTGGTCGAGTACGGAGACTTCGAGTGTCCGTATTGCGGACGAGCGTATTTCGAGGTGCACCAGGTACTGCGGCGCATGCGCGGGCAGGTTCAGTTCGTGTTCCGTCACTTCCCGCTCAGTGACATGCATCCACACGCCCTCCTCGCCGCCGAGGCAGCCGAGGCAGCCGGGGCCCAGGGCAAGTTCTGGGAGATGTACAGCCTGCTGTTCGAGAACCAGCGGTACCTCGAGTACCGGGACCTCCTCGGTTACGCCCGCGACCTGGAGCTCGATATGCGCGAGTTCCGGGCAGCGCTCGAGGATCACCGGTTCCTGCCGCGGGTCCGCGAGGACTTCGCCAGCGGCGTACGCAGTGGCGTCAACGGAACGCCGTGCTTCTTCATCAACGGGCAACGGCACGATGCACCGTGGGATGCCGACACGTTGATGGCGGCGCTCCGTCGGGCAGCGACCTACGACGCCGACCGGCTGGCATGGTGACCCGTCAAGTGTCGTGAGCGCGTCGACCCTGCACGAACGGGTCAGCGGCAGCCGACCGGGGTGTGCCATCGCCCGGGTGAGATCATTCGGTCGGCCTCGGTCGGGCCCCAGGTCCCCGGCCGGTACTCGTACAGCGGCGTCGAATCGTCGAGCAGGTTGTTCACGACGCGCCACTCCGCCATCACGGCATCTTCGTTCGCAAACAGGCTCTGATCACCCTTCGCCGCGTCGCCGAGCAGGCGCTCATACGGGCTCATCACATCGGCGTCGGCGCGGTTGGCGACGAGCTCGACGTCATGTCCAGCCATCGGCTCCCCCGCCACCTTGGAGCGAACGCCGATCGCGGTAGCCACATCTGTTCCCAGCCGGAAACGCAAGTAGTTGGTACCGGCGAGAAGCTCGCGGGGCTCTTCGAAGACGGAGCGCGGCGGCGGCTGAAGCTCGACGAGGACCTCCGTGCAGGTCACCGGTAGGCACTTGCCGGCCCGGATGAAGAACGGCACGCCCGCCCATCGCCAGCTATCAATCGAGAGCCGGACCGCCGCGAAGGTCTCGGTGCGAGAGGCTTTCGAGACGCCCGGCTCGTTTCGATAGCCGACGTATTGGCCACGCACGACGTCGTTGGGGGTGAGGGGCTGGATTGCCTGTAGCACCGTCGTTTTCGCCTCGCGCACCGCGTCGTCGCTTCCCGCAGGCGGTTCCATCGCAAGGCATGCGACGACCTGGAGCATGTGGTTCTGGATGACGTCGCGGATCGCGCCGGTCTCTTCATAGAACTTGCCGCGTCCGTCGACCCCGAAGCTCTCGGCCATGGTGATCTGGACGCGAGCCACAAAGTTGCGGTTCCACAGCGGCTCGAGAAACGAATTTGCGAATCGGAAGTAGAGAAGGTTCTGGACGGATTCCTTCCCGAGATAGTGATCGATCCGAAAGATCGAGCGCTCGGGGAAGACTTCGCGAAGGTTGGCGTTGAGCTCGTACGCGGACTTGAGGTCGCGCCCGAATGGCTTCTCGACCACGACGCCGGCATTGGTGGCACTGCTCGAGCTCGCGAGATGTCGAACCACCGGCGCGAACATGCTTGGTGGAATTGCCAGGTAGTGCAAAGGCCGCTTGGCGCCGCCGAGCGTCTGCCGCAGCTGCTCGAACGTGGACGGGTCGCGATAGTCGCCGTCGACGTAGCGCAGCAAAGAAGCTAACCGTTCAAACGCGCGCGGATCGAAACGGCCCCGCTCCTCGATGCTGGCGCGCGCCCGTGCAACCAGCTGATCCCGCGTCCAATCCGCTCGCGCCACGCCAATAATCGGAATCTCGAGCCCCTGGTTTACGAGGCCCTGGAGTGCGGGAAAGATCTGCTTGTAGGCGAGATCTCCGGAGGCGCCGAAGAACACGAAAGCATCCGCTGGATCGGACATGCCCTCCAGACGCTGCAAGCCGCAGGCTAGCGATGTCGGGACTGTGCGCAGGAACTCGGTATCCGGGAGGCATCGAGCTAGACCGCAGCCGGGCGTGGAGCGGGTGATCTCGCACTGGAGCGCAACATCGAGGCACGCAACCGCGCCTACCCAGACCGCCTGGCCGATCGCGCTCTCGATCGCGATGATGATGACGAGCGGTGGGTGGGTCGGGGCGGTCCCGCGTGGTGTCCGGATCCCGCAACGGGGTGACGCGCAGCTCCGGTGGAGCGTTCGACGTGTCCAGGGGCCTCACGTCGCGCGAGGGATTGCGCCTTGCCGAGCTGCAATCAGGCGGTGCCGAGCGAGGTGCTCGTGCAGCTGCGGCGTCGTCATCCAGGCGAGATCCTCGGCGAGCTCGTGGATCGCGAGCTCGTGCCTACGTAACTGCCAGGCGGCGGTACGCAGAGCACCCAGCATCTTCGGGGCCGCCACGAGAATGACACGGCGGCCGAGTCTTCCGCCGATCACCAGCCCTTCGACCTCCTGAACGACGTGCTTGGCAAATCGAGCGTCGCACTCTGCGATGTAGTCGTCGCGGTGATCGTCCGTCGAGCCGCGTCCGCCTTCCTGCCATCGATTCCCCGGCTTCGTGTCGGCAAACTTGTCGTGCGCCTGTCTTCCCGGGTTCACGAGGTCACGCGCCTCCAGGAGTCGAGGCTCTTCGTCGATGTGCTTGTACGTGTAGAGCCGCGCGTGGGCGGCGTCCACGATGGCAATGCACGCTGGGTCTCTCAACATGTGTCACCTGCAGAATGATCAAGACGGATACCTGCCCACGACAACTTTCGCGGGTCGGAGCAAGCGATCGCCGAAGCGATAGCCGGGCGCGAGCTGCTGGAGGACCGTCATGTTCTGCATGGGATCGCTCACGTTCACGGTGGTCACCGCATCGTGGAGCTTCGGATCGAAAGATCCTCCGCTCGCATCGATGCGTTCGGCTCCGTAACGCGCGAGGATCTGGTCGATCCGCCTTCGCGACATCTGTACTGCTTCGAGGAGCGCCGGATCGGCGCTCGCATGCGCGGCCTCGATCGAGCGATCGAGGTCGTCGAGCACGGGGAACAGCTCGGTCACCAGCGAGCTTCGCGCCTCGTCGTATACACGCTCGGCGTTGCGCTTCACGCGCGCTTCCGCAGCCTCGAGATCGCGTAACGCCCTGCGCAGCGAATCGCGATCTCGTCGCTGCTGCTCCTCGACGCCTGATTCGGGTTGCGGCTCTTCGTGTTGCTCGGGTTGCTCATCGTCCGAATCGAGGGACTGCGACGACTCGTCAGGCACGACTGGTCGCGTCTCCTGGGACACGTAGTCGACCTGTGACGATGACGGACCATGGGTCGAAGCCATATGGCGTACGGCTTCAAGAGCCATGCCGTGGTTCGATTCGCGGCTGCCCCGACATCGGCTCTCGGAGATCGCACGGTGCCGCTCGCGCCAATGCCGCGGTTGCACCGAGCGTCTGGCACCTGTACACGCGGCGATCGACGAGCTGTCCAGATGACCTCACCACGCCATGAGCTCACGCCGGTCCGAGAAGCAAACATCGTGCAGGTCAGGAGAAGGCGCCTGCACCACGCTCCTTCATCTGGGGGCGTCGCTCAGCCCCGCGAATAGGCGGGCTCTGACGGACGGAGGAGCAGAGGAAGTGCGGCAGCTCGTCCTTACACACCGTGGCTGCGAAACCGAATGTTCTTGCGCGAGCACATACGCGCGGCACGCGCGCGCCGCGACCCGGGCGCACGCATCATCGACGCATGCGCTTCCCCGCCAGACGCGCAAGGAGGCACACCCTGCAACGGCGCTGAACGCCGAAGCAGCAAGAGACAGCCATGATGAAGCTCGATGAGAAACACACCGACGAGCAGATCCCGCGGAGCTGAAGTGGATCCCTAGGTGACGCCAAACGAGATCGGGGTCGGCGTGAAGAACGGTGTGGTGACGCTGACCGGTTGGGTAGACTCGCATCTCGACCGCTGGGTTCGGCGCCCGGCCTCGTCGGAGCGCAGGGACGCCGACATTGCAGCATCGGCGGCCCAGGCGTTGAGCTCGAGCTCGCTGCTGAACCCCGAGAACAGCTCGATCAACTGCAGAAGCACGTCCGTGACGGCGTCCTGAACATGATGCTCGGCGAGATCCGCGCCGAGCTCGAGGCGTGGCGAACGCAGCGCAGGGCCGACGTCGCTGCACTCGAGCTCGTCGTGGCGCGTGCCGAGCAGAAGCGCGGGCCCGAGCTGTCGCGATGCCCGCAGCGCGCTCGCCGATCAGCGCGACCTCCGCCACGTCTTCCTCGCCCTGTTCCCGTGGGCCTGACGTAGTCGCACGGCGCTGACGATCTGACGACGTTCGCGCTTGTCGACACGTTGCAAGCGGCCGGTTCGTCGCATTGCAGGTTTCCGCAGATGATTGGCTGCACGTTTGCAACCTCGTGAAACATGGGGCTCCTCAGAAGAAGGCAATCGCCTGCGGTGGCTCGCAACGATCGCAAGTTCGTCGGGCGCACCGAACCACCGCATGGGCTGCAGGTCGTCGCTGCAAAGGGCAGCCGCGTCCGCGACGTGCGCGGGCGCACGTTCATCGATTTTCAGATGGGCTGGTGCGTCGGAAATCTCGGATGGAATCCGCCCGAGATCCTGTCGCGTGTGCAGGCATTCAAGGGGCCGTGTTACGTCGCGCCAAGCGATACCTACGAGCCGTGGTCCGAGCTCGCGCATCGGCTCACGAAGATCGCACCGGGCAACCTCGAACGCGCATATCGCTGCGTTGGTGGCAGCGAAGCGGTCGAGCTCGCCCTGCAGCTCGCGATCTCCTTCACGGGCCGGCACAAGTTGATCTCGCTCGAGGACGCGTATCACGGCAACACGATCGGCGCGCGCAACGTCGGCAGTCGCGACGTCGATGTGAGGCTTCCCGGCATGAAGAAGCTCGCTCAGCCTCTCGATGAACAGGCGCTGTCGCGGCTCGAACGCCTGCTCGCGCCTCGTGATGTCGCCGCGCTGATCATGGAGCCGATCGCGATGAACTTGAACGTGCTGATTCCCGACACCGCGTTCATGCGACGCCTCGTCGAGCTGTGCCATCGCTACGGTACCCTCATGATCGCCGACGAGGTCGCCTGCGGCTTCGGCCGCACCGGAAAGCTGTTCGCGAGCGAGCATTACGTTCTCGAGCCCGACCTCATGTGCGTCGCGAAGGCACTCGGCGGGGGTGTCGCTCCGATCGCCTCGACACTCGCGACCGCCGAGATCGCAGACAAGATCCAGGACAGTGACTACGAGTTCTACTCGACGTTTGGGTGGATGCCACTCGCCACCGAGGCGGCGCTCGCCACGCTGGATGTGTGGGAGTCGCGCGGCGACGAGATCCTCGACAACACCGCCGAGCGTTCGAACCAGCTGCGCCGCAATCTCGAGGCGATCTTCCCCGACGCGGAGCTACATGTGATGGGCGTCGCGATCGCGCTCGAGCTGGGCGACGAAGAGCGCGTCCAGCAGATCGAGAGGCGTTGCCGCGACCGCGGCCTGATCGTCGTCCCCGAGGAGGACGCACTCATGATGCTGCCGGCATGCACGATCGACGAGCGTACGGTCCACGAGGCGCTCGGGATCCTCGAGAGTGCCGCGCGTTAGAAGCCGAACGACCACGCGACGGATGCGATGTCAGGCTGGCGCCGTGAGTGATCGATCAAGCGGTGTACATGACAACCCCAGCCCGGCTTTTCGTTGCCATCGACCGAGCTGATCCGCTTGGTGGCGAGCTAGCAGGTCACGGTCACGCCATGCGAATGGCCCGCGTCCAGCGACGACGTTACAGTCAGCGTTCTGGCCGTCCTCAGGGTCGCGAACATCGACGCGGTGATCACGACCACATGCGGGTGCGCGGACGTGCCCCTGATGTTGTAGCTCTTCTCGGTGCCCGCCATGACGTCCGCCGTGGGTACGGCGAGCACATGCCCGTGGTTGCTGCTCACCGACCCGGTCCCGGCGCATGCGGCCGCTGGCGCATCGAGCGGTGCGGCAGCGTCGCGCTGGATCGCGGCATCCGCGTTCGGCGGGGTCCCGCCGTCGGGAACGCCGACGTCGGGGTCGCTTCCCTCCGAGCTGCACGCTCCCAGAGCCGCGATCCCCACCAGGCCTGCCAGCGAGCCCAAGAACGTTTTGCGCGTGATCATGGGACCTCTATAGCGAGCGCGCTCAGGCCGTACCTAGCATCGATTCGGAAACACCTGTTGCCGGATCGGAAACGCCGACGCCGCGCACCGGCGCTGGTCGGCCGTCACCACGAGTACACTCGCGATCGTGCACAAGCTGTCGGATCTGCGGGCGGGCGATGTCATGATCTTCCTGGCGGTCGCCCGCTGCGAGTCGGTGAACGGTGCGGCACGCGAGCTGAACATCACGCCGTCGCACGTGAGCAAGGCCGTGGCGCGTCTGGAGGACCAGCTCGGCATTCAGCTGATGGTGCGCTCGACCCGAGGCATCACGATCAGCGACGAGGGCAACCGGCTGTTGCCGCAGCTCACCGATCTCGTGCAACGCGTGCAGGAGCTCGACCGTCGCGGCGACGTCGACATGGCGATCGCGGTCGCTGCACCCTCCTACATGATCGGCGCGTGCACGTTGCGGATCGCCGAGGGACTGGGAGGGACCCGCGTGCGCGCGATCGAGATGGCGCCCGCGCACATCCGCATGCTCGCGGCGCGCAACCTGTTCGACGTCTGCATCACCCTGGCCCACGAGCGGCTCCCCAGCTCCTGGGTCAGCACGCAGGTCGGCGAGATGCGCCGCTCGTGCTTCGCGCCGCCGTCGCTCGCTCGCACGCTCGGCCTGCAGCCAGTCTCGGTCGATGCGCTTCGCACCGTGCCGTTCGTGCTTCCGGTCTACAACGCGAATGGTGTCTACGTGCCGGTGGACGATGGCTGTCCCCTCACCGCCGCCCAGCGCACCGCGGGACACGAAGCACCGACGATGGCTCTCGCGTTGGAGATCGCGAGCGTGACTCGACAGGTCGTCTTCGGTCCCGTGCTGGCGGCAGCACCGTTCCTCGCCGATGGCCGCATGGTCGAGCTTGCCATCGAAGGGTGGGATCTCCGCGACGATGTGTTCGTCGCCTGCAACGTCGACCGCGTGCGCGCACATCAGCAACGCAAGATCATCGAGGCGGTGCGAGCCGTGCTTGCTACGTAGAGGCTGGGGATCTGGGTTTTCGTCAGCGGCGTGCGACGCGGATGCCGACCAGGTCGACCGGGCCCGCGGCGAGCACCGAGGTCTGGTCCGCGCAGGCGGCCTCGGTGCGTGGCCAGGCAACGTGCCCGGCTGCTGGGATCTCGAGACGTTCGCGCCAGTCCACGCGTGAAGTACACGAGGAGCCGGGATGTGCGGGCCAAATGCGCGACCTTTCGCGTCGGCAGCGGCTCAGGGCGCGATCTCGGCGAGTACCTTGCCGCGTACGAGGCGACGCTTCCGCCTGCGCGCTTGCAGATGCGCTTGCCAGCCGAGCCTATCGCGCCCTGAGCTGGGTAGTGAGGGTGGGCCGCACAGCGCCGTTCGCACACCAGGTGCGATGGACCCTCGTTGAGACGGCAGCGTCTCTATACGGCCGCGAGCCGGTTCTCCGACGAGGATGGCTCCAGGATGCCATGCAGGAGAGTCTCGCATGTAACGGGCCCGGGCTTGCACCAGGGGTCTGGACCCATGAAGACCACGACCAGCCTGCCCTACCGTTGCGCTCTCACGCTGCTTGCCGCGGCGGGCTGCACCTCGTTCGAGGAGCCACCGACCACCGGGCAGACGGTGTCGGCGCTCGATCAGACGGTCCTCGGTAGCGCGCAGAGCTTCACGGTCCTGGGAGGTTCGACCGTCACCAACACGGGTCCGACGACGATCGCCGGCAACCTCGGCGTGCATCCCGGGCTCGCGGTCACCGGCTTTGCGCCGGGCCTCGTGACAGGTGGCTTGATTCACACCGGCGACGCCGTGGCTCTCCAGGCGCAGACCGACACCGCGACCGCGTACACGGTGCTCGCGAATCAGGGTCCGGCGACCGACCTCACGGGACAGGACCTGGGTGAGCGAACACTGTCTCCGGGCACCTATCGCCTCACCTCGTCGGCTCAGCTAACGGGAACCCTCACGCTCGATGCGGCAGGCGATCCGGATGCGGTGTTCGTGTTCCTGATCGGCAGCACGCTCACCACGGCGAGCAACTCGACGGTGCGGGTGATCAACAGCGGTGACGACTGCAACGTGTTCTGGCAGGTCGGCAGCTCGGCGACCCTCGGAACGGGTACGCGCTTCACCGGTAACATCCTCGCGCTGACGAGCATCACGCTGGTCACGGGCGCCGACGTCAGCGGTCGCGCTCTCGCACGCAACGGCGCCGTGACACTCGACGGCAACGACATCTCGACCCTGCGGTGCGGGCTGCCCGCCGGCCCCGGCCCAGACGCGGGCGCAGGCCCGATGGTCGACGCACCGCCGGCCCCGACGCCCGACGCGCCGGCACCGCCCGATGCGCCGGCCCCGCCCGATGCGCCGGCACCGCCCGATGCGCCGGCACCGCCGACCCCGGACGCCCACGAACCGTGCTGCGGCAACGGCATCATCGAGGCGGGCGAGACCTGCGATGACGGCAACACGACCGGCGGGGACACCTGCAACTCCGTCTGCCTCCTGTACCCGCCGCACTGAATCGGTCACGCGTGAGTGCTACCGCCTCTTGAATCCCACGCACAGTCTGGACCCGTGCCCTCGTGGTTCGCGCCCGCTCGGAGCGACGGTGGAATCAGGGTCGCGCGACGCTGGTCACTTGATCGTTACAAGCATCTCGGCCTGGAAGGCCTGCGGCTTGAACGACTCGTTGAGCGCCGTGCCCGTGGTGAGGCCGACGATCACGGTGCACGTTCCCTTGGCTTTGGCTTCGAGCGTGCGCGAGCGGTCCTTGCCGCCGGTGTCCTGTGCACCCATCACCGGGCCGAAGGCGGCAAGACCATCGCAGTCGTGACCGAGCTTCCAGTCGATGCTCGCCTCGCCGCCAAGCTCGCTGCCGTCAGAGACGAGGTAGGCCGTGAAGAGATCGCTCTTCGCTCCGGCCGTGACGTTCGACGGCCCAACGATCTTCGCGCCGGTCGGGACGACCGCTTTCACCGTCGACTTCTCACCGGCACAGTCCTTCGTGATCGTGCCGGCCGCGAACACGAAGCGCGGTCCCTTCGCGGGCTCGGACGACGGCTTGCCATCGTCGCTCTGGAACACGCTCGGCGTGCCGGAATAGGTGCACGAGTCGGTACCGAGCATGGAGCCACCACCGATGTACGTGCCGATCGCGTGATTCGACAAAGAGCTCAGCGGGTCGCTCTTCTTGCCGCACGCGCTGAGTGCGAGCAAAGCGACGGAACCGATCAGCAGGGGACAGCGCGTCTTCGTCATGGGGACGATTGTAACTCGCGGCCGGCACGGTTCCGAGTAACGCCGGGCATCACGGGCAGATCACGCGCAGTTCACATGACGTTGTGAGTAGCCGCAATCATGCGACCCAGGCTCGAGGCTTCAGCGGCGGATCGGCGGCCGGCGCGCTCGTGGTCGAGCGCGTGCTGGAGGCGGCGAGCAAGGAGCTCAGGGCGACGACGACGATCTTCATGGCGCTACCAACGCACCACCGGGTCAACGGTGCTGGTCCACGCATGCCACGCGCGCGACAGTTCGCGCCACGCGGTCGGTCGCGGCGGACGCGGACGTAGGTCGAGCGCAGGCCGCGCGAGAGCTGCACGATCGCGGTGCTCGCGGTGATCGTCGTGGCGCCATCGTCCTCGTCGACCAGGTCAAACCGCGTCTCCGCGGAAGCGGGCCACACCAGGACGGTCAGCGCGTCGGCGCGCGCCGCGGTGCCAAGGCCGGTCACCGCGGACCGCACGTTGGCCGTGAGGATCGAGCCCTCGGTGATACTGTCGCCCCCAATGAAGGCAGCTGCACTGCTCGTTGTGTCGCTCTCGTGGTTCGCGGCCTGTGGCGGCGATGACGGTGCTGCGGCGTACCCCACGTACCAGGAGTGCTTCGATGAGCGCGTCGAGGGCGAGGGCCTCGTCGTGACCAAGGCGATCGTCCTGTGCTGCCTCGAGAATCCGATCGCGGGCACCGCGCCCGCGTGCGGCGATGCGGCCCCTGATTGCATCAACTACCTGACTGCGAACCTCAACCAGACAGACGCGACGCCGGCCGAGGTGATGGAGTCGTGCGCCGACTACGTCGACCAGAAGTCGATGCCGACCGAGAAGTAGTCGAGCGAGCTCCCACGCGACGCATCAAGCCGGCCGCGGCCGGTGCTCGCGGAGGGCGTGGAGCGGATCGCCCAACCGGACGCGGACGACTTCGTCCTGCGCTTGCTCGGCGACGAGCTGGAGTGCCTGCACGCGGTCGTGATCGGCGATGCTGCGGAGCTCGACACCGCACTGAGGAGCGGGCTCGAGGAGCATCGCAAGTACTGGAGTCGCGGCGAACGCGAGATGGATCCCGAGGGCCTCTTCGCGCTCGGGCTTTCGTTCGTCGCCCGACTGGCGCACCAGGCCGGCATGCGCGTCGACGTACGCTCGCCCTACCTGGTGTACCTCGCCAGCGACACGTGAGCTGACTACGACGAGCCGCCCAGACCGTCGAGCGTGGTCGGGCGATCGAGATCGATCGAGGCACTGGTGGCGGCGTTGAGCCGCCCGCTGAGCTCCTCCACGGTCGGCAGCTCCATCGACGGCACGTCCCACAGCCGCAGCGTTCCATCGCGCGCACCGGTGACGAGGTGCGTACCGTCGTGCCACGCGACGCGATCGACCGCACCCGAGTGGCCGCGAAGGACGCGGCTGCGCAGCGTGCCGAGCTGCCAGATCCTGATCGTCTTGTCGTAGCTCGACGATGCGAGCTGGGTACCATCGGGAGAGAACGCGACGTCCATCACCAGGTCGGTGTGACCGCGGAGCACCGAGATCTGCTGGCCGGTTGCCGCGTCCCAGATCACCACCGTGCGATCGCCCATCGCGCCCGCGATCCGGGTGCCGTCCTTCGAGACGCCGATCCGGTTCAGCGCATAACCACCGGCGAGATCGATCTGCTCGGCACCGTCGACGATGCCGATGCTCCGATCACACCGGTTGATCAGCAGCCGATCACGGACGCGGTCGAACTCGGCCATCGCAACGCACCACTTCCCTCCCTTGCCGAGGAGGGTCGTCGTGCCGTCGGGCGTGATCATCCGGGCCTCGTCACCGACCTGCGCCGCGACGCGACCATCGGCCGCGAGGGCGAAGCCGCGGACCGACATCGGGCCTTCGATCAGCAGCGTCGCTGCACCGGTTGTCGTGTCCCACCGGCGCAGGGTGCCGTCGGTCGACGAGGTGTAGAGGAACTTGTTGTCGCGCGAGAAGTCGACGCGCGTGATCGCACCCTTGTGACCGATCAGCTTGACCGCTGCGCCCGTGCGCCGGCGGATCTCCATCGACCAGTCCGCGCCCGGCACGAGCAGCAGCTCGCCATCGCGCGACGGAACCCCGGTACCGAGGCTCTTCTGATCCTCGCCCCACGAGAACAGAGCCTCGCGAAAGCCGGTCGCGATGTTCCAGCGCGCGACCGTGGTCGGGGTCTTGACCACGGCGCGATCGCCGTCGAGGAACAGGCTCTCGATCGGATTGCCTTCGATGAGCGAGCGCGAGCCGACCTGGTCGAGCTGCCAGACCCGAACGCTGCCATCGAAGCTCGCGGTAGCGACCTGCCGTTCATCGGCGGAGAACCGAGCGCGATAGATGTCGTCATCGTGGCCGCGCAGGACGATCGACGAGCCGTCGCCGATGTTCCACACACGCGCGGTCGCGTCGTCGCTGGCGGACAGAAACCGCGTGCCGTCTCGGGTCCACTGGCCGGTGTACAGCGCGTCGGTATGACCGCGCAGCGCGCGCACGGCGCCGGTCGCGAGATCGACGAGCACCAGATCGTGGGAATGACCGACGAGCGCGACCGTCTTTGCATCCGGTGACCACTCGACGTTGAGCAGCTTCGCGCTGTAGGTCGCGAGCTTCTTCATCGGTCCGCCGGCATACGGGACCGACCAGACCGTCGAGCCATCGTGGACGATCACCAGGTCGCCCGCGGGCGCGATCTCGAGGTGGGTGATCATCTTGGTCGTCGCGCCGAGCGGCCGCTGGGTCGTTCCCTCGAGGGCCGCGATCGCGTTGGGCGATGTCAGGACCACCTGCTTCGACCAGTCGCGATCCGCGGCGACCAGCTTGAGCGCACCCTTGGCGCCGAGGAAGCTCGGCTCGCCACCGGCGAGCGGCACGACATCGAGCATGCCGCGGTCGCGATCGACGAGCAGCCGGGTGCCGTCGGGCGAGAACCGCAGCGCCATCGCCATCCGGCCGGTGCTCGGCAGCAGCGTGCGGGGTGGACCACCTGCGAGCGGCCACAGCATCACCTCGCCGAGCGTGCCCGCGGAGATCGCCGCGGTGCCGTCGGGCGAGATCTCGATCACCTCGGGCGCCGATGGCGCGGTGCCAAGGACGGTCGCGAGCCCGGTGCGCAGATCGTACGCACGGATCACGCCGTCGCGAACGGCGACCACGACGCGCGTGCCGTCGGGGGTGAACACGGCATCGAGCGCCCACTCGCCGCCGGGACGGAACACGTGGCGCGCGACGCCGAGAGCGATCGCCTCGTCGACGACGTTGACGATCGGTGCCCGATCTTCGTCGGCGATGTCGTAGGTCTTGAGCCACGCGACGGTCGCGGTCGGATCCTTGCGCAGCGACGTCATCGCCTGCAGGAGCACGAGCTCGCGCTTTCGCTTCTCGGCTTGCGACAGCGCGTCCTCGGTACGGCCACGCTCGTGCTGCGCGATGTTGCGCTCGTGGACGACGCGACGGAACGACTCGACGCCGACCACACCGAGCGCGATCGCGCTGGCGAGCGCAACGGCGACTACGCCGCGATGCTGCGCGACCTTCTTGCGGAGCAGCGACCACGCCGAGTACGAGTGCGCGCTGACCAGCTTGCCGGTCTGGTAGCGGCGGAGATCCTCGGCGAGCGCCGTGGCGTTCGCGTAGCGAGCGTCGGGATCGCGCGCCATCGCCTTCGCGACGATCGTGCCGAGCTCTCCCGGCACCTGCGGAACGGCGACGCCGAGGGGGAGCGGTGGGCCGGCGAGCACGCGGTCGAGCGTCGCTTGCGGCGTGGTGTCGACGTGCGGCGGCGAGCCGGCGAGCAGCTCGTAGAGCACGGCGCCGATCGCGTAGACGTCCGCGCGCTCGTTGACCAGCTCGCCGCGCGCCTGCTCGGGAGACATGTACGCCGGTGTTCCGACCACCGACAGCTCGGGGATGTCGCGCTTGCAGTCACGCGCGAGTCCCCAGTCGACGACGATCGTCTCGCCGAACGCACCGACGATGATGTTCGACGGCTTGACGTCGCGATGGATCACGCCCTCGCTGTGGGCGTAGCCGACGGCATCGGCGACCGCGATCACGTGCGGGAGGAGACCGAGCCGCTCGCGGATCGTGGTGCGCTCCGCGATCAGCTCCTTGAGGGTGCGGCCCTCGACGAGCTTCATCACGTAGTACGGGTCGCCGCTCGGCCAGCGTCCCGCCTCGTGGACCGGCACGATGCCGGGGTGCTGGAGGCGCGCGGTGATCAGCGCCTCGCGCATGAACCGCGCCTCGTTCGAATCGTTGTGACGCAGCAGCTCCTTGACCGCGACCGTGCGGCCGAGCCGCTTGTCGACCGCGCGCACCACCCGGCCGAGGCCGCCGCGCGCGTGCTCGCCGACCAGCTCGTAGCGCTCGGGGTCGTCGGTGTCCTCCGGGATCACCGCCTTCACGGCCGGCGGCGCAGGTGTCGACGACTCGCGTGGGGCGAGCGTCACAGTGCGGTCGGCGACCGGGGGTGGAGGGGACATCGGGAGAAGCTCCTGGCGGGGCTCAACCCGCCCCACACAAACGAGATTCCCACGATCGCACTCCGGTGGACGCTGTCACGATCGATTTCGGGTGTTTCTGTTTCCGTGCCTTAGTAGAGTCCGCCGCCTATGAGGATTCTCCTGGCAGCGACGGCAGTCCTGGTCGCGTGCGGTCCTTCCGGTCGTGATCCCGACAACAACGGAATGGTCGATGCCCCGGGCTCCCAGGTCGATGCGCCTGCGACAGGCGACGTGTCGCGGGTGTATGCCCACAGCGGCGGTACCCTGTACCGGCTCAACCCGACCACCCTGTCCGCGAACCCGATCGGCGCGATGGCCGGGATCACGGATGACCAGGATCTCCTCGACCTCGCGGTCGACAAGAACGACCGGCTGGTCGGCATCACCCGCACCAAGCTCTACGGCGTCAACGCGAGCACCGGCGCTGCGCTCCTGATCAAGGACCTGACGATGTCGGCGCAGGGCTTCACCAGCCTGTCGTACGTCCCCGGCGCCCAGGTCAGCGATCCGGACCAGCTCGTCAGCGCCAACAACATGGGCGAGGTGTTCTCGATCAACGAGACCACCGGCTCGGCGACGGTGATCGGCAACTACGGCATGCACAACGGCATGCAGGTGAAGTCGAGCGGTGATCTGTTCGGCGTCCGCGGTCTCGGCATCTTCGCCACCGTCGATGTCGGCACCGGCACGATGGACTACCTCGCGAAGGTCGACCCGACGCAGAACTGGAAGGCGACGCCGCTTCCCAGCGCGACCGGCTACGACAAGATCTTCGGCCTCGGCTTCTGGGGCGGTCGGATCTATGGCTTCGTCGATGACGGCTTCGATGCCGGCACCGGCAAGCTGATCCAGATCGATCCGGTCACCGGCGCAGCGACGATGCTGAGCTCGGGCGCGGTGCGCTGGTTCGGCGCTGGCGTTGCGACCGATGCGCCGCTGATCCAGTAACGCTCCGCTACGCGAGCGGCGCGAGCAGATCGTCGACGTCGGTCTCGGTGAGCGACGCGGTCGGCACAGCGCCCTGATCGAGGATCGCGTCCGCGAGCTTCCGCTTGTGGCGCTGCAGGCCGAGCATGCGCTCCTCGACGGAGCCCGCGACGATCAGGTCGTGGACGAACACCGGCTTGGTCTGGCCGATGCGGTGCGCGCGGTCGGTGGCCTGCGCCTGTGCGGCCGGGTTCCACCACGGGTCGTAGTGGATCACGGTGTCCGCACCGACGAGGTTCAGGCCTGCGCCGCCCGCCTTGAGGCTGATCAAGAACACATCGGCGCGGCCCCCCTGGAACGCATCGATCGGCTTCTGGCGGTCCGGCGTGTTGCCGGTCAACGTCACGTGACCGATGCCGCGGGCGAGCAGGCCCTCGGAGATCAGCCCGAGCATCCGCGCGAACTGCGAGAAGATCAGGATCCGCCGGCCCTGCGGGACGGACGTGCTCACCATGTCGAGCAGCAGGTCGAGCTTCGCGCTACCGTGGACCTCGCGCGCCGCGTCGCCGGCGACCAGCCGCGGATCGCAGCAGACCTGACGGAGCCGGAGCAGTGCATCGAGGATCGCGATCGTCGAGCCGCCGATGCCGCGCTGCTTGATCTGCTGGCGGACGTCGGCGTGCGCGGCGACCCGGATGCTCTCGTACAGATCGCGCTGCGGGCCGCTGAGGTCGACGCGGCGGACCAGCATCGTCTTCTGCGGGAGCTCCGGCGCGACCGCGTCCTTGGTGCGCCGCAGGATGTACGGCCGCACGGAATTGCGTAGCGCATCGAGCCGGACCCGATCGCCCTTCTCCTCGATCGGCTGGCGGAACGACAGGTTGAACTCCTCGCGGCCGCCGAGCAGCCCGGGGTTGATGAAGTCGAACAGCGCCCACAGCTCGCCGAGGTGGTTCTCGATCGGCGTGCCGGAGAGGCAGACCTTGTGGCGGGCGTCGAGCCGGCGGACTGCCTCGGCCGCCTGGGCATCGTGGTTCTTGATCGCGTGTGCCTCGTCGAGCACGAGCAGGTGCACCGGGATCGCGGCGAGGTCATCGCGGTCACGGGCGACCAGCGGGTATGTGGTGATCACGACGTCGTGCGTGCCGAGCGTCGGCAGCCGGCTCTTGCGATCGGGGCCGTGATAGATCCCGACGGTCAGGCCGGGCGCGAACCGAGAGAGCTCGCGCTGCCAGTTGCCGACGAGGCTCGTCAACGTGACGATCATCGCCGGGCGATCGAGGCGACCCGCTTCCTTCTCGATCAGGATGTGCGTGATCGTCTGCAGCGTCTTTCCGAGCCCCATGTCGTCGGCGAGGATGCCGCCCGCCGCGTGCTCGCGGAGGTGCTGCAACCACGCGACGCCCTCGCGCTGATACGGCCGCAGATCCGCGCGCAGTCCGACCGGGGAGGCGACCTGGCCCTGCGCGCGCCGGGGGCCCATCGCGATCGCGTAGGCCTGCTCGCGGATCTTGGTGTCGCCGACCCAGCGCAGCGGGCGTGCGCCATCGTGGATCGTCGCGCACAGCTCGGCGATCACCGGCGCACGGACCGCAGGAGCGCTGATCTTCTCGCCCTTGCGGTAGAGCTCGACCAGGACCTTGGACAGCAGCTTGAGCCGGGCCGGGGGAACGGTCAGCCAGCGCTTCTCGTCGACCCGGACCGCGACGCAGCGGCGGGCCGACCGGGTGAGGGACGACAGATCGCCCGCCGTGTCGAGCAGCTCGAGCAGCGCCGGCAGCAGATCGACCATCTGGCCATCGACCTCGACGCCAAGCTCGAGACCAAACCAGTCCGGACGCTCCGGATCGGGCAGCGCGGCCGCGTAGAGCGGGACCTCGGGGCTGACGACCTGCCACGGGTACTCGGGATCGATGTCGACCCGCCAGCCGAGAGCGCGGAGCTGCGGCACGGTATGCGCGCTGAACCCGCACAGGGCGTGGACATCGCCATCCACGGCGACCACGTAGTCGACGCCGGCACCCGGCGAGACCGCGCAGTCGTCGAGGTGCGCGAGCTCGACGACGCCGAGACCCTCGAGCACGCGACAGGCGGACAGCTCGGCATCGCGATCGCGACCGCCCGTGCGCGGATCATTCGCGCGGATCTTGCGACCCTGGTAGTCGAAGTCGAGCCGCAACATGGCGGTCTTCACCTCGTCACCGTGGCGGCTGCCATCGTCGACGAAGAGCGTATCGGCAAACAGGCGGAGGCACGGTACGCAGCGCGCTGTGGCAGCTACACCCGGAGGAGCGGACATCAATGGAAGTGAGGGTGCCTACCTCGACGATCCGCGTCCAGTTTTCGGGTGCCACGCCGTAGCAGTCCGGATCATCACCGATCCAAGTGATCAGTGGTTCTGTGGCGCTCTACGGCTTGACGAGCTGGACGGTCTGGTCACGGTCGGCGCGGATCTCCTTCGTGACGCCGCCACCCTCGATCCTGAGGGTCCGCTTGCTGCTCTTCATCCGGATCGAGACCGGGGTTTTGCCGGAGGGGACGCCGTCGATCCGCACGACGGTGGGGCGCGGGGCGTTGATCGTGATCTCGATGCCGTCCGGAATCTCCCTGCCCTTCGCCGTCGGCTGGCGCTGGAGGATCATCACGATGATGACACCGACCATCACGAGCATCACGAGCGCGAGGACGATGCCACCTGCCTTCTTCTTCGCGCTCGGTGGGGGCTCGGCCGCAGCGGCCGGTTCGTCTGGCATGGCCCGACCCTAGCCCGTCGCGAGGCCCGTGCGCTATGGTCCGCGCATGACAGCCCCGATCCGTCGAGTCGCCGTGCTCGGAGCAGGCGTGATGGGCAGCGGAATCGCCGCCCACTGCGCAAACGCCGGTATCCCCGTCGTGCTCCTCGATATCGTTCCGCCCAAGGGCGGCCCCCGCAACGCGTTCGCCGACGGAGCGCTCGAGAAGCTCAAGAAGGCCAAGCCGGCGGCGTTCACGCACCCGCGGAACGCGATCTTGATCCAGACCGGCAACCTCGAGGACGACCTCGAGAAGGTCAAGGACTGTGATCTGATCATCGAGGCGGTCATCGAGCGGCTCGACATCAAGCAGGCGCTGTTCGACCGGCTCGAGAAGCTCAATGACGAGGACACGATCGTCGCGTCCAACACGTCGGGGCTGCGGATCGCCGACATGCTGGTCGGCCGCAACGAGACGTTCAAGAAGAACTTCATGGTCACCCACTTCTTCAACCCGCCGCGCTACATGAAGCTCCTCGAGCTCGTCGCGGGTCCGGAGACGTCGGCGGAGGCCAAGCAGCGCGCCGAGGCGTTCGGCCGCGAGCTGCTCGGCAAGGGCATCGTGTGGGCCAAGGACACGCCGAACTTCATCGGCAACCGGATCGGTCTGCAGTCGATGATGACGACGATCCACCTGATGCTCGAGAAGGGCCTGACGCCCGAGGATGTCGATGCCATCACCGGCATCGCGATGGCGCACCCGAAGAGCGCGACGTTCCGCACCGCGGATGTCGTCGGGCTCGATACCGTCGGGCACGTCGCGGACAACTGCTTCAAGACGCTGACCACCGACGAGGACCGCGCGGTGTTCGAGGTCCCGGCGTACATCAAGACGATGATCGAGAAGGGCATCCTCGGCGACAAGACCAAGGGTGGCTTCTACAAGAAGGCCGGCGACGGTCTGATGACGCTCGATCCGAAGACCGGTGAGTACCGGCCCAAGGGCGGCGATCCGGAGATCGCGAAGGCGACCAAGAGCGTCGCGAAGATCGAGGATCCTCGCGAGCGCGTGAAGAAGCTCGCATCGACGCCCGGCGCGGCCGGCGACTTCGCGTGGACGGTCCTGTCGCGCAGCATGGGCTACGCGGCACGCCGGATCCCCGAGATCACGGAGTCGATCGAGTCGATCGACAACGCGATGAAGTGGGGCTACGGCTGGGAGCTCGGGCCGTTCGAGACGTGGGACGCGCTCGGGTTTGCCGAGACCTACGATCGGATGAAGAAGGACGGCATCGCTCTCCCCGCCTGGGTCGACAAGATGAAGGCCGCCAACGCGACCTCGTTCTACGCCGACGGCAAGCTGTGGGATCCGCAGCGCGGTGACTACGCGCCCCGCAAGCTCGACGCGCGCGAGGTGACCTTCGAGGTCATGCGCAAGGGCGGCGCACCGGTGCTCAAGAACAGCGGCGCCGAGGCGTGGGATCTCGGCGACGGCGTGCTCGGTCTCACCTACAAGACCAAGGCGAACTCGATCGACGCCGACGTCATCAAGATGATCAACGACGCCACCGCACGCGCCGAGCGTGACTTCAAGGCGATGATCATCTGGAACCAGGGCGAGTTCTTCTCCGTCGGCGCGAACCTGTTCGCGGTCGTCGTGGCGGCCGGTCAGAAGCAGTGGGACGGCCTGCGCGAGATGGTGCGCGGCTACCAGTACGCGACGCAGCGGATGAAGTACGCGACGGTGCCGGTGGTTGCCGCGCCGTACAACATGACGCTCGGTGGCGGTCTCGAGCTGTGCTTCGGCTGTGATGCGGTGCAGGCCGCGTCGGAGACCTACGCGGGCCTCGTCGAGGTCGGCGTGGGCCTGATCCCGGGCGGCGCGGGGACGATGAACATGCTGTGGCGCGCGCTCGAGGGCATTCCCGAGGGCGTCGACGTCGATACGTATTCGGTCGTGACGCAGGTGTTCAAGAACATCGCGCTCGCGAAAGTCGCGACGTCCGCCGAGGAGGCGAAGGCGTTCGGCTTCTTCCGCTCGACCGACGGCGTCTCGTTCGATCGCGCGCGTCAGCTCCACGAGACCAAGCAGCGCGCACTCGGGCTCGCCGGATCGGGCTATCACCCGCCGGCGCCGCGCGCGTACAAGCTGCCGGGCGAGAGCGGCATCGCGACCCTGAAGATGATGATCAACACGCTCGTCGCGGGGAACTACGCGAGCGAGCACGACGCGAAGATCGCGATGAAGCTCGCCAACGTGCTGTGTGGCGGGACATCGGGATCCACGCATGCGGTGACCGAGGACGAGATCCTCGAGCTCGAGCGCGAGGCGTTCATCAGCCTGTGTGGTGAGCCGCTGAGCCAGGCGCGCATGCAGTACATGCTCCAGAACAACAAGCCCCTGAGGAATTAGTATGGCGAGCGAAGCGAGTACTGGACGCGCAGCGGACAGGAGCCTGCGAAGCAGGCGTGTACTAACCTCACCGAAGGTGAACTAACCATGACCACCGAAATCGTCATTGCAGAAGCTGTTCGCTCCGCGGTCGGTCGCGGTCACAAGGGCTCGCTGTCGACCAAGCGTCCCGACGAGCTCGCGGCGGATGTGATCCGCGGCTTGCTCGCGCGCGTGCCGCAGGCGGCCGGCAAGATCGACGACGTGATCCTGGGCTGTGCGATGCCCGAGGGCGAGCAAGGACTCAACGTCGCGCGCCTGATCTCGCTGCTCGCGGATCTCGGCCCGGACGTCCCCGCGCAGACCATCAACCGGTTCTGCTCGAGCGGTCTCCAGGCGATCGCGACGGCCGCGGGCTCGATCGCGATCGGCACCAACGACATCGTGATCGCCGGTGGCGTCGAGTCGATGACCTACGTGCCGATGACCGGCTTCCACCTGTCGGCGTCTCCCGAGCTGATGGAGAAGCTGCCCGGTGCGAACACGCCGATGGGGATCACGGCGGAGAACGTCGCGAAGCGGTTCGGCATCACCCGCCAGCAGCAGGACGAGTTCGCGTTCCGCAGCCAGCAGAAGGCGAAGGCCGCGCTCGAGAAGGGCGTGTTCAAAAACGAGATCGTCGCGGTCCGCGCGATCACGTACAAGGACGGCCAGCGGGTCTACAAGGACTTCACCGTCGACGAGCTGCCGCGTCCGGAGACCACGCTCGAGGGTCTGGCGAAGCTGCCGCCCGCGTTCTCGCAGGGTGGAAGCGTCACCGCCGGTAACGCGTCGCCGATCTCCGACGGCGCGGCGATGAGCCTCGTGATGTCGCGGGCGAAGGCGACCGAGCTCGGCATCAAGCCGCTCGGCATCTTCCGGAGCTTCGTGACCGTCGGCGTCGATCCGGAGATCATGGGCATCGGTCCGCTGCCGGCGGTGCAGAAGCTACTGGCGAAGAACAACCTCAAGGTCTCGGATATCGATCTGTTCGAGCTCAACGAGGCGTTCGCGAGCCAGTCGGTCTACTGCCAGCGCGAGCTCGGCATTCCCGACGAGAAGATCAACGTCAACGGCGGCGCGATCGCGCTGGGTCATCCGCTCGGATGCACCGGTGCGAAGCTGACGGCGACGGCGCTCTACGAGCTTCGCCGCCGCGGTGGCAAGCGCGCGATCGTGACGATGTGCATCGGTGGCGGTCAGGGTGCGGCGGGTCTGTTCGAGCTCGCCTGACCTGACGTGATCGAGACGATCGCACTCGCCTTCGGGCTCGCGATGGATGCGACGGCGATGGCCGCGGTGCGCGGGCTGCAAGGCCGGTCCCGCGAGCTGTGGCTGTTGCCGCTGCTGTTCGGCGTGTTCCAGGCCGGGATGTCGGCGATCGGATGGGCGGCAGGCGCATGGGGTGGCCGGTACATCGAGCGCTGGGATCACTGGATCGCCTTCGTGCTGCTCGGCGGGATCGGGATCAAGATGCTGGTCGACGCGTGGGACAGCCGTGGCGAGGAGGCCGAGGCTCCGGACGCGACGGCGAACGGCGGGTTGATCGTCCTGCTCGGTCTCGCACTCGCGACCAGCATCGATGCGGCCGCGGCAGGCCTCACGTTGCCGCTGCTGTCGGTCTCGCCCTGGTTCGCGATCGGGCTGATCGGCTTCATCACCCTCGCGTGCTCGACGTTCGGGTTTGTTCTCGGGCGGACCGCCGGCAAGTGGCTGGGAGGAGCCGTCACCGTCGTCGGCGGGCTGATCCTGATCGGCATTGGCATCCGCATCCTCGTGCAGCACACGTGATGCGCCGGTGGGGAGGCCTCGGTGCGCTGCTCCTCGCGATCGCGTGCAAGGGTGATCCGGGACCGGGCGTCACGACCACGGGAGGCTCCGCGGCACCCGGCTCGGGCTCGGGCTCGGCGCCTGCGTCCCCGCCGAGCCTGCTCGCGGGGGTCACGCTGCCCGCCTCGACGGGAACGCCCCCGAAACCGACGACGCAGCCGCTCGACGCGACCGCGTTCGCGCGCCTCGGAGTGCTCACCGTCCCGGGGTTCATCGCGCGCGTGCGCAGTGTCGAGCACCAGCTCGATGTCGAGCATGCGACCGAGCGGTGGACCGTGAGCGTGATGGTCGCGCCGTGCTTCGACTGCGTGCCGATGGAGCTCGCAGCATGGAAGACGAAGGAAGCCGGCCTCCGGCTCCTGATCCCCGCCGACCTCCGCGATCGCGCCGACACCGTGTGGGAGCTCGGGCAGTCCGAGCTCCACGGGCAGCGGGTGATCTTCACGTACCAGCTCGGTCACGCGGCGACCACGAATGCCACCGGTGCCGCCGAGGGCATCGCGAGCCACACCTACGCGCTGTACTACGGCGACGGCACGAACCAGATCCGGGTCGTCGCCGCGTACCGCGCGGACGGGATCACGCGCGCCGAGCTAGCGGCCGTGCCGCGCGACGATCTCGCGCGGCTCGCGACGGCGTTCCTCGATCTGTACACCCACGCGTGGTGACTACGACTTCTTGACCGCGATCTTGCGTGGCTTCGCCTCGGCCTTCTTGGCGATCGACAGCGTCAACACGCCATTCTCGAGCTTCGCGTCGATCCGCTCGCCATCGGCCATGTCGGGCAGCGAGAAGCTGCGCGTGAACGATCCGAACTGGCGCTCGTACAGCGCGTAGCTCTCGCCTTCCTTGCGCTCCTCGGCCTGACGGCTACCGCTGACGCTGAGGACGTTGTTGTGGACGGCGATGTCGAGGTCAGCCTCGGAGACGCCCGGCAGGTCCGCCTTGACGATGAACGCGTCGCTGGTCTCCTTGACCTCGAACGACGGCGCGAACGCGGTCGCCGGGCGCCCGCCGTAGAGCGGATCCCAGGACAGGAGCTCGCGTGCCATCGAGAACGGATCGCGATAGCGAGCGACGGAGCCGGTGGTGCCATTGGTGGTGTGCGAGTTGCGAACGAGCGACATCAGAATCCTCCTGTGCAGGGAGAGAGTTGTGAATGCCGGCTGCGAGCCGGCAGGTTCGTTGACATCCAGCCTTGTAACCACGCCAGACCCGCTCGCAACGGGTTGACGCGCAGGACGTCGGTGGTTACCGACGGCGGGTTTCGGCGCAGAACGGCGGTCAGGGGCCGAACAGGACACGCACGTAACACCGCGGTTTCCCATCAGCTCCCGCGACGTGGCCGGCCGCGCCGAGCGCGCCCTCGAGCTCGAACAGCCGGATGTGGACGCGGACCTTGTCCCCCGCGAAGCTCGGCTTGCGATACGCGATGTCGACCGCGCGGCTCCGCAGCTTGAGTGGGCGACCGGTCGCGGCGAGCCGGCGCTGGACCGCATCGAGGAACGTGCGAATGTAGACCAGCGAATTGACGTGCTGGTTCGCGTCGGTCTGATCGAGCGTGAACGCGAGGTCGCTGACATCCGGAGTCAGCTCGTCGAGCCAGCTCGCCCCCGCAGGAGCTTCCCCCGCGGTCCTCGGCGGTGGCGCCTCGTAGCGAGCCTCCGGGATCGACGGATAGCCGTCGACATCGAGGCGCGTGACCTTGCGCTGATCCGGTGGCGCGAACAGCCGGGTGAACGTGTGCTCGGCGAACAGCGTCCCGGCGGGGGCCAGTGCGCCTTCGACCTGGCGAGGTCCGATCCGCCCGGCGATGCCGTGGATCTCCGACCACACGCACATGAACAGGCGCGAGACCTCGCCGGCCTCGAGGTCGTGCGCGAGCTGAAATCCGGCGCGCGTCTGGATCGGACGATCGATCCGCACCGGCTGATCGTGGGAGTGGATCGTGATCCGCGTGAGGATCGGGATCACGCCGGCCGCGATCGTGTTGCGCGCTCCGGGGTGACGCGTGATCACCGACTGCCACAGCCCACCGAGCGACGGCGGGATGGCGATCGGGATCAACCGGCCGTCCTGCGTGCAGTCCTCGTAGCGCAGGAAGCTCTCGGTGGTCGCTGCCTGCTCCGACGGAAACACGGGCACAGGAGGCGACGGGAACGACATCGCCGGGAGCATAGAACAAGGTATACGGTGCGCCCAGTGCCGGTGGCGTTACCGATCGATGTCGTGCTGCCCGAGGTGGTGGCCGCGGTCCGCGAGCGCGGTGTGGCCGTGCTGGTCGCACCGCCAGGCGCCGGCAAGACGACGCGCGTGCCCGGTGCGCTGCTCGATGCGGGTGTGGTCAACGGCGAGATCATCGTACTCCAGCCTCGGCGGCTCGCTGCCAGGCTCGCGGCCGCGCGGGTCGCGAGCGAGCGCGGTGGCGAGCTCGGTGCGGAAGTCGGCTACGAGGTTCGCTTCGATCGCAGGGTGTCGGCGGCGACCCGGATCCGGTTCGTCACCGAGGGCGTGTTGACCCGCCGGCTGCTCTCGGATCCCGAGCTGCGCGGCGTGGGCGCGGTGATCATCGACGAGTTCCACGAGCGCCACCTCGATGGCGATCTCGCACTCGCGCTGGTCGAGCGGCTGCGTGGCACCCGCCCGGATCTCCGGCTCGTGGTGATGTCGGCGACGCTCGACGCCGAGCCGGTGGCGGCGTTCCTGGGGAATGCGCCGATCGTGCGCTCCGAAGGCCGCACGTTCCCGGTCACGATCGAGCACATCGAGCAGCCCGATGACCGCCAGCTCGGCAAGCAGATCGCCGGGGCCGTGCGCCGCCTCGGTCAAGAGAAGCTCGACGGCGACATCCTCGTGTTCCTCCCCGGGGCCGGCGAGATCCGGCGCGTCGCCGACGACATCGCGGAAGCCGCGCTCGTCCACGACCTCGCGGTGATGCCGCTCCACGGCGACCTCACCGCCGATCAGCAGGATGCGGCGGTGCGCCCTGCGAAGCAGCGCAAGGTGATCCTCGCGACCAACGTCGCCGAGACCTCGGTGACGATCGATGGCGTGGTCGCCGTGATCGACAGCGGGCTCGCTCGGATCGCGCGCCACTCGCCGTGGTCGGGACTCGCGTCGTTGCAGGTGGAGCCGGTGAGTCGCGCGAGCTGCGCGCAGCGCGCGGGCCGTGCCGGTCGAACCCGCCCCGGTCGGGTCGTGCGCCTGTACACGAAGCACGATCACGACACCCGGCGAGCGTTCGAGGTCCCCGAGGTCGGCCGCACGGATCTCGCGGGCGCCGCGCTCGAGCTGCACGGTGCCGGCCTCTCGTTGCGCGCACTGCGCTGGTTCGAGGCACCGCCCGAGACCGCGATCGCGGCTGCCGAGGAGCTCCTGGTCCGGCTCGCCGCGGTCGATCCGACGACCAAGCTGATCACCCCGCTCGGCCGCCGGATGCTGAAGTTTCCGGTCCACCCTCGGCTCGCGCGCCTGGTCTGCGAGGCCGAACGCCGTGGCGTCGGCTCCGAGGCGTGCCTGATCGCCGCCGCGGTCGGTGCGCGCGAGCTCCGGCTCGAGCGCCGCGGTCCTGCGGGTCAGGCGAAGATCAGCTCACCGTCCGACCTGATCGACGATCTGGATTCGCTGCTCGATGCGCGCTCGCACGGCATGCGCGCGGATCGCTTGCGCCGCGACGGCCTCGACATCTCGACGGCGCAGACCGTCGATCGCGTCGCCAAGCAGCTCGAGCGCATCGTCGACCGCAGTACCCGGCGACTCAGCGACGACGAGCTCGATCGCGAGCTGATGATCTCGATCCTGACCGCATTCCCCGATCGCGTCGGCAAGCGGCGCTCGCCGAAGTCTGCCGAGGTCGTGTTCGCCGGAGGCGGTAGCGGCACCCTCGCGGCGAGCTCGTCGGTGATCGACGCCGAGCTGCTGGTGGCGGTCGATGTCGCGGAGACCGGCGCACGCGGCCAGGCGACCAAGGTCCAGATCCGGCGCGCGAGCGCGATCGATGCCTCCTGGCTGCTCGACCTGTACCTTGACCGCGTCGACGAGCGCGACGAGCTGGTGTGGGACGCCCGGAAGGAACGCGTCGAGCGGCTCACGCAGATGACCTACGACGGCCTGCCGATCGACGAGCAGCGTGACGTCGAGGGCGCACGCCGCGCCGGCCGTGCCGCCGCCGAGCTGCTCGCACGTCAGGCGATCGCCGCCGGGATCGAGAAGTTCATCGACAAGGACGAGCTCGCCGAGTGGCGCACGCGCGTCACCCTGGTGGCGAAGCTCGCCAACAACGCTGAGCTCGTCGCCCCGACCGACGACGCGCTCGCCTCCGTGATCGGCAAGGCGTGCGAGGGCTCGATCTCGTTCGCCGAGCTCCGCAACCACAACCTGCTCGAGCTCCTCAACGCCGGCCTCGGCGAGTACCGCGCGCTCGTCGATCGCCTCGCCCCCACGCACCTCAAGCTCGGCCGCCGCGGCCGCACGCCCATCCATTACACGCCCGATCAACCTCCGTGGATCGCGTCACGCATGCAGGACTTCTTCGGCCTCGCGCGCGCGCCGACGATCGGCGACGGCAAGGTCCCGCTCGTCATCCACCTGCTCGCGCCCAACCAGCGCCCGGTCCAGGTCACGAGCGACCTCCCCGGCTTCTGGATCAAGCACTACCCCGCGCTGCGCAAGCAGCTCATGCGCCGCTATCCCAAGCACCAGTGGCCCGAAGACCCGACGCAGCTGATCAAGGACGACTGAGCTACGCGAGGTTCGTGTAGACGTTCTGCACGTCGTCATCGCTCTCGAGCGCGGCGACCATCTTCAGCACCTCGTCGACCTTGTCCTCGGGGAGCTCGGTGGTCGTGCTCGGCACGTACTCGGACTCGGTCGAGATCACGGTGAGCTTGCGGCTCTCGAGTGCGGTCTGCATCGTTCCGAAATCGGTGAACGCGACGCGCACGAGGAGCTGCTTCTCGCCCTTGTCGCTCTCGCCGTCCTCGAGCGCGACGAGACCATGGTCGATCAGCTCGAGCTCCAGGCTGTCGCGATCGATGCCCTCGGGGTTGAGCCGGAACACGCCCTGGCGCTGGAACATGAACGACACGCTGCCGGTCGTGCCCATGTTGCCGCCACCGTGCTTGAACGCGTGGCGTACGTTGGCGACGGTGCGCGTGACGTTGTCGGTCGCGGCCTCGACCATCACCGCGATGCCGTGCGGGGCGTAGCCCTCGTAGATGATGATGTCGTAGTCGGTCGCGCCCTGGCCGCTCGCCTTCTTGATCGCGGCGTCGACCTTCTCTTTCGGCATGTTGAGCGCACGCGCGTTCTGCAGCGCGCGCCGCAGCGACGGGTTGCCATCGGGGCTGCTGCCACCGCTCTTCACCGCGATCGCGATGTCCTTCCCGATCTTGGAGAACTGCTTCGCGACGCGATCCATCCGCGCGAAGATCGTGTGCTTGCGTTTCTCGAAGGCGCGACCCATGGCGGGGCTACCCTAGCAATGGCGGGCCCGCTGCGACCAGAGCGAACGGCGCGGGATCGACGTTAGCGTTTGACCTGCGGCTGCGACGGCCGCGGCATGGGCATCGACGAGCCAGGCCACAGCAGGTGGTACAGCCGCAGGCTGATCAGTAGCAGCGCGTATTCCTGCAGATCTCCGCCGGAATCGCGAAGGACCGAGAAGTTGAAGTCGACGAGTGCGAGCGCGTCGCTGATCAGCTGATTGATCTCCTCGATCGACGGCGTCCGGACCGTCTTGTCGAACGCCCAGGCCGACAGCTTCGTGCGCAGCGCCTCGAACATCGGCTTGATCCGGACGTGGAGCGCGGCCACGCGGTTCGGCCGCAACCAGGTCAGCACCATGCCCGCGAGCGCTCGGCAGTCCCCGGCCATCGCCTCGGCGCCCATCGCCGGCTCGACGAGACCGATCATCGCCGGCATCACGGTGCGCGTCGCAGCGGCCCCCTTGAACAGCAGTGCACCCGGCGAGATGTTGTTGTGCGCCATCCCGTGCTCGTGGAGCGCGGCGACCTGCTTGAGCACGAGGAAGCCGAGCGCGAGCGCCCCGTCGACGTGGAGATCGAGCTCCGCGATCCGATCCCCGAACCGCGGCTCGTCGACGTACTCCGAGAACAGGAGCAGCGAGCTCGTGTTGGCGTCGTAGATCACCTTGTGCAGCGAGGTCAGCAGCCCCTCGCGCACGCGCTTCAGGATCGGCCAGAAGTACTGCTGCCAGTTCTCGACGAAGCTGCGCGGGTCCGCGATCTTCGTCAAGTCGATCATCGTGACGAGCTTCGGGAAGATGTTGGCGTCGGGGAACCCGCCACTCGCGACGAGCTCCGCGCGCGGCGAGGCGAGATAGATCGGATGGCCCTTGGCGCGGCCGAGGCTGCGCTCGAGCTCGTAGCCCCACTCGCGCATCGCGAGCTGCGCCGCCTCGATCAGCTCGTGCGTGATCGAGGGATCCGTGCTCTGCGCCGCGACCGAGCCGGTCGTCCGCTTGTTCTCCATCCCGGAGAGATCCGTCTTGCTGCGGCTGATCCGCTGCCGCTCGTCGGGCAGCTCGCGCAACATCCCGCGCAGCTCCTGGACGACCGCCTGGACCGACGGAAACCGCTGCGCCGGATCGCGCTCGAGACAGCCCTCGATCACGCCGCGCAGCACGGTCGGGAACCCATCGGGGTAGTGCACCTTGCTGCGGCCTCCGACGACGACCCCCTCCGCGATCCGGATCAGCAGCGCCCACATATCATCCGCTTGCCCGTACAGCAGCTGCTCGGTGAACAGGCCGTGCAGCGCGCCGCCGATCGCGTAGATATCGAGCGACGTGTTGATGTGGGAGTCCATCAACGCCTGATCGATGGTCTCGGGCGCGACCGACCAGCCGGGCGAGCCGAAGATCCGGCCCTTGTAGTACGTGCGATAGGTCTGCGCACCGACGTCGTCGAGGGACATCGCGAGATCGAAGTCGAACAGGTAGGCGACGTTCGCGCCCTCGTCGACGAGGATGTTGCGCAGCGTGAAGTCGCGGTGCACGAGCCGCGCGGCGTGGAGCGTGCCCAGCCCCTCGAGCGCCTGGACCAGCAGCTTGGTCCGCGCACGCGGCGTCAGGTTGTGCTTCGCGATCGACTCGAGCAGGGTCAGGCCCATGCGCGGCGTGACGAACAGGTAGTTGTCGGCGATCGGCGCCGAAACGTACGTCGGCAGGATGTTCGGATGCTCGATCGCGGCGATCCGCGCCATCGCCGCGAGGTTGTTGTGGTGATCGCGACGAGTCACCTCGTCGGTGCGTAGCTGGTTCAGGTAGCTCGAGTGGAACACCTTGCCGACCACGGCCTCGACGACACCGGTGTCCTCGTCCTGGCGCTCGAGCTCGTAGACCGAGCCCATGCCGCCGTTGGCGAGGTGCTTACCGAGCGTCCGGTAGATGTACCGGTTGTAACGGAACGCGACGCCCGGCTTCGCGAGCTCCTCCGATCGGACAGTGCCGATCGACGTCGTTTCGACCCAGTCGTCGGTCATCCTCCGCCGTGATCACTGTACGCCCACGCGCGGCCGGGGGGAAGTAGCGGCGCGTTACAACCCAGGGAAATCACTGGAGTCCGGCTGGGATCGGTCGGGAGGGCGGTGTCTTGTCGCATCGCGATGCGGGACTCGTCGATTCCGCATCAGATGTGATACCCCGTCCGTCGGACGTACCCATGCAGGAGCATCGCCTCGCGCAGCTCGCGGCCGCCGCCACGTTCATCCTGCTGGTGATCGGCGGCACCGTGAACCCGACCGGGTCGAGCCTTGCCTGCCCCGAGCCCACGTTCGTGTGCCACGGCCAGCTGTTCCCCCCGATGGTCGGTGGCGTGTTCTACGAGCACGGGCACCGGCTCGCCGCGATGACGGTCGGGATGTTCCAGCTCGCCCTCACGCTGCTGTTCCTCAAGCGCGGGAGTCGCCACAAGCGGCTCGGCCTGGTCCTGCTCGGCATGGTGCTCGCGCAGGGCGCCCTGGGCGCGATCACCGTCCAGTACAAGCTCCCGTGGTTCATCTCGACGGCGCACCTGCTGCTCGGGATGAGCTACTTCGCCATGCTGATCTATACGGCGTTCCTCACGCGCCGTGCGCCGAGCGTCGTCGAGCTCGAGCGTCACGAGAAGATGCGCGAGGAGCTTGGCTCGGCGCGGACCTGGATCGCAGTCGCGATCGGTGCGGTGTTCGTCCAGCTCCTGCTCGGAGCGCTCGTCCGTCACCTCGGAGCGGCGATGGTGTGCCTCGGTATGCCCACGTGCACGATCAGTGGCGAGTGGCTGCCCGACACCAGCGTGCAACAGTTGCACATGCTCCATCGCGGATTCGGCGTGATCGTCGCCGTCGTCACGACGGCTGCGGCCGTGATCGTCGCGCGCCGCGCAACGTCGTGGGCCTCGGTCCGCGTGCTCGCGATGGCCGCGCCGGTCCTCGTCGTCGCGCAGGTCGTGCTCGGCATCGCGACCGTGATGTCGATGCGGCAAGTCCCGATCGCGGTCGGTCACTTCGCGGGCGCCGCCGGCCTGTGGGCGCTGTGGATGGCGATGTGGTTGATCACCGGCCAGCGCGCCGGGCGAACGGCGGTCTCGTCGTGATCACGCAAGTGCGCGCCCGGACGTGGACCGCAACCACGGTCGATCTGATCTCGCTGGTCAAGCCGCGGATCATGGTGAACTCGGTCCTGACCGCCGTCGGCGCGATGACGCTCGCCCCCGGCACGGTCTCGATCCCGACGGTGCTGTGGCTGCTCGTCGGCACGGCGTTGCTCGTCGGCGCTGCCAACACGCTCAACATGTGGCTCGAGCGCGACATCGATTGCCTGATGTCGCGCACCAAGGGTCGGGCGCTTCCGCAACGCCGCCTCGACGAGCGGACCGCGCTGGTTTTCGGCGCGATCCAGGGAGCGGCATCGTTGCCGATCCTGCTCAGCATCAACTTCGTCACCGCGGCGCTCGGCCTGATCGCACTCCTGCTCTATGTCGGCGTCTACACGCCGATGAAGCAGCGCTCGCACTGGGCGGTGTGGGTCGGTGGCGTCCCGGGCGCGATGCCCGCGTTGATGGGGTGGACCGCCGCGACCGGCCGGATCGATCTCGCCGGGCTCGCCGTGTTCGGCGTCCTGTTCTTCTGGCAGGTGCCGCACTTCCACGCGATCGCGCTGTATCGCCAGCGCGAGTACGACGCCGCCGGCCTCAAGACGCTCCCCGGCTCTCGTGGCATCGGCGCCGCGAAGCGCGAGATCGGGATCTACCTGGTCGTCCAGGTCGCGCTCAGCCTCGCGCTCGTGCCACTGGGCGTGGCCGGGTTGCCGTACCTGATCACCGCCTCGGTGCTCGGCGCACTCGTGCTCGTCCAGGGCTTCAGCGGGCTGCGGACGGCGACGCCGAAGTGGGCGCGCAACGTGTTCCTGGTCTCGATCATCTACCTGCCGGTGCTGTTCGCGGTGATGGTCCTGGACGGTCGAGTGTGATGAGCATGACGTGGGAGCAGCTGCATCCCGCGCTCAATGCAGCGCTCAACCTCACGTGCTTCATCTTCCTGATCGCGGGCCGGATGGCGATCGCGCGCGGCGATGTCCCGCTGCACCGCAAGCGGATGCTCTACGCGTTCACCGCGTCGAGCGTGTTCCTCGTCTCCTACGTGATCCGGTTCGCCACCACGGGTGCGCACAAGTACCCCGGTGAGGGGATCGACAAGATCATCTACCTCGGCATCCTGTTCAGCCACATGGTGCTCGCGGTCGCGCTCGTGCCGCTCGTGCTCGGTGCGCTCAAGCACGCGCTCGGCGGCAACTACGACAAGCACCGCCGGATCGTGAAGTTCACGTGGCCGATCTGGATGTACGTCTCGGTCACCGGCGTGATCGTGTACCTGATGCTGTATCACCTGGCTCCCGCGCTCCACGGCTGATGATCGCGCGCCCTGGCGCGAACCAGCGTAGACTGGTCGTGATGCGTCGCGCCGGGCTGCTGCTGATCGCCCTCGCCGGATGTGGGCGCATTGGCTTCGGCCCGACCGACGGGATCGACTCGACCGGAGATGGCGGCGTCGGGACCGGGGACAGTGGCGGCGTCCAGATGCCAGCGGGCTTGATCGCCTGGTATCAGCTCGAGGAGGCCAACCCGACCTTCGGCGGCTTCGCGCTCGATTCGACGGGACGCGGGCATGACGCCAGTTGCACCGCCTGCCCGATGCGCGTTCCCGGTCGCCCCACGGGGACGGGGTTCGCCGCCCTGTTCGACGGCACCGACGACCACTTCCTGATCTCGGCCGCCGGGACCGAGCTCGACATGACCACGTTCACGATCACGGCGTGGGTGAAGCCCGAGGCGCGGCCAGGAACGTTCGAGTCGATCGTCAGCCGACCTCTCGGCCTCACCCAGAACAGCTTCACGGTCGATCATGAAGCCATGGGACGGCTCACCTACGTCTCGCAGGGCAACAGCACGTTGTTCGGGATGACGCAGCTCGGACTCGGCGCGTGGACGCACGTCGCGATCAGCTTCGACGGCACGTTCAAGCGCCTCTACCGCAACGGCAACTTCGAGGGCTCGGGATCCAATGGTACGGGCGTCACCTATGACGTGAACGCGATGCTGCTCGGCGCCGACATGACCAATGCGAGCGCGACCAACTTCTTCCGCGGCACGATCGACGAGGTCCGGGTCTACAATCGCCAGCTGACCGACGCCGAGGTTGGCGCGCTCGCGATGCAGTGATCAGCGCGCGCTGCGCTCGTACGCGAGGCCCCAGCGGACCCCGCGATCGCACGTGATCAGCACCGTCGCGTCGACCCGATGAACGATGCGCGCGAGGATCGCCACACCGCCGGCGATCACGTCGGCCCGCTGCGGCTCCATGCCCTTGAACAGTCGCCGCGCGGCCACGGTCGCCGTCAGGAGCCGTGCAAGCTGCGCATCGATCGCCATCGCCTCGAGCCGGAGCCCGGTGACCGCGACGGAGTCGTAGGACTCCAGGCGCAGCGCCATCGCGCCGAGCGTGGTCGCGGTCCCCGCCGTGGCGATCACGGGCACGCCGGTCGGTAGCTCGAGCTGCGCCAGCCGGTCATCGATCTCCGTGAACAGCGAGCGCGTCTCCTCGGAGGTCGGCGGATCGTGCTGGAGATGACGCTCGGTGAGTCGTACCGCGCCGATCGGCAGGCTGACGGCCGAGACCGCCTTGGTTCCGTTGGTGACGATCACCTCGGTCGAACCGCCGCCGACATCGACGACGACGTACGGCGAGCCCGCGAGCTCCGGAAACGTGCGCGCGACCGACAGGAACGCGAGCTGTGCCTCGCGCTCGCCGGCGATCACCTCGATCGGAGCACCGAGGATCTCCTGCGCGACGCGAACGAAGTCCGCGCTGTTCCTCGCCTCGCGCAGCGCCTGCGTGCCGACGACGATCGGCGTGCCCGCACCATGCTCGTCGATCACCTTGCGGTACTCGCGGCAGATCTCGAGGCTGCGCTCGATCGAGGCGGTGGCGAGCAGGCCGCTCGCGTCGAGCCCCTTGCCGAGGCGACCGAACCGGCACAGGTCGACGACCGGCCTCATCGCATCGTCGACGATCAACAGCAGCAGCGTGTTCGTGCCGATGTCGATGACCGCCGTGCCCATCGGGCCACTGTAGCCTGCCCGCCCTACGAGTCGAGCCGCGGCGCCACGAGTTGCTTCACCATCGCGGTCGCGGTCGAGCACGCGGGGAGCGTGACCTGCGTCGACGGTGCGAGTGCCGCCGGCAGCGCGCTGCGGTCGACGCGCGTGAAGCCGAGCTTCTCGAAGTAGCGATCCGCACCGGTGGTCAGCAGGTACACGGCGCTCATCGCATCGAGCCGCGCGATGCACATCCGCTCGGCGACCAAAGCGGTGGCGATGCCCTGGCCACGGTGCGCCGCGGCGACGGCGACCGAGCGCAGCAGGCCGTAGCCACCCCAGCGCTCGAGGCCGGCACAGCCGACGAGCACGCCGCCGATCCGCGCGACCACGAGATCGTGGGGAAAGCACGCGTCGAGGCCGTCGAGCGGGAGCTCCGCGGACCGCAGCAGCGCCTCGACCTCGTCGCGATCACCCGCGCTCGCAGGCATCACGACCGTGCGTGGGGGCAGCGCGAGCGCGGGCTCGATCGCGTCGAGACGTGCCTCGATCTGCAGCTTCGCGACCCGGAATCGATGCAGCCGCATCGCCTCGGCACCGAGCAGCGAGTCCTCGTCGCCCGGACGATCGCCCGCGGGATCCGGGATCGGCCAGTGGACGCGCCGCACCGGTGCATAGAACGCCGGGCAGACCTCCTCGGCGCACAGCGTGATCACGAGCTCGATGCCCGTGGGATCGATGTCATCGACGATCTTCGAGTGCTGCGTGGTGATGTCGATGCCGCTCTTGCGCATCGTCTCGATCGCGAGCGCGTTGAGCTGGGTCGGCTTGCTGCCGGCGCTGAGGATGCGCAGGCGGTCGCCGAACCGGGCACGGGCGAGCCCCTCCGCGATCTGGCTGCGCGCCGAGTTCGCCACACACAGGAACAGCACCCCCGGCGCGGTCATCGATCGGATCCCTCGGCGAGTCCTAGCATGCGACGCAGGTCCCTCGGCGCGGGGTTGCCTCGATCACGTGCCCGCGCGCATCGAGGTCGATCTGACAGCAGGTCTCGACCAGCCCCCGGAGCTGCGCCCGCCCGCGCTGGACCCGCGACTTCATGGTCGAGACCGAGATGCCGAGCCGCGCCGCCGCCTCGACCTGGGTCAGGCCCTCGAGCTCGACGAGCGTGATCGCCTGGCGGTACACCGGCGGGAGCTGCGCCACGAAGGCGGTCATGCAGTGCGCGAGCATCCGCGACAGCAGGTCGTGGTCGACGTCTGCAGCAGGATCAGCCTCGACGGTGCTGACCGCAACGGCAGGCGCCTCGTCGAGCGGTCGCGTGCGCTGCGGGCGGCGATGGTGGTCGATGATCGCGTTGCGCGTGACCTGGTACATCCACGGCGCGAGGCGCTGCTGATCACGCACGGCCGCGATCCCCCGGTGGATGCGGATCAGCGCCTCCTGCACGACATCGTCGACATCCGGGCCAGCCACGCGGGCCGCCACGAACCTCCGGAGCTCGATGCGCAGCGCGCCCCAGGCCAACCCGCGATCGTCGACGCATGCGTCGAGCGCTCCTGGGGCGCGGTCGCTCATGCGCAGCAGCCCGGGGCGCAGCACGCGCCGGCCGTCTTCTTCGTCGCGGGACGCGTCGCCGTGATCTTCGCCGAGGCGACGTAGCGCTCGAACCCGCGCCCGGGGGCCCAGCTCGCGATCAGCTCGCGGCTGCCGGGCTCGATCTCGATCGACACCTCGGTGAACCCGATCTCGGTGAGCAGCGCCTGCAGCGTGCCGACTCCCGCGGCGCCCGACACGCAGCCGCACAGCGCCGCAACGTCGTTCGCGAGCTCGACCGGCATCGGTGCGATCTCGACGACGTCGCTGATCGCGAGCCGGCCGCCCGCGCGCAGCATGCGGAACGCCTCGCGATAGACCGCCGGCTTGTCGGGCGACAGGTTGATCACGCAGTTCGACATCACGACGTCGGCGACCCCGTCGTCCACCGGCGGCTGCTCGATCTCGCCGAGGCGGAACTCGACATTGGTCGTGCCGTGCCGGGTCGCGTTGGTCCGCGCGAGGTGCACCATATCGGCGCTCATGTCGACGCCGATCACCTTTCCCGTGGGGCCGACGGCGCGTGCCGCGAGGAACGCATCGAAGCCGCCTCCGGCGCCGAGGTCGACCACCGTCTCGCCGGGCGTCAGGGAGGCGATCGCCTGCGGATTGCCGCAGCCGAGGCCGAGGTTTGCACCCGCGGGTGCTGCCCCGATCTCGTCCGCGCTGTAGCCGAGCTGCTCGGTCCCGCAGGCGCCGCCGCCGCAGCAGCCGGTCTGATCACCGCGCGCGATCGCGCTGTAGTGGGTACGAACGTCGGTCCTGATCTCGTCGTGGGTCTTCATGGTCATGTCTCCTTCGCCTGAGGAGACGGAAGCCCCGCCGAAGGGACGCAGGAATTCGGCAGCAGCCACGCGGTGAGCGCGGCCGCGAGACCACCACCGACGACCTGTGCGCCGATGAACGGAAGGATGTCGGCGTGCCGCAACCCCGAGAACGTCGCCGTGAACGACCGTGCGAGCGTCACCGCGGGGTTCGCGAACGACGTGGACGCGGTGAACCAGTACGCCGCGACGATGTAGAGCGCGACCGCTGCGGGAATCGCCGACGGGCGCGAGCGACTGGCGGTGGCGATCACCAGCCATAACCCGAACGTCGCCACGACCTCGCCGACCAGCTCGCCGCCCGACGCGCGGACGTGCTCCGAGTGCTGGACGACCGGGAGTCCGAACATCACGTGGGCGAGCGCCACCCCGCCGAGCGCACCGATCACCTGCGCGACCACGTAGCCGGGCACGCGCGCACGTGGGATCCGGCGAAACGCGAGCTCGATCAGGGTGACGACCGGGTTCATGTGCGCGCCGGAGACCGGACCGAGCCCGAGGATCAGGACGTAGAGGATGCCGCCGGTGGCGACCGCATTCGCGAGCAGCGCGACGCCGGCGTTCGAGGGGCTGAGCCGCTCGGCCATGATGCCGGAGCCGACGACGGTCGCGAGCAGGAGGGCCGTCCCGACCAGCTCCGCCGCGTACGCTCTGCGCGCTCCTATCGTCATTCGACGATGAGTTTACAACCCGCCAACGAGCACGCGCAAGCGACGCAAACCCTCGGGATCGATGCCGTAGCAGACCCGCGGGCCATCGACCGTGCCCTGGATCAGCCCGGCTTCCTTGAGGATCTTCAGATGCTGGGACACCGTGGATTGCGCCACGGGCAGCTGCTCGACGAGATCTCCGCACACGCAGCCGGCGGTCTTCGCCAGGATCCGCACGATCTGGACCCGGATCGGGTGAGCCAGCGCCTTTGCCATCGACGCGAGCGCCTCGTCCGCGATGTCGTCACCGACCGCGCGGAGATCGGGAGCCGGGCAGCACGCGGGAGCCTTCATCGTCATTCGACGATACCATGACGGCGTCGAGGTAGCCGATCGGAAACGGTCCCGGAATCGTTTCGACGGTCCTCACCCGGAATCCGGCGGACTCCACGGCCTGGCGCAGCAGCTGTGCGGTGAACCGGCGCTGCCCGGGAAACCCGGTGAGCGCGAACAGCCTGGACAGCACCGACGCCCGGAGGGTCTCCCGGTGCAGGTACGTCGGGGCGACGAGCACACCACCCGGTCGCAGCACCCGGCGCAGGCTCGCGAGCGCGCGCTCGAGATCAGGGACCAGGTGCAGGACGTTCGCCGCGACCACCGCATCGAAGCCCGCCTCCTCGAACTGGAGGTCGTAGATGTCCGCTTGCTCGCAGGTGACGTTCGAGAGCCCGGCGGCGCGGACCCGCGTATCGAGCTCCTGCACCATCGCGATCGCGTAGTCCGTCGCGACGAGCTCGCGGACCACCGGCGCGATCGCCGTCGTCACCAGCCCGGTGCCCGCCGCCACTTCGAGCACCCGCGACCTGCCCTCCACGGCCTCGACGACCCGTTCGAGCATGCGCGGCACCGGCCGCGACAGAAACCGCGTCGAGCGGTCGTAGCGTTTCGCGTGGCGCTCCCAGTAACCACGTCCCGGCGCGTCGCTTCCGGTCACAGCCCGAGCTGCTTCGCGACGATGACCTTCATGATCTCGTTGGTGCCCGCGTAGATCCGCTGGACGCGAGCGTCCATGAACGCGCGGGTCACCGGATACTCGAGCATGTAGCCGTAGCCACCGAAGAACTGGAGGCACTCGTCGATCACCTCCTGGGCCATGTCGGTGGTCCAGAACTTCGCGATCGAGCACTCCTTGACCAGGTACTTGCCCGCGACGTGCTCGGCGACGACCTTGTCGACGTACGCGCGACCGACCTCGCACTTGGCGAGGCACTCGACGAGCTTGAACTGCGTGTTCTGGAACTTGCTGATCGGCTTGCCGAACGCCTTGCGCTCCTTGGTGTACGCGATGGTGTCGGCGAGCACCTGCTCCGCCGCCGCGACCGCACCGATCGCGACGCACAGCCGCTCCTGCTGCAGCTTCTGCATCAGCATCATGAATCCGGCGCCCTCGGTGCCGAGCAGGTTGCTCGCCGGGATCCGGCAGTCCTCGAAGAACAGCTCCGAGGTGTCCTGCGAGTCCATGCCCATCTTCTGCAGGCGCTTGCCCTTGGTGAAGCCCTTGCGGTTGGCCTCGACCACGAACAGCGAGATGCCCTTGTGCGCGTTCGCCGGGTCGGGATCGGTCTTCGCGGCGACGATGACGAGGTCACACAGCTGCCCGTTCGAGATGAACGTCTTGGCGCCGTTGATGACGTACTCCTCGCCGTCCTTGACCGCGGTGGTCGCGAGCGCGGCGAGGTCCGAGCCGGTGCCGGGCTCGGTCATCCCGAGAGCGGTCACGATCTCACCCGACGCACAGCCGGGCAGCCACTTCTGCTTCTGCGCCTCGGTGCCGAACGAGTGGATGTACGGGACGATGATGTCGGAGTGCAGCGCGCTCGCAAAGCCGCTCTCGTAGGCGATCGCCAGCTCCTCCATGATGATCATCGAGCAGATGAAGTCCGCCCCCGGCCCGCCGTACTTCTCCTCGAGCCACGGACAGAGAAAACCCTGCGCGCCGGCCTTGCGCCACAGCTCGCGGTCGACCTGGCCCTGCTCGCGCCACGCCATCTGGTGCGGCGTGATCTCACGCGTCACGAACTGCTTGAACGCGGCGCGAAACGCCGTGTGCTCTTCGGTGAACAGGGTGCGGTCCATGCCGACCGTCTTAGCACGAGGCCCTCTCGTGCTAGGTTGCGTACTCGCGTGGCATGGATCGTCGAAGAGCCCGGAGTCACGCTCGCTGCGTTCGTGAAGGCGCGGACCGAGGTCCCGAACTCGGTCGCCAAGCGCCAGATCGAGACCGGCAAGGTGTTCGTCGACGGGGTATGCACCACGAAGATCGATCTCCGGCTCGCGAAGGGTCAGCAGGTCGACGTCCGGATCCACGAGCGCCGGCCCCTCGATCCCGAGCGCGAGGGCGTGCTGGTCTACGATGACGCCCACGTCGTCGTGATCGACAAGCCCGAGGGCGTCAACAGCGTCCCTTACGAGGAGCGCGAGCTCGGCACCGCGATGGACCTGATCCGCGGCGCGTGGCGGCGCCAGGGCAAGCCGGCGACCACGGTGCCGCTCCACGTCGTGCACCGCATCGACCGTGCGACCTCGGGCCTGCTGATGTTCGCGAAGACCAAGAAGGCCGAGCAAGGCCTCGCCGCGCAGCTGCGGTCGCACTCGATGGAACGCACGTACATCTGCGTGGCCCATGGCGTGGTGACGTCGCGCCGGATCGAGTCGTTCCTCGTCGCCGATCGCGGCGATGGCATGCGCGGGTCGACGACGCGCCTCGAGCAGGGCAAGCGTGCGGTCACCCATGTCGAGGCGCGGCAGGCGCTGCGCGGCGCGACCCTGTGTGCCGTGCGGCTCGAGACCGGCAAGACCCACCAGATCCGGATCCACCTGTCCGAGGCCGGGCATCCGCTGGTCGGCGAGCAGGTCTACATCCGCGACTACGAGAACGCCGGCGGCAAGCTGCTGACCTCGGCGCGGATGCTGCTGCACGCGGCGACGCTCGGCTTCGAGCACCCGGTCACCGGTGCGCGCGTCGCGCTGTCGTCCGAGCTACCACCGGACTTCGTGGCCGTGGTCCAGCGCCTCACGCTGCCGAGCAAGGAGTAAACCGATGACGTTTCCCGAAGACCTGGAGATCCGGTTCGCGGTCGCCGACGACACACCCGCGATCCTCGGCTTCATCCGCGATCTCGCCGAGTACGAGAAGCTGTCCCACGAGGTCGTTGCCGACGAAGCGCAGCTCCGGCTGACGCTGTTCGGTGTGCGGCCGGCGGCCGAGGTGCTGATCGCCGAGCTCGGCGGTGCGGCGGTCGGGTTCGCGCTGTTCTTCCAGAGCTACTCGACGTTCCTCGCCAGGCCCGGGCTCTACCTCGAGGATCTGTTCGTGCGCCCGGTCGCGCGCGGCAAGGGCGTCGGCAGTGCGCTGCTATCGGCGCTCGCGCGGATCGCGATCCAGCGGCACTACGGCCGGTTCGAGTGGTCGGTGCTCGACTGGAACGAGCCTGCGATCCGGCTGTACCAGTCGCTCGGCGCGGCGGCGATGTCGGAGTGGACGGTTAACCGGATGACCGGCGCGCCGCTCGCAGCGCTCGCCGAGCACTGGCCGCACCCGGTCGGTAAGACGTAGCTACTTCGTCGGCGGCAGCGCGTACGTCACGGTCGCGTGCGCGACGAGATCGTCGCCGGAGTGGATGTCGACGGCGGATACGGCGAGCCGGCGCCCGAGGCGCAGCACGCGGGCGACGCACGTCATGTCAATCGGCCTGGGCCGTGACAGGAAATGAATGTCGAGGTTCGCGGTCGCGGCACTCGCGGCCGTCGGGCCGACATGCGCGAGCGTCAGGTAATACGCGGCGGTGTCCGCGAACGCCATCATCGCCGGTCCCGAGATCGTGCCGCCCGCGCGCAGTAGCCGCTTGTGGAACGGCATCTTCAGCGTGATGTCCTGCACGCCGAGCGCGATGATCTGCGAGAAGTTTCGCCAGTCCGGGAAGTGCTGATCCATCAGCGCTTCGATCTCGGGGATCGTCATCGTCGGAGCAGTCGGTGCAGCCATCGAGCGCGAGCGTAGCCGATCTACGCGACGATGACTTCGCTGCGTCCGCCGCCGCGTTGCACGACGCGGACGTGCGCGCCGACGCGCTCGACGAGCGCGGGCACGTGGGAGATCACGCCGACCTGACGGCCGCGCGCCTGTAGCGCGTCGAGCACGGACAGTGCGCTGTCGAGGGTGGCGGGATCGAGCGTGCCAAACCCCTCGTCGATCAGCAGCGTGCGCACGCGGACGTCGTGCGCGGACATCGACGATAGACCGAGCGCGAGTGCGAGCGAGACCAGGAAGCTCTCGCCGCCCGACAGGCTCTGCACCGACCGCACCTCGTGCCCGAGATCGCGATCGATCACCTGCAGCTCGAGATCATGCTTGGGCACCCGCTCGAGCCGGTAGCGCGGCGCGAGCTCCTCGAGGTGCGAGTTCGCGACCGCGAGCAAGCCATCGAGCGTCAGGCTCTGCGCGAAGCTGCGGAACAGCTTGCCGTCGTGCGATCCGATCACCTCGCCAAGGATCCGATCGACGTCCGCGGCGTCCTCGGCGGAGGCAAGCTGCGCGAGCGCGGCGATCCGGCGAGCCCGCGCCTCGTCATCGGCGGCGAGCGTGGTGGCGAGCCGGGCGACGTGGTCCTCCGCCTGGGTCAGCGTCGCCGCGATCGTCTCGATGTGCGCCGCATCCTCGATCGAGGCCGGCCGGGACAGCGCGTGATCGTCGACCAGCCGGCGCCGCTCGGTCACCACGGCGCGCGCGGTATCGACCGATCGATCGAGCGCTGCGAGCTGCTGGACCAGGATCTCGACGCGCGACGGATCCGCCGACAGCAGTGCACGCAGCTCCTCGATGTCGAATCCCGAGCCCGCGCGCGCGAGATCGAGCCGCTCGACCGCCTCCCCGAGCGCGATATGCAGCTCGACCTGGCGGCGCTCGCACTCGGCGAGCCGGCTGTGGTGCGCGGCGACCGCCCGCTCGGCGTCGCGCGCATCGTGATCGATCGCGACCAGCGCAGCAGCGAGCGCGGCCTCGGCCGCCGCGATCCGCTCCGACCGGGCGCGCCACTCGGTCACGAGCTCCGCGATCCAGGCCCGCGCGGTCTCGATCGCGCTCGCGCCCCGGCGCGTCGCGGCGGTCCGCGTGCTCGGCACGCGCGTCGGCGCCTTCGCCCCCGTGCGCTCGGTGGTCGCCGGCGTGGCGAGGCCATCGCGTCCCGCGGTCCACCGCGCGATCGCAGCCTCGATCTGGGCCGCCAGCTCCTGATGACGCTCGATCCGGGTCTCGCGCTCCGCCTGGATGCCCTTGATCGTCGCCGCGAGCTCGCCGACCTGCCGGTCGACATCGGCGAGCCGCGCGGCGAGCTGATCGACATTCGCCTGGCACAGCTGCACGTCGGCCTGCGCATCCGCCGCAGCCTTGGTCGCCGCCTCGGTCTGGCTGCGCGTCGTGCGTGCCTCCTCGAGCTTCTTCTTGGCCGCGGCGTGGAGCTCGAGGCCGAGCGCCTCTGCAGCCGCCGTTGCCGGATCTCCGACGAGCGAGAGCTCGCCGAGCGCGGTCAGCTGCCCGCTCCAGGTCCCGACCGCATCCGCCACGGTCGCGACCGTGGTCGCGCGGGTCTTGGCGAGCCGTGCGAGCTCGACCGTGCGCTGTTGCGCGCGTGCCGTGAGCGAAGCGAGCGTCGCGGTCGCGGCGTCGAGCTCGGCCACGGTCTCGCCGAGCCTGGCGGTCGCCGCCGCGATCACGTCGTCGAACGCGCCGCGATCGCGCCACGGATGCTCGGGCGCACCGCACAGCGGACACGGATCTCCGTCGACGAGCTCGGCGCGTGCGTGCTCGTACCCGGCGGCCTTGCGGAGCTCCTCGACGACGCGCGTGCGCTCGTCGCGCAGCACGAGCGCCGTGGCCCGTGCGCTCTCCGCGTGCCCGCGCTGGTCGGTCTCGAGCGTCGCGTCGGCGGCGAGCTCGGCGATCCGGCGATCCATCTCGTCGCGCGCCGCGGCCGCCGACCGGGCGCCTGCCGCGATCGCGACCAGCCGCTCGATCTCGCTCAGTCGCGCGCGCGCTTCGTCCTCGTGCCGGCGCGCGGCATCGAGCGTCAGCCCGCGCCGCTTCTGGAAGCTGTCTGCCTTGCGCTGGGCGTCGCCGTGCTTGGCGACCGCGGCCTGGTGCTGGGTCACGAGATCCGTCCGCACCAGAGCGAGCTTGTCGTGCGATCCGGCGTGCTCGGTGAGCGAGCGATCGAGCGCCGTGATGGCCTCGCCGAGCTGCGCGTGGCGGACGAACCGCGCCTCGAGCTCGCTCCAGGTGGCGACCTCGGGCGCGAGCACGCTGCGCGCCTCGAGCCACCCGGCATCGTCGAGCGTCGCGCGGCCAAGCGCCTCGGCGGCGACCGCCGTTGCGATCGCGCGCTGCTCGAGCGATCCGAGCCCGCGCTCGACGAGGCCCGCCGCAATCCGCGCCGCGCGGATCGGTGCGTGGAGCTCGCCGACCCGCGAACGATGCTCGGTGATCATCGCGTACGCGGCCGCGGCGCTCACCGAGGCAGCACCGGCCGCGCTGACGTGACTGCGCGCGATCGCGAGCTCGGTGTCGAGCCGCGCGGCATCGTCCCACGGCCCGCGCAGCGTTTCGGCGCGCCGCCGCAAGGCGAGCTCGGCGCGCTCGGCCTGCGCGGCGGTGACCGCGGCCTCCGCGAGCACGAACGCCTCGGTCGATCCGGCGAGCGCGATGTCGCGCCGCGCGGCCTCGGCGACCCAGCGCGCGGCGGTCTCTGCCGCAGCGTGACGCTTGCGAACCGCGAGCTTGGTCTGCTCCGCGGTCGCGAGCTCGATCTCGGTCGCGCGGCGCGCCTCGTCCTCGAGCACCGGGATCGCGTGCGCGGCGATTCGCCCGGAGGTCAGCGCCTGGTCCGCGATCGCCGCGCGCAGGTGAGCCTGGACGGACAGCCGCGAGTAGATCTCGGTGCCGGTCATCCGCTCGAGCAGCTCGCTGCGATCCTTGCCGTCGGCGCGGAGGAACGCTGCGAACTCCCCCTGCGCGAGCAGCGCCGAGCGCCGGAACTGATCGAACGACAGGCCGAGCCGGTCGTGGATCGCCTCGAGGGTCTCGGTCTTCGTGCCACCGAGACGCTCGCCCCCGTCGAGCGCGGTCAGCGCGACCTGCTGCGGCTGGATCGTCCCGTCGGTCTGACCGCGCGCACGGCGCACCGACCACTTCGCGCGATAGCGCCGGCCATCGCCACTCTCGAAGTCGACCTCGGCCCATCCCGACGCAGCACCGCGCCGGAGCAGCGTACGGACATCCTGGGCACCGAGCGCCCCCGGATCGTCGTCATCGCGCCCGACGATCACGCGGCTGTGGTTGGTCAGCCGCGGCGTGCGATCGAACAGCGCCACGCACAGTGCGTCGAGCAGCGTGCTCTTGCCCGCGCCGGTGTTCCCGACGATCGCGAACACGCCCGCGGCGCCGAGCGGACCGTGCTCGAGATCGATCTCGAACTCGCCCGCGAGGCTCGCGAGGTTGCAGCCGCGGATCGCGAGGATCCTCATGACGAGCGCCCTCGCTCGCGGAGCACCGCGGGATCCTCGGCATCGCCCTGGACCTCCGCGAGCAGGCGCTCGAATCCCGCGAGCACCTCCGCGCTCGGCGCCTCGGTGTGCTTGCGCGACCACAGCCGCGCGAACACGTCCCGTGGATCGAGCTCGGCCAGGCGGGTGGCGCCGCGCAGCAGGTCCGCGCGATCCGCGAGCGCTGCGCCGTCGCCGGTGTGCTCGATGTGCAGATAGACCAGCCGCGCGCGCTTGCCATCGAGCGCGGTCTCGATCAGCGAGCGCAGCTTGGGCTCCGGCTTGTCGAGCGCGACCACGACCTCGAGGTACGGCCGCACGAGATCGTCGACGCCGTGGGCTGGCTCGAGCGCATCGAGCGCGGCGAGCACCTCGCCGAGTGGCGCGGCCCCGCGCTTCGGCACGCGCAGGATCTCGATCGTCTGCGGGACGAGCAGCGAGCGGATCTCGGTGACCTGCCCGTCCGCGAAGTCGACCGCCACGATCTGATGGCGATAGCCGGCCTCGTCGAGAGCGAGCGAGATCGGAGCACCTGCGTACCGGATCGTGTCGCGACCGACGCGCTGGCCACGATGGATGTGACCGAGCGCGACGTAGCTGACGTCGTCGGGGAACATCCGCAGCGACGCAGCCTCGACCCCACCGATCGAGACCCGGCGCTCGCTGAGATACGCCGCATCGGCGCCCGCGACGTAGAGATGCCCGGTGACGATCAGGGCCTGGTCCGGCGACCGCCGCGCGCGCGCGCCGGCGACGACCTCGCCATAGATCGAGACCAGCGGATCCTCGAGATCCGACGGGACATCGATCGGCCGGAGGAACGGCACCGCGGCGACGAGCCCACGACCACCGGCGACCGGGATCACGATCCGATCGAGATCGAGCGTGCCGTCCGCGCGCCGTGGCAGACCGCCGATCACGTGGACGCCGAGCTCGCGCAGCACGGCGGATGCCGCACCGAGCCGCGCGGGTGAATCGTGATTGCCGGCGATCGCGATGATGTCCATCGCCGGCATCGCGCGCCGCGCCGCCGCCAGAAACTCGAACCACATCCGTTCCGCGCTGGCGGGAGGCGTCGCGCTGTCGAACACATCACCGGTGATCACGAGCGCATCCGCGGCCTCGCGCACGCACGCGGCGACCAGCCAGGTCAGGAACACCTGGTGCTCGTGCTCGCGCGTGACCTCGCCCCGGAGCGTGTGCCCGAGGTGCCAGTCCGAGGTGTGGAGGATCCGCATCCTGCCGACGAGAATGCCAAAGGGGTCTGACCCGGGACCGCGCGCGATCCCCGTGTGATCTCGGTGCGTTCTGGGCCGCACTACGGGTGGTGTCGATCACATCGGGAGGCCCCAAGGGCCGGGTTGACATGGGAAGATCTCGCGCGCTTACTGGGACGCGTGAGGTACCTCCTCGGCTCGATCCTGCTGGCGGCGTGCTCGACGAGCCCGGACGCTCCGTCCAGCTCCGCGACCCTGACCGGCGCCACGATGGTCGATTCCGCCCGAGCGGGACAGGGCCAGGTGTTCTACGGCGCGCCGTACCACAAGTGGACGGTCACGCTGTCGACCGCCGATGGATGCGCCGGGGACGATGCGGCATCGGTCGAGATCATCACGGTGTCCGGCGACACCGCGCTGCCGATCGGCACGTTCGCAATGCGAGCGACCGAGACCGACATCACCGCCCTGCCCTCCGCGTACCTGCGCTTCAGCGGAGGTCCTGCGACGTCGGGCTCGATCACGATCGATCCGTCGAGCACCGCGTCGTACGTCGTCGGCAGCTGGACCGCGCAGGTCGCGGGCGCCACGGTCGAGGCGAGCTTCGGCGCTCCGACCTGTCCGTAGCCTGCCCGTCTACGACGGGGTCGGCTCGCCGGTGCCGTCCGGCTTGGTCTGGACCTCGCGCAGGAACTGCTCCTCCGCGGCGCTCAGCGGCCGGCCCTTCAGGCGCTCGAGCTCGTCGCGCGACAGCCCGCCGACCTTCTGCCGGTGCCGCGCCATCACGACGTGCGCACGCCCGATCGACGCGAGCAGCTCCTCGAAGGTCTCGAACGTCACGGGCGATCGCTCGGGATGCGCCCGCAACAGCTCGGTGATCCGCGTCTCGTGGCGGGCAACCACCTCGCCGATCGGTGTGTTCAGCGCCAGCCGCTCGACCTTGGCCTCGGGCGGCGGCTCGAGCCGATCGACGCCGTGGGTGTTGCTGGTGACCAGGAACGTCCCCTGGACCTCGCTGACCAGCTCGACGACGCGGAGGTGGCGCGGGAACAGCTGCACGAGCTGGAGCAACGAGACCACGACCCCGCGCGGATGCAGGTGATAGGCGGAAGCGCGGATCATCCCGCCGGCGTCGACGAACAGCCGGAGGAACGTGCGGTTCTGCGGATAGATCCGCGACAGCGTGAGGTCCTCGACGTCGGCGAGCCAGCGATACTTGCGGGACTCGAGCTCGCGGCGCGCCCGATCGTAGAACTCGAGATCCGCCTCGGGAAATGCCGCGGGGGTTACCCGCACGAGCTCGTGAGGCTCGCCATAGACCGCATCGAGCCGCGCGCGCAGCTGAGCCCCGCCGAAGCCGCGCGGTCGGCGCAGGCCGAGAGCGACAGCGACGACCATCCACAGGCCCATCATGAGGAAGAACACTTCCACATCCGCATTGTGCCCCGATGAGGCGGTGCGCGCACTCCGGGACCGCGTGGTTCGCATAGACTCCCCACGTGCCCTGGCCGATCACGTGGGAAGACATCGTTGCAGCGCGATCGCGGATCGCGGCGTACCTCCCGACGACGCCACTGCGTCACTACGCGGAGCTCGATGCCGAGGTCGGCGCGCGCGTGCTGGTCAAGCACGACAATCACTTGCCGACCAACGCGTTCAAGGCGCGCAACACCCTGTCGTTCATGACCGCGCTACCCGCGGATCAGCGAGCGCGCGGCGTGGTCGCGGCGACCCGCGGCAACCACGGTGCAGGGCTCGCGTGGGCCGGCTCGGTGCTCGGCGTCCCGGTCGTGATCTGCGTTCCGATCGGGAACAACCCGGAGAAGAACGCAGCGATCCGCGGGCACGGTGCGGAGCTGATCGAGGCCGGTCGCGATTACGACGAGGCCGTCGAGGTCGCGCAGCGCCTGGTCACCGAGCGCGGGCTCGTGATGGCGCACTCGACAAATGACGCCAACGTGATCGCGGGCGCCGCCACGCTGAGCGCAGAGATCTGCGAGCAGGCCGAGACGCTCGATGCGATCGTGGTCGCCGTCGGCGGAGGATCGCAGGCGGTCGGTGCGCTGGTCGCCGCACGCAAGCTCCGGCCGGAGGTCGCGGTCTACGGCGTGCAGGCGCGCGGAGCGGCCGCGATTCACGACTCGTGGCACGCGAAAGCGCGGACCTCGTTGCCGGCCGCCAACACGTTCGCCGACGGCCTGGCGACACGCGGCACCTACGACCTCACGTTCCCGGCGCTGCTCGAGGGCCTCGCGGGGTTCGTGACGGTCAGCGATGCGGAGATCGCGGAGGCGGTGCGGATCCTGATCCGCACCACGCACAACCTCGCCGAGGGTGCAGGCGCCGCCGGGCTCGCCGGTCTGATCGCGCTGAAGCCGCAGCTCGCCGGCAAGACGGTCGCGGTGATCCTGTCGGGGTCGAACATCGACGCCGACACGCTCCGCCGCGTGATGACCCGCGAGCTGTGATCTAGTCGCGGCGGCGGGCGAGGTTCTCGATGACCTTGCTGCGGAGGAGCCGCTTCATCCCCGGTCCCATCGCCGCGACTTCTTCGTCCGCGAACGTGCGGGTCTCGCGCGCTGGCTCCTCGCGCGGCGTCTTGTTCATGATCGAGATCGGATACGTCGAGTGCGGCAGGCCGAACACGTGACCGAGCTCGTGCGCGAGCGTCCGATCCCATGACTTCGCCGACAGGATGATGATCTTGCGCTGCTTCACGCGCCACGCGACGCCGAACACGGGAGTCGTCGACTGGTCGACGTTCTCGAGCTGTGCGGTCACGAACACGTGGATCACCCGACCCGTCACCGCGCTGCCGAGCGCATTGCGCTGCGCCCGCGTGCGCACATGCTCGGTGCCCGGCGGCGCGACCTGGACGCCCGCGATCTGAAATCCGACATCGAGCGGCGCGAAGTGCTGGTTCGCGATCGCGAGCTGATTTGCAATCCATGCCGGTGGCACGACGAGACCGTCCGCGGTCTGCGCGACATGGAGCTGCACGGCGAAGCAGTACGCGCGCGCGGGATCGCACGGCGGAGTAAGTGGAGAGATTGCGTCGATCGACGCAGTGTCCTTGGCGCTCGCGACACCACAGATCGCGAGCACCGCGAGCATCACCCTGAATTTCACGGCGCCGATTCTATCCTGTCGTCGTCGAGAAACCAGGACAGAGTTGACGATGAGAAGGCTCTTCATCCTGCTCGCCGCGATGGGCGGATCGTGTGGAGGATCGAGTGTCGCGCCGCCGCTCTCGAACCACGTCACGAGCGAGCCCTGCGTGCGCAGCAGCGTCCCCGCACCGCGCCGGTTCGCACTCGGCACGACGCCGGACGCCAACATGGTCGAGAATGCGCCTCCGTGCTGGATCGAGCTCATTCCAAGTCACGTCGTCGAGCTCCGTGACGGAATGCCCGTGCTCGTCGAGCAGGGCACGTTCCGAGGTGCGTGCGGCGGAATGCCACTGGCCGATGAATTCGAGAGCGTGCGGGTCGCGTCCGTGGAGATCCGGCAGACGCTCGTTCACGACGGCCTGCAGCCCGGCGAGCTCGTGGCCGCGCACGCGGACTGGCCGATCGGGTTGCGCGTGTTCGCCGCCGATGCGTGCGGCGAGCTGCTCCAGGTCGGACGCAGGCCCAACGGCCTGTGGTCCGCGCGCAACTGCGGCAACATCGCGCGGATCGAAGGCGTAAACGCGCCCCGGGACGAGATCACCGTCACCCCGCTCGGTCGCGGCACCTGCACGATCGCGGTCGATTTCCTCGGCGCGTCGTCGCGGTTCATCCTCGCGGTGCGGTGAATCAGCGCGGCGGCAAGGTCTGGGGGCGCGGCACGAGCTGGCGGAGCTGCCACGACTGGATCTGCATCGTGCGGCGGACCTTGCGGCGATCGTCATCCTGAAGTCGCGACAGGAAGCCAGCGAGCAAGATCGTCGCCTGGATGTACACCCCGAGCGCGACCAGCGTGATCACCGGATGCAGGTCCATCGCGCTCGTGTGGACGATGATGTCGTTGCCGCTCACCGTGGTCGTCGGCCCCATCCAGCCGGAGGCCGCGAGCAGCCATGGCCCGAGGATCGCCACGCCGAGGGCCAGCGACAGCTTCCACGGGCGGAACAGCGCCTTCTGATGGGACGCCATCAGCATCACCACGATCACGCCCGGCCCCGGTCCGATGATCACCGGTGATAGCAGCCACGACATCAAGCCAAACAGCACCACGAACCCACCGATCGCGATGTACGACGACAGGATCGGTGTTCGCGGCGAGATCAGCAGCTGGACGCCGATGATGAAGATGCAGATCGCGACGCCGCTCACGATCACGAGCGGGTTGCGGAACCCGATCGCATAGAGCATCGGGAAGAACACGAGCAACGCGAGGGCCGCGAACAGCCCGAACCGGGCGCTCTTGGCCAGCGCATCGACATCGATCCGATCGAGCTCGATGTTGACCTCGGGCGGCGCTTCCGTCGGTGGCTCGAGCATCAACCGACCGACGATATCGGCCGGCTCGCGGCTCGTCGGATCGAGAGCGAGCGCACGGGCCGCCGCGCGGATCGCATTGCCGCGAGCCTCGGGCGAGGCTCCGACGGTCAGGGCGCTGTGTGCGAGGTCGAGCTCGCCGCGCGCGAGCTCACGCCGCAGCGCCATGTCGCGATTGCCGTCGAGGTAGCGCTGGACCGCGTCACCGAGCTTACGCGCCGTCGCGAACCGATGCTCGGCCTCGACGATGGTCGCGCGCACGCAGATCGCGTCGAGCTCGGGCGGGATGTCGAAGTCCGGCGCTCGCAGGGAGGCGCGCGCGTCGACGCCTCCGAGCGCGGACGCGAGCGCACCTTGGCCGCGCGGATGGAGTGGCTGGTGGGTGAGGATCTCGAACAGGATGCAGCCGAGCGCGTAGACGTCGGCGCGGCCGTCGAGGCTGTGGTCGCCGCGGATCTGCTCGGGTGAGATGTACCCCGGCGTGCCGAGGATCGAGCCCGCGACGGTCTGCGTCGGCTCGGCCGGGCTGTCGACCACCGCGGTCCCGATGTCGGCGAAGCTGCCGCGCTGCGGATCGTCGCTGGCAACCCGCGCGATGCCCCAGTCGAGCACGTAGACCTCGCCGAAATCGCCCAGCTGGATGTTTGCCGGCTTGAGGTCGCGATGCACGACACCCCGCGTGTGCGCGAACTCGATCGCGAGACAGACCTCGGCGAACGCGCGGAGCAGGCGCTGCTGGGTGAACGCGGACGCGGCCTTCACATCGCCGACGGCGAGCCGCGGGATCACATCCGCGAGCGTCACGCCGGTCAGCTGCTTCATCACGAAGTACGGCGGCGAGCCATCCGCATGATGCAGCTCGTGCACCGGCACGACGGCCGGATGCTCGAGGCGACCCTGCACGCGCGCCTCGCGGAGGAACCGCGCCAGGACCTCGGGGCTCGGATCGGAGACGCGCAGCCGCTTGATCGCGACCCACCGTCCGACCTGCTCGTCGCGCGCCGACAGCACCTCGCCCATGCCGCCCCGACCGATCACATCACCGAGCCGGTAGCGCGTCTGCAGCGCATCGAACGCAGGCGAGGAGACGGCGGGCATCATCGTCGAGTCCCCGACCGTCGGCGGATTGCCGTGCGCGACATCCGCCAGCGTCGGCGGGTAGTGCTCGGCGTCCGGATTCACGGCGCCGTATGCGCGCGTGGACCGCGGCGGCTCGTCGTTGCGATCGCGGGGCATCCCGCATCGTAGCTCAGCCAATCAGGCGGAGTGCCTCGAGCACCACCGCACCGACCTGGAACGTGACGCGCGCGAGGATCGGCGCGACGACGCTTCGCCCCGCGGCGACGTACATCCAGCCAAGCCCGATCCCGAACAGCATCGCGCCGAGCCGGACCGAGAGGCCGCCGGGCGTGATGATGCCTTCGGCGAGCGCCCCCACGAGCACCGGCAAGATCGCCGGTCCGGGTGACAGCTCGAGGACGCGCTCGACGATCCAGCCGCGCAGCGCGAGCTCCGCGGCGACCGACGCGATCGTCACGATCATGATCACCAGCGCCATCTGACCCGCGCTGCCGCGCACGATCGGGAACATCGACCACTCGACGGCGCGCAAGCTCATCATCTCGACGATCGGCGTCCCCGCGAGCAGCGCGAGCGCGAGCGCGACCGCACCCGCGACCGCACCGATCAGCGCGCGATCGGATCCGCCGGTCAGCACCTCGGTGAAGCTGCGGCCCCGCATCCATCTCGAGATCGACGCGCACGCGACGAGCGGCAACGCGACCGGCATCGCCTCGGGCCACGGGATCACCACGATCGCGACGACCATCGCGACTTCGATGGGCACGAGGCCACGACGCTCGCGGGGCTGGGACACGAGGGTCTACGATAGCAAGCCGGGCTCGGTTACCCAGGGAGAGGACACCGCGTCGGCGGCCGACCTTGGGTCGAAGGCCCCAACGATCACGGCCAGATGCAGACCCTCCGGGCTGCAACCGGCGGGCGCGTCATGCTGTCGGTAGAGCATGAAGGCCCGCTTCCTCGCCGCCGCATGTCTGATCGCGTCCGTCTCGACCGCCACGGCGTCGCCGCGCAAGGAGGACCTCGAGGCGCGGGTCGCCGCGCTCGAGACCAAGCTCGAGGGTCAGGGCTACACGGTGATGATCGAAGGCCCGTTCGTGGTGATCGGTGACGAGTCGCCGAAGCGCGTGCGGTCGCGCGCGAGCTTCATGCGCTGGGTGCGCGACCTGATCGAGAAGGACTTCTTCGCCAAGCAGCCGGCGAAGGTGATCGAGGTCTGGCTGTTCCGCAACGAGAAGACCTATCGCAAGGGCGCGAAGAAGTTCTTCGACGACGAGCCGACGACGCCGTACGGCTACTACTCGTCGGAGGACGATGCGCTGGTGATGAACATCGGGCCGGGTGCCGGCACGCTGTCCCACGAGCTGATCCACCCGTACATCGAGGCCAACTTCCCCGACAGCCCGGCGTGGTTCAACGAGGGCCTCGCGTCGCTGTACGAGCAACCGCGCGAGAAGGAGGGTCACATGTGGGGGACCACCAACTGGCGGCTGCCCGGGTTGCAGGGAATGATCCGGAACAAGTCGATCCCGAGCCTGAAGGCGCTGATCTCGACGACGCGCGAAGGGTTCTACGATGCGAGCTACGACTCGTACGCGTACGCGCGGTTCCTCTGCCAGTACCTGCAGGACCACGGCAAGCTGCGCGACTTCTACGCCACGTTCGTCGCGGACGGAAAGGACACCACCGGGCAGCGCGCGCTCGAGGCGGTGCTCGGTCAGGATCTCGCGTCGTTCCAGCCGGTGTTCAACAGGTGGGCGGCCTCCCTGCGCCGCTGATCGCAGAGAACGGCCTCACCCACCGCGCCGGTCCCCGCACGAGCGTGGCAAGGTTGGCTCATGCGTAGCCTCCTCCTGATCGCGCTGCTCGCTGCGTGCGGCGGCAAGTCCACCCCCCCTCCTCCGCCCACGACTGGCGACTGCGCCGCCGATGCGTGCGGGCCGGCGCTCGGCATGCCGGCGCAACAGTGCAGCGATGGCACCGTCGGTGGCAACACGGGCAAGTGCATCCGCCAGGGCGACGCGTGCGCCTGGGAGATCCGCGAGTGCCCGTCGACCGCCGGCGGCTGCGTCAAGGGCGGCTGCAGCGGCACCGTGTGCACCGAGCCCGGCAAGGACATGATGACGACGTGCGAGTTCAAGGCGGAGTACGCGTGCTACGGCTCGGCGACCTGCGAGCGCCAGCAGGACGGCGCCTGCGGCTGGACGCAGACGCCCGAGCTCAGCGCGTGCCTCGCGAATCCGCCGCCCATGCAGTGAGTGACTCCAAGACTCCAAGCAGAGCTATTTCGGGCTCCGCCCCGGATCGAGCGAACCGCCGAGGCGCCCCGGACGCCAGAAGCGCAGAAGCACGGCTTCTCCCCCAGCCGATTCGGTTCTCCGCTCGTGCGAACCTGGCGTCCGCGGCGCCATGGCGGTTGATCTCCTGCGCGAACCCCTCCGTCGCGAAGCGAAAAGATCTCCTCAAACTGACCTTGGCGTCTTGCCTTGGGCTCGCCGAAACGGGCAGCGCGGCCAGTGTGATCCCGAAGGTCACACGAGCCGCGCAGCGGAGCGAATCGCTCCTCGTCGTCACTGACCTGCAGCGTGGAAGTTGAACGGATAGTTCACCTGCACGTTGCCGCCGTTCTTCGGCGCGGGGAACTTGATGTTCTTGATCACGCCGGCAACGCAGCTCGAGACACCCTCGAGCCCGCCGCCGTTGGACGCCTGCACCGTGCCGTTCGGAGCGATCAGGAATTGCACCTGAACCGACCCCGCGAGACCCGGCTTGGCGAGCAGCTCCTTCTCGTAGCAGTAGGCGATCTTGGCGACGCTGCGCTGGATGTACCGCTTGATGATCGACTTATCGAGATCACCCTCGCTGGTCGGACGGCCCATGAAGCCATCGGGACCGGTCGCGACGTGCTTGCGGAGCGGACCCTTGCCGGTGCCCGGGCCACCCCAGCCGTCGCCAGCCTTGTCGCCGGTGCCGATCGTGCCGTAACGGCCGGTTCCGATGATGCCGCACGGCGGCATGCTGCAGCCACCGCCCTTGCCGAAGCCGTGCACGCCACCACCGAAGTTGCCGTTGCCTTCACCCTCGGACCCGAACAGCGGGCCGTAGACGTCCGAGCCGTCGAACCCGCTCGAGAAGTCGGCGTCCGCTGCCATCGCGGAGATCCCACCGCTCAGCATGCTCGCCGAGCCGAGGATGCCGGTGGCACGCGCGATCTCGACCGCCCGTGCACGCGACATCTGCGGCGGATGATTGTTGTCCTTGATCTGGATGTGACCGTCCTTGCGATCGCTCGGCTTGCCGGTCATCCCTTCCTCGAGCGCCATCTTCGCGCCCTGACCCTCGCTACCGCCGCTGTTACCGGTGTCGGGGTCCGGCTGCTCCTCGGGCGGGACCTCCTCCTTCTCCGTGGTCTTGCCGTTCATCGAGATCGCCTCGGCGTTCGCGAGGTCGAGGCTGACGCCCGACTCCTCCATCGGGACCGTCTGCAGGAACGCCCACACGCCCATGTGCACGGCGAGCGAGCCCGCGAAGTACGCCATCGTGCGGTTCTCGAAGCTGAACAGCGGCGCGACCTGCTTGCGCGGCCTGGTGACCGCCGACACGAGGAACGTGGTGTTGCCCGAGCGAACGCGGATCCGCGCGCGCGGCGGGATCGGCACCTCGATCGCGCCGGCCGTGCTCATCGAAGGACGTGCGCGGCCACTCGCCGCGAGCTCCGACAGCGGCGTGGTCGTCCCGTCGACGGTCATCTCGCCGTCGATCCCGGCGCCGTAGTTGAAGACGAAGTCATCGCCCGACGGCGCGACCAGCGGGAAGCTCGGCGACGGCGAGGTCTCGAGCGGTTGTTCGACGCCCGGCGCGGTACCGACGCGGTAGAACGGGCTCTTCTTCTCGTTGCGCATCCGCACGAGCGCCGCGGTGGCGCCGAGGAGACCGAGCGCGAGACCACCGAACGCGAGGTAATCGAGGCCGTGGTGGACCGCCACCGGGCGGAACGAGTACGCCGGCTTCTTGGCCACGCGCGTGTGGTAGTCGAGTGCGCCCTTGTTGGTGGCGGCGTCGTTGACCGACACCGCGAACGCGACGCCCGAGCCGAGGAGGCACGCGAGACCGGCGGCGGCAAAGCCCCACGTCTTCGCCGTGACCTTGCCGCCACGCGGGTCCATGCAGTGCTTCACGTTGACGACCGAGTCACCGAGCATCGCGGCGATCTCGACGGCACGCGCGCCACCGACATCGTCGGCATCGCTGGACATCGCGAACGGTGCCGGCGCTGCGATCGGCGCCGCGAACTGCGGCGACGCGACGACCTGCGGCGCCATGCGAGCGACCGGCATCGGCGGCGGAGCGATGGGCGCCGCGGCCACCGGCATCGTCATCGTCGCGGTCACGGTGTCGGTCGCCGCGATCGCGAGCTCGACCGTCATCTCGCCGATGGTCAGCGTGTCGCCGTCCTGCAGGCGCGCCTTGTTGATCCGCTGGCCGTTGACGAACGTGCCGCGCGTCGACCCGAGATCGATCAGGCTGATGTCGGTGCCCATGACCTCGATGATCGCGTGCATGCGGCTCACCGACTCGTCATCGAGCTGTAGGTGCGCAGAGGGCACCTTGCCGATCTTGATCACGCCCTGGGTCAGCTTCTCTGCACGAACGAGCTGACCATTCTTGAGAATGCGAAACGAGAGAGAGAGCTTGGAACCCATGGCAAACCTCCGGCTATGGCGCATGTGCGCCAGGCTCCGGCTGGTCCACGACTCCTCCGCGCGCACTCGCGCACGTGACATCGCGGCGTTCTCAGCCGAGGCAACCGCGCAGCGTCATTGCGTTGCGGTCGAGAGTTGAGACAGCGAACCGACCACTTGGTTCCCGCTTTCTGCTGGGTTTCCGCTTGACCCGGCGCCAGGCCCCGGTTGCGGGAGTCCCTGCAACCACAGTGAGGTAGGCGTTGTCCACCCTCGAATCAGCCGGCGATGTGACGTAGGCAATTGCAGTCGAAAAGCGGCTCTGGCACCGTCCGGCGATGAAACGATTCAGCAGCCGCACCCTTCTCGCCGCGGCGACCCTTCAGGCCTTTGCTCTGATGGCGTGCGGCGACGACGGTTCCAACAACCCTTCCCCTGACGCAGCACCACCGGTGGACTCGGGCCCGTCGTGCACCGCGGTGTCGGTCGGCGCGACCCAGTCGATCGTCGATGCCACGGAAGACGCGATCCTGTGGTCATCGCCGGTGACCGGGATCGCCGGCGCGGCCGGAGACACGCTGCTGAACTTCGAGTTCTACAACGGCATCGAGACCCTGGCGACGACGATCAGCCTGACGGCTGGCAACCAGGCTGACTACGCGACGTGCGCGGCCTGCATCCGCCTGCTCGAGCTCAACGCTGCCGGCGACGACATCGCCAAGCAGTACTTCCAGAGCGGCGGCACGATCACGCTGACCGAGGATCCGTTCACCAACCAGAAGATGATCGGCACGATGACGGACGTCACCGTTGTCGAGGTCACGATCGACGCCGAGTACCACTCGACGCTGGTCCCCGGCGGCGCGTGCCTCAGCCTCGGCACCATCACGCTGAATGCAGACGCCGTCCCGACCGAGTGGACGTGCGACAAGGCCGCGTACAACGACGGCACCACGTGCAACTGCGCATGCGGCGCGCATGATCCGGACTGCGACATCATGGCGGCGCCGGTCGCTGGCTGCACGGCCAACCAGGTCTGCGGCGACGACGACACCTGCATCAGCACGTGCAACGTCCTGTCCTCCCCGCCGATGGGCTGCACCACCGGCACCTGCGGCTTCAACACCGCGACGCAGGACATCTGCTACACCGACGCGACGCTCGTCGACCCCGCAGCGCTCGGCGCCGCGTGCGCGACGGCCACGCCGTTCCTGTGCGGCGTGACCGCCACGGTCGCGACCGGCCTGTGCGACAACTTCGAGGGCGACGACAAGATCTGCCGCAAGGCGTGCGACGCGAACGCTGACTGCACGGGCACCGAGGTCTGTGGTGCGGTCGTCGGTATGAAGGGTCTCTGCATCGCTCCTCCGCTCAACGACACGTGCGAGACGGCGCAGCTCATCACGATCGGTACGCCGGTCCAGGGCAAGACCGGTGGCGCTGCTGGCAACTACAACATGGGCCTCGAGGGCGCCGCGTGCACGGGTGTCTCCCAGGCCGGTGGCGACGTGGTCTATCAGGTCGTGTTGACGGCGAACCAGACGATCACGGTCAACGTGACCAACGCCAGCGCGCACTTCGATCCGAGCGTCGCGCTCCTCGGCCCGGGCGCCGCGGCCACGGTGTGCAACGCCGCGACGGTCACCTGCTTGAAGGGTGCGGACGCCGGCAATGCTGCCGCGAACGAGACGTTCACGTTCACCGCGACCGCCGCGGGCACGTACTTCCTGATCGTCGACACGTTCTTCCGCACCCAGGGTGGCACGTTCACCCTGACCGTCACGTCTCCGTAGTCTCGCGCTGAGTGAACGGCGCGGGGTACCGTCCCCACATGGGGGACCCCGCGCCAGCGACACTCGACGTCCGGGGATTGCGCGTCGCGCTCCCCGATGGCCGGGTCCTGATCGACAGCGTGGATCTGTCGATCGCACCCGGTGAGGTCGTCGTCTTGCTCGGCGGCTCGGGCGCCGGCAAGTCGACGTTTGCGCGCGTGCTGTTCGAGCGCGACGAGCTCGAGTCCGCAGGCTTCGACGTGGTCGCCGCGCGGCTCGACCTCGACCATGGCCAGCTCGGGCTCGTCCCGCAGCGCGGCGCCCTGTTCGATCATCTCGATGTGCGCGGCAACCTCGAGCTCGCGCTGCGCCATGCCGACGGCGCCCAGCCGGTCACCGACGGCGAGGCCGCGGCGTGGCTCAGCCGGGTCGGACTGGATCCGAAGCTCGCGGAGCCCGGCACGCCGGTCACCAGCCTGTCGGGCGGCCAGGCCCAGCGGGTCGCGGTCGCCCGCGTGCTCGCGAGCCGGCGCAAGCTGCTGTTCCTCGACGAGCCTTCGGTCGGGCTCGATCCACATCGCGTGCGCGTCCTCGCACGCCTGATCCGCGAGCAGGTCCGCGCGCTCGGGATCTCTGTGATCGTGGTCACGCACGATGTCGCGCTCGCCGCCGGCGTCGCGGATCGCCTGTTCCTGCTGTCGCTCGAGCATCGTCGGCTCGAGCAGCTGTTCGCGGGACGCTGGCCCGGGGCGCTCGAGGATCCCGGCCACGATGCGGCCGAGCGCGGGCGCTGGCTCGTCGAGCTCGAAGGCGCCCTCGTCGATCACCTCGAGACCCACGGCGATCGCGCACCGCCCGACGGCCCGCCGCGATCGCGCTCTGTGCTCACGAAGCTCGCGCGGATCGCCGAACCGCTGCTCGCCCCGTTCCGGGTCGCGGCGATCTCCCTCGTGCGTGCGCCGGTGCAGCTCGTCCGTCATCCGCGCGACTTCGCGATCGTGGCGCGTCGCGTGGTCGCGCAGACCCTGCTGCGGCCGTTGCCGTTCTACGCGATCGTCTCGACGCTGATCGGCTACACGGTGCTGTTCGTGATCAGCAAGGTCGGCGGCGCCGGTGTGCGGCCCGATGCCTTGCTGCGCCAGATCGGTGGCAGCTACGTCGTCGCCCTCGCGCCTGCCCTCTCGGCGCTGCTGTTCGTCGCCGCATCGGGCAGCGCGACCAATGCGTGGCTCGGCTCGATGGGCCTGACCAAGCAGACCCTCGCGCTCGATGCCCTCGGGGTCGATCGACGGTCGTACCTGTGGGCGCCGGCGTGGCTCGCGACCGCGATCTGCTACCTCGCGGTCGCGGCGTTGTTTGCACTCGGCATGATCGCGGGCGGCTGGCTGGTCTGTCGGTCGTACGGCGTTCCCGACGCCTGGGAGCTGTTGACCGGCGACTTCCTCGACCCGAGGCCGGAGCGCCTTCGCTACGCGATGCGCGCGGGCTTCCTCGTCTGGATCTACGCGTGGGGCATCGCGAGTGACGTCGTCGCGAAGGGCGGCGGGTCGAAACCCGAGGCCGATGCCGTCACGCGCGGGATGACCGCGAGTGTCGTCGCGTGCACGTTGTGGGTGGTCGCGTGGGAGCTATTGACGGTGCTGGTGGTGTTCGGCGGATGAAGTCGCTCGCGGGCATCGCGCTGATCGCGGTCCATGTCGCCGCGTTCCTCGTCCTCGCGGGCCGCTGCCACGGCACCGAGCTCACGGTCGACGTGCGCGGCCCGACCGGGATCGTCCCCGAGGCACTGGCCGCTCGCGTGATCACGGAGGTCGACGCCGGCACGCCGCCGGGACCAGGGCTGCATCGCCGGCGGTGGAGCGTGCAGTATCGCGGCGGTTTCGAGCGCGCCGTCGGTGCGGCGCACCTGGTCGGGCCGTTCCAGGATCCGGCAGCGCGCGCGTGCACCGGCCGGGTCGTGGTGGCCCAGCGCTTGCTCGACGACGGCCACGCCGGGCCGGGGACGCTCGCGGCCGAGCTCTCCAAGATCTTGACCGCGGAGCTCCAGGGCGAATCCGTGTTCCCCGCGGGTGACTTCCGTCGGATCTCGGGCCTGTCGCTGCGCTGGGCGCGGCTCGAATGGCACCCCGGCGATCGTGGCTTCCTCGGCGATGCCGCGCTCGGATACGTGCGGGCGCAGTTCACGGTCGTGATGGCGCGGGTCTCGGTGCCCGTGGTGATCGCGCTCGTCCCGTCGGTCGCCACGACCGAGCTCGCGTTCCGGGTCGCCGCGCACGCGGAGCTCGACTTCGACAACCGGGTCGCGCAGTGGATCAGCGACAAGCTGGGAGGGAATGCGTTCGCGACCAAGATCGCGCGCGGTCAGATCGACGGGATGCTGATCAGCGCGCTCGCGCCACCACCGCCGTTCGAGCTCCCCGGGGGCCAGGTCCTGCGATTCGGATTCTGTGCCGGAGCGCCGGAGATCTTCGAGGGCGTCTCGGGTGCACTGCCGTTTTCGGTCGAGATCGGAAGACTCGCCGGCGATCCGTCGATCCTCCCGCCGCGTCGTGGACCGACCCCGCGGCTGGCGCTCGCGCCGGGTGCGGCGCTCGCGATCGATCTGGATCTCGATGCGCTCAACGCGCTGCTGTTCGAGCTATGGCGTGGCGGCTTCCTCGATCGCGAGCTCGCGGCGGCAGGCCTCGACCGCCGGTTCAACACCGATCCGATCGTCACCGAATTCCTCTCGCTCCGGATCTCGCCGGTCCGGCTGGCCCTCCCGCCCGTGCTCGCGCCCTCGCCGGGGGGGCTCCGGATGTCGGCGGATGCGCGGATCACGATCACGGATCCGCCGGTGTCCACGACAGGACGGATCTGGGGCGGCCTCGAGTTTCGGTTCGGGAGCACGGTCGATGCGGTCGGCGTCGACCTCGGCGCGCTCGAGCTGTCGTGTGAACGAACCCCGACGTTGCTCGTTCCCTGCTACGCGGACCTCGTTGCGGGAGTTCGCGGGCGCGGTGGCGAATTCCACGGTGCGCTGACCAGCGCATTTGCGAACATCCTCTCCGAGATCTTCGTCGAACGCCGGCTCGGCGCCTCGGGCCTTCCCGCAGATCTCGTGATCCACTCCGCTGTGCCCCGTGTCACCTCGACCGGCAGCAATGCCTCGCTGCACCTCGATCTCGACGCAATCCTCGTCCCGGCGCAGTGAGAAACTGGCCAGTTCGCCGGAGCGCCCTACACTCGAGAGGTGACGCGCGATGAGTTTCGGGAGGCGCTCCTGTCGATCATGGAGCGCAAGAAGCACTGGGCGTGGCAGCACTTCACGACGGGTCGCGTCCCGAAGGAGAAGCTGCACCTCCACTTCGAGCAGGAGTACGCGACCTACGTCCGCGACTTCCCGGTGATGGTCGGCTGGGCCTACGTCCAGTGCCCGATCGCGGAGGTCCGGCGCGACCTCGCGGAGAACCTGTTCGAGGAGGAGACCGGAGGCTTGATCGCCGGCCGCCCGCACCCCGAGCTGTTCCTCGAGTACCCGCGCGGGCTCGGCATGGATGTCGGTCGGTTCGAGCGCGTCGAGCTGATGCCGGCCGCACGCGAGTTCCGGCGAACCCTCGACGAGCGCACGCAGCACCGTGGCTGGGCCCAAGCCTGCGCGGTGGTGACGATCTTCCTCGAGGGGACCGACCACGAGCGCGGCGAGCTCGATCCCGATGCACCGAAGCGCCCCGCTCCACCGCTCGAGCAGCATCCGCTCGTCAAGCACTACGGGCTACCGCTCGAGGCGCTCGCGCTGACCAAAGCGCATCGCAAGGTCGAAGGCAGTCACCGCGCCGCGGCGTGGCGGATCATCCTCGATCACATCCCGCCGGCCGAGTACGCCGGCGTGATCGCCGCGATGGAGGCGACGATGACCTCGTGGCTCGCGTACCGCGACGAGGTCGCAGCGATCTGCGGCCTCCAGCGCTAGCGGCGCTGCTGGGCCTGGGCGGCGGCCAGCTCGACGCGCGCCGCGTTCTGGACCGTCCCGGGAATGCCCGCACGCACGTCGACGGCGCGCGTGGCCGCCACGATCGCCGCGGGCCAGCGTCCGGTCGCCCGATCGAACCGAGCGAGCTCGATCAGGACGCCCGCGATCATCGGGCTCGCCGGCCCCCGACTCTGCTCGCGAACCGCGAGCGCGCGCTCGAGCGTGGCCGCTGCCGCAGCGAGCTCATCACTCCGTAGCTCGCAGCGTGCTCGCGCCTCGAGACCGAACGCGAGGTCGCTCCGCCCGGAGACCATCGTCGCGGAAGCGGCATCGAGCCGATCGAGGATCGGCTTCGCGTCGAGGCAGCGCATTGCCTGCTCGAGGACGTAGCCCCGCGTCGCCAGCGTGGTGCGCACGAGCAGGTGATCGGCGGGCAGGTGCGCATCCGCGATCGCGAGCGCCGCGCGGCTCGTCTGCTCGGCCTCGGCACGCGCGCCCTGTGCGGCCAGCACGCGGGCGAGGTGACCGAGGCTGGCGATTCCCTCTGCCGCATCGGCGCCGTACCCCTTCTCGTCGATCGCGCGCGCGCGGCGCGCTGCCTGCAACGCGTCGTCGGGGCGACCGAGCTCCCATTGATAGAGCCGGGACAGCCGGATCCAGGTCTCCGACAGCAAGAAGTAGTCGGGTCCCAGCTGCCGGGCGCGACCTGCCGCCACCGATTCCTGGAGCTGCCTGGCCTCGGCGATCTGACCGTGCTCGGCGAGCGCGAATGCGAGGTTGCCACGTGCATTGAGGGCCTCGGGGTGGTCGGCACCCTGGAGATGCTCGCGCATGGCGAGCGCGGATCGATGCAGCGGGATGGCGGCAGCGAGGCACTCGAGCTCGACGAGACTTGCCGCCAGACTGTTCTGCGCCTCCGCGATCTTCGGGTGCTCGGGACCGTGCACGAAGACGTTCGCGAGCAGCGTCACCAGCTCGAGCGAGACCGATCGCTCGGCGCCACCGGCGGACCACTCGGCGAGGCTGCGCGCGTAGAAGTACTCGGCGACGAGCACCGGATCGCCGACCCGCATGACGGCAGCCTCCGCGTAGTCGGCGGCGAGCTTGCCCTCGGCGAGCCGCAGCTGCGTGTGCGCCAGCGTCTCGACGATCAGCACCTTGGCGCGGGCCTCGAGGTCGAGCCGGCCGGCGGCGGACGCGGCCACGGCAGCGGCATGCAGAGGAGCCTCCGCGGACCGTGGATCGACGGCGCGCCGCAGATCCCCCTCGACGATCAGCGCCTCGGCCTCGAGCGCACGATCGCCCGTGCCGCGCGCGAGGGCGAGCGGTGGGACCAGCGCAGCAAGGCCCGCGGACGTGCTGCCGAGATCGGCGAGCACCTGCGCGCGAGCGATCGATCCATACGCGGTCGACTGCTGCGCATCATCGCGCGCTGACCACGATCCACCGAGCATGCGCTCGTCGGCGCACGCCTCCACACGCGGCAGCGCATAGGCCGCCGTGCTCGCGCCCGCGATCTCCGTCGCGTCGGGATGCTCGAGGGTCGAGATCAGCGATCGCCAGTGATCACGGCGGCGCTCGAGGCACGCAAACCGATGTCTGACCACCGAGGCGGGCTGGAGCCGCGCTTCGTCGGCCGAGCACGCCTCGCTCCATGCCGCCTTCCACGACGTCGCGTACCGATCGATCGCGCGTTCGACCCGACTTGCCGCACCGACGGCGAGTGGGCTGTGCGTGCCGTCGATCCCGGCGCGCAACGCCGTACGGCGATCTGCGCCCCACACCGCCTCGACCAGCGCGTTTGCTCGATCACCACAGCTCTCGCGAGTGGTGCCCGAGGGCACGGCGATGCGCACGACCACCAGCGCCACGATGCCCGCCGCGCCGATCCCGCCCGCAGCGATCTTCGACCGCCGCGCATCGTGCTCGAGGGCGTGGACGAGCGCCCCCATCGTCGGCGGTCTGCGCGCAGGATCGGCCTGTAGCCCCGCGAGCACCGCGTCGCGCACGTGGCGCGGAAGGCGTGGCTCTCGCGGGACGCGTGGCCCGGTGTCGATCGCCGCGAGCAAGTCCGGCACCGTGTGCGCGGGGAACGGAGACGCGCCGAACAGTGCGGCGTACAGCGCAACGCAGAACGAGAACAGATCCGAGCGCGCATCGACGGCCTCGCGACGCAGCGCCTCCGGTGACATGTACAGCGGCGTACCGACCAGCGTGCCCTCGACGGTGAACGACGACAGCGATCGAGGGCTGGAGCCGACGTCATCGGTCAGCGGGGCCACCACACCACTGCGCGCAAGACCGAAGTCGGTGACGGCGACCCGCCCGTCACGGTGGACGAGGACGTTCTCGGGCTTGAAGTCCCGGTGGATGATGCCTGCGGCATGTGCGGCGGCGAGCCCGCGGCCTGCCTGCGTGAAGGCGCCGACGATCTCGCGCACGCTGCGCGGCTCCGCGGCGAGCCACGCTCCGAGCGTCCAGCCGTCGACGAACTCCATCGCCGCGAACCACCCGCTGTCAGACCGGCCGACGTCGTGCACGGCGACGACGTGCGGGCTCGACACCCGCGCCATCGCGCGAGCCTCGTGCTGGAAGCGTTCCTCGTCGTCGCGCCGCGTGCGGTGGAGGATCTTGAGCGCGACCTTGCGATCGAGCTCGGGGTCGTACGCCGCATAGACCACGCCGAACGCGCCGCGCCCGACGCGCGCGAGGATCTGATAGCGGCCGACGAGGTTGCCCGCCTGGAGCTCGGGAGACTGCGCCAGGCAACCGACGACCACGAGGCAGCTCGAGCAGCCGTCGAGGTGAGCCTCGAGCGCGGTGGCCTCGGCCTCGGTGAGCTCGCCCGCGGTGAAGGCGGACAGCACGTCGGCAGCCGGGCACGGCGTGGTCTCCGTCGGTACTGCGGAGCCCATCACCCATGATAACGTTGGAAGGTTGGCCGCGGACCTCTCCGACCAGACAATCGCGGACGCCTGGGCCATGGGTCGACAGGCGTTCGCAGCGCTCGCCGTTCCGCTCGACGCCTTCACCGTGTTCGCCCGGGATCGAACCGCGACCTGGGCCGGCGCCCTCGACCGCTCCGCCGATCTCTACCTGGCGTGTGCGTGTGCCGCCGCCGGCTCGGGCGCCGCCGAGCTGTTCCTCGAACGGTTCGGGGATCGGATCCCCTCGTACCTCGGCAAGCTCGGCAGCGACCGCGATCTCGTCGATGAGGTCCGCCAGATCGTGCTGGTTCGCTGCCTGCTCGGTGACGTCGAGCGTGCGCCGGCGATCACGAGCTACAGCGGTCGCGGGTCGCTCGAGGGCTGGGTCCGCGCGACCGCGGTCCGCGAGGCACTGTCGCTGCAGCGCGATCGCGCACGGCACGTCGAGCTGACGTCGCCGGGCAACGAGACACCGGACGAGCACGATCGCGAGCTCGCCCAGCTGATCGGTCACTATCGTGAGCCGGTCATGCGCGCGTTCACGGCGGCGGTCGCGGCCCTGCCCCGTGAGCACCGGACCCTGCTCCGCCTGCACTATGTCTATTCGCTGACGACCGCAGATCTCGCGAAGATGTTCCGGGTCAGCCGGGCAACCCTGGTCCGTCGGGTCACCGAGGCGCGTGACGGCCTGTTCGAGCTCCTGCAGGGCGCCTTGTTCGGTCAGGCGGGCGTGCCACCGGAGGACTGCGAGAGCGTGCTTCGCCTGGTCAAGAGCCAGGTCGACCTCCGGCTGTCCTCGCTTCTGCGCGAAACCGCCGCCTGACGATTTCTCGATCTTTGTGTGAGGCAGCTCCCCGGCTCGCTCCTCTGAGAGCTGGGTGCTCACATGAAGTCAGTTGTACTTGGTCTCATCGTCTCGCTCGGCGGGTGTGCCGGCGTCTATGCGGAGCTTGCTGCCACGCAGCTGTCGTCGGCGAAGATCTCGCCCTCGGGCGATGGCGACAGCACGGATCTCGGCGGTGCGAGCACCGTGGGGTTCAACATCGGTGCGGACTTCGGCAGCACGCGCCATCGCTTCGCGATCGGCTACGCGTCGGACTCGGTCTCGTTCGACAACGGGTCGGGGTCGTTCGGGCGGTCCTCGATGCGCTACGACTTCAACGTCCTCAGCCTCGCTGATCGGCTCAAGCTCCGGCTCGCTCTCGCGGTCGAGCTCGGCAGCGGCACGGCAACCTACGGAGGGATGACGGTCGATGGTGGTGGAGCAGGTGCGATGGCGGGCGTTGGCGCGACCTACTTCCTGACCTGGTCGAATTCGATCCACGCCATGGTCGGCGCGCGCGGCATGTACAACACCGCGCCCGGTGGGAACTTCACCGGCACCGGGGTCACCGCGCGGATCGCGATTGCCCACACGTTCGGCGATACCCGCCCCGACCAGACGATCCTCATCCCGCTCTCGTTCAGCAACGACGTCACGGGGATGATCGCGGCAGGTGCCGCGGCGCTCGGGTGCACGATCACGGACCGCCACACCGAGAGGACCTACGCGTGGCTCGGGGTCCGCTGCAGCGGCGGCCGCAACATCCGCTACGTGCAGATGGCCTCGGGCATGGCGATCACGTGCCAGCACGAGCAGTCGACGAAGAATTGCCGCGCGCTGAACGACGCGATCCTCGAGGCGGCCGCGCCGAAGACGACCGTGCCTGAGCCCGCCGTGGCGACGCCCGCACCGATCGTGACGCCCGCGCCGACGCCCGAGGCGGCTCCGACGCCCGTCCCGGCCGCTGCCCCGATGGCGGCTCCGACCGAACCCGCTCCCTCGGTTGCACCTCCAGCTCCGCCGGCTCCTTGATTCCTCCCACGAACGGATGACGTCCATGCACCGCACTGCCTCGATCTCGCTCACCGTCCTCCTCACCCTGGCCGCGTGCAGCGGCGACGACGGAGGCACCACCGTCGACGGCAGCACCGCAGGTTGCCAGGCGATCTGCAACACGCTGGCGTTGCCAGCCGTCGTGACCAAGACCGCGAACCCGGCGCCCCGGCCCGCGTTCACCGGCGGCACGATCACGGACGGCACCTACGCCGTCACCGCGGTCGTCGACTACGGCACGTCGACGCCGGGCGGGACCACGCTCCAGGAGATCTACAAGTTCACCGGTGGTTCGATCGAGACCGCGATCGCCTCGTCCGAGATGGCCGAGACCCACTTCTGCGGGACCTACACGACGGCGGCGAACGTGATCACGCTCGCCGTCACGTGCCCGATGACCCGCTCGATCGACCTCCAGTACACCGCCACCGCAACGACGTTCTCGTTCCAGCACGGCTCTGACCAGAACGAAGTCGCCACGGCGACCAGGCAATGATCATGTCCACCCTCTCGAACCCACTTCTCTTCGCCACCATCCTCACCACGGGCTGCGTGGGCGCGTTCTCCGGCTACGGGCCCGGGATGACCAACGAGCTGCGAACCAGCCATGGCGTCACCCCCGACGCGCCGGGTTCGAGCACCGGCACGTACAGCAGCCGGAGCTACAACAGCGGCGAGCACGTCCTCGGCATCCAGCTCGGTGCGCGCGTCGGCGCCGCGTCGGCGACCGTGGGTGAGATCGCATCGGGCACCGCGCTCGCGGTCGATGCCCACACCGATATCGTCTACGCCACCGACAAGTGGGGCGTCGGCGTCGCCGGCGGGTACACGAGCGATCGCACCGGCAAGCACGGCGATGCGACCTACGGCTACTCGGGGTTCCCGATCACCGCGTACGGGCAGTACGCGTTGCAGAAGCGGATCTTCGTCCACGGCGGCGCAGGCCGCGTGATCTACGGAGCGGTGAAGCGGATCGAGCCCAACGAGATGTCGGTCGATGCGAGCGCGTGGCGCGGCGTCGCGGGCATCACGTTCGTGTTCAACCGCGGTCCGAAGAAGGACTTCGCGTTCCGGATCGAGGCGCGCGCTCAGCGGTCTGCGAGCGCGACGCTCGATGGTCAGGACTCGCAGTGGTCGAGCACGGCGGTCCTCGGCGAGCTGATCTGGGCCTCGTTCTGAGACCTAGTTGCTGAAGCCGCCGAGCTGCACGCCCTGGGAGGCGCGAACCGCGGACTGCGAGAACACCGCGAACGCTCGGCGGATCTCCGAGGCGCTGTTACCGGGCGTGAGGATCCAGCGGTCCGGGATCCCCATCGCGCGAAACACCGCCTTGAAGTCCGTCGTGCCGTCGCTGATCCCCATCGCTGCGACGATGTGATTCTCCTGCGCCAGCATGTCCGCGACGATCGCCTTGACGTCAGCGGCCTTGCACCGCGTCGACCCGTAGTCGCCACCGTCGGTGATGATCAGCGTGACGGTGCGGACCGCGATCCCGGCCTGCGCGAGCTGTTGCGACTTCGCGATCACGGTCCCCAGAACGACCACGGTCTGATCGAACAGCGGCGTGCCCATGTTCGGGTTGTAGTTGCGGGTGTCCATCTTCACCGCGTGCTCGAGAGCGGTGTACGGCGTGAGCACGAAGCCGTTGAGGTACCGCGTATGTGCGAGGACCTCGCCGGATTGCTTCGAGCCCCCGAGGGCTTCGAGCACGAAGTTGTGGCCATCGCGCACCGCGTCCGTGTTCCCTGCGCTCGCGATCGAATTCGAGTCGTCGGGCATCATCGTCACGAGCACGACCTCGCTCGCGCCGACGTCATCGATCGTGACGCCGAGACCTGCCTGGATCTGCGCACCGACGTCGACGACGTCGAGTGTGGCGAGGGACTTCGCCGAGAGTGCGCCCTGTGCGTGCGCATCCTCGAGGAGCTTGGTGACCTTCTCATCATCATCTTTGTTGGCCATGTGGATTCTCCTTTACAGCCGGATGCCCGGCCAGCTCGCGATCGGATCGGTGGAGCGCACGAGGTTCATGCCGGCGTTCGCGAACTTCGCGAGCGCGATGTCGGCCTGTGCGGTGAAGTCGACGGCGAACCCGCCGTGGCCGTCGGGGACGGTCACCGACGACATGCAGTCGGTGACGAGATAGACCTTCTTCGCGAGTGCGGGATCCTGCGCCGCGATCTCGCCGAGCAGGTCATCGATCGTGCTCTTGACGCAGTGGCTCGCTGCCTGGCCTGCGATCACGACCGCATCGGCTGCGAGCAGCGTCTGCACGAACTGGGTGTTGCGCTGGGCGAGCGCCGCACCATCGAACCGCGACAGCACCTCGGGCCGGAGCACCGAGTAGTTCTCGGTCAGCGGGTTGCCGCCCTTGACCTCGACATGGGACTGCGACGTCCGTGCGAACGCGTGGAACAGCCGTGCCTCGTGGACGACGCCGGCCAGCGCGTGACCGTCGGAGCCGAGCAGGCAGTGCGGAGGCCACAAGTAGAGCTGGTACTTGCCGGCGCGCTCGAGCTCCTTGGTGTAGTGGAGCGCCTGCTTGCACAGCCAGGTGTAGTTGCCACCGCACAGCCACTTCGCCATCGCCGGATTGGGCCGCACCTCGCCGGCCGCGATCTGCTCGGACGTGACGACCCGGTGCGGCGTCAGCGGAGCGTCGGCCTGATCGAGCCAGAAGCTCGGGAAGAAGATCTGATACGCGAGGTGCGTATCCATCGTCGTCGTGATGTCCGTGAGCACACCGAGGTTGCGATAGACCAGCTCGGCGATCCGCCGCGCGTCATCGATCGCTCCGGTGCCGGAGCGTCCCGCGACGTACAGCGAGCCCTCCGGGAAACAGAAGTCCTTCTGCACGTCGATCAGGAGCAGATGGATCCGCGTCTCGTCCGCTGCCGACGGACGCACGCCGTGCTGCGCACGCCACGAGGTGGCCGCGGTCGCCACGGCGACGGCATCGGGCCGGTACGCGTACTCGGCCGCGCGGCGCGGATCGAACAGCGGAGGGAGGGGCAGCGGAGACGCTTTCAACGTGGACATGACAGGCCTTCCTTTCAGTTCAGGTGAGCTGCATCCGGATCGCGTCACGACGACGGATCACATCGATGCCGCCCGAAGACAGAGCGAGTCGATCACCGGGACCGACCAGAGCGGCGGTCTCGGGAAACGTGCGGGTCTGGGTGATCACGCCCTGCACGATCTCGATGCGGACGAGTCCGTCGTCGGTCGGCACGAACAGGTGGGGACCTGCCGTGCACGCACCGCCGATGCCGGCGACCCAGGGTGCGTCGGCGAGCGTCGAGGTCGCGAGGACCTGGGCGTCCGCTCCGATCACCACACAGGTCGTGGTCAGGCGACCTGCCTCGACGCAGGTCAGCCACAGCCATGCGCGGTCGTCACCGATCGTCGCGTGCGCATCGACGAGCTGGCCGCGGATCTTCGGCAGTGCCACGCGATCGTCGAGCACCCCGCGTTCCGGGCGAAACACGAAGCCGACGGCGTAGCCTCCGGCGCGGTAGAACCCGACGCCGAGTCTGGCCCCGCACCATGCGCGGGTCTGGCGGGCGAGCACGGAGCCGATCCGCTCCGCACCCGCGCGGGTGGTTCGCATCAGGGCGCCGCCGTCGAGCCAGACCCGGGTGGTCTCGTGCACCTCGTAGCTGGCCAGCTCGACCTCGGTCGTCGCGATCACGGTCCAGCGCAGACGGCCGTGGATCACCGGAGGCGGCAGGTGCGCAGCGGTCTGGCAGCTCGGGCACCGGACCCGCGCGTGCTCGTCACCGCAGGTCGTGCACGCGCGCAGGCGCAGGCGCTCGAGCGCGGTGCGCGGAAACATCCCACGCTGATCGCGCTCGAACACGCCGCGCAACACGTCGGTCAGCTCGTCGGGAAGGATCGCGAGCGGGCGCGCTGCGCGTGGGTACGTGATCTCGGGCGCGTAGACGCTGAGTCGACGCAACGCTCGCATCGCCGGCGGGCACCGCTTGCTCGGATCCGCCGGCTGATGCACCCCACCCCACGGTCCGATGCCGAGCAAGGTGCGAAACGCCATCACCGCAAAGGCGAACCAGTCGCTCGCTTCGTCATGCGGGCGCACCGGCACGAGCTGCTGTGCATCGCACAGCCGCGGATCGACGAACCGCTCGCTGAACATCGGGCACGTGAAGCTGCCGAACTGGTAGCTGTCGACGTCGATCAGGTGAACGCTCCGCCCGTCGACGAGCACGTTGAGATCGTTGCAATCGCCGATCACGAGCCCCGCCTGGTGGAGCGCCGCGATCGCGTCGTGCAGTGCGAGCAGCACGGCGACGAGCGTGTCGCCATCGACGGGATGCTCGCGCCGCCACTTCGGCTCGCCGTACGCGTGCAGCGGCACGCCGGTGACCTTCGGCATCAGATAGCCGACGACCTGCGTCGACTTCTTGCCGGCAAGGGCAAACCCGCACGGCGCGACCACCGATGCGGGCAGCCGACCCGGCAACGCACGCAGCTTCGCGGGGTGCTCGTCGAGCCGACGCCGCGCAGCCGCCTGTGCCTCGGGCATCCCATCGTAGTCGGGATGGTCGACGGGCTTCCACCACTTGAGGACGCGGCCGTCGCCGAGGTCATAGACCTCCGCTTCGCCGCCCTGCCCGAGCAACGCCGTGGTGGTCAGCGTCACCCGCGTGCCGTCGATCCACGCGGTCCGGTTCATGACAGCCCTCCCCACGCGAGGATCGCGATCGCGCCGTCGTCCTGGAGCGACGCCGCCCTCCGATCGATCCGCCGCTCGTGCCAGTCGATGCGCTCACCGCTGGTCGCGAGGACCGCGAGCCGGCGGCGCAGCGCATCGGAGTGGCGGAGGTAGCGCTCGATCTCGGACGGGCTGGTCAGCGAGGCCAGGTCGATCTCGGCGACCCCGTCGGTCGCCACGATCACGCTGCCACTCGGTACGTGGGCGGTCTCGAGGTGCGCGGTGGCTGGTGCACCGAGCAGGTCGTACGCGAGGTACGGCGGCTGGTTGTTTTCGAACGGGCCGAGCACGCGCGGAGAGCTCACCGCGCGTTGACCGCCGGCGATCGCGTACGCGCCATCGCCGAGCACCCAGACGCCGACGTGATCGCCGGCGACGGCCGCCGCCACGATCGTGAACAGGAAGTGGTCGTGGATGATCTGCTCGCGGTCGCCGGGCATCGCTGCGACGATTCGCGCGAGCACCTCGGCAACCTCGCCGCGCACCCGCGCCCACAGCTCCGCGCTCGTCGGCGGCTGCCCCGCGAGCAGCTCCGCGGTCAACGCTGCGAGCACGAGCTGCGCGCCGAGCCGCGCGCCGACCTCGGAGCTCGCACCGGAGCCGCAGCCATCGCACACGACGATCGCGCCGAGCGGCTCGGCGGCCATGCGCTCACCGGTCCACGCGGCGGCAGCATCCTGACCGTTGCGCCCCGCGCGCAGGTGACGCGCGCCGGTGACCGCGGCGGCCGCACTGCGCATCTGCCAGTTCGTGTCCATGTGACACTTTGATAGTGTCGAATGAACACCATGTCAAGGAGCACGTAACTAGCCCAGCGCATGCAGCCACTTGCCCGCAGCCATCGCTCCGTACCGAAGAACGCCAGAGCGAGGGGTCGGGCACCAGTTGCACAAGTTCGGACACCCGCTTGTCCGAACTTGTGGATCTGGAGCCTGACCCCTACTCGTAAGCTGCGGTTATGTCTCGCAACCCGTGTCCGAGCGTTGGATCGCGTCTCAGGTGCGGACGCGACGCCGGGCGAGCAGCGCCAGAGCGAGCGCCACGCCCGCTCCGCCGGGACCACCGCCGCCCGTCGTCGCACACCCCGTGGTCTCTGCCGTCTCGCCGTCGCCTGCATCGGGTCCTCCGCCACCGGGACCCGCGTCGGGACCTGGGCCGGCCGGTGGCGGCGCGTACTGGTCGATGAACGGAAGGAAGCTGTCGACGCGGCGGTAGTGCGCGGCGGCGGTGCATCCCGTCGGACCGTACGAGTCGACGCCGATCAGCACGCCCTCGACGATCGCCGGGCCACCCGAGTCACCGAGGCACGCGCGGTGTTGCGGATCGCCGACCACGACCGTGTCGTTCTCGATCGCGGTGACGGTCGTGGTCGCCTCGTAGCGGGCGCGGTTGATCTGCTGGTACGTGGTCTGGCCGTAGCCGACGATCTGCGCGGTCTTGCCGATCACGCTGGAATCGAGCGGGGTGCGCTGGATCGGCAGCGGCGTGATCGGCAGTGCCATCGCGAGCACGACGACGCCGAGGTCCGCGTAGAACGGCGCCTGTGTCGAGTACATCGGATGCGGGTGCACCGCCGATACCGGCACGAGGTGCGGCTCGATGTCGACGAGGCGCGGGTACGCCGTGGCATCGTCGCCGGTGAACACGCCGTACAGGTAGCCGGGATGGTTGGGCGCATCGACGCAGTGTGCGGAGGTCAGCAGCACCGTCGGCGAGACCAGCACCGCGGTGCAGGTGTCCATCACCGAGCGATCCGGCGGGAAGCTGACAAGCATCACCGTCGCCGTCATCCCGGTCGAGCGCGTCCCGCCGATGATCGGGTCCTCGCTGCTCGAGAGCTGAGGGGTACAGCCGGCGAGGAGGAGGAGGACGGGCCAGGTGCGCATGCGCGCGCACTCTAGTCAGCGCAGTTGCTGGAAGTCGAGGAGGAAACCCGCCTTGACGTACGCGACGCCCTGATCGCCGGCGGTGACCCGCGCCGCCACGCCCGCGATCATCCTGTACTCGCGGGTCAGCCCATCACCGCGCGCGAGCGTGACGTACCGCGAGGGACGCACAGCTCCGGAGCTCTCGGGCACGATCATCGCGAGCACGCGCTCGAGCGGGGCCCGGACGAAGAACACCCCGACGGAGATCACGGCGAGCCCGAGCGCCGCGAATCCGCTGCCGAGCACGATCGCGAGTGGCAGGCCGACGGTGACGATCGCGCGACCACCCGCGACGAGTGTGATCCCGTAGAGGAACATCCTCGCCGCCGGCGTGCGCGGGACGTGCTGCATCGCCGCGGCGAGGCCCGGATGCTCGGCGAGGCGTGCGAGGCGATCGTCCACCTCGCAAGCGTAGCGCGCTACGGGGCGAGACGATCGCGGACCCAGCCAGCGTCGGTGCGACGGTAGCGGATGCGATCGTGGAGGCGCGATGGCTGCCCCTGCCACATTTCGATCTGATCGGGCACGACGCGAAACCCGCCCCAGTTCGCCGGGCGCGACGGTGATGCGTCCCCGACCTCGTGGACGAGCGCCGCGATCTTGTCCTCGAGCTCCTGACGTGTCGCGATCGGTTCCGACTGCGGAGAGGCGATCGCACTGAGCTGACTCGTACGCGGCCGCGACGCGAAATAGGCGTCGGACTCCTCGGGCTCCAGCCTCTCGACGGTGCCCTCGATCCGGACCTGGCGGTGCAGCGGCTCCCAGAACAGCACGAGGGCGGCCGCCGGATGGGTCGCGAGCTCGCGGCCCTTGCGGCTGTCGTAATTCGTGAAGAACACGAAGCCACGATCATCGACTTCCTTCAGCAGGACGATCCGCGCGGATGGGCGCCCGCGCTCGTCGACGGTTGCCAGCGTCATCGCATTGACCGTCGGGACCTGCGCGTCGACTGCGGCCGCGAACCAGGTGCGGAACTCGGTGATCGGATCGGGGTCACACGTCGCGGGATCGATCAGCGCGCCTTCGTACTGCTCGCCGAGGCGCCACAACAGATCCTTGCCCATGCGGCGTATCTACCACGCCCGCGCGCAGGTACTCGTCTGTCCCAGCGAGCGACCGGGTGCTGTCACATCTTGTGCGCGCCGTGCTCGTGCGAGCCGTGCTCCCCGAGCCCGCCGTGCTCGCCGTGCTTGTCGTGCTCCTCGTTGGCGCCCGCGAGCTCCATCACGGCGTGAAAGACGTCGTGCACGCGCTCGAACGCTGGCTCGAACGAGGCCGCATCGCTTGCCTTGCACGAGGTCTCGAGCGAGACGACCGCATTGCTCAGCTCCTTGGTTCCGGTCGTCCAGCTCGCCGGCTCCGAGCTCGCGGGCGCAGGCGAGGCCGCGAGCGCATCGGCATGCGCGCGGAAGTCGGGAAGCGCAGCGCAGGTATCGGTCATCCGCTGAGGACCCTTCTCGGCATGCCACCGAGGACGAAGGACGTCATGGAACTGCGTGATCGCCGAGCTGGGTTGCCCCACTCCCGCTGGCGGAGCCGCGGGCTTCGGGCTCGTGCCACCACATGCCGCTGCGAGAACGACGCCGAGAATGAGCCATGTCTTCATTCCCGCGGCTTCTCATGCGCGGTGACGCATTGTCAAACAGGGGTAGAGTTCACGCATGAACCTCTTCGTGATCCGCCACGCCATCGCCGAGGACGCATCGCCCGACCTCGACGATGCCCATCGCGAGCTCACCGATGATGGGATCCGCAAGCTGCGGCAGGTCGTGAAGGGACTGCGCAAGCTCGACATCTCGTTCGATCGTGTGATCACGAGCCCGTGGGCACGCGCGCTCCACACCGCGCGCTTGCTCGCGCCGATCACCGACGAGCTTCCGATTGCCACCGATCTGCTGTGCGTGCCACCGCGCGCCGAGCTGCTCGCGTTGATCGCGGAGCGCAACGAGGACACCGCGGTGGTCGGGCACGAGCCGTGGCTGAGCGAGCTCGTGGCATGGCTCGCATTTGCCGACACCCGCCACGGCGAGGCGGTCCTGATCAAGAAGGCCGGCCTGGTCTGGCTCGAGGGCAGTTCGGTGCCAGGTGGGATGATGGTCCGCGCCCTGCTCCCGCCGCGGCTGATTCGCGCCGCGCGCTGAGACGACTGCCGTACGATCCGTCAAGACCTGGCACCGGCGCGACGAAGATGTCAGATCCCGAACGCCGATCGTCGCGTAGACCCGCGGAACCACGTGTGGTCCACGCCGTGCAGCCAGCCGTCCAGATGCGTCGCGTGCTCGTCTCGATCTCGCTGCTGTTCCCCGCGGTGGCCGTCGCCCAGCCGGGTGCCACCGAGCCCGGAGCGGCCCGCCCGCCGTCCCCCGCCACCGCGGCTCCGATGGGGCCAGACGCGACGGCACCACTCCAGCCCAACGATCCGCAGACGCCGCTCCTCGCGCGGAGCGCTCACAACGCCGCGGCACGCGGTGACTGCATCGGAGCCGCGGCGCTGGGAGCGCGGATCTATCGCGTCGATCCGGTCTATCACCAGGCGCCGGATCGACACGACGCGATCGTGCACCAGCGGCTGCTCCCGCGTGGGCGCAGTACAATCGGGTCCTGCCCAAGGGTCGCGAAGCTCGCCGATGCCTCGATCACCCGTGAGCTCGCGACCGTCGACGGGCGGACCCGCGAGGGCGATAAGATCTTCTCGGCGACCCGCGCGCTACGGATGATCGGGCGCGTGGGTTGCTGGCGCACGGAGCGCGCGATCTGCTGTAACGCCGCCTTCGTTCGCTGCTGGCGCCATGAACGCGTCGAGTCGGTGCGCGATGAACGCGTCGTGTCTATCCGACTCGACCGAACGTCCGTGGTCACGCTCGAGCGAGCGAAACGAGGTGTCCGCGAGGGCCGGCGCTTGTGACTTGCTCTCCGCGTACGCGACAGCAGTTCGCGGCCGCGGTCGCGATCGCGGGCAGGCAGTGTCATCGCCAAGCGCTCGGCCCCGCGGCCACCTCGTTCAGCGAGCGAGGTACGCGCAGGCTCCGCAGACCGCG
>JAQBQE010000038.1 GCA_028287135.1 Myxococcales bacterium
CCTCCTGTGCGCGAGCGATGCGTCGCGAGGTACGCCGGCTGCAAAGACTCTCGGGTCGCGCATCGCGCTCTCGTCCGCAGGGTCGTGTTCGATCACAAAGGACTGGGACTGCGTCTTCCGCTACACGACGGAAGCAACCGCGTTGGGCGCTGGCGTGGCAGCGGACTCTGTTCGTTCATCGGCCATGACCAGCATCCGCGCCGATGTGGACGTTGCGTCGGCGGCAGCGCGAACCGAGAAGGACCGCGTTCGTCGAGTCTCGTATCAACGTGCCGCCATCGGCTTGTGGACGAAGTATATGTTGCCCGAAGGCGGCGCTGACCCTCACGAGCTCACGGTACTCAAGAACGCCAACGCGGCGGATCAGCAGGTGCTCGCTCGTGCAGAAGCGGTAGCGCTGAAAAAGCAGCAAGCAGAGGAACTGCGGGCGCAGCAGCGCGCGGCAGCCGAGGAGCGGCAGCGGTTGGCATCAGAGGCGCGAACTCGAGCGCGCGAAGAAGCTGCAGAGCGAAGACGTGAGCGAACCGAACGGCTGGAGCTGCAGCAGCCTTCTCGATCCTGCTGCAAGGTCTGTTCAAGCGGCTGCGCGTGCGGCGACAGCTGCATCTCGTGCTCGAAGACCTGTCACAAGGGTAGGGGCTGCGCGTGCTGAGTCCTTGTCGAAGTTCGCCACGCGTTCTCACAACCAGCGATCGGACGGAGTGATGCGTTTCTCTGTGATGGCGGTGTTGGTTCTCGCCTCGTGTCGTTCAGACGCCAAGCCAACGTGCATCGAGGGCCAATCGGTGGCGTGTGCGTGCGCCACGGATCACTCAGGCGCGCAGACGTGCAACGCGAACGGGAAGTTTGGCTCATGCGTGTGTGGTGTGAATGTATACGGACCCACTGGTTCTGGTCGGTCCGCGGGATCACCCGCGAGCTGCACGGTGGACGCGCTGAACTGCAGCACCTTTGCGACACAAGGGCAAACGGGGTGGGCACTGCACAAGCGCGTGTTCGACGCGCGCAATGCGAAGCGGTACGCAGAAGCGATCTGTCTGGCCACGCACTCCTTGAATGCTGGTGACAAGTCTCTCGCAGGTGCATCGCACTACGAGACGGCCAAGTCGTGGAAGGGGCTTGGCTGCGAGGCGAATGCTGGCGTCGCCATCGAAGCTTCCGTGCGAGTACGGCCCCGAGGCCAAAATGGCTGGAAAGAGACCTGCCAGTTCTGCATCGAGTTGGGAATGCCGTGCGGGGACTGTCGGCTCGCCCCGACGACTGAGGCTTGTCCCCCCAACGAGGTCGCCGCGGCGATGCTAGTGCTGGCACTCCTGACCTCGGACAAAATTTCGGTCCTGAAGTGCGCACCCGGATCGTTTCCGAATCCGGGTTGGGCAATGGTTGCGTGGGTTGGCGAACCAGCAGACCTTTCAGCGGAGGGCGCCAACGTCGATAACAGCCGAGCAGCACGGCTCCACCATTTCGTGTTCAGCACCGTTGGCGAGGTCCTCGTCGATTCCAGCGAAGAGGCGAGCTGGCATCAGCGCCAAGATGATGAGGTGACGAAGACGATCCGACTCGAGTCAGCCGATCTCGACGGCAACGGTATCGATGAAGTACTCGAGGAAACGGAATACACACGCCGCGGTTATGTGGTTGGGACTCTTTCCGTGTTCGCGTTGAAGGGTAAGGCGCTCGGTGGTGCGTTGAAGCTACAAACGTCCTACGACGACTCGGGGATGGACCGCGAGCTCGGAACTACAAGCTGCACCGCCAATTGGACCGTTTCGGACGATGGAAACGGCAAGCGCGAGCTGGTCGTGACGGCCAGAAGTGCAGGCGGCCCTGATGCGAACAAGTGCGTAAAGGGCGTGACTCGTTATCAGATGCGCGCTGGCAAGCTCGTTCGTAAGTAGGAGACCTGGGCGCATCCCGTTCTGACCGAGAACACGACAGCCGCAAGCGCGAACGTGCGTGCCGGCCGCGCGCCGACAGGTCTCACCGGGTCGGGATCCACGTGCGTTGCGTGGTGCCCAGCACAACGCAAATCAGCGGATACGGACCTCCAGCCGAGCTCACGCAGCCAGACGAGCTCACGCAGCCAGACGAAGCGCAGCACCGTCTCCGACCGTCACCGAGTGATGGAACCGCAGTCCTTCGCGCGTGGCCCAGCGTCGCTCGAGCTCGATCGGCCATCCCACTGGGGCGAGCGTTCGCCTTGCCGCGAAGCTGGACGATGGAGCCGGTCTGCGGTCGGACCTCGATCGTCAGCACCGAGCGGGTGATCCCCTCTTCGCACCAGCGATGGCGCAGCGACCAGATCGCGGACCGCCGGGTCGGACAGCGCTGCGCGTAGCTCGCCACGCAGTGGCGCATGGCGCGGCCTTCGGACGACAGCTCGCGGTTGTCGAGCAACTCGACGATCGCCCACTCGCTGCGCCGCGCCTCGGCACGCGTCGGCTCGACTGGAACCACCCAGCCGGTCCACCGTGACCGCGGCCAGCTGACGAGCCGCATGCGCTCGCGCCCGAGCCAGCCATGCCAGGCGTTCACCAGGCGGAGGGCCGAGGCGAACGTGCGCCCGCGCAGATCCACCGCGTGGAGGTTCGCCGCGAGGTAGTCGACGAGCGGACGAACCTGGGTGAGGTCGACGGTGTCGCCACAGTGGACGAGCCAGCTCAGCGCGCGGCGCCAGTGGTCCGGATCGGCGAAATCGTCGGCCAGCCGGGTGGTGAGCACGACGTCGGCGAGCTCGGGTGTTCCGCCGAGCCCGAGCACTTCGGCCCGGCGCAGCGCGGCGTCGAGCGGGAGATGATCGGGGGTGCGGAGGAACAGGTGCTCCATCCGGCGGGTCATCGCGAGCGGCAGCGCGAGGCTGCGAAAACGCTGGCCCTGGGCGTGCGCGACGAACCACGCCGGCGGTCGACGCGGTCGGTCGTGTTGCCACCGAACCATGCGGACGCGAGGAAGCGTGGCGTTGGATAGCGGCCAAACACGTGACTCGCAAACGAGTCGATGACGCGCAACGGATGCCCGGTCGCGCCGGGCCAGTCGTCGGGGTCGCGGACGAGCGCGCCCTCGAACGCCAGCATGTTGTGGAGCGCGGCGACCTGGACGACCTCGCCGCGACGGGTCGGCGGTGTCGTCATCAGATCGGAACGCGCGTGGGCGACGCGGACGAGCCGCGCGAACAGCTGGTGATGACGGGGATGGTGGGCGAGAGCAGCGAACGCGCAATGCGTGGCAGCATCGACACACGTACGCGTGTGCCGACCAAACGTGTCGGTGGCCATGACGTAGCCCCGTGAGGCGAGAGAAGACCCGACGCCGCGCACTCGCAGTGCACGACGAACCCAGGGACTTCTCGATCGCTAGACGAAGCGGTTCTGCATGACGTCGAAAGGATGGGAGATGGGCCGACCTGGGTCAACCACGAAGATCCGGGGCTGCCGCTCCAACGCCGGGCGCCTGGAGCGCCCTCGACCGCTGAGATCGAGTAGATCTCCTGCATGAAGCTCGACGCCGCTGATTTCTCGGCACTGGAAGACCCGGAGCGCCTGGCCATCCTCGAAGCACTCGTCGTCGGGGTGATCGCGGACGGACAGATCAATGCGACGGAGAGCCGCCACTTCGACGAGGTCGTCCTCGGCCTGCCGTGGGGATTCGACCGCGCCGTGCTCCAGGTGATGATCCAGGGTGCCCACGAGCGCCTCGCGGGTCTCAGGACGCCGGTCGAGATCCACGACTACCTCGTGAAGCTCGCCCATCGCCTCCCGTCGGCGTCGCTGCGCGAGAAAGTGCTCTTCACGATGGTGACCCTGATGTACTCCGACGGTGAGTTCAACCGCGCCGAGAAGAACGTCGTTGGCGCCTTCGCCGTGGCGTTCGGGATTCCGAGCGATCGCGTCGCCACGATCAACGACGCGCTTCACGGGCGCGACTCCGGCTGACGCGGAACCGTCCTGACGATCGTGCGCGCCCGCAGCGCACACCGGGGGCAATGGTTCGAGCGTACTGACGCTGGCGCAAATTGCACCAGGGACGATCTGTCCACCAGAGCGACACGTTTACGCTTGCCCGGCCCCAACCACCAAGAAGACCCTGATGCGTGGTCCGAAGCATTTTCGTGAGTCTGGGTTTGTTGCTTGCAGCGTGCGGAAATCCGAGCGAGCCGAACGCTGGTGACGCGGGTGCGACGGATGCCGGCGCAGCGGATGCCTTCGTGAGCGTTCCGGCCTCGGACCCGGTGAGCACCATCCCCTGCAACGGGCGGCTCGGGTTTCCCGGAATGCCGTCTTTGCTCGTGCCGAACATCTCGGACCACCTCGAGCTCGTCGATGTCGACGTCGATAACATCCTGGACATCGTCTACAGCGAAAACAATGCGATCCACTTCGCCCTGGGCAAGGGCGACGGAACCTTCTCGACTCCCACCGCGTTTCCGGTCCCTTCGAATTCGTACCTGTTCGAGATCGGAGACATGAGCGGGGATGGCAAGCCCGACCTCGTGTTCGGCGGCGGGCACGAGAACGACGTCCGAGTAGCTATCAGCACGGGCGGCGTCACCTTTGCGACTCCGCAGCCGTACACCACGCTATCCCGAATTACAGAGCTCGAGATTGCTGACCTCAACGGTGACGGCAAACTTGACATCATCGTCACGTACCAAAGTGGCGGGACGATCTCCGTCTTCCTCAACACCGGCAGCTCATTCAGCGCTGCGCAATCGTATACGGCCGGTGAGTCGTCCATTCGACGCATCGCTTTGGGTGACCTCACCGGCGACTCTCGGCCAGAGCTCGTCGCCACGAATGCAGAGAGCGACACCGTGAGCGTGCTCGTCAACAATGGTAACGGCACGTTCGCGGGCCCGGTCGCGTATCCCGTCGGGGACGTCCCATCCCCCGTCGTGCTCGCGGATCTCAACGCGGACGGAAGGCTTGATGTTGTTGTGGGCGCCGGCACGGCCCCATTCACACCGAGCCTCTTCGTGTTGCTCAACCAAGGCAACGGCGTTCTCGGGACCGCCGTCAGCTATCCGGTGAATGCGTCCGGGGAAAACGGACCGCTCAATTCTATCGTCGCGGGCGACGTCACTGGGGATGGCCAGGTCGACCTGGTCGTGACGGCCACTGCCGGTTACGCTGCCCTGGTGTTTCCCGGCAGCGCCACGGGACAGCTCACGACACCGATCGCTCTACACGTCGACAATTACACGATCGAGCTTGCTCTCGGCGATCTCAACCGCGACGGTCGGCTCGATGTGGTGGTCTCGAGCGCGAGGGCCGTGACGCCCTTTTTGAACTCTGGCACCGCGACACTCTTCGACACGCGAAGCCGACATCACTTTGGTCTGTCCATGGTCAATGCCGGCGCCACGATGACGGACCTCAACAGTGATGGCGTACTCGACGTCATCGGGATCGGATACCAGGACCAGTCGGCGCAGTACGTGCCGATCGTGGTGGCAACTCCCGGGACGGCCAGCGGCGCACTGTCTGCGATGACGGATCGTTTCGCGATGGACGTCCTCCCTATTTCCAGGAAGCTGCTCGACGTCAATCAAGACAACCGCCAAGACGTGGTCGTGTTCGGATACACTCCTAGTTCTAGTGGTGGACAGGCACTACTGAACAGCGGAGACGGATGGTTGGTCGGAGCGCCATCCTTTCCGCTCCTGGGCGCGGTTCGCGCGAGCGTGACCGGGGACATCGACGGTGACCACGTGACCGACCTCGTCATCCTGGGTTACGAATCGAGCACAAACGTCGAGAACGTGCAGTTCGTGCGCGGCCTGGGCGCTGGAGAATTTGCCCCGAGCATCAAGTTGTTCGAACACGAGCGTGTGGGCGGAGTCGCCGTGATGGACCTTGACGACGACCACCAGCTGGATCTCGTGGTGATTCACGATGGCATCGATCTCGATATCCGACGCGGGCTCGGCGATGGAACCTTCAGCCCGCCCACCACCACGACGCTGTCGACAGGAGGCGCCAATTTTTTGGTCCGAGACCTCAATGACGACGGAAAGCCGGATCTCATCAGCGCCCACCACGAGCTCATCGTGTTGTTGAACAACGGTGACGGCACCCTCGCGCCGCCGATTCTTACCGAGGAGAGGCCCGCGTTTACCAGCGCAGCGTTCGCTGACTTCGATGGTGATGGGAAGCTCGATATCGTCGGGACGAGGGCGTCGCCGGCGTCGTCCCTGATCTTCGTACTGCTGGGCCACGGTGACGGGACGTTCTCTCCGCCCATGTATTTCGACGCCGGCCGTGGGGCAACGACCGTGACTGCCGGAGACGTGGACCGCGACGGTCAAGTCGACGTCCTCGTCAACAACGAAAAGGACCTCATCAGCGTGCTGCGCGGGCGCTGCTATCCATCCCCACCGTAGCCGACCGACTCACCGAATGAAGATTCCAGCGCTGTCGGCGGAGGAAGAAAGCGCGCTCCAGCGGCTTGGTTATGGACGGCTCTGGATCGACGGCGGTGTGCTCAGTCGCGTTTCACTGCTGGATCAGGTCCGCGAGCTCGAGTCCGAGCACGGCGACCCGCATCTCGAACACTATCGCTATGCAACCCTGGTCTCCTTCCTCGACGGAAGGTCGGTGCTTTCTGACGATGACGTCTCCACGATCCTGCAGCTCGGGGAGCTCGACCCAGATCATCGCTTCGACCCACCTTCGCCCACGCCCTGATCAGGTTTCGCGGACTCACCGAGCGGCAGTTCGAGCTGGTCGCGTCACGGGCCGTCAACCCAGCCTTTGATCGGGTCGTCACCAGAATACGACTACTTCGAGCACTGGCCACGGAATCTCCCGCGGCGATCAGTGACGCGATTGAGTCAGGTGATGGGCCGGTCCACCTCGTGCTGCTCGAACGTAGTGAGCTGGGCATCGATCACCTGAAGCGACTCGCCAAGGACGGTGCAAACAAGGCGATCAGGAACCGAGCGCTTCAGCTCCTCCATCGGAAACGAACGTAGCGAACGAGCCTGCGAGACCGGGAGCGTCCCCGACCGGGGTTGATGAATCGGTCAGAGGTGCAGCAGCTTCGTTAGTCGCGGTCAGTCCGAGATTTGTCCGAAGCGAGGTCCTCGACGGTGAGTGGTGCGAGTCAACGGTGCCGAAATCAACCCCGGTCGGGGCGCGGCCGGTAAAAGCGGCTGCGGCCGATGATGCAACTCGACGCCAGCCCCGCGACACCGCTCCACCAGTGAGTCGACGCGGTCCTGCGCTCCATCGATGCCACGCGTCGGCCGATAGAGATCCGTGTACGTCCATCGTGCGCCGTCGAGCGAGCTCAGGTGATCCGCGAGAAAGCTCGCGAAGCCGCGCTCGCTGAGGATAGCGGCACCCGTGACCAGTGCGTCGGCCGGCAGATCGTTCGCGAACAGCACGTCGTCGCGATACTCGAACATGCTCGACAGTGCGAGCGCATCGTCGATGTCACGTACCTGGACCAACACCGTCTCCCACTCGGGAGCCTGTGGTCCGTAGGTGACGTCGATACCGAGCCCCATCCGGCTGACCGTGTCACGAAACGCGGGGCTGCGCTCAGGGTGCGCCTTCATCGTCGAATGAGTTTCCTTGCGCATGCGACTATCGCAGCCACTCCACCGTCCGGACAAAGACCATGCCGTGGTTCCGCAAGAAGAAGCCGCTCGAAGTCGACCTCGAACAGAAGGTGAGCGAGTACGTCAACGAGCGGGTCGACGCGATGGGTTCGTACCTGTGCGATCGTTGTGGCGAGGAGCACGTCCAGTTCGAGCTCGCGTTTCGCTGGCCCGATTTCGCCGTTGTGGGCGGAATCGCCGACGAGAGCGAGCCGGACGACGCGATCCGCATCGAGGGCCGGCGGTACGTGCGGGGCACCCTTCGCATTCCGATCGCGGGCACGTCGGAGGAGTTCGCGGTCGGTCTCTGGGCCATGTGCGAGGATGCCACGCACGGAAGGATCGCGAATCAATGCGCGCTGCTGGCACCGCTTCTCGGTGCCGCCGTGCAGATCATTCCCGGGTCTGTCGGTCGGCGCGTCACGTTCATGCTGACGGACCACCCGCTCGCGACGCTGCAGCGCGAAGGCGCCACGCAGCAGCAAGTCACACGCTGGCGCTCCGATGAGGCGCATCGTGACGACGAGCAACCGCTCGGGGCCCCCTTCGTGGCCACGCTCGCCATCCACGGCTGGGAGCTGGCCACCGTCGACGAGGCCGGCAAACCACCATGCGAGGATGACATCGCGGTCGGCGACTTCGCGAAGATCGTCGTGCGACTGACGACCGTCGGTGAAGGCGGTCGGCCCACGCAGATCAACGCAGGCTGGTGGATCGCGGTCGACCGTGTCGAGGAGGAGCGCCTGAGCGGCACGCTCCACAGTGTTCCATCGGTTCCCACCACGCTGTCTCACGGGACACGGATCTGGGCGGCGCGGAATCAAATCTTCCAGCGACAGCGCACGTAGCTGCCGTCGAGGTCGCACCGAACGAGAGACGCGAACGCGTGATGCGTCGCTGCATCGATCGCATGCGTGACGCTCTGGCGGTAGGTGCGCGCCCCTTGACGCGCCGATCTCGTGCGAGAACCGGACGAAAACGTTTCCGCGGAAACGTTTTTGAGGGGGAGTCACCTATGTCCGTGCGTTCTCTAGAGCGCGGAGTGCTGTGTCACACAGGTGTACGCGCAGGTCGCGATGCAGTGCCGCATGGTTCGGCTCGCCGGCGCCACGCTGGTCCGAGATTTGTCCGACAGCTACCTAGTCGGCGAGGCGGACGCGTCGCGACGGGTACGGAAGCTTCTCGATCGCGCGCGATAGCTTGCCGCCGGCGGCAGTCCCGAAGTCGGCCGTGACGAAGTAGTTGCAGTCCGGGTGCTCGCGAAACCGCTCGACCTGGTCGGCGTGCTCTTTCCGCACCTTCACGTCCTTCGCGTCGGCCCTGCGCACGAAGCCGCGGCGCACGACGTTGGGTGTCATGAAGGCCCAGTTCGAAGCGCCGGGAAGCTTGGCGCGGAACAGCGGGTAGCCGTGGTCTTGATCACCCTGCGCCTCGAACGTGTAGCGGCTCGCCTTCGAGATCGCGGCGGCCACCGTGCCGATCTTCGCCGTGGTCTCGATGCCGATGGCGACGGTGATGTCGGAGGGGCGGAGCTTGCGGAGGAGAGCGTCCCCGACCGGGGTTGATGAATCGGTCAGAAGTGCAGCAGCTTCGGAAGTCGCGGTCAGTCCGAGAGTTGTCCGACGCGAGGTCCTCGACGGTGAGGTGGTGCGAGTCAACGATGTCGAAATCAACCCCGGTCGGGGCGCCGGTCCATCCTGCTATCGAGGTTCAAGACAAGCCGGCCCCAGCCGCGGGGACAGAGGTCCCCAGAACCCGGCCGCTTCTTTCGTTTCCCGTGTGATATCTCGGCCGGCATGAGGGCCATGCCGATCATTCTCGCGGCGCTGCTAGTCGTTGCGGCGCAGGCTTGTGCTGGGCCGGGAAAGGCCAAGATGAGCCAGCGGCAGGTGGCGGTCAGCGGCTACGGCGTCACGTTCGAGCTCCTGGCCCCCTTTGAGATGAATCGGCTGGGCGAGCAAAGCCCGGTGGACGATGCGGTGGTGTTGGCCCACCCGGGCGGGCGCGGACTGAAGAATGCGCTTCTCGCGCCGGGCAAGACCGTCGCTGGCGGGCCGCTCAAGAAGGAGTTTCAGGTCGTGCCCGGCGGAAAAGCTGGCGACGGCTTGTGGACCTACCGCAGCGGATCCGACGGCACGTCCATCACGCTTGGCGCCGATATGAAGGACGTCTCGGAGGTGGGCAGCGCGGGCGCCGGCCCCACCGAGAAAAGCTGGTCGATCCAGACGGCCGCCTACCGGGTTGCCTGGCCCAAGAACTGGAAGCTCGTATCGACCGAGCCCGGAACACGGTCGCCGTTCGAGCTGATCGGGACCAATGGGGCGATGATCATGCTCCGGGGCCCGCTCAAGGGTTCGAAGGAGCTGCCCACGCCGCCGCAGTTGGTCGGGGCTGGCCAGACGATCGTGGACCAGGGAGATCTCGACGGTCAGATCTGGATGATGCTCGAGTACCAGCACGACGGTCAGACCTGGCGCCAGCGGCACCACTACGGAGTCCTCGGCAAGGAGACCGTCGTGATCGTCACCGGCCAGGCGCCGGCAAGCCAGACAGCGGAGATGACCGAGGCCTGCGAGACGATCGTGAAGTCGCTCTCCTCTCTCAAGTGATCAAGAGCTAAGAAGTCCGCCCTCGCGTTGCCATCAGGTGGCCGTGACCTGGGGGAAACGGGCGGGCAGCGACGGAAGCGGCGGGCAAGCGGGAGGAACTCGAAGTGCTGCATCTCGAGGGCAAACAGGCCAAGGTCGCGTCCCGTCTCGATGTTCTGTTTCAGCCCTAAACCAGTTCAAGTCCCCGCGGTGACCACGTAGTCGCCGCAGCGGCAGCGCAGCACCTCCCGTACGTGCTCATGACGAGGAGTTGCCGAGCCGCTCGTGCAGCTCCTCGAGGACCAGCTCGATCAACGCGGTCAGATCGACGTCCACCACGAGGTCCGAAGAACGGATGCTCGCCGATCCGGAACGCGGCCGCGGACGCACCGAACAGCTCGAGGTGACCGAGCCCGAAGTAGCGATTCGGACCGTCGCCCGCTCGCGCCGCAGTCGCGCGAGTCATCTCGATGTGGTTGCGTGCGAATTGTTCGATCTGTTCGGCCAGTTCGTAGTCCGTCATGCAATCCAGTTGCACACCGCAATCGACGGTCCAACACCACCCTGAACGGTTACTCGCGGACGGTCGGAGGCTTGCCGAGGTTGCTGCAGCGTTCGGACCGTGCGGTCAGGCACCGTTCCGAGGTAACGGTGGTGAATGTACAGAGCACTGGTCCTGACCGCGCTGGTGATCGCGGGCTGCAAGAAACAACAGGACGACTGCCAGCGGTTCGTGGACAAATCCAGAACCTACCTGCTTGGCATGAAGGGGCCCGGCAAGAAGCTCACGGATGCGCACCTCGAACAGGTCGTCGAGACGTGCCGAAAGAGCAAGGGCGATCCTGCCAACAAGGACGACGCGCTGATGAAGTGCGTCCTCGATGCGCAGGGTGACGCAGCGATCGAGACCTGCTGGAGCGCCTCGTTCAGCGACTTCGCGTCTGGCAGCAAGAGGGTCGAAGCCGTGGTCGAGCTCAAGCGGATGGCCAGGTCCATCGAGGTTCTGTTCGACGACATGCACGAGTTCCCGAAGGGCACCGCAGGACCAACGCCAGCCCGCGATTGCTGCAAGGGCCCGGGCAACAAGTGCACGGTCTGGGAATCCGACTGGGCGGCCGATACGCTCTGGGCTCGGCTGTACTTCGCCATGATCGAACCGAACCAGTTCCGCTACACGTACGAGAGCGACGGCGCCACGGTGACGGCGACGGCGACGGGAGACCTCGACTGTGATGGGACCGCGATCACATACACGATGAAGATGTCGATCGAGAACGGTCGACCAAAGATGACGATCACCGAGCCCGACGCGACCGCGGACTGACTGAGCCTCCGCGGATTTCCATGCGCAACGGGAGCCGACTCGGTGACCCGGACCGAGCGTGATCACGGGCGGGTCATGAGCGGCGCGAACGGTGACGTTTCCGCACCGGGGGTGACGTTCCCGGCAGTTACCTAGTCAACAAGACGGACGCGGCGCGACAGGTACGGGAGCTTCTCGATCGCGCGCGATAGCTTGCCGCCAGCAGCGGTTCCGAAGTCGGCCGTGACGAAGTAGTTGCAGTCCGGGTGCTCGGGAAACCGCTCGACGTTGTCGGCGGGCTCGTCTCGCATCTTCTCGTTCTTCGCGTCGGACCTGCGCACGAAGCCGCGGCGCACCACGTTGGGTGTCAGGAAGGCCCAGTTCGAGGCGCCAGGAAGCTTGGCGCGGAACAGCGGGTAGCCGTGGTCCTGATCACCCTGCGCCTCGAACGAGTAGCGGCTCGTCTTCGAGATCGCTGCGGCGACGGTGGCCATCTTCGCCGTGGTCTCGATGCCGATGGCGACGGTGATGCCGGAAGGACGGAGCTTGCGGAGGAAGGCGTCGAACGTCGGGGCGACGACCTTGTCGGTATCGAAGCTCTCGATGTCGATGTACGAGACCCTGGGCTCGCCGAGCGGACCGCACCTCCGGTAGTCGAGGCAGTAGTGAAAGTGTCCGTCACCGCAGAACGGAACCAGCGCGTCGATGCGGGCGGGCTTTCGAATCCCTTCCTCGCGCATGTACTTCTTCACGTCGTCCCAGTCCTTGTCGAGGAGCGACGGGAACCGAGGACCGATGCCGGCGATGCAGTCCACGGGCGCGAGATTGGGCGAGATCGACGTCAGCCGGAGGTAGCCGCCATTCTGGATCCGCAGCAGGTCGAGGTACGCGCGAGGGAGCTTGATGCCGAGCTTTTTCTCCGCAGACACGACCGCGCGCTGGGTGAGCTTGGGCTGGAGGTACGGTACGTAGACGGGCACGCGCCACAGGTCAGCGGGAAGAGCGGGGTAAGCGGGCATGGAACGCCCCTTCATACCCGAAGGATTTGCGTACGGGTCCACCTGGCCAAGCTGCAACGCGACGATCTTCTCGAGTCGCGGAACGATGGCGTTCACGTGCGTTCCGCTGTGCGTTGATCTCGGCCTGATCGGGAGCCTCGCCGTACGGAAGCCGCGGAGCCGTCGTCGGGACTTCCCCTCGCAAGGCGCGTCCAGCTCGTCGACGACGTCGAGGACGAACCTCAGCGCACGAACGCGCCGGCGTTGAGTGTCAGCACGCAAGCATCGGCAGAGCAGTAGTCGACGCCGAACAGGTCGTGCTGCACACGCGCCGTCGATCGATACGTGTGCCCGGCCGATGGCGGAGTACGTGCATCCCGAACCGTGGGTGTGGCGGGTCTCGATCCGGTCGGCGGGGAACTCGACGAGGTTGCCATCGCGCGTCGCGAGGACGTCGATCGGCGCGCCTTCGAGGCCGCCTCCCTTGACGAGGACGGCGCGTGCGCCGCGATCGATCAGCGAGCGGGCAGCGGCGCGCGCGTGTTCGAGGGTCCGTACCTCGCGTCCGATGAGCGCGGCGGCCTCGTGGGTGTTCAGATGGCGGTCTCCTCGAGCCCTGGAGCCTCGCTGTGATTGTCGAGCGCTCGAAGCACGGTGGTCACGAAGCTGCCCCAAGTGTCGGCGAGCGAAATGCCGACCCGCGCGCACACGATCTCCACGTTGCCCTTGCGCCAGAACCCGTCCGGGCATCCGACGACCAGCTTGCCGCTGCGCGCATACAGGCCGAGCTCGAGCAGCGTGATCGGCGCACGGGTCTCTGGTGCGAACCACATGGCGATCACATCGGCGCGGTCGAGGCCATCGAGCTCCCATTCGACCTGCTCGCGGAAGCGCGGTTCGTCAATCGATTGGCGCCAGCTCGCGTCCCATTCGTTGCGTCGCGGGTTGAGGATCTCGACGTCGCGATCACCGAGCTCGGAGATCAGCGCGGCCTGCCAGTCGGTCGCGGTCCCCATCTCGATCGAGCCGGCAAGGAAGGCCACGCGCGCCCCGGGCGCGACGATGACGGGCGTGGGCGGCGTATGAACGGACACCACGGTTGGATGCACGGGCCGCCCTCAACGTCTCTGCTTCCCAAACAGCAGCTGGTTCGCGATGGCCGGCGGGGGCGTGCACGCGATGCTCGGCCCTGGTCGCGTTCCTGTTGATCCGAGTACCTTCGCAGCGCGTGCGATCACCGGCCCTGAAACGCGGCGGCGAACACCGACATGGGGAGCCGGCCTTCGATCTTTCCCACGGGCTCGGCGAGGGTCCCGTTGAACCAGCGGTGGTCGACCGGAATGTGTTTTGCCTCGGCGCCTGCGTTGAAATCGTCGATGAAAGTCTGCAGCCACGGCTGAACGACGCCGGGCTCGGTGCCCTCCGCCCGCATCTGCATCTCGATCGCATCCCCGACGATCTGGGCCCATCCGATCAGGTTCTTGATCTTGTGGTCCGGGTACGCCATCGCAAGGTAGAAGACGTTCGCCGTCGCCGGAACATGGCCGATGAGTGTGCGCATCTCCGGGCTGGGCGCACCACGGCCCACAGCGGGCGCCCCCTGCCGACCCGCGGTGACGACGCCGTTCTTCCAGGTCAGTGAGAACCGGTGTTCCCCAACCCGCAGCTCGTAGCTGCCGTCTGGGCCGACCCCTGTCGCTCCGCCGATCACAGGCATCAGCTGATCGAGGCACGCTCGCGTCTCCCGCTCTGGCAGCTTCGTGGCGTGCACGGTGGTCGCAGACGCATCTGCCGAGATCAAAAACACGGCGACCCCGAGTGAGCTCACCAGATCGCGTGCACAACCAGCGTTGGGTGGCAGCCAGTCCACGAGCAATAGCGGACTCAGATCCGTCCGCTCGAAATTGACCGCGAGCACGAGGTTCGCGCCGGCAAGTTGGTTCGCTAGCTCAGCGGGCACGAAGCTGAGCGCGGGCGTGGGAGCCGGGGCGGGAGCGTCCGTCTTCGACGAGCACGCAACCAGCACCAGCAGCATCAGGTGGCGCAACATCGAGCTAGCACTTCATCACGCGGCCGATCGGAAACGAAGCGGCGGCTGCTGGCGCAAAGTGCACCACGCGACGAACCTCAGCGCACGAACGCGCCCGCGTTGAGCGTGACCACGCACGCATCGGCAGAGCAGTAGTCGACGCCGAACAGGTCGCGCTGGACACGCGCCGTCGACCGATACGTCTGGCCGCCGGACTGAAACTCCGAGCCGATCTGCGCGCTCCATGCAGCAAGGCCGTCGAAGAAGGCGCGCGCCGGTGCGCCGGTGCAGGTGAACACGAGAACGTCGGTATCTTCGTCACCGGCCTTCGCGTAGCGCTTATTCGCAATCGCATCGGCGAGGCAGTCGGCGTACAGCGTGGCTCGCGGCGGGGCGGCGCTCGTCGGGACCGGGCGGTAGTCAGGACCCGTCCCAGCCGGCGGACGAGACGACGCACATGCGGCGAGGAGGGCGAGGGAGGGCCAGCGCACGCGGACTGATATCACGAGCCGAGCCGTCTCCAGTCAACCCAGCGGCGCTGCGCGTTCTGGCCCATGCGTACGTTCGGTTCGTACGCGCCGCTGGTTCTGGGGCTGACGGACCACACACCTCGTGGCGCAGTCGTTCGCACCGCACGCCGTGCGGAGGTGTAACGTCGACGCATGCTCCACAAGATCTGGTTGGTCGTCGGGGTCGTCGCGATCTCGGCGGGCTGCAAATCGAAGCAACCCGAGTCCAAGACGGCAGAGCCGGGAGACAAGCCCGCCGAAGGTAGTGCGATCGTCCCGGAGCAGATGGGTACCTTCACGTGCACCGATCTCAAGCAGGACGTATGTCTCGACCCGACGGATCACTTTGCGGCAAACGTCCCCGTGGTGCACATGACCTACAAGACGAAGGATTTGCCTGAGAAAGGCGGGACCTACGTCATCAAGTGGATTGCGGAGGACGTCGGTGCCACTGCTCCTGCCAACACGGTGATCGCGACGCTGAACGAGTCCGTCAAGGACGCTCAGCCGGGCATGAGGAACTACGTGGTCAATAGCAAGCTCTCGAAGCCCACCAACGATTGGCCCGTCGGCACGTATCGCGTCGAGGTCAGCTATGGCGACAAGCTCGTGACGACCGCTCGCTTCTCGATCCGGTAGCCGCCGCCCTTGGAGGTGCAGCTTGTGCGCGCAGTTAGCGCGGCAGGGAGCGGATCTCCGCGAAGTGATCGACAGGGCCGACGCCGCCACCGATCCCGGGCGCGCTGCGTAGCGCCTCGGACAGCCACGCTTTCGACACGCGGATCGCTTCGTCAAGCGCGAGCCCACGCGCGAGCTGGGCGGTGATCGCGGCCGAGTACGTGCATCCCGAACCGTGGGTGTGGCGGGTCTCGATCCGATCGGCGGCGAATTCGACGAGAGTGCCATCGCGCGTCGCGAGGACGTCGATCGGCGCGCCGGCCAGGCCGCCTCCCTTGACGAGGACGGCGCGGGCGCCGCGATCGATCAGCGAGCGGGCGGCGGCGCGCGCGTGTTCGAGGGTCCGGACCTCGCGTCCGACGAGCGCGGCGGCCTCGTGGGTGTTCGGCGTGAACAGGGTGGCGAGCGGCATCAGCTCCGTCGCGATGGCGGCCTGGGCGTCGGGTTCGAGGAGGAGGATCCCGTGCTTGCTGATCATCACCGGATCGACGACGAGCGGAAACGTGAAGTGCCGCGCGCGCTCCGCGATCGCGCTCACCATCGCCGCCGTGCCGAGCGCTCCGGTCTTCGCCGCGCCGGGGACGATGTCCTCGAGCACCACGTCGAGCTGCTCGAGCACGAGATCGGCGGCGCAGGTGTGGACGCGCGTGACCCCGCGCGTGCTCTGCGCCGTCAGCAGCGTGATCACGGCCATGCCGTAGACGCCGTGCTGATGGAACGTCTTGAGGTCCGCCTGGATCCCGGCGCCCCCCGATGGATCCGAGCCGGCGATCGTGAGCGCGATGGGACGCATGGCGCAGCGTGCCCCGAGAGCCGCGAGGGAGCCAGCGCGCGGGACCGTCAAGAAGAGAGGATCAGGCCCTGTGCCCGCGCACTCGCGGTGCACGACGAACCCAGGGACTTCGAGCACTCGACGAAGCGGTTCTGCAAGACGTCCAAGGGATGAGAGATCGCGTGAGCTGGGTCAACCATGAAGATGCGGGCTACCCGCTACGGCGGGAGGGGCTCGTCGGCGTGAGGCATGTCGAGTCGCGTGTCCACGTACGAGCACGGTCGCAGCCAACCCCAAAGCACACCCACACCAGGCATGCCGCGATCGCGAATGCTCCAGAGGACGCCACGACCTCATGGTCGTACATCCGTGTCGCGACCGCCATACGTCGCGTCGAGCGGCGAACGCTACGACGGCGCGTCCGTCTGCCCCTCTACCGGCGCTGCGTCTGCGGTACGGTCGCCACGGTGACCAGACTGGTGTGGATCGCGGTGTTGCTTGTACCGATGCTCGCGGACGCGGGGCCATCGAAGAAGGACGTGGCGAACGCGCTCCGGCATTTCGATCAAGACGGCGCCCAGCCGCCGGTGCGGTTCGGCATCGACAGCCGAGGCGTCCACGCCGACGCCGCGACGTGGCAGGACACGACCAAGGACTTCTTCGAGCTGGTCGACGTCCGGGAGCCAACGATCGCGACCTCGACCGACGGCACCGCGGCATGGGCGGGCATGCGCGTGCATCGCGCCTGGCAGTGCGCGGGGCTAACGGGCACGGTCGCGGACTGCGAGGAGCCGAAGATCAACCCGCCGGTGATCACGCTGCTTCTGCTCGAGAAGGTGGGGAAGACGTGGAACCCGGTCACCGTGCACTCGGCGATCGCGATCCCCGACAAGGCGCTCGCGAAGGCCGTCGCCGGCGGCACGACGCTTCCGCCGATCCCGTCGCGGATCGACGAGGGTGCCCGCGAAGCGGTCGAGCTGTTCAAGGCATCGCTCGCGGATCCGAAGCAATTCGCGGCCAGCATCTCGAAGCGCAAGGACGCGATCTTGATCGGCAGCGCGCCGAACCAGAAGACGGTCGGTGGAGCGAAGGTCGCCGCCACGCTCGCGCGCTGGAAGCTCGCGCTCACCATCCGCGACGGCATCGCCGCGGGCACGACCGCATCGAAGACCGTGGCGTGGGTCGCCGCGAACGTCGACGCGAGGCCCGCGGGCAAGCCGACCGCGAGTCCCACGCCGTACCGCGTGCTGTGCATCTACGAGCAGACCAAGGCGAAGGCCTGGCAGCTCGTCGCCGTGGAGTTCTCGTTCCCCGCGTCGCCGCCTGCGACAGAGTAGCTTCGTGGTGGTGGTGTAGAGTTCACGCATGTGGCGCGTCGGGTGGATGGGAGCTTGTGCACTCGCGTGTGCGGGTTGCGAGCGTGCAGCGCCCGTCCCGAAGCAGGCCGATCTCGATCCCTGCAGCCTTGTCACCGAGAGCGACGCAACCGCTCTGCTGGGTCGGCCGGCGGTCAAGCAGCAAGCGGGTACCCGCGCGTGCGCCTGGGAGATCGATCTTCCCGATCCTTCGCGCCGCTCGCTACGTCTCGAGGTTCAGGACCAGATCGGTCCGTTCACCATCGTGAAGAAGAGCAAGATCACGGTCAACGGAAAGCCCTACGTGGACGCGCGTGACACACGCACGCTCGAGGAGGTTCAGGTCGGTGGCGCGGGCATGATCGAAACCACTCCCTTGCTGGTCCGCGTCTCCTGGCGTCACGGTGACCTCCGCCTCGACCTCACGCTACGGTCGACCGGACCCGCAACGTTCACCGCAGCCTCGAAGACCGAACAGATGACGCGGCTTGCGCAGAAGGTGGATGCGGCGCTGAGGTGAGGCGGTCTGCGATGCCAAGCAGAGCCGTCAGAGTGCTGGCCTTCCACCGAGGTCGGCGCCGACCGAGCGCCGCTGCGCAACGCTCGCGAGCGTCGCGATGCAGTCGCTCATGGTCCGCTCGTTCGCGACGCCGCTGCGCAGCTGCGCGAGCGTCACCTTCTTCGCGGCGGGATCGCGGTCGCGTCGGTGGCGTCGATCGTTCGCGACGCGACCCGCTCCCGCTCCCGCGCACGCGATACTCGGCGTCGGCGCCACGTGTTACCACTCCGCCCATGCGCTCCGTCGTTCTCGTCGTGCTCCTCGGAGCCACCGCCGCCGCAGCACCGCGTGTCCCCGCGAGCCTCGATATCGATCTCTCCAAGCTCGTCCTCGTCCAGGCGCGCAAGCCCGCCCCGACTCCGGCGCTCGTCCTGTGTGATCGCAATGACAAGGACGGGTGCATGCAGGCCTGCGACGGCGGCTCGGCGGCGAGCTGCTTCCGGCTCGGCTGGATGCTCGCCCGCGGCGGCGCCGACAACCCGGTGGTGCCAGAACCGAAGTTCGAGCTCGACCTTGTCGGTGCGGAGATCGCGCTCGCGAAGGCCTGCACGCTCGGCTTCCACGCCGGCTGCGTCGACGTCGAGGCGATTCGCGCCAGGCTCAAGAAGCCCCCGAACACTGCCCAGCTGCGCACGAGCTGTGCTGCCGGCTATGGCCGTGCGTGCAGTGCGCTCGTGGCAGGGATCAAAGATCCGAAGGCGCGTCGCGCTCTCCTCGAGCAGGGCTGCAACAGCGGCGACGGCACCTCCTGCATGGCGATCGCGGACACCATGCCCGACACCGGCGAGCAGGTCCGGTGGATGCGCAAGGCGTTCAACGCGCCGGGAGGTGGGATCGCGAAGCTCGACTGCCCGGCGGGGATGCAGGCGCGGCGCTCGGTATTCGAGTTCGACGGCGGTGAGTGGTCCGTCTATTCCCCACGGTGGCAATGCGGAACGTTCGACGCCAAGACCGGTGCGTTTGTCGAGGAGGGCCCGTACCTCGAGCACGCCTCCGAGGAAGACGAGCTCGTCCATCCATACGGCGTGATCAGCGAGCGCGGCCGCATGCTCGCCGGCGAGAAGCATGGGCTCTTCGAGAAGTGGGACCAGCGCGGGCGGCTCGAGTCAACGATCCACTTCAAGGCCGGACTCGAGCACGGGCAGAAGATCTGGCTCGACTACGAGTCGGACGGAACGATCTCGATCGCCGCGCGGGTCGTGAACGTGGAGGGCAAGAAGCAGGGCACGTTTCGCCGCGCGTACTACCGGGGCGGCAAGCCATACGCGTACGAATTCGGGGAGTACAAGAACGACGTCAAGGTCGGCGCCTGGCTCAACATCGACGCGAAGCCTCGCCGCGTCACCAGCGTTCAGCGCTACGTCGCCGGCGTTGCCGTCAAGTAGCGACACATCCGTAGCTCCACGATCTTGCTGATCAGCGAGCGTCCATGCGCGCGACGATCGTCCTTCGGAGCTCCGACGCCTCCTCGTGTCTGCGTCGCGCTCGCCCTGGTCCAGCTCGCGATCACGGCGGTCCCAGGCGGGTTCCACACGATCGCGTGGGTCGCCGCGGCATCGATCCTGTTCGCGGCAGGCTTCGCACTCCGAAGTAGTCCGTATCGCTGGAGCGCCTTCGTGGTCCTCGCGCTCTCGGCGGTGCGCTTGCTGGCGGTCGAGCTGCGCGTGCTGTCGCCCGATCAGCGGATCGTGACGTTCGTGCTCGCCGGTGTGCTGCTCTTGCTCGTGTCGTTCCTCTACACACGCTCACGTGACCGGACCAGCTCGTAACTCGCCCTAGGGGCTGCCATTCATCGTCGAATGAGCATCCTGCACCGACCAGGCTTTCCACGCGGTGTAGCTGGTCGTCACGCCTGGCGAGCTGCCATCCCAGGTCCGGCCGAACACGCCGACGTTGTTACTCGTGTACGTGTTGTAGTCGATGGTGGCGAACGTCTTGAGGTTGCTGCCGGTCTCCAGGTTGTAGGTGTGCTCGCCATTGGTCGAGTTGAACGTGTTGTGATTCACCTGGTTGTTGCGAATCGCTCCTGGGCTGTCTTGCCCGAAGGCCAGCTGGGTCATCTTGTTCGACGTGAAGGTGTTGGTCGTGATGACGTTATTGAATGCATTGTGGAGCACCATCGCCCTGGTGTTGTTGGACATCGTGTTTCCGGTGACGGTGACGCCGTTGGAGAAGTCATCGAGGTAGATCGCGATCCCCTGGGTGCCGAGGACGTTGCGGACGGTGTTGTTCTGGATCTTCAAGGTCAGCGGCAGCTGGTCCCGCGCGCCGGTATAGATCCCGCCGCAATCCGTGAGCCGTACGCAGGCGCCGTCGATGAGGCTGTTGATCACCGTCGTGTCCCGGTTATGGAGCACACTGATGCCGTGATAGGACGAGTTGGTCACGCGGACGTTATCGATCCGATTGCCCGAGCCGTCGCCGAAGAAGATGCCGGCGCCGGTCGGAGTAGGCATGCCCACCATGCCGGTGTTGCTCACGGTCGAGTCGGTGATGGTCGCGCCGACCACCCAGTACCAGCCGTCGATGCCGCTGGCGCGTGCGTTCGACACGTTGGTCCGAGTGACGGTCAGGCCTTCGCTGCCACTGGCCCAGATCCCGTCCAGCGCACTATTGACGATCTCCGAGTCGATCACTTTCAGGTTGACCGAGGTGTTGGCGCTGATGCCGTTGGACGCCGAGAAGATCCGGACGTTCTCGACACTGATGCGGGTCGAGTAATCGGCGTTGATGCCGTTGATCGCCGCGGCGGCCCACACCCGGCCTTGCGGCGATTGGCCATTTGGCGCCCACAGGTAGAGCCGGCCATTCTGCACCGCCCACTCGCCTGGGCTGTCGAGCATCCACAGCTTGCCTTCGACGTAGAATGGCTTTGCGGTACTGACGCTGTTGCTGGTGAGCAGTTGCGTTTTGATGACCGAGTCGTTGTCCCGGTAGACGAGGGTGGCACCGTTCAGATCGGTGCTGGGTAGGGAGCTCGTGCTGGTCGCCCACGGTGCGTTCGGCCAGTGCGCCGCGCTCGCCGGTGTGCCATCGACGGCGACCTGCACCGGAACAAAGCTGATCGGAGCGGAGTAGATAGCGCCCTGGTGCACGGTCCACCCGGTGACGGCGGCCCCGGGCGTGATGCTGGCCTTGCCGCAGGTGCCCACGGTCTTGACGGTGACGTCCGACTTACCGTTGAGGTTCAGTGCGCCTTGATAGGTCGTGCCGCACTGCAGACTCACGGTCGCGCCGTTGGCGATGTTCGTGGGCGTCGGCACGACGGTGCCGGTCGGCGTCGTCGACGTGTCCCGCGTCTCGCAGTACTTCGTGGCTCCGACCACCGGATCGCCAAACACCGTGTTGGTACAGGAGACGCCCCCGGAGAAGGTCGCCGGCGTCGTGAAGGTGCCGTTGGCGCCGTAGCGCACCTCCTTGGTTCCGGAGAAGGCGCACGGCGCGTTCTCGTTGGCGCAGAAGGTCCAGTCGCTCGGTGCCGTTCCGTCGCCCACGATCACGGCGACGGACGCCGAGGCCGTGGTGCCGGTCTCGAGCAGGGTCGCCGTCACCGTGATCGTCGCCTGCCCGTTGGCGACCGCCTTCACCACGCCGTCGCTCGTCACGGTTGCCACCGCGGTGCTGCTGCTCTTGTACCCGAGCGTGTACAGGGCCGTGGCGCTGGCGGTCGAGACGGACGCATGGACCTCCGTGCTTTCCCCGACCGCCATCTTCAACTGGCCGGCGCCGACCGTGAGCGCGACCTCGGACGTGTCGATGTCGGCGGGGTCATCGGCGATGCAGCCGGGCACCAGCGCGAGCAGCACCATCCACGTTCGCGCCCGACGTTTGAACTGCCGAGGATCGTGGGTGCTCGCGGGGGACTGAGGGTCGTGGATGGCTTGCATGAGGAGCCCAATCGCAATGGGCGTGCCGTCCACCAAGTGTTTGAAAGCCCTGAGGTTATCGAGCTCCACGGACGTCGCCCTGACAACCGCCAGGTGCGGGTGCGGGGCGCGTTTCCCCTCCCGATCCGTGTGGGGCTACCGGCAGACGAGGGTCATGCCGCTCGCGCCCGCCTCGTAGTGCGCCGCGATTTCTCCCGGTGAGAGCGCGCGCAAATACACCGCCAGCTCGTCGAACCGACCCTGACTCGGCCTCCCTTGCGAGGAGCCCCACGACGCCTGATCCGATGCCAGCTGCGCGATGTAGCCAGCCGTCCCGGCCGCCTCCTGTTCGCCGTCGAGGTAGATGCGAATCTCCGAACCCTGGCGCCAGAGGGCAACATGGTGCCAGGTGCCCACCGCCAGCGGCGTCAGCCCGATGATGTCGCTCGACGTGCACCCGGATTCGGTGCACCAGAACCGCAGGACGCCGTTGGTACCAAATCCGAACCGAAAGCCGCGGACCATGTGCTGCTCGCGGATCAGGATCACATTGTCGGTGGCCGGCTCCTCGACTCGCTGAAACCAGAGCTCGGCGGTGAAGTCCGAGGACCAGGGCTGCATGGGCGGCATGGTGACGCCCGAATCGATCGCGGTCACCTCGAGGGCAGAGCTGGTCTCGCCGACGAGCGCGCCGCTGCGTCCCAGGTTGATCGTTCCGTGATAGTTCCCGTTGTTTGCGCCCGCGGCGTCGAGCGCGACGGTTCCGGACGTCTCTTCGAGCCGGTAATAGATCAGCGGGTGGGCAGAGAGCACGAGATCGCGGTAACTGCCCTGGGTCGCGGCTTCGAGCCGGCACGCTGGCAACGCGGTGCCGGCCGCGTCGAAGAAGCTGCACGCATCTCCGGTGGCAACGCACGAGACGTTCGCACACGCGGCCGCCGCATCTTCCAGACGCGACAAACACACGCACGCGACATCGCCCGTGATGCTGGAGGCACCGGACGCCCGCGTGGTTCCCGTGGCGTCGCGCCCGACGACTTCGATGCTCTCTGTGCGGTCCCATGCGTCGGAGCTGAACGTCTTGCCGCTCCGGCCGAGTGGCTGCCGAGCGAGCTCCGCGCCGGCTTCGTCGTGCAGCATCAGCTCGAGCTCGCCACCTTCGAGCGAGGCAGCGAGGGCGGCCAGATGGCCCCGTGGGCACACGTCCACGCGCACGCCGTCGTCGCACGAGCAGATCGCGATCAGGGTGGCGGCCCCGATCACGCGTCGCACGCGCCACGCAGTCTGTGCCATGTCGACCGATCGCCTCACGGGTTGCCGTGGACGATTACGTTGATCGACCGATCGCCCTCGGACGAGATCAGGAACCACGCCGCCACCGACAGGGCGACGGCAGCGCCGGTGCCGGCCCAGAACCACGGTGAGCGAAACGCGGAACGCCGAGGGCTTGGCGTTGTGTCCACGATCGGATCGGAACCGAACGCCTCGAACAGGAGCCGCTGCGCGACCGCCGTGGAAAGCTCGCGCACGCCAGCATCAGTGGTGGCGAGCACTCGGCACGACGAGTCATACAGCCCGACCTCGAAGGCACCGCCTCCCAGCGAACGCACGACGACGAGGAGGTTCGCGTCGCGGCACGCGGCACCGAGCAGCGCCACGTCGAGACGGCGGCGCGAACCCGTCTGGCGTACGACCGCATCGAACAAGGCCAGTAACCCCGGGGTCGCCGCGGTGGCGGACAGCCGAAACCCCACATCGTAGGTCAGCAAGCGCTCGACGAGCGAGCGCGCAAGCGCATCCTCCTGGCGTGCGACCGCGAGCTCCGCGCGGCCGACGTGAGCCCGTACGTAGAGCGATGGATTTGAGATCCGCCCCGGATGCTCGGCCCCGAGCCGAAGCACGAGGTCGAACGTCGCGGCCGCCTCGTCGAAGGCCGCAGATTGCGCGAGCGATTCGGCGCGCAGCGCAGCAGCGGTCAAGTCGGTCGTGCCCACCCCTCGCGCCGGTGAGAGGAGCTCGCCGCCTCGCCCGCGCGCGATCGCCTTCGCCACAGCGTCGGCAGTGCCCCACGCGAGGCTGGGCGCCGCGCTCACCGCAGGCAGCGCGACCGCTGAAACGGTCTGTCGCGGCGGGTCGCCGGCGCTTGCGGATCGAGCGTGAACACCAAACCACACGACGACGACGACCGTGACCGCAGCGAACCGCCCTGAAGAAGAGCTACGCATGGTCAACACGATCTGAGAGTCGCATGATGGGGACTATCGTCGAGTATTGATTTTATACTGCATCGTCGACGATGCTCAATGCTCGCACAGCGGCGCCCACGTACCTGGTGCACCATCAGCTCGGGGCAGGCGGCATGGGAGTCGTCCACCTGGGAACGATGGTCACCCGGGTGGGTCGGCGCCGGGTCGCGATCAAGAGCCTCAAGACCGGCGCGGCGGACGACCGCTGGTCTCCTGATCAGCTACTCGAAGAAGCGCGGCTGGTCTTCCAGCTCACCCACGCGAACATCTGCCAGGTGATCGATCTCGGCTCGTCGGCCGATGGCGCGCTGTTTGTCGTCATGGAGTACGTGCGCGGCCTCGATCTGCGCACGCTATCGTCGCTGCTCGCGCAGGCGAACCAGATGCTCGACGCCGCCAGCGCGATCTATGTGGCGCGCGAGCTCGCGCGTGCGCTCGACTATGCGCATCGGTCGTCCACCGACGATGGGCGTCCGCTGCTGCTCGTGCATGGCGACGTGTCGCCCGCCAACGTGCTCCTCTCGCTGCAGGGCGAGGTCAAGCTGAGTGACTTCGGCCTCGCGCGCGCACTCGGCAACTCCGGGCCCGGCTCGGCGATCGTGGGCGGCACCGCAGGCTACACGGCGCCCGAGGTCGCCACCGATGCGGCGGATCAGCGATCGGATCTCTTCTCGCTGGGCGCGACACTCTTCACCGCGCTGACCGGCCAACTTCCAGCTCCGGGCCGCGCGCTCGGTGATGCGCTGGCGGCGGCACGCCCTGACATCGTGCCGGAGCTGATCCGGATCGTCGAACGGGCGACCGCACCCCGCCCGGGCGACCGCTTCCTGGCCGCCGATGAAATGGAGCGACGACTCGCGCTCGTGCTCGCGCGCCACTTTCCCGAATTCACGCCGTCGACGCTGGGACAGACCGTCGCCAGGTACTTCGGCGCGCCCGCAGACGAGGACGAGGCGATCACCGATACGCTCACCTCGGTCACGCGCGCCTATCGAGTACGACCGCCCGGAGCTCCGGCGAACAACCTGCCAGAGCTCGCCATGCTGGTGGACACAGCGACGCCGCCGCCGCCGTTCGCCGGCACGGAGGCCATGCCCGTGCGGCGGCCGATGCGGGCGCGGCGCCTCGTGCTCGCGGCGAGCGGAGCGGTTCTCGTGCTGGCAGCGGCGGTCGTTGGATGGCAGTGGCCGCGCGCCGAGCACGGCGACCGCGTGGCCGCCGTGCCGCCCGTCGACGCAGCCATCGTGGCGGATGCCGGTGCGCCAGCGACGCCGCCGCCCAGCGACGCTGCCAGGCCGGTGGCGCCCCCACCACCGACCCGCGTCCCACTTCGCACGCCTGCGCGAACGACCGAGCGCCGAGCCGTGCGACCGGCCACGACCGGCGGCTTTCTCTCGGTGTCGTCGTCACCCTGGGGAGCGGTGTACGTCGACGGCAAGATCGTCGCGGAGCAGACGCCGCTGTATCGCCATCCGCTGGCTGCCGGTCGGCACGGTGTGAAGGTTTTCTTCACCACCCTGGGCAGGTTCTCGCAGCCCCACAGCATCGCGATCGAGCCCGGCAAAGAAGCGCGCGTGGTCGTCAACCGCTGACGACGCGCAGGCGCGTATGCTCGCGTGCGGTGCTGATCACACGATGAACAAGGCGATCTCGACGCAGGTGGGAAGCCGCGCCGGGGTGGGGCGCGTCGAGATCGACGACGCCGAGCTTCGCGTGACCGGTGGTCCCGATCGCGGGCAGAAGTGGACGCTGTCCGGCGACTGCGTCTCGATCGGCTCCAGTCCCGAGTGTGATGTGGTTCTGCACGACACCACGGTCTCGGCGCGACACGCCGAAATTCGCCAGGTCGGCGAGGGCTTTGTCCTCGAGGATCTTGGCAGCAGAAACGGCGTCCTGCTCGAGGGCTGGCCGGTCGAGCGCATTCGCCTGGTCCATGGGCTGCGGCTCCAGCTGGGCAAGACCGCACTCGAGGTCCGCAAGGCGCGGACACGCACCACCAAGCCGCTCGCGGAAGCCGGCCGGTTTGGAAGCCTCGTGTTCGCGTCGGTCAAGCTGCGAGCCCTGGTCGCGCAACTCGAGGCGCTCGCCCCCTCCGACGCGACGATCCTCATCGAGGGCGAAACCGGCACCGGGAAGGAGATCGTGGCGCAATCGATCCATCAGCGAAGCGCGCGTGCCGGAGGCCCGTTCGTGGTGTTCGATTGTGGCGCGGTCGCGCCGACGCTCATGGCAAGCGCGCTGTTCGGGCACGAGCGCGGCGCGTTCACCGGCGCGGACCGAGCGCAGCCAGGGCTGCTGGAGCAAGCAGACGGCGGGACGCTGTTTCTCGACGAGATCGGCGAGCTGCCGCTGGAGCTCCAGCCGATGTTGTTGCGCGCGATCGAGACCCGCTGCTCGCGCCGGATCGGGGCCCATGAGGAAGTCCACCACGACGTTCGAATCGTCGCCGCCACCAACCGCAAGCTCGAAGAGGAAGTCCGGGCACGGCGCTTCCGATCAGATCTGTTCTTCCGGCTCGCGGTCGCGCGCGTGCGCATCCCGCCTCTCCGCGATCGTCCCGAGGACATTCCGCTGCTCGCCAACGAGCTCGCCTCGCACATCGGGGTGACGCTCGGCCCGGAGATCGTGGCGTTGTTCCGCGAGTACCGATGGCCCGGCAACGTGCGCGAGCTGCGCAATGCGATCGAGCGCATCGCTGCGCTGGCGGTCGGTAAGGACGCACGGAGCACGCGCGAGCTGCTCGGCATCGACGAGAGCAGTGCCGTCGCGATGCAAGACGCCCGGCGCGAAGCGATCGAGCACTTCGAACGTGACTATCTCGAGCGAGTGCTGGCCGCCGCGGGCGGAAACCTATCCGGTGCGGCCCGGCTCGCACGCGTGTCGCGGCAGTACCTCACGCGACTGGCCGCGCGGTATGGGTTTCGTCTGCGCGATCGAAGCGACGACATCGAATGACCCCGCGGACGGGATTCCTGAACGGGCGCTGAGCTCGACGTGGCAGCGACTTCGCGCCGGATCGTCTCCGACTAACGGACCTGCGCCGAGACGATGTAATCGAGTCGCGGGAAGTTCGCGTTCAGATATGCGTTCCCCTGTTCGCTGATCTGCGTCTGATCGGGCGCCTCGCCGTACTCGGCATTGAGCCGGTCCACGACATCCATGCCCGAGATCACCACGGCGAACGGCGCGAAGCGCATCCCATCGAGTCGTGCGTTGTTGCCGAGGTTCACGAACAGCTGGGTGGTGCGTGAATTCGGTGCCGAGCTCTGGGCGAACGTGACGTAGCCACGCGTGTTCGAGCGCACGACGGGGTCATCGGGAATCGTGCGGTTGCTCCACATCGCGTTGGTGGCGGGCGTTCCGTTGATGCCGAACTGCACGACGAAGCCACGGACCACGCGGAAGAACCGGGCGTCGTTGTAAAAGCCTGCTTCCACGAGCTCGCGAAACCGCGCCGCGCCGTTGGGCGCCCACGATGGATTCACCTCGAGCGCAAACACACCCTTGCTGGTCGTGACGTCGACGATGAACGCATCCGCGTTCGGCGGAGTGTCCGTGGCGGCATCCGCCGTCGCCTCGGATCCGCCGCAGCCGAGGGCAAGGAGCCCGACGACTCCGACGAGAACGATGGCAACACGGGTGGACGCAATCACCAGCGCGACGCTACCACCGCCACAACGTTCCAGGCCGCGGTGAGCGCCCAAGCCACATCCTTTCGACGCGTGAATCCATTGCTACAGCGATCCCGCACAGTGCGTCGGTGGTTGCGCGCTGCGAACCGTTGGTAGCGTGACGCGAGCACCCGGGTCCGGGTCCCCGACGATTCGCTAGCAGCACGAGATCATTGCGCGCCGAACGTGGCGCGCACCGTGCAGCGCCGGCTCCGGTGGACCCGACCGATCCTGCGAGCGATCCGATCGTACGTCTCGAGCAACAGGTAACGGCGCTCCACGCCCGCGTTACCGAGCTCGAGCACCGCAACCCTCCCGCCGCGTCGCGTGGCCAGCGCGTCCAGCAGCGGATCGACGCCGCCGAGGCCATGGAGACGACGCTCGGTACGTACTGGTTGAGCCGGATCGGCATCGTCTCGTTGATTACCGGAACGGCGCTCCTGATCATCACGTACTTCGGCGCGCTCGGTCCGATCCTCCGGGTCGCGCTCGGGTATGCGATCGCGGTGGCGATCGGTTGGGCAGGCCTTCGCATCGCACGTCGTCACACGCTGTTCGGTCGGGTGATCTTCGGCGGTGGGCTCGCGATCGCGTACTTCGTCACCTACTCGCTGCATTTCGTGCCCTCGATGCAGCTCATCGAGAGCGAGGCGATCGGCGTCCTGCTGGTGGCCGCGGCGATCGCTGCGATCGTGATCACCGCGCATCGGATGCAGTCGGAGACGGTCGCCGGCATCGCGCTGTTCCTCGGGCTCCACACCGGCATGCTCTCTGAGGTGACCGTGCTGACGCTCGTCTGTACGACGCTGCTCGCCGCCGGCGCCGGCTTCTTCCTCGTCGCGAACCGCTGGGTGATCGTGCCGATCTCGACGGTGATCGCCGTGTACTCGACCCACGCCACGCTGGTCATCGATGCGGCGAGTGACGTCGTGAGCCCCGGCTTGAGCATGGCATTTCTAGGTGTCGACTTTCTGCTGTTCGCGAGCGCGCCGCTGCTCCGCACCGACGTGCGCGTCCGATCGTTGATGGCACTGGCGCTGCTCAACTGGATCGGCCTGATGGCCCTCGGCAGCAGTGAGCTCGAGGAGATCTCGCGGGTGGCCCTGTTCTGGTTTCTCTGCGCGGTCGCGGTCGTCCAGGCGGTGCTGGCAGGCCTGGCGCGGATCCGCCGCGCGCCGCGTGACTTCATCGCGTTCCAGAGTGCGCTCGCGATCATCACGATCGCTCTGGCGCTGCCGGCACAGCTGACGGGCTGGTTCCTGATCGCAGGCTGGACCGTCCTCGGGCTGACCGCGGCCACCGTCGCACGACTCTTCAACGCCCCCGCGTTCGGCTGGCTCGCGCTGGTGATCCTGGTCCTGCTGCAGGGCTACGTCTACCTCGAGCACGCCGGCGCGGCCGCGCAGCTGCTCTGTGTGCTGGCGTTCTTCACGGTGGAACACGTCCACGCCCCCGACGATCGTACTTCGGAGCTCAGGCGCCTCCTCGTGGCCTGCGTCGCGCTTGCCCTGGTGCGGCTCGCGATCACGGCGGTCGAAGGCGGGTTCCACACGATCGCGTGGGTCGTCGCGGCATCGATCCTGTTCGCGGCAGGCTTCGCACTCCGCAGTAGTCAGTATCGCTGGAGCGCATTCGTCGTCCTCGCGCTCTCGGCGGTGCGCTTGCTCACGGTCGAGCTGCGCGTGCTGTCGCCGGATCAGCGGATCGTGACGTTCGTGCTCGCCGGGGTGCTGCTCTTGCTCGTGTCGTTCCTCTACACACGCTCACGTGCAACGCGTTCTCGATCTGCTCGGTGACCGCAGACGTTCGAGGCGACGCTGCAATCGCTGTCACGGCGCGGCGGGCGCTTTTTCGCGGATGCCGGCGATGCGCCAGCCTCCGGTCGCCCAGCCACACGAGCTGTTGCCGTCGTCGAGCGGTGCTCCGTGCACGACCTTCGTGGGCGTGAACACGGCACCTTGATACGCCAAGGTGCCGGTCGGCGAGATCCGCAGGTCTTGCCAGTCGGGTCCTTCACCGAGCGACGTCTTCGCACGCTCGAGCGCGGTGCCGGTGAAGCGCACGAACTCGCCGGTCGCCGGATCGTAGAGCTCGCGGGTCTCGGAGTAGAAGTCGCCGCGGCTGTTCGCGGTGGTGACGAGCCACAGCGAGCTACCGGGGAGCGCGGTGAGCTCGCCGCAGTCGCCCGGCTCCTCGGAGCACTGCGCCTTCGGCACCTTCGGCGCCTTCGGAGCCTTCGGTGGGACGGGCGGCGGGCTCCACAACGAACCGGTCGCACCGCGCTTGGCGAGGCCGACGATATAGGCGGCGTCGGCGAGGGTCAGTGCGTCGACGCGCTTGAGAGTCTCCTCGAGGTCGGGCACGGGCGTCTTGAGGTCCTCGCCGAAGCAATACGCTGCCGCGTCGCCATCGCAGCCGAGCTTGCGGGCGAGCGTGGGGGTGCCCGTCATCGCGAGCTCGACGCCGGCCTGGAACGCGACGGGATCCTCGCCGCCGACTTGCTCCTTGCCCCAGTTGACGATCGGCGTGATGTCTTCGAGGGATCCCTTGATGATCGGATGAACCCGCCGATCCTCGAGGTCGAACGCGTGGAGACCGTCCTTGGTGGCGAACCACACCACCTTGGCGCGCGCGTCGGTACTGCACCATTCCACCTCACCGGGCGCGACCACCTGCGTTGCGCCTTCGGTGCTGACCTTGACGAGCCCCGTCTTCGACGTGACGAACGCGCGCTCGCCACCGCCTGCGAGTGCGGGAATCGCGGGTGATTGCACCGGCGCAGGCGGCTTGGCCACCTGCGCGGATCCGGACCCGGTGGTGACCGGTGCGGGGTCGACTTTCGCCTGTTCCTTCTTGCTGCAGCCGACACCGACGATCACCACCAGCCACGCGAGCTTCATCGCGCCACGATACAACAGCTGCCCTCGCGATAGAGCGCTACCATCACGCGATGGGGACGCTGGGCGCTGGTGTCGTCATCGCCGCAACGCTCGTCGTGCTCGCATCACCCGCGCGCGCCGACGACGCGCCACTCGTCAACCTTCTGACCTCGGTGCCGTCGACGATCGCCGTATCGTCGACGGTGGACAACGTCAAGATCCGGCCCGAGCACATCGCCGATGGCAAGCTCGAGACCGCATGGAACGCGGCGACCGGCCAGATCCTCGGCGCGTGGGTCGAGGTCCGTGTGCCGGCCGGCACGCACATCAAGCAGATCAAGCTCACGCCGGGGTTCTCGGTCGTCGACAAGAAGCATGGTGATCTGTTCACGAAGAACGCGCGGATCAAGAAGCTCCGCCTCTATCACGCCGGTCGGCCGATCAAGGACATCACGCTCGATGCGACCAGGCGTGACCTGCAGACGATCGATGTCGCCCTCACCGGCGGCGACCTGCGGCTCGAGGTGATCGCGGCCGAGCCCGGCAGCAAGAAGACGTGGCGAGAGGCGTGTATCAGCGAGCTCGAGGTGTGGGGGACGCTGGCCGCGGGTACGATCGTCGGACGAATGCGAGCTGGTCGTTCCCTCCGTCGGGGCCAAGCTCCCCCGGCGGCTCGAGCTGTCCTGCGAGTCGACCGACGAGGACTGGCACAACGACGACCACGACAAGCGCGGGATGAACGACAAGTCGCGGACCGACTACTTGAGATGGAACGGCTCGCGCTACCAGAATCCGTGACGGTGCTCCGGTAGCACACGGCAGTGGCAGCGATCAGGAGATGGCGGAGATGGGGTCAGACACTACTCGCACTACTTGTTGGTCATGTCCGAAGCTCGGACACACAAGTAGTAGGAGTAGTGTCTGACCCTGCGAGTTCGTGGCAGCGATCAGATCAGGAGGTCGTCGTCGGCAAGGCGAGCGTTCCATCGACCCAGAGTTGTTCGAGGCGATCGAGGAACGGCTGCCCTGCCGTCTCCAGCTCTGTAAACTGCTCGGTCGTGAGACTCGCGAACGGGTCCACGGGCATGTTGCCGGTCGGTTGCACGCGAGCGAGTCGCGCGGACGTGTGGCATGCGCCGCACCAGAGCCAGACCGTGCCCTGATGCTGTGCTGGCTTGAACGCGTGGAAGTAGCAACGCAGGTCGCCTTTGGAGCACGCAGGACACCGACCGAGCTGCCCACGGGCCGCGCGACTCGCGGCTGCCATGAAGGGAACCTGGTGGTCGCCACCCGCTTCGATCCACCTCGCCATGTCGTCTAATGCTCCGCGGCGTCGATGGCGGTCACCCAGCTCGAACCGGCGATGACAAGGCGTTCGAACGTCTCTCCATCCTGCTCCGCAGTAACCATGACGCCTTCTGGATGTGGAACGAAGTGCCACGAGCTCGCCTTGATCGCGACACGAGCCGCCTCGGCTTTGTTCAGGTGCTCGGCGATCGTGCGCGCCATCCTCCACGGCATGGCTAGCTCGACGGCATTCCATGCATCCCGAAGCGCCAGCATCTCTTGCGCACGGCGACAAATCACAAACTCGGACCGTCTCGATCCTGGTTCTTTCGCAAGCAGAGTCGCAGCCGATGAGCTCCACGCCGCTCGGAGCTCCCATGCCTCCCAGCAACGACGGTGGACCCACGCTCGACCGTGACGGGCGATGTCTCCGACAGCATCAGGGTGCGCGTAGAACAGATGAGCAGCGTCGATCCGCTCTTGGATCAAGCCACCACAGATAAAGCACGTGAGCTTGCCTGGAAGGAAGACGCTCATGGCTGCACCCAACCGTGGATGGGATGGAACTGACGCACGACCTTGCCGACGGTCATCGGTATGGTCTTCGTGGTGAACCTATAGACTGTGCCATCGATGTTCAAGGCGTCCCTCGGTGATCGGAAGCAGCTGGCGCCCGGCAGCTCGTCGCCGTGGAGTTCTCCGTTCCCCGCGCCGCCGCCCGTAACGTAGAGTGCACGCGTGTGGCGCGCCGGATGGATGGGAGTTTTCGCACTCGTGTGCGCGGGTTGCGAGCGTGCGGCGCCTGGGCCGAAGCAGACCGATCTCGATCCCTGCAGCCTTGTCACGGAGAGCGACGCGACCGCTCTGCTGGGTCGGCCGGTCGTCAAGCAGCAAGCCAGTAGCGGCGCGTGCGCCTGGGCCGTCGACGTCCCCGATGACGCACGCTCGTCGCTGGGTCTCGAGATCAAGGATCACAACGGTCCGTTCGTCATCGTGAAGAAGGCCGAGATCACGATGAACGGGAAGCCCTACGTGGACACGCGGGACCCATGGACGGTCGAGCAGGTTCCGGTCGGCCACGGGGGGATGATCAAGACAAGTCCCTCGATGGTTCGCGTCTCCTGGCCCCACGGTGACATCCGCCTCGATCTCACAGTGCAGTCAGCCGGACCGTCCACGTTCACCGCAGCATCGAAGGCCGAACAGATGACGCGGCTCGCTCAAAAGGTGGATGCGGCGCTGAGGTGAAGCGGCATGCGGACCGGCGCGCGCCCCCAGGTCGCGCTACGCTGGTGGGATGCACCGCATCCCGTGGAGGCACCTCCTCGCTGCCATGGTCGGAGGCGGCGCCGGCTTCGCCTACTACCACTTCTATGGGTGTGACTCTGGTTGAAGCTGGCGGAGCAGCCCGATCATCACGCCGCTCGTCGGAATGGTGATCGCGCTGCTGCTCGTCGGCGGTCGCCGACCAACCAGCCCAGAACGCCCCTGATCTGCGAACCCGCTACTCGCCCCACGTACGAAACGTGCACAGCTCTCGCTGTGCGGGGTGCTCGATCGCGTTGACCGTGGTTGCCGCTGTCAGTGGCCGCGCAAGCGTTCTGCTAGCGTCCCTCGAGGCTGCGATCAATGATCGGCTCATGCGGTTGGCAGTGCTTGGCTTGCTGGTGGCGGTCGCCTTCCTCGGTTGTGATCGCGAGGGCACGCCGCCGCAGCCCACGACCGTTGATTGCGCACCCGTCGGATGCAGCGGAGGCGCCATCGTCGATGTGACGGTGACCGGAGACGGGTCGGACTTTCCTGACGGCGCGACCCGCGTGTGTCGAAACGCGGCATGCCGGGACGTCCCACTGCCGCAGGTGCCAACCCTCGGAGCGGGTCAGAGCGTCACCGGCGTGTTCGGAGCGAGCGTGGGAGTGAAGGCGCTCGACCCCATCGTCCTGGAGGTTGGGACCTACGACGATCCGCATCTGTACGTCGACGGTGATGTGTACATCGTGACCGTCACGTCGGGGAGCGGGCAGGTTCTTGGTGGTGGCCGGTGGACGGCTCGTTACACCGAGCTTCTGCCGGATGGAATCTGCAGCGGTCTCTGCCTGAAGGCCGAGCTGGATCCTGCTCCGATCGAGCCGAGGTAGCCGAGGTCCGCGACCGTTAACCGCCAGGATACCCGCCGGCGGCGTTCGGATCAGAAGCGCGGCTTTCGCGTTCGCCGCTTCGCGCGGCTCTGCGGCGCTCTCGTCTTGGTGGTCACGCGCTCGGCGACGAAGTCGCTGTCGTCCCCGTGGTGAGAGAACAGGCGGCCTTGCAGACTGCCGTCTTTCTCGAGCGTGGCCCATCCTCTTCCAAACCATGGATCGCCATCATCGTCACCGGCAAACGTGAACTCCACCAACGCTTTGCCGTCTCGCACGGCGTAGCGGCAGTCGAGACTTGCCTGGGCCGCGATCATTCCAACGGCGCCGAACCGATCGTCATCGAAGCGGATGAACGCGGGCTGCACCATGTTCAGAGCGTCGGCATCCCACAACTCGGTCGTCGTGATCCGCCACTCGCCGCGGAGCTGTGGCCTCGACGATGATGATCTCGATGCGACGACCTGTTTTCGCGGCTCCGCGCGCGGGAGAAGTGACGTGCGGACCTGGGATGTTGCCTGAGCTTTCCGGTATTGCTCTTGAAATGCGCGGCGTGCGCCGGGACCGAAGCTGAGCTGTATTCCCGGCGACGAGAGAAGTCCGTCGATGATGATCCGGTCTCCAAATGGAAGGAGCACGGCGTCGACGAACATCGGAACGTGCGGGATCAGCTCCTGGAGTGGCGAGTAGATCCCGACGACGCCGAACACATCCTTGCTCATGAAGATCGAGTGCTTCTGCAGGTGCTTCAGAACCACGAACTGGCCGCTCACCCGGTCTTTCCAGGATGCGACCAGCTCCCGTTCCGCGACTCCAAGTTCGGTCGCACCGTCGGTCAGGAACTTCTCCAGTAGCGAGTCGTCGGCCCACAGGGCGTCTCTGATCGGCTTCGCGAGCGCTGTCCCGATCGGACGATCAGGGGAGGGACGAGGGAACCGAGGAACGATACTCCTCTGGTCGTTGACCCACGTCAGCAGCGGCCACCACGCGCGGTAGAACAGCGCAGCATCTTCGGGTGCAAGGATCATCGCTACAACCTCGGTCCGCGTTTCCGATGAGCTCCCCAGACCGTGTCGAACCGTCGCTGGGCCTCAGCGAGCAGAACGATCTTCACGGCGCGCTCGATCCGCCTTGAGGTATTCGCCAGCGTCGACGCCGCGACCGGCTTCCGAGTCGTCGAGGGCACGAGAGCTCGTCGTTGATCACGACTACCTCCACCGCGGCGCCATCTGGCAAGTCGATAGGCTCGTCGAGGACGAGCCAGCGTTGTTCGCTTGCACGTTGAGCGCTCGCACGAGGCAAGTGTACCGCTTCTGCGAGGCGGGCGGCTCAGCGGATCGAGGTACGCAGGGGGCTACGAGGCCTCGTCGGTCGGCCGCTCGATCGGGGCTTCCCAGCCGTCGTAGCTGCCGGCGTATCGCCGCGCGAGCTCGACCAGGGACATCGCGACGTCGTGGATGTGATCGAGATCGACCGCATCGACGCGCTGGAGCTGAGCGCCGAACGGGCGGGCGCCCTCGGCGTCGTCGACGAGATTGACGATCGCGAAGCCCTGGTGCTCGGCGTCGGAGAGGAACGCCGCACGCTCGGCCGCGGTGGCGAACAACACCCAGTGCGCGACGGGCCGGGGGACGGTGAGCGTGTCCCCCTGATCCTGCAGCGCCTCCACGACCTTGCGGTTCGCGATCCACTGCCGGCTGTCGGCATCGGGGAGCAAGTACTCGCGGTAGAACCCCCAGTCGGGGTCCGGCATCGTGCGGACGTCGACCTTGCGACCGGCGAGCAGCTCGGTGGTCGTGTGCGTGGGCTTCAGGGCGTCGAGCCACCCGGCGGGCCCGTAGAACACGAGCTGCCAGGCGCCGCGACTGCGCATGCGGCCTACGTAGTAGAGCCCCATCGCCTGCGCGCCCTCGGTGATCCGGTCCTCGACGGAGCGCAGGAGGTCCGCCTCTGCGCTCGAGCCCATGCCGTGCTCGTCGCGGTCGAGGAGCTCGATGTGCACGACATACAGCGTGTCGGCGCCTGCCACCGGGGCGACGGCCTCGAAGCCCAGGTTCAGGAAGATCGACGCCGGCGCGTCCTCGACGCGGCAGATGTAGAACTCCCAGGCGTCAGCGATCTCCACGGGCGGACCTTAGCGCCAGGTACGATTTCGTGCGACTCGGCCCTGCGGGTCTCCGTCCGGACCACAACGCACATGACCCGAATGATGAACACGTACGTGGTTGGCTTGACGCTCGCGGCCGTGTCCGGTTGTGTCTCACTCACCCAGCGCGGAACGACCGGCAGCAGCTCCGCCTCCGAGTCCACAGCGACGGAGAAGGCGGCGTACGAGCCCGCGATGCTCGAGCTCGACACCGTGAAGGACAGCGAGGGCCAGTGGCACCTGTTGATTGCGGGCGGCATGCACGCCGAGGGCGATGCGCCCCGGTCCAAGGTCGCGTTCACCCGCGCGGGCGAGACCGATCGGTGGAAGAACCTCTACACGTGGAAGCAGTTCCACGACGGGATCACCGTGTTCGGTGGCGCGCAGGTCGCCAGCGAGCGCGGCATACTGCAGGCGCGCGAGATCGACCGTCTGCCGGTGATCACGAGCGCGGGCACGTACGCGCTCAAGCTCGATCTCGGCGGGACCCTGGTCACGATGCCGGTCGAGATCGTCGAGACCCGGGTGACCAATGGCCAGCTCGGCTATACGGTCGCGACCACCGAGGGCAAGGCGGCGCTGCGGTTTGATCGCGACGTCCACGGCATCGACATCGGCTATCCGCACGAGCCCCGGCTGTGGATCACGCTGACCACGCCGATGACCCGCGAGCGGACCCGCGCGGACTTTCTCTGGTACCGCGGTGACGCATTCGTCGGTCAGAGCTCGCACCAGCAGCACCTCGGCGGCATCGGCATCGAGACTCCGTTCGAGAAGCAGATCCGGTTCTGGTCCTGGCCCAAGGGCGTCAGCTTCGAGGAGATGGAGAACGGCGGCTACACGGTTTACGTCTATCAGGACGGCCTGTACACGACCGCGTGTGGGTTCGAGGTCGCTGGCGGCAACGTCACCACGCGCACGAAGTCGTCGGCGCCGCTCGCGTGCGCGAAGCGCGAGACTCCGCTCGACGTCAAGAGTCGTGGCGCCAAGCTCGAGCACAACGCCGAGGATCCGATGCGCAAGAAGGAGCTCGTCGCGCTGTTCAAGTCCGAGGAGACGCGCAAGGTGCTCGCCGGCCTGGTCGAGCTCCGGCGGTCACGCGGTGACTCGATGATGTCGCGCGGGATGGCGGCGGTCGACGAGGAGAAGGCGTGGACCCAGCACCAGGCCAACCGCGCGGTCCAGCGCCGTGACGCGGCGAATGCCGATGTGAATGCGATCGGCAAGGACATCGCCAAGGTCGAGAAGCGGTACGCCGCGCTCGTGAACAAGCACGGCCGGGAATAACTCCTGCGCGCGAGACCTCAGAGCGATAGTCCGAGACACGGACTGTCGGTTCGGGGGAACTTGGATGTTCGTCGACGCACTACGCGCGAACCGCCACGACACGCGGCACGGGCGTTGCTCCGTTCTCGTCGAGAAAGGAAGGCGCCATGAGAAAACTCGCATGTCTTCTGGTAGCGGCGACGATGGTTCTGGTGGGTTGTGATGACGATGACAACATCGATGGCGGCATCGGTGGCGGCATCGGTGACATCAATGCGCTCGTCGAGGAAGCAAATGACCAGGATGGAAACTTTGTCGAGTTCACGGCAAACATCACCGGCATCGGCGCCTACTCGAGTCTGAGCGGCGTCGGACGGGTCCTCCTCGACCAGCCCGGCGTGTTTGATTCCACGATCGAGATGCGCAGTGATACGCCGGGCGCCGTGCGCCCCTGGCATGTTCACTTCGGTACCTGTGCGAGCGGCGGCGACATCGTGGGCCCGCCGGAGTCGTACCGTCCGTTGACGATCGGAGCCGACGGCACAGCCGCCGTGAGCGCCCAGGTGGTCTCCGCCTTCGATCTGGCGGCCGACTATCACATCAACGTGCATGTCTCGCCGGCGGATTTGACCGTGATCGCGTGCGGCGATCTGTTCCTCGCATCGGGGCAGCTGTAGATCGCGATCTCCGGGCGCTGGCGTCACGAGCACGCCGCAGTGCGCCCGACGCATGGAATTGTTTCGGTCACGGACCATCGAGCGCAGGACACGGCGCCGGGTCCTTGGCCAGCGAGGCCTTGAACAGACACGTGCCACGCGTCTCGGCGCGCACCGCAGCAGCCTCGTCCTTGACGACGCCGCGCCCGAGGCGCAGCGCCTGCGCGAGGTGCTGACACGCCGTGCTGCCATGGCGCGCACGGAGCGCGTCATCTCAGTTGGCAGTCGCGGCGAACAGCGCGGGTTGCAGCGCTGCGATGGTGTCCTCGGGCAAGCCGAGGAGCGCCGTCAGTCCCATCTGGCGCTGGTCGTGCGCGTGTCCCGCGTCGTCGCGGCGGTAGTAGATCGGGAACAGCAGCTCGTCGCCATCGTCCGCTTCGATGCCAAGGCCGCTCAGCTTGGCGGCGTTGACCTCGTTGGGCGCGCTCGGGCTGTCCGCGGCACAGACGACGAGGAACAGGTGGACCACCCCGGTGTCGTCGTCGGCGGACGCCTCGTACGTGCGCGGACCGAGCACCTTCTCCGCGGCGGCAAGCACGAGCTCGGCCGTATAGGTGGGCTCTTCGGCGGCCTCGACGTCCCCGTCGTCCTCATCGTCGAGCGTCGATGGCAGCTCCTCCGGCGTGGCCCGGCCCTTCGCATCGAACACGCAGCTGGTGAACGCGTCGCACGGGCCGTCGTCGACCTCGAACACGCGGAGGGAGCGGTCGGCGAGGTTGATCAGATACAGGAAGTGCGCGTCGGGGATCTCGTCGTCAAACGTCGCGGTCTCGCCGCTGCAGGTGCCGGTCCACGTGCCGCCGTCTTCGCCCTTCTTGCACGTGTAGAAGTTCGACCAGCCCTCGGGGACGTCCGTGATCGCGACCCGCACGAGCTCGGCGAGATCACCGCCCAGCGCGGCGACCCGGTCGATCAGGTCGCGACCGAGGTAGTCGGTGTGGCTGTCTTCGTGATTCCACACACCACGCCAGCGACCATCGCCCTTGGTGTAGCCGATCACGGCGCGGGTGCTCATGCGCCGACTCTTAACACGCAGGGCGGTTTCGCAACCACCGCGGATTCGGCCATCAATCTGATGCGCGAGACCGACGACGTCGTTCCGCAACTACTCGAAGGGCCGCTGGCGCGAGGAGGTCCTCGCGGTGTGTCCCGATGGGCTACCGACGGCCGAGCAGATCGAGTCGCTCGCGTATGCGTCCGCGCACCGCCAAGCGATGAGAGAGCTAGGGCTCAGCGCCTCGACCACAGCATCGCGGAGCTCGCGAGTAGCCCGCCGGCGGCGAGCAGGCGCGCGGCCGGGTGGGTCTCCATCCACGTGTACAGGCTGAACCGTCGCGCCTGCTGCTCGTAGTCGCCCTCGGCGCGACCTTCCTCGACGCGGGGAGCCTCGAGATTGCCGCGCCCCTGGTCGACGGGGGGCTCGGTGGTCCGCTGCGACTCGATCCCGAACCGCGCGAGCATGCGATCGACAAACCCGGGTGCGATGGTCTGCGCGACCGTCATCATCCGGGCCGCACCACCGGCGTAGAGATCGCGCACCGGATGCTGCGCGGCGTAGAGCACGCAGTCGGCAACCACGCCCGGGTGATAGATCGGCGGTGGGCCCTTGGGCTTCACGCCGAGCTTGGTGCGTGCGTTGTTGAACAGCGGCGTGTTGATCGTCGCGGGCTTCACGCTGGTGATCGAGATCGGCGCGCCCTCGGCAATCAGCTCGCGACGCAGGGCCTGGAGTGCGCCCTCGAACGCATGCTTGGAGGCGGCATACGCGCTGGTCAGCGGGAGCGCGACGCTGCTCTCGACCGACGACACCGAGATGAACGCACCGCCCCCGTTGGCCCGCAACCGCGGGAGCGCCGACAGCGCACCGTGGACCTGGCCGAGGTAGTTGACCTCCATCACGCGGCGGAACTCCTCGGGCGTGGTGTCCTCGAACCGCGCGTAGACCGTCACCGCGGCGACGTTGACCCAGGTGTCGATCCGGCCGAACGTCAGGATCGCTGCCTCCGCGACGCGCTCGACGTCCATCGGATCGACGACGTCGCAGACCACGTACGTGCCGCGGCCGCCGCGCGTGTCGATCTCATCGACGAGTGACGCGAGACCTTCCTCGCTGCGCGCAGCGACCACCACCTTGGCGCCATGCTCGCCGAGGTCGAGTGCGATCTGGCGTCCGATCCCGCTGGAGGCACCGAGGACGACCACGACCTGATCACGTAGCGGCTTGAGCTTCATGCCGGCGGGCTCCTGCGCGATCGGTGCCACGCGCGTCGCCCGTGCCGGCCACTCGGATGCCACGGAGCGCGCGCCGCGGTCGCGACGCGCGCTCCGTGCTCGCGCGCTCAGGATCGGCGCGTGACCGCACCGGGGTTGCGGTCGCGCGCAGGATCGGCGCGCGACCGCACCGGGGTTGCGGTCGCGCGAGTGATCGCGTCGTCTCTCGCGGCAGTCCGCAGGCTGGACGTTTGCTTCGGACAAATCTCGGACGGGGTCGGGAGGCCGAAAAAACCCGCGTACCGCAACCCCGGTGCGGGTGGCGGTGCGATGCAACTCGTTGATCTTTGGGGATCGACACGCGCCGCGCAGTTTGGCACCGTCGCCGGCACGATGTCCGAGACGCTGACGCTCGCACCGACCGGAGATCCTCGAGTGTTCGTCGCGCCGGATGGTCGCCGGCTGTCGCCGCCCGCGGGCTGGGCGTGTCTGCCGCCGGGGGATGCGGGGCTGACGCGGCGGGTGAAGGCCGCGGGTCCGTCGTGGGCGGTGATCGAGAAGAAGGGGCGCAAGGCGTTCTCGAAGGGGCTGTGGGCGCCGGCGGAGACGATCGAGCGGATGCGGGCCGCACTCGAGGCCGAGCGGTCGACCGAGAGCTACGCCAAGAAGCGGGTCGCGGACGTGGAGCGTCGCGAGCGGACGCAGGAGGCGTACGTCGTGACGTTCGCGCAATCGGTGCTCCAGTTCCTGCGGTTCGCGCCGCGGTGGCAGGCACTCGCGACGACGGTTGCCACGCGGGTGGCTGCCCATGCCACGCCGGTCGGCAGCGGGACGGTCGCGCGGACCGAGCGGATCCCGGTCGAGGAGCGCGCGGCGGCAGCGGTGATCGCGTGGATGCGCCACCAGACCACCGGCTACGACGACATGCAGATCGCGCGGGTCAAGGGTGCGAGACGCGAGGTCCGGCGCGAGCTCGCCGAGCTGTCGCGTGCGGTGCTCGACATCCACCGCCGCGACATCCCGCACGAGCCGCGCAGCTGCACGCTGTGTCAGGCCGCAGCGAAGCCGGAGCCGAGCGCGGCCGCACCGCATCCGGAAGACTGGTTACTGTAAGCCGACCAGCGGGACGTCCGCGCCACAGCGACCGGCGCTTCGCGGCAACCTCCGCTCGAGGGCGCTCCGCGTTCCGCAGACGACGGCTAGCGGCGCCGGTCCGGTCCGTATCGCCGCCGATTCCGAAGGGGCGCGGTATCGTCGGCGCGTGCCCTATCGCGAACGAGCGCGCGTGATGTTGTGTCCGCGCTGCGGTGACCTCCTCGATACCGTGATCGACGGCATCCTGGAGTGCACCCGGTGTCAGGGGATCTGGCTCGCGCAGCCGGCGATCGTGCGCGGATTCGCGTTGCCGTGGCCCGTCGGCCCGAACACGTGGTGGCGCCGCGGGCTGCCGTGCCCGGAGTGCGCCGGTGAGGGCCTGACCTCGGAGATGCAGCTCGTCCAGAGTGCGCAGGTCACGGTGGATCGCTGCCAGGGCCACGGCGTCTGGCTCGATCACGGCGAGCTCGCCCGGGTTCTCGGCGTGCAGAAGGGCGAAGAGCTGGCCGCGATCTTTCGCGCGCTGTATGCGGGCCAGCCGCTGCCCGACGCGATCGCAGCTCGCGACCAGATCCTCGCGACCAGGCTCCGCGAAGCGGAGGACCGCGCGGCGGTCCGCGAGGCGGAGGAACAACGGCGGCTCGCGTTGATCGAGGCCGAACGCGCACACCAGGCCGAGCTCCAGGCGGCACGCGACGCGGAAGAGAAGCAGCGGATCGAGGTGCGCCACGCCGAGGAACAACGCCGGCTGGCAGCGATCGAGGCCGAGCGTGTGCGCGAAGTAGCGGCGCGCGCGGTGGTACGTGAAGCCAGGGACAACCGGCGCGCTCTGCTCCGCGAGGCCGAGCAACACCAGCGCGACGAGGAGCGTGGCACGCAGCCGCCAAGCGGTCGTGAGCCCGGGGTCTCCCGCGAGACGCTGGAACGCAACGCCGCGATCGCGCGAAAGCGCGTGCGTCTGTGCGAGGAGCAGCTCCTGGAGGACCGCGCGAAGCTCGCTTCGACCGAGCGAGACCTGTCCATCGCTCGCGGGCAGCTGCGGAAGCTCGAAGACGAGCTCGCGAACCGCTGACGACCGAACAGGTAACGACAGCGTGAGCCGGGGTCGGTTGCACGGTCTCGCACCCGAAGCAGATCGCGACGGCCTGTCAGCAGGTGTCATGCCGGCACCGACGGATCGGATGAAGCAACCACCCGTCTCGCGAGTTGAACGGACGATGCAAACGGGAATGGCCGTGCTCGTCGCGTGGAGTGTTGGATGCGGCGCCGCGCCCCGGCAGGGTTTGCCACCTTCACCGCCGCCGCCGCCGTCGAGAGTCTCCCCGGCGCAGCCGGCGGCGCCCTCGAAGGTCCTGCCCGCGCTATCACCGCTCGAGCCGCTCGCCGCCGTGCTCGCGGACAGCCGGCTCACGCTGCTGACGCTCGGGCCCGCCGAGGCTGCGTGTGCGTCGGATCGCACGACCTGGATCGCGGCGGTCGACGGAGTGGGCTGCACGATCACCGACGCCGACGTGCGCTGCGTCGGAACGACCGCGACGGATCCGTTCAAGCTCGAACGTGCGCTCTGCGACACGGCGTCCACCGCGGTCACGCCACCACCGGACTGGACGCCCAAGGTGGCCGCCTTCGTGCGTCAGCTCGGCCCATCGTCTTGGACGGTCGAACCGGTCCCGAGCACCCCCGAGCTGCCCGCGCTGCGCGTGAGCATCGACGGTGAAGAGCACGCGCTGGTCAGGATCGCGGGACGCTGGCGGCCGTCGATCGCGCCGGGCCCACAGCGAAGCGGCCGGACCCGGATCGTGCGCGCTCTCGATGCGACCGCCCTCGCACACCAGACCGCGGTCGCGCTGATCGTCGAGGACTACGACGGTGGGAGCGAGCAGGGCGTGCACGTGTCGTTCCTCGACGTGCTGTGTGATTCCCCGGACGGCCTGCGCGGATGCGGCTCGATCCAGATCGGCTCGCTCGCGTGGGCACTGGCCGCCGAGAATCGGGAGAATCATCCCGGGGCCGCGACCTCGCTGCAAAACCGGCCGCACGTCGAGGTGCTGCTGACGCCCACGGTCCGGTTTCCCGATCGCCTCCAGCTCTCGCTCGAGATCTCGCACTTGACCTCGACGCTCGACGAGGAGCTCGTGTCACCCGTCCGCGCGCTGACCCACCACGTCGGCGACTGGCGTCTCGAGCACGGAACCTTCGTACGGGTGAAATGAGGACCACGATGCGCAGGATGATCACGACGCTGCTGATGATGACCGCGTGTGGAGCGGAGCCGCGTCCCCCGACGGTCGTGCAGGGGCGCGCCCCCGGGAGCGCGAACGAGCTGACGGCACGCGACTTCATCACGACCCCGGAGCACGGCAGCATCACCACCACCGTGTGGATCGAGCCCTCACGCGTCGCCGGGATCGCCGTCGACGATCCGTGCTGCGGGCTCTGGTACGACGGTGCTCAGTACGCGGACGCGAACGCGACGTGCGCGCCCGCGGGCAACGACGAGTGTGACGACGCGTTGTGGACGGTGCGCCCAGGACTCGCCGATGATCCGGTGTGCGGAGAGCGGCGCCGGTGCATGCCGCTGCCGCAGGCGCGGATCGTCGTGCTCGACGGCAGTGCGGTGACCGCCGAGGATCTGACCGGTGAGCTGCTGCCGAGCGGGCGCGATGCAGCGCAGCTGAAGCACGGCCGGGTCGGGGTCACCCGCGAAGGTGCGTTCGTCATGGTCGCGATCGGCACCCGCCGCCAGATGGTCGCCGTCGATCTCGGTGCCCGCTACACGATCTACGTGCAGGGCGGAGCGATCCAGCGCGTCACCCGCGACGACGCCTAGCGATCACTTGGTCGCGAGCTCGGCCTGCTTCGCCTTGCCCGCCGCGAGGTCAGCGACCTTGGTCGCGACGCTGGTCTTCAGCTGCTCGTCATAGAGCGCGGTGCCTGCGATCTGGAGCTTGGCGGTGCGATCGAACTGGTCCTTGCCCGAGAACGACGTCGCGTCGACGGTGCACTCGGTCTTCTCCCACAGGTAGCTGAGCTTGCCGCGCTTGGACTGGTTGCCCGCCTGGATCTCGCAGGTGTCACCGGTCGTGCGGAACAGCGACGGATACGCGCACGCGTACGTCGTCTTGCCGACGATCGCACCGGCATCCCCCATGCCGAGGTGCAGGGTGTCTCCCGCGAACGTGTAGCTGAACGGCTGGCCACCGTCGTCCGCCATCCGCATGGTGACGATGCACGGCGACGAGATCTCGAGCGTCCCGGACTTGGTCTTTCCGTCGGCCTCGACCTGGGTGACCTTGGTGCCCTCGATCGACCACACGGTGGGCTGGTCCATGCTGCCCTTGAACACCCACGTGCCCTGGAGCTTCTTGGCGATCGCGGTGGCGTCGAAGCCGGGGAACTCGGCGGCGTAGGGGCCGGCGGCGGCCGCGAGCTCGGGAGCGGCCTGGGCGCTGGTGCCGCTGTTCGAGCAGGCGGCGGCAAGGACGAGGACGAGCGTCGAGGAGGTCTTCACGATGCGGGACATATCCCACCGGACGGTGGCCTCCTGGCGATAGTCGCGGGGTGGCAGCATCTATCGACGCGGCCGGGCCTGAACACACCTCGTGAGCCCTCCGAGAGCCTGGCGTGACACGCGACCGTTCGTGCTTATGGTTCGTCCATGACCGACATCAAGACCCCGACCTGGGCGGACGTCCGCCGGATCGCCGACGAGCTCAAGGCCAAGATCCACCACGCCGGCGACGAGGCACGCGAGCGCTGGGCGAAGCTGCAGCCGTCGCTCCACGAGGCGGAGGCCGAGATCAAGAAGGGTGGTGCCGTCGTCGCGTCCAAGCTCGTCGAGATCGCCGGAGGTCTGAAGGAGATCGGCAAGGACGTTGCTCACAAGCTCGACAAGCTGACCCACGACAAGGGTGCGCCCGACAAGGGCCCCTCCGAACCGACGCCCGGGAGCTGACCATCGAGGCCGTCGCGCGCACGGCGTGACGAGGGCTACTCGGCTTCGCCAGCCATGCCCAGGTTCGGCGTCAAAGCTGATCTTCGAACAGCCCGGCGAAGTCCTTCTTGAACCGCTCGAGAATGGTGGCCGGTCGCTCGAACCGCGCGGCCTCCTCGACGGTGATCCGCCGGCTCGGCAGCAGATCCTGGTCGAGGAAGGTGCGCGCGAGCTGCTCGGTCAGCTGCGGATGCTCGAACACGATCGGTACGGGGAACAGGCCGGTCGCGCGGACGTCGGGCAGGTCGCTCGCGACGAACTCGCTCGGCGGACCGAACACCGAGGTGCCTTCGACGAATGCGATCGGCTCGCGCGCCGAGCGCTCGCGAGCGCGTTGCGAGGAGGAACACGCGAGGGTGAGGGCGGCGACGGTGCTGAGCACCGACCATCGCCACCACGGGCTTCTCCCGACCATCCGTTCAGCCTAACGCTGCCGTGCGACTGCTGTCCCGGAGCGGTCGTCCTGATCCACCTGCGGTGGCTTGCGGGCGCTCACACCTGCGGGTGAGCCTCTTCGTCGCGAGGGCCGGGTTCGGCGAGCGAGGCGAGCAGTGCGGTCAACGCCGCCTGATCGGGTCCGACCCAGCGCGGTTGGGCGCGCGCGGTCGCGACGTGGTCGAGCAGGACTTCGAGCAGGCCGTGCGCAGGCGGTAGGTGGCTACTGAGCACGACCGGTGGATCGAGCTCGCGGAACCGAGCGGTCGCTGCTTCGAAGGTGGGTCGATTGACGTGGCGGAGCCAGGGCGCGTCGATGGTGGCCCAGGTGACCACGCCATCGCGCAACGCGGTCGCGGAGAGGTCGGCGGCGCACTCGGCGGGACCGGCGACAATGCCCCCGAACGAGTCCGAGCTGAACAGCGTGCCGGTCTGCGAGTCGGTGAACGCGGTGGTGTCGGGCGCGTCGAACGTCAGTGGTTCGATCACGCGCAGCTCGCGATCGCCGACGGACAGCCGTTGCCCCGGGTTCAGCAGATACACCCGGTCCGGCGTGACCCCGTGATAGAGCGTGAGCCTCCCGAGTCCGAGAAACGTCGTGACGATCTGCGCGTTCGGCGCGGCTGCGAGGACGTCGCGCACGCAGCCCACGTGGTCGGGATCGGCGTGGGTCAGATAGATCCAGCGAACATCCTCGAGGTCGATGAGCTGTTCGAGCGCTCGCACGTACTGGTCGCGCAGCACGACCGGCCCGGTGTCGACGAGCACCGGCTCGCGAGCGTGGAGCAAGAAGCAGTTGATCGGGATGAACCCGAGACCGGGCACGGGGAAGAACGAGGAGATCACCTCCGCATCAGCACCCGGGACGCGCCTCGTCGTGACTGCGATCGTGTCGGGCATGCTGGCCTCCACGATCCGTGGATGCAATCAGCGCACCCGGGGGGCGTCACGCGCTGACGCCGAAGATCTCTCGCGCGCGATTCACGGTCTGCAGGAACCAGCCCTCGTGCTTGCGCGCGCTGTCGTCGGTGCCGTCGCCGCCGAGGGCGAGCACGGCGTGCATCGTCAGCAGCTGCTCGAGCTGGGCGAGACCCTCGGTCTTGAGCGATGCGAACTGCGGGCTGTCCTGATCCGCAGACTCGGCCTTCACCACCGTGGTGGTCAGGACCTGGATCGCCTTCTTGAAGCCGGACACCGATGGCGTGCTCACGGCGACACGCTAGCACTCGCGATCGGTGTTCAGGGAGGTGGGGGCGGATCTCCTGCGCTGGGTCCGCCCCGTGCTTGGCGCTTCACCTGGTTGACGAGCGCGCCCACGGCGGCAAGGGAGAGGATGAGCAGCAGGATCAGGAGGATTGCATACAGCATGGGACGACCTCGGTTCCCAGAGCGTGCAGTGCCCGTTCCACGGCGACCGATGCGAGGTCCTCGCGGGTGCTCTTCCAGCAAGGCAGGATCGCGCGCCTGCTTCGTGCCGCGCGCCGGCGGGCTATCATCGAGCGGATGAACGTCCTCGTGATCGGCGGCAACCGGTTCATGGGTGTGTCGCTGGTCTGGCGCCTGCTGTTCGCGGGGCATCGGGTGACGATGCTCAACCGCGGCCGTCTCTCGGATCCGTACGGCGATCGTGTCGAGCGGTTGCGTGCGGATCGCGGCACCGACGCGTTCGATGCGGTGCTCGCGAACCGCAGCTTTGACCGCGTCGTCGATCTGGCAGGGTTCTCCGGCGACGATGCGCGACGAGCGGTGCGGGTGCTCGCGGGCCGGATCGGTCACTACGTGTTCGTGTCGACGGGCCAGGTCTACCTCGTGCGGGAGAGCTGCCCGCGGCCGTCGCGCGAGGGCGATTATCCCGGACCCGTGATGGCGGGACCTCCGGTGCCCGAGGAGCACGACGACTGGGCGTACGGCATCGGCAAGCGCGACGCCGAGGACGTGCTCGTGGCGGCACCGGACCTGCCGTCGACGCGGCTACGGATCCCGATGGTCAACGGCGAGCGCGATCCGAAGCGCCGGTTCGAGGCGTACCTGTGGCGGATGCTCGATGGCGGGCCGCTGCTGTTGCCGCGCGGTGATGCGATCGCGCGGCACGTCTATCGCGGTGCAGTGGTCGATGCGATCTGTCGGATCCTCGAGGCGCCGCCGGCCCCGGGTGACGCGTACAACCTCGCGCAGCGCGAGATGCCGACCGTGCGCGAGCTCGTCGAGCTGATCGCGCGGCGGGTCGGTGCGTCGCCGCGGATCGTCGAGGTCGAGCCCGCGGTGATCGAGCAGGCCGGGCTGTCGGTGCGCGCGGCCTCGCCGTTCTCGAGTCGGTGGATGTCGCTGCTCGATCCATCGCGCGCGGAGGCCGAGCTCGGGTTCGTGCACCCGCCGCTCGCGACGTACGTCGATGCCATCCTCGCCGAGCTGCTCGCGAGCTGGCCGAGCGCGCCGCCCGAGGGCTACCATCAGCGCGC
>JAQBQE010000043.1 GCA_028287135.1 Myxococcales bacterium
ATCGCGGCTCGCCGCCACTGATCGACCAGCGCCGAGTACCCACGCGGCAGGTTGGGATGGACCTGAACACGAACGCCAAGTGTTCGATCGCACATTGATAGACGTCAAGCTTCTCGTAGTCGAGCATGCCGGACCTATCGGCCGTGCTTCAGCCCGGTTGCTACCGAGTCCGTGGACGTGGACGAGCACGTGACACGTGCACGTGCACGACGACGGAACCCGCTAACTGACCAGCATTGAGCCTAGCCCACCACGTGGATCGAGACGGCGCCGTCTCGTAGCACCCGCGCACTCAGTAGATAACGCTCCTCCGCATCGAGGTGGGCACGGAGGGTCTCGATCACGTCGCGCACATCGGCGGTGGCAGGTGAGTCAAGACGCGAGCCAATCGTCCGGTGCTCGTGGACATGGTCTGCGATCATCCGCTCGACACGGACCGTCCCGTGGGTGTCGTGCTCGAGAAGGACAGGCCGCAGGAGCTGCTCCTCGTACTGGTTGTGGGCGTCGAAAGCGACGCGCAATCGAGCCAGCTCGCGTGTCAGTGGCAAGGGATCCCCGTCGGCTTGCCCATCGAGGCTGTCCGCGAGGTCCTCGCAGTGGTCCATGAGGCTGCGCAGGTTGTCGTGCTGCGCGATCAGCTCGGCAAGGGCGGTGCTCGGCGTCATCTTCATCGACTGGCTCCTCGGCTCGTGGAGAACAACGCAAGGCTTGCGCGGTGGCTGGAGCCACGGTGCTCACCAGGAGCTGGCACAGGCCGTGCTCGCCGGTTGCCCATGGCCGAACAGTCAGCAAATCCGTCGGAGATTCCGGTCCTCGTGTTCTTGTGGAGCGTGTGGCTCGTCGCGTTCATCATGGTGCTCGTCGTACTGCTGCTGCACTGAGCGTCGGCCGTCACGGAAGCGGCCAGTCGACCGGCCGCATGATCACCTGGCGGTTCGTGTACGTGTAGCAGTGAGGCTCGCGGTGCGGCGTCCGCTCGTGGTCGAAGCGGACGACCTTCATCAGATCGATGTCGCCGTAGGTCTTCGGACGCACGATCATCACGGGGCAGCCCGCTTCACGCATGACGTGCTCCGAGACCGAGCCGAGAATGAAGCGCTCGACACCGGTCTTTCCGTGCGAGCCGATGAAGATCAGATCCGCGCCGATGCTCTGGGCGAGGGCCAGGATCTCCGTGGAGGCCTTGCCGATCCGTGCATGTACGAAGAACTGAACCTCGGCGGCGGTCGCGCGCCCGGCGAAGGCTGCAGTGACCCGCTCGAGGATCACCTTCTGCACCTTGTCAGCACTCTCGTAGCTCACCGACTCGAGCACGCCGGCAATCCCCACTTTGTCGCGAGGATCGAGCGCGGCGATGATGTGCAGCACGTGATGGGGCGCGCGCGCGGCGACTTCGATCGCGCGCGCAAGTGCTTGCTCCGAGCTCGGCGAGAAGTCGTACGCGACCACGACCTGGACTGGATGAAGGGCTTCGACCATGGAGGAGATTCCTTCACGAGTCGCGCCACGCTCCAACCGCTCGCCTTCCCGCGTTTTCGTGCAACGAGTGCGGATCTCGAGGGCGGCGGCGCAAACCTTGCGCGATGGCTCGGCGGGTCCGCGCTCGTCGTCAGGTCGTCTTCGCGCGAATCGTCAGGACCGGGCACGGAGCTGATCGCACGACGGACTCGGCGACGCTGCCGAGCAGGAACCGGCGCACGCCGCGCCGACCGTGGGTCCCCACCACGATCAGATCGGCGCCGAGCTCCTCGGCGGCATGATCGATCACGTCACGAGCATCTCCGACATCGAGCCGGGGCGGTCCCATGCTGACCTTGTCGCGGTAGGAAGCCACCCGCTCGTCCAGAGCACGCTGGGCAGCGAGCGTCGCATCGTGCATGACCTGCGGATGCACGAGGGGCAGCTCGGGGCCTCCCAGCGCAGGGATCGTGACCACGTGAAGGAGGTGGATCGTCGCATCGAGTTGCGCCGCGAGCTCGGCCGCCTGCTCGAGCGCGTAGTCCGCATGCTCACTGAAATCGGTGGCGACGAGAATCGTTCGTGGGAGCGCCATGACCGGGTGATCATTCACGCGCCGCGCCAGCATGCGCATCCGTTGCCGGACCGGGAATGCGTTGCGCAGCCATTGCGCACGCGGATCGCGATGTCAGCGCGAGGCTGGGAGAACGAACCCGACGCCGACGCGAGGTTCAGCACTTGCAGCAGATACGGGAATGACTGACATGACAGGTCCGGGCTGGGATCGCCTGTTCAAGATCGTGCACGACGTCGAGAGCTATCTCGCGAGCAGCCGAGCGCGCGCGCAGTGGTGGTACACCCACCCGCACGTCGAGATCGAACGCCCGATCATCACGACCGGCGCGAGACGGTGCCCGAATGATTGAAAGCATGACGCCGTGCGCGAAGATGTGACCGTGCTGCGACCGATCGACAGTTTTCATCAGGACCCCATCGGAGACTGGGTCGCCGACCTGCGCTGCGGGCACGGGCAACACGTCCGTCACCGCCCTCCGTTCTGGGAGCGGCCGTGGGTGCTCACCGCCGAGGGCCGCGATGGCAAGCTCGGCGCCGAGCTCCCGTGCGTGCTGTGCGAACGGTTCGAGCTACCGGCCGGCCACGCACCCTACAAGCGCACTCGGGAGTTCGACGAGCACTCGATCCCTTCCGGCCTGCTCAAGGATCATTCGACTGCCGCTGGAGTCTGGGGCGTGATCCACGTGATCGCAGGCCGCCTGCGTTACATCGTCGAGTCGCCCCTGGCCAGGGAGCTCGTCCTCGACGAGACGCACGACGGCATCGTGGTGCCGGAGGTGCTGCATCGGGTCGCACCCGAAGGATCCGTACGGTTCTTCGTGGAGTTCCACCGCAAGCCATGACGCTCGCACCCGGTGGGGTCGGCGGCACTCCGGCACTTCTCGGGCGCACTCGTGTTGCTACCGTCACGCGGCATGTTCCGTCATGAAGGGGTCGAGCGGACGCACCGGCACAGTCAGCTGCTCGAAGCCAGCGAGCCGCAGGCACCGCGGACCTTTCTCCTCCTCACGATCCTCGTGACATTCATCATCGGCAGCGCGCTCGGCGCGGTGATGGCGGTGAGCGCAGGACAGATCGCCCTGCTCGCCCCGCCGGGATGCCTTGCCGCAGGTGGGTTGCTTGCGCTTCGCGATATCCGCGAGATCGATCTCCCTCGCTCGACAGGCGGCACGGTGTAGGTGCGGTCTCCAGCGGTCGATGAGCCCTGGCGCCGGCAGCGGCACCCAGCTACCGTCCGCCTGATGTTTCGCGTGCGCTTCGGCCTGGTCCTCGCCCTCCTTGGATGTTCGGGTGATGCCACCACCGTCGATGCTGCCATCACGATCGACGCAGAGGTCCCGATCGACGTCGAGGATGGGACGCCGGTCCGGCGACCCTGCACGGGCAACCTCGGCTCCGGGCTGTCGCGGTCGTTTGGCCGGCTCGACGGCATCCTCGTCGCGATCGTGCCGCCCGGGAACGGCGGATGTAACGCCGACCCGGACCATGTCCACTTGCAGATCGAGTCGCGCGGCGACGTCTATGACGTCGCGATCAACGTCGGCTCGAGCGGCACCGCGAACGACGTCCACACGGCCACGTTCGACAAGAAGCTGCCCGGCCCGGTGTGGTCTGACGGCTGGAAGACCGGGTCCTCGATCGACTACGCCCAGATGGGCGTTCGCAAGGCGGATCTCCCGCTCAAGACCCGCGCCGAGATCGTGGCGGATCTGATGCGCGATCTGTCGACGGTCAATCACATCAGCGTGTTTGCGATCGGCTACGGGCCCGAGGGCGCCCACCTCGTCCATCGCAATGACTTCGGCCGCGACGGTCTGCTGATCACCGAGCCCCTGTCGACGCCGGCGAAGCTGCGACTGTTCGCGTTCGCCGATCAATCGTTCTGATCGAGTTCCTGCGCTACGCTGATCGCGTGTCGCTCCCCATCGAGGACTACGCACTGATCGGTGACTGCGAGGCCGCCGCCCTGGTCGGGCGCGACGGCTCGATCGACTGGCTGTGCTGGCCCCGGTTCGATTCGGAAGCCTGCTTCGCGGCGTTGCTCGGCACCAAGGAGCACGGGCGGTGGTTGATCGGCCCCGCCGATCCGAACGCGGCGCGCTCGACCTCACGGCGCTATCGCGGCGACTCGTTGATCCTCGAGACCCGGTTCGAGTCGCCGACCGGTGCGGTGGTCGTGATCGACGTGATGCCCCCGCGCACGGGCGACTCGAACTTGATCCGGATCATCGTCGGGGAGCGCGGAACGATGGAGATGCGCACCGAGCTCGTGATCCGGTTCGGTTATGGCTCGGCGATCCCGTGGGTGCACCACTTGCCCGACGGCACGCTACGCGCGATCGCGGGACCGGACCAGCTCGTGCTCCGCACCACGGTGCCGGTCGAAGGCGTCAACCGTCATACCGTCGGCACGTTCACCGTTGCCGAGGGCGAGTCGGTGACGTTTGCGCTGTCGTATGCGCCCTCCCACCTGCTGCCCCCGATCCCGATGGACCCCTTCGAGGGGCTCGCCGACGCGGAGGCGTTCTGGGAGGAGTGGTCGAGCCGCGCCACGGTGGAGGACGAGGAGGAGCGAACGACGATCTTGCGCTCGCTGATCACGCTCAAGGGCCTGACCTACGCGCCGACCGGGGGCCTCGTCGCCGCACCAACGACCAGCCTGCCCGAGACGCTCGGCGGGATGCGTAACTGGGACTATCGGTACTGCTGGCTGCGCGACGCGACCCTGACCTTGCTCGCGATGATGAACGCCGGCTACTTCGACGAAGCGGCTGCGTGGCGAGACTGGCTGTTGCGCTCGGTCGCTGGATCACCGGACCAGGCGCAGATCATGTACGGCATCGCCGGGGAGCGCAGGCTGATCGAGGTCGAGCTCGACAACCTCCCGGGGTACGAGAACAGTCGCCCGGTGCGGATCGGCAACGGTGCGCACGACCAGCTCCAGCTCGATGTCTACGGCGAGGTCATGGATGCGCTGTACCAGGCGCATCGCGGCGGCGTGGCGAACAGCGCTGACGCGTGGGCGCTCCAGACCGAGTTCCTGAAGCACCTGGAGACCGTCTGGCGGTTCCCGGATCGCGGGATTTGGGAGAGCCGCGGGGAGCCGCGCCACTACACGTACAGCAAGGTGATGGCGTGGGTCGCGTTTGACCGTGGCATCAAGCTCGCCGAGGAGGCGTCGCTCCCGGGTCCGCTCGAGCACTGGCGGGCGATCGCGGACGAGATCCACCACGAGATCTGCATCAATGGCTACGACCCCGCGCTCGGCAGCTTCGTCCAGTCCTACGGTTCGACGTGGCTCGATGGCAGTCTGCTGTTGCTCCCGACCACCGGCTTTCTGCCCCCCGACGATCCGCGAATCGCCAGCACCGTCCGTACGATCGAGGAGAGGCTCGTCGTCAACGGTCTCGTCATGCGCCACGATCCCGCCGAGACCGAGACCGGGCTCGAGCACGGCGAAGGCGCCTTCCTCGCGTGCAGCTTCTGGCTGGCCGACGCACTCGTGATGCTCGGCAGGCGCGACGACGCGCAGCAGCTGTTCAACCGTCTCCTCGCGGTCCGCAACGACGTCGGCCTGCTCTCGGAGGGCTACGACGTGGAGGCGCGGCGGCTGGTCGGCAACTTCCCGCAGGCGTTCTCGCACGTCGCGCTCGTCACGACCTGCTTGAACCTCCGGCGGCTCGCCAAGCCGGCGCAGCAGCGCGGTGGTCAGAACGCGATGCGCGCGATCAAGAAGCCATGACGCGCTCCGCTCCGCCGCTCTCGTAGCTGCCGATCCACGTCTGCGAGGATCCCCGAGCGCGCCGGTGCCACACGGGAGCACGCGCGGCACGTGCGCTGCGCCTCGCGGCCCCCCCCCCGGCCCGACCCGCCGGGGATCGACGGTGGTCGGGATGGGAACAGGTCGTGCTGAGCTCTCCCCCGTGGCCACAGAGCTGTTGATCGTGCTGGCACTCGTGGTCGCAAATGGGTTGTTCGCCGGGGCTGAGATCGCAATCCTCAGCGTCCGCAAGACCCGCGTGCAGGAGCGGGCGAACGCTGGGGATCGCGGCGCCGTCGCCGTGCAGACGCTGCGCGAACGGCCCGAGCGCTTCCTCGCAACCGTGCAGATCGGCATCACCGTCGTCAGCAGCACCGCGGCCGCATTCGGTGGCGCGCGAATCGCGATCACGCTGACTCCGCTGCTCGAACAACTCGGCTTCGGCGACCATGCACAGGACGCCGCGCTCGTGATCGTCGTCGTCGCGGTCTCGATGCTGTCGCTGGTCCTCGGCGAGCTCGTTCCCAAGTCCCTGGCGCTCCGCTACTCGGACCACTATTCGTTCTTCATCAGCCGCCCTCTCCTGCTGCTGTCGAAGGTGGCTCGTCCGCTCGTGTGGTTTCTGACCGCGTGCTCGAACCTCGTGCTGCGGGTGTTCCGCGATCGCACGAGCTTCACCGAGACACGGATGTCACGCGAGGAGCTCCGGCAGCTCGTCGCGGAGGCTGCAGATTCCGGTTCGGTGGACGTCGGCTCGAGCGAGATCGCGTCGCGCGCCCTCGGGTTCGGCGAGGTCCAGGTCTCGGAGGTCATGGTGCGCCGCGACCGGATCGTCGCGATTCCCAAGGACACCACCGCGGACGAGGTGCAGCGGATCATCCTCGAGGAGGGCCACAGCCGCATGCCCGTGTACGACGGCGACCTCGATCAGCTCACGGGCTACGTGGTCGCTCGCGACCTGCTCGCGGTGGTCTGGGAGCAAGGTCTGATCGCCGTCGATGACATCATCCGGCCGCTGTTCGCCGTGCCGCTGACCACCCCGATCAACATCGTCCTCCGCGAGATGCAGGCGCGTCAGATCCAGATCGCGATCGTCGTGGACGAGCACGGCGGCACCGCCGGCATCGTGACGGTGGAGGATCTCGTCGAAGAGCTGGTCGGCGACATCGTCGGCGAGCATGACGTCCCCGATCAGCTCGTCCGCCGCGAGAGCGAGGACACGGCCCTGGTGGCAGGATGGGTCCCGATCCGCAAGGTCAACCGCGCGCTCGCTACCACGCTGCCGATCAGCCGCGAGCACACGACGATCGCCGGCCTGTGCATGGCGCTCGCGCTCGCGATTCCGTCGATCGGGGACCGGTTGAAGGCGCCCGACGGCACGGTGATCGAGGTGGTGGACGCCTCTCCACGCCGGGTGCGGATGGTCCGCGTCCATCACCACCGAACGTGATCAGCTCCGGGTCTGCCGGTTCTTGTCGATGATGGCCGCGATGATCATCAGGAACCCGAGGAGCCGGGGCAGGAACACCAGGTGCCCGTGCTCGCTCATGCTCGGTACGAACGCGCGCAGCGTCCATCCCATGGCGAACGTCCAGAACGCGGCCGTGAACCAGATGAAGAACCGGTCCCCGCTCACGCGCCAGAATTTGAGGAACTTCACCCCGATCGCAACGCACGCCAGCGTCAGCATCCCGTGGATGAACGTGATCTCGTCGCCGCTCATGCGTCCTCCCACAGCAACCCGATCAGCAGCAGCAGCACCGACACGAGCGCGATCACCGCGCGAAACAAGCTGAGGTCGATGTCGGGAACGAGGACGAGATCGACGAACAACAGGATGTTGTTGACCGTCAGGCCGACGAAGCACAGCGTGCTCCACATCAGCAGGCGTGTCGGATTCCCGCGATAGCTCTTGCCGAGCAAGATCGCACAGAACGCGCTGGCGACCGCGCACAGGAGGTAGACGAGTTCACCCATGGTCACCGTCCTTCTTCTTCTTCCGGATCTGGAAGGCGTCCGCAAAGGTGCGCGCGGCCATCTGCCGGATGCGCGCCATGGCGATCATCGAGAACACCCGGATCAGCTCGTGGCGGTGCCCGTGGTGCAGCGCCGATGCCTCGTCCAGCAGGGCCGTATTCGAGCCGTCGAGGACCAGCTCGACGATGTCGCCGCGGACCGTGACAACGTTTGCCCGCGCCACCTCGTCGACCACCTGGCGGAGCACGCTGGGGCCGACCTGCAGATGGTGCGCGAGGGCCTCGACCGAGCTCGAACGGTCCGGCGCGTCGCGCAGGGCGAGCACGATCTCGAGCTTCTCGAGCGTGTCGAGCTTCGCGTCGAGCAAGGCGCGCAGCGCATCCGACGGCTGATCGTCCGACACAGCTGCAGTCCTAGCAGCGTTCTCGCTGGGATCGCTCGATCGTGCTCGCCCTCTCGGGGCTCTCACGACGGGGAGAGCAGCCCGCCAGCGCTCAGGGGAAGCGAGCTTCGACCGCGATCCGCTGTGCGAACGCGTCGAAGGCCATCGTCTCCATCTTCTGGTCGGCACCAAACGTCCGCACGCTGACCTGATCGGACGCGACTTCCTTGTCACCGATCACGAGCGTGTACGGAATCTTCTGGAGCGAGGCATCGCGGACCTTGCCCTGCATCGTGCCGGTCCGGTCGTCGAACATCACGCGCACCCCCGCAGCGGTCAGGCGGGTGGCGACCGAGCGGGCATGGTCGTTGACGCGATCCGCGATCGTGACGATCGCGACCTGGACCGGCGCGAGCCACAGCGGGAACGCGCCCGCGAAATGCTCGATCAGGATCGCGATGAACCGCTCGAACGAGCCGTAGATCGCGCGGTGCAACACCACCGGCCGATGTGACTTGCCGTCCTCGCCGACGTACGTGAGGTCGAAGCGCTCCGGTGCCGCGTAGTCGAGCTGGATGGTTCCGAGCTGCCACTTGCGGCCGATGCTGTCGGAGACGTCGAAGTCGATCTTCGGGCCGTAGAACGCGCCATCGCCGGGCTTGAGCTCGGCCTCGAGCCCGAGACCATCGAGAGCCGACTTGAGCGCTGCCTCGGCGCGATCCCACATCGCGTCGTCGCCGATCCGCTGTGGCGGTCGGGTCGCGAACTTGGCGGTGTACTTGAGACCGACCGCGTTGTAGACGTGATCGAGCAGCTTCACGAAGCTCTTCACCTCCTCGGCGATCTGGTCCTCGCGGCAGTAGATGTGCGCGTCGTCCTGTGCGAACTGGCGCACGCGGGTCAGGCCACCTAGCGAGCCTGCAGCCTCGTTGCGATGGAGCACGTCCTGCGTGTGCAGGCGGAGCGGCAGGTCGCGATAGCTCTGCTTCTTGAACCCGTAATAGAGGTGGTGCGACGGGCAGTTCATCGGCTTCAGCGAGAAGTGGTGCGGATCCGGATCACCGGCCGCCTTTGCCTCGCTGTCCTCGATGAGGAACATGTTCTCCTTGTACTTGCCCCAGTGGCCCGAGGTCTCCCACAGCCCCTTGTTGTAGAGCAGCGGGGTCTTGATCTCGACGTAGCCGTTCGACAGCGCGAGCTGCCGCATGTACGACGACAGCACCGTGTAGATCGCGGTGCCCTTCGGGGTCCAGAACGCGGAGCCCGGCGAGTACGGATGAAAATGGAACAGATCGAGATCTTTGCCGAGCCGCCGATGATCTCGCTTCTCCGCTTCCTCGCGCTGCTTGAGCCACGCGTCGAGGCCCTTCTTGTCGAAGAACGCGGTGCCGTAGATCCGCTGCAGCGACTTGTTGCGGTGGTCGCCACGCCAGTACGCCGCTGACGAGCTGAGCAGCTTGATCACGCCGACGCGCCCCGTCGACGGACCGTGCGGGCCTTCGCAGAAATCGACCCAGTCCCCGTGGCTGTACAGCGTCAGGACCTTGGCGCCCTTGGCGACGATGTCCTGGATGATCTCGACCTTGAACGTCTCACCCTTGGCGGTGAACATCTTGATCGCCTCGTCAGGCGAGACCTCGGTGCGCCGGAAGCTGAGGTCGGCCGCGATGATCTTGTTCGCTTCGGCCTCGATCCGGACCAGCTCCTCCTCGGTGAACGGCTGCCCCCGATCGAAGTCATAGTAGAAGCCGTTCTCGATCGACGGACCGATCGTGACCTGGGTCCCAGGGAACAGCCGCTGCACGGCGTCCGCGACGATATGGGCGGCGTCGTGACGCGCGGCTTCCAGCGCCTCGGGGGTCTTGGTCGTGAAGATCTCGAGCCTGGTGTCCTGGTCGAGCGTGCGCGTCAGGTCGACCAGCTCACCGTTGGCCTTCGCGACCACGGCTGCCTTGGCAAGCCCGGGACCGATCGAGTCCCGGACGAAGTCTCCGATCGACGTGCCAGCAGCGGTCTGCTTCTGGCTTCCGTCGGGGAGGGTCACGGTAACGCTGGCGTCGCTCATTACTTCTGCCTTTCGGGGGGGACCATAGCGCACTACCCGAACCCCCAACTCGGGCTAACATCGGAGACTTGAAGCGGCGCCCCCCGGACGATCGCGACACACTCGTGGAGGCGAAGAAGACGCGCCTCGGGGTGGGGCCAGGTGCGCCCGAGCTCGAGGACGAGGTCCCCCTGGTCGGCAAGGTGGTGGGCGGGTACCTCGTGGAGGAGGAGATCGGGGCCGGCGCCATGGGCACGGTCTACCGGGCCTCGCACCTCGACACCAACCGCAAGGTAGCGCTGAAGTCGCTGCACGCCCATCACCTCAGCGAGGCGACGACCGTCGAGCGGTTCCGGCGCGAAGCACGCCTCGCGTCACGGCTCGGTCACCCGCACATCGGCGGGGTGATCGAGCTGGTGCAGGCGGAGGACGGTCGCTATCTGATCGCGCTCGAGCTCGTCGAAGGCGAGCCCCTCTCGTCGATCATGACGATGCCGCTTGCACCCGAGCGCGTGATGCTGATCACCGGTCAGCTCCTGCGCGGGCTCGAGCACGCCCATGCGATGGGCCTGATCCATCGCGACCTCAAGCCCGACAACGTTCTCGTCGAGTGGCGCAACGGCCGCGACCACGCACGGATCGTCGACTTCGGGATCGCGATCGTCCGAGACGGCAGCGAAGATTCGATCGAGCGACTCACCGCCAAGGGCCAGATCGTCGGCACGCCGATCTACATGGCACCCGAGCACGCACGGGGAGACGCGATCGATCATCGCGCGGACCTCTACTCGCTCGGCGTGATGGTCTACGAGATGATCTCGGGTGTGGTCCCGTTCCACGGCCGTCCGCTCGACGTGCTCACCGCCAAGCTCAAGCGAGATCCGCCACAGTTTGCCGATCGGGTTCCGGATCTGATCGTCGAGCCGATCCTCGAGCGGTTCTGCCGGAAGCTGATGGCGCGCGAGCGGTCGCAGCGGTTCGACAACGCACGACATGCGCTGCACGTCCTCAAGCTGCTCGAGACCGAGCCCGCAGCGGCGGGCGCTGCACTCGGGATCATGGACGTCGAGAAGGCGCTCTCGATCGTGTCGTTGCCGGGACGGCCTGACAAGCCCGAGTGACGCGTCAGGTGTTGGGGTCACCGCGATCGTGGTACTCGGCGCGCGCCTTGACCCCGCGCAGGACGTTCCAGTCCATGGCCCGGGCGACCGGCCCGTTCAGGAGCTCGGGCGACGACAGGCGCGTGCGCAGATCGTCGGAGGTCGTCGCGCGGTAGCGACTGATCACCCGCGAATGATTGTCGCCGAGCGGCTCGATCAGGAACAGCCAGCTCGCAGCGCCCCATGACGTCGTCGGTTCGATGATGTCCGGACCTCCGTAGGCGACGAAGTGGAGGCCCGACACCACCGTCGCGACGCGTAGCGGCGGGATCGTGGGGTGAGCCGACAGCCACTGCGAGCCGTAGAACCGACTGCCGTCCGCTGCGATCTGGGCGACGAACGGCCAGATCCGATCGGCCGTCGCATGGACCTCGAGAGCGTGGGTCCATCCCCAGCGCGGGCGAGGAACGAGCGCGTCACCTGGATAGCGGCGGCGCGCGGTCTGCTGGACCTCGAGGTCGCGTCGCGAGGGCCGTTGCTTCAGCAGCTCCGATGCGATCATCCGGATTCCGGAGATCGCGCCGGTCAGCCGAGACCGTCCGCGCAAGGGCGTGACTGCGAGATCCACGTGATCCATTTGCTGGAGCTTCGACATGGAGTTGTCGGACGAGGGGAGCAAGGGGTACGCCACCAGCACCCGCGCGCGCGCGCGTGGACGTTGGTTCGTCCTCTGCATGGCGGCGGCGCGGAGGAACAGAATGGCAACGCAGAAGAATGACAACGGTGGATCGCAGTCGATGACGACGCAGCAGAACCGGGGGGAGCGCCAGACCGGGATGTCGAGGCAGGGCTCGTCACAAGGCCGGATGATGGGGCGCAGGATGCAGCAGAGCCCGGTCGCGCTGATGCGGCGCATGTTCGACGAGCTCGACATGAGTCCGATTGCGAGTCCGTTCTCGATGATGCGGCGGATGTTCAACGACATGGAGAGGATGCTGGAGAGCAGCGACATGACCGGCGAGCAGAGCGACCTCGGCGAGATGGGACTCGATTGGGTCCCGCGGATCGACGTCCGGAGGCGTGACGACCAGCTGACCATCCACGCCGATCTGCCGGGGATCTCGCCGGAGCAGGTCCGCATCTATGCCCAGGACGATTCGATCGTGCTCGAGGGAGAGCGCGAGGAGGTTCGTGAGGCTCGCAACGAGGACCGCTGGCAATCGGAGCGGGTCTACGGCCGGTTCCGGCGGGTGATTCCGCTCGTCGACGGCGCGCAGGTCGAGCAGGCGCAGGCGCGGTTCGAGAACGGCGTCCTCGAGGTGATGGTTCCGATCTCGGAGAGCGGGCGCCGTGGTCGTCGGATCGAGATCCAGGGTGCAGGCGGCGGCAAGCAGCAGGGTCAGAACGTACAGAACAAGCCGCTGGAGTCCGGTCAGGGTCAGCAGCAGCGCCCGACCGAACGCCACTGACGCACATGGCGCTCGGCGCCCTCGTCACGCCGTGCGCCTTCTGCATCGGTGTCACGAGGTAGGCAGCCTTCCGCATCCCGCGACGCCGGATTGGAATACGCGGTGCAACGGCGTCGTGAATGAGGTCGAGTACCCGTCTGACCGGATGGCGCCGCGTCGCCGGCGCGATGTGGCGACCTCCGGAGGACCCGCAGATCTTCGGCGCGCTCGAGATCGACGCGAGGCCGGTGCTCGCGCAGATCCTGCGGGAGCACGTCCGCGGTCACCGCTTGACCCCGATGCACTTCGTCGGGCGCGCGGTCGGCCACGCGTTGCGCGCCGTCCCCGAGCTCAACGTGCGGATCGTGCGAGGCCGCGCGTATCCCCGCGAGACGATCGACGTGTTCTTCATCACCTCCGTTGCGCACGGGGACGAGCTCGCGGGGATCAAGGTCGAGGACATCGATCACAAGACCGTCACCGAGGTCGCCGAGGAGCTCGCGGAGCGAAGCGATGTGGTGAAGCGAAGCCGGGACCGCGCCTCGAGCCGCACCAAGCGGCTGGTCGACGCGTTGCCGCCCCGGCTGTTGAGGACCGCGTTGCGCGCGACGGCGTTTCTCACCGAGCGGCTGCAGGTCGATGTCCCTGGCCTCGCCCTGCGCCGCTCGCCGTTCGGCAGCGCGATGGTGACGAATGTCGGGATGTTCGGCCTGCCGCAGGGCTTCGCGCCACTTGCCTGGATGTACGACGTTCCCTTGCTCGTGCTGGTCGGAGACATCACGGATCGCCCGGTGGTCTCGGCGGGCCACGTGGTCGTCCGCCCGACACTCTCGATCACGACGACGATCGATCACCGGTTTGCCGATGGCGGGCACGTCGGTCTCGCGATGAAGGCCTTCCGCGCGTACCTCGCGGAGCCCGAGCGGTTTGAATCCGTCGACTGATGATCCCCACGGCTTCCTCGTCGAGGCCGCCGTCCGCGACGATGTCGGGCGCGAGGGGTGACTCGTACGGCGCACCGACGCCAGGAAGCATCGGCGCATCGCCAGCGCGGGCGCGCGCGTACAGGCCCTTGGTGTCACGCTGCTCGCACTCCTCGAGCGGCGTGCGGACCCAGACCTCGAGGAACGCCGGTGCGATCGCACGCGCGAGGTCGCGATGCATGCGCAGGGGCGCCGTCGCCGCGACCAGCACGACCTGGTGCTGCTCGGCGATCAGGGCGGCGAGCTCGCGAAGCACGCGGTACAGCTCGTCGCGATCCGTCGGGTCGTAGCGGTCCGCGCCGAGGAGGTCCCGGACCGCATCGCCATCGAGCAGCACACACCCGCGACCGGGTGAGATGCGATCGCGAACGCGCTCGGCGAGCGTCGACTTGCCCGACGCAGGCAGCCCGGTGAACCACACCACCACGCCCGTGCTCATCGAAACAGCTCGTCGGCCCACGCCGGATCGAGGTGGTGCGCGGCGAGCGCAGCTTCCGCGAGCCCGAGCAGCGCGTTGCGCGCCTCGGTGGACAGCGCTGGATAGAACCGCGGATTGCACACGACCAGCGCGCGCCACGCGAAGAACGGTGGCGCGACCTTCGTCAGCGCCGGATCGGGGCGTGCGTCGCGGTAGAGGGTCCAGAACCGGTGCCACAACGCGCCGAGTCCGCTGTGCCATGCCGCCGGGCTGTCGAGCGCGAACAGCAGGTAGTTGATCGACAGCGCGATGACATCGTCGACAGGATCCCCGCACGCGCCGCGGCTGGCGTCGAGGCACGTGAGCTCGGTACCGGTCGCGAACAGGATGTTGAACGGGTGAAAGTCGCCGTGGGTACGGGCGAGGCGACCTTCGTGCTCGCGCAGGCGTGACCGCCACTCGATGCACAGGCGCTCGATCGCCTGCAGGCGTGCGCGCGACGCGGCTGGCACATCGTCGGGATACCCGTCGATCATCCCGAAGATGCCCTCGCCGTGGCCGATCAGATCGCGGATCGCGCGCCGGTAGCGCAGCGGTGCGTCGATCGGCTGATGCAGCGCGGCGAGATATCTCGCGAGCGCCTCGAGGCGTGCGATGTCGAGCGAGGTAACCGTCCCTGCCCCGGCAATCCTCCGCAGGTCGTCGGCGTAGATCGTTCCGCGCGCGTAGCTCGTGATCAGGTAGAGCTCGCCGGCGTCCCACAGCGATGTGAGCTGGCCGTCGGCTCCGATCGCGCCCACATCGATCGGCCGCACGTGCTGCGGGATTGCCGCGAAGTCCTCGAACGCGAGGAGCGTGATCGCCGCCCGATCGGCACGGCGATCGTGACCGAACTCGTTGGCGGACGCGACGCGCCAGACGAGCTGACGTGACTCACCGCGATCGTTCGTCAGCGTGATCTTGACGGGCAGTCCGTAGCCCGCCGACTTGGTCGTCGAGGTGCGGGTCCCGCCCGCGTCGGGGGCGAGTGGTTCCAGGCACTCGACGCGAAATGCAGGGAACAGGCGCGCGAGATGTTCGCGCACGCGAGGTGCGACGGACGACAACGGCTCCACCCACCACGATCGTGCATCCCGTATGCCTGCGAGCTCACGGCATCGCGAACGTGAACCGGGTCGGTCGCGTCACGAGGACATCGCACCGAGCTTCGCCGAGTACGAATTCCGCCACGCTGCCCGCCGCGACGTGCGCGAGCCCCGAGCGACCATGCGTCCCGAGCACGACGAGGTCCGCCTGGTACGAGACCGTCTCGTTGAGGATCGCGATGCGCGCGTCCGCTCTCCGGATCGTGATCCGCCACGGGGATCCGGCCACTCCGGTGGAATGCAGGACATCCTCGAGGAACCGCCGCGCCCCTACGTCGTGGTCGTCTTCGAAGCCGGTCGAAGCGATCAGCTGGAGCTCGGTGGCCGGAAGCTCGTTCGCATGGACCACATCGACCTCGCCGATCTCCGACGGCAGGACGCTCAGTCCGAGCTCGACAATCCGCCGCGAAACGTCGTCGAGCTCCAGCGCGATCACGGGGCGCCGGTACGGCCCGGTCACCTCGGCGTTGACGACGAGCACCGGGGTGTCGCCGTAGCGAACGGTGCGATGCACCGTGCTGCCGATCAGCAGATCGTGAATCCGTCGCTTGCCGTGTCGCCCCATCACCACGAGGTCCGCTTCCAGCGAGCGGGCATGCTTGATGATCGCCTCGAAGGGCGTGCCGCTCGCCACCTCCGAGCTGATCTCGAGATCCGGGCTGCGCGGCACGGTCGTCAGCGTCTGAGCGAGCAGCTCCTCGGCGTCCGCCTGCGCGGAAGACTTCGCATCGGCGGGCAGCACGTGGACCAGCACGAGCTTCGCGGGGTCCGCCAGCGGCAGCCGGGTCGCGCGTTCCAGCGCGCGCGCAGCGCCTGCGGAGAAGTCGGTGGCGACGAGGATCGTGCCGTGACGACGGATCATGACACCCGGTGGGTCGTGCAAAGGGAAGACCACGATAAAATTCGCAGCGATGAGCACGACCACCACGGCGTTCCTCCTCGTCCTCGCCCTCGGATGCGGCGACGGCGAGGACCCAGCGGTGGATGCGCAGGTCGGTGCCGGCTGCGATCCGACCGCGCCGTGGGCGACAGCTCCTGATCTCCTGTCAGGTCCAGGCCAAGAGCTCGCGGCCGCTGTGGTCGATGCAGGATCGCGGTGCTCGGCGGGTTCCTGTCGGGTGGCCCCCCGCAGCTCGTCCAGGTGTTCGATACCGCCGATTGCGCGTGGTCGCCGGGACCGAGCCTGCCCGGGGACAGCCATCACGTGAACGCCGCCGTCGTCGACGGTACGATCCATGTCGTCGGCGCGCTGCAGGGCACGAGCTTCACGGCGGTCGGCGTCACGTGGTCGTGGACGCCGTCCACCGATCCGCAATGGACCGTGCGCGCGCCGATGCCGGCGGCAGCGAACGAGGTGGTGCGGCGACCGGCGTGATCGACGGCAAGATCTATGTCGCCGGTGGATTGCGCAACGGCGCCGGGACGACGGACGTCTCGATCTACGATCCGCTCGCGAGCACGTGGACGCCTGCGCCGCCGTTGCCCGTTGCGCTCGATCACGCGTGCGGAGCCAGCGTCGGCGGCAAGCTCTATGTCGTCGGCGGGCGAGCCGTGAACCCGGGCGCTCCGGTCGCGACGGTCTACGAGCTGACGCCCGGCGGCGGCTGGATCGAGCGCGCGCCGATGCCGACCGCGCGCGGCGGCGCGGGCTGCGGCGTGAGCGACGATCGGATCGTGGTCGCTGGCGGCGAAGGCAATCCCGCCGCAGGCTCGCGCGGCGTGTTCCCGCAGGTCGAGGCGTACACCCCGAGCCAGGACACCTGGGAGACGCTCGCGCCGATGCCGACCCCGCGCCACGGCCTCGCTGCCGCCGCGTGGGACGGCCGGCTGTATGTCGCCGGCGGCGCGACCGTCCAGGGCTTCGGGGCGGTCGCGACCCACGAGATCCTGACACCCTAGCTCGTGGCGCGCGACGAAACGTTCGGATATCACCGTCACGCACGTGCGGTGGAACGATGGCGGCACCGAGTTCTCCCTTCAGCTCAGCGCCGAGTGGCAGTAGCCGGGTACATCGGTTGCACGGCGTGATCGCGGAGGCCAGCCATGGACGTCGACCAGCGCATCGTGAATCAGACCCGCAACGAGATCCTGAGCCTACTCTCCGAGGACGAGCTCGGATTTGTCAGCACGGCGGAACAGGGACGCATTCCCGAAGGTGACGAATACCTCGATCTGGAACACCCCGAGCTCGGCGTGCTGCGGGCAGAGCCGAACACGCCAGCGGCGCACGCACTGCCGCGCAACGCGGTCAGCGACGCGACCTGGGGAAAGATCCTGACCGTGCTCCAGACCCCGATCCAGCCGAGCTGAACGCGCTCGTCACGCGGTACGTGCCGTGCAGCTTCGATCACCAGCATGCTGGACGTGAACACTTTTCCGGCGATCGTGCGGTCCACGGTACCGTTCGTCTCGGATCTGAGCGACGGCGACGTCCGGACGATCCTGAAGCTCGCGTTCCTCACGGCCGAGATCGACCTCGATGAAAGCCCCGAGGAGCTCGACCTCCTGAATCTGGCGGGGGAGCTACTCTGGGAACTGATTGGCTGCGAGCCCCAGGGTATTCCGATCGTCTCCCCGCTGCCGCTGCCGATCGATCGCGAGGAACGCAGCTGGCGCATTTGCGAGCTCGTCAGCCAGCTGCCGTCGAAGGAGGCGCGCGAGCTCGCGTACACGATCGCGTACCTGTTCACGGTCCAGGATCTGTATGTCGCCCGCGTCGAGAGCGAGCTTCTCGACGAGCTACGCCAGCGGCTCGCGATCGAGCCCGACCGAGCGGCCGCGCTGGTAGCCAACGCCGCCACGATCGCCACGCCCGGCGCCACCGATGCCGCTCCATCGTGAGCGTCAGTCGTTGCGCCGGTCCTCGCGCCGCGCCGACCACACGTAGAGCGCGGGGACGACGAACAAGTTGAGCAGCGTCGAGGTCAGCAGGCCGCCGAGGATGACCACGCCCATCGGAGCCTGGATCTCGTTCCCGGGCTCACCGGCCGCGATCACGAGCGGCACGAGCGCGAGCCCGGCACACAGCGCCGTCATCAGTACCGGGCTCAGCCGCTCGAGCGAGCCGCGCTGAACCGCCTCGGCGAGCGACGCGCCCTCGACACGCCGCACGTGCTCGTAGTGCGAGAGCAACATGATGCCGTTGCGGGTCGCGATCCCGAACAGCGTGATGAAGCCGACCAGGGAGCCGATCGACAGGATGCGATCGGTGGCGAACACCGCGACGACACCGCCGATCAACGCGAGCGGAAGGTTGGCCATGATCACGAGCGCTCGCGCGGTCGACGAGAACGCGAGCTGCAGCACCAGGAAGATCGCCACGATCACGCCAAGCCCGAGGAGTAGAAGCGTCCGGCTCGCGCGCTCCTGACTCTCGAACTGACCGCCGTAGACGACGTGATAGCCCTCGGGCAGCACGATCTCGCGTTCGACGCGCTCGCGGATCTCACCGACCACCGAGCCGAGGTCGCGACCACTGACGTTGGCCATCACGACCATCTTTCGCTGCGTCCCCTCGCGGACGATCGTGTTCGGCCCGACGTCACGGCGCACGGTCGCCAGCATGCCGAGCGGCAGCAGCGAGTGGCCCGGCACGTCGATCGGGAGCCGGCGGAGATCCTCGACGTCGCGCTCGGCGGGCTCGTACCGGACCACGACATCGTAGGACCGCTGTCCCTCGAGGATCTGGGTGACCGTCTTTCCCGCGAGCGCGACCTCCATGGTCTCGGCGAGCTCGCCACGGTGGGTGCCGGCACGCGCGACCCGGTCCAGATCGAAATCGACGACCACCTGTGGAATGTCGGTCTGTTGCTCGATCGCGACGTCGACCGCTCCGTCGACCTGCTCCATCACCCGGCGGATCTGTTCCGCATGGAGCCGCAGGGTGAACAGGTCGTCACCGAACAGCTTGACCGCGATCCCGGCGCGCGTCCCCGACAGCATGTGATCGATGCGATGCGAGATCGGTTGACCGATCGTGATGCTCATCCCCGGGACCGTCGCCAGCGCGCGCCGCAGCTCGCCGAGCAGCTCATCGCGCCCCCGCGTGCTCCGCTGCAGGCGGACCTCGATCTCGGTCGCATTGACGTCCTGCGCGTGTTCGTCGAGCTCGGCACGGCCCGTGCGGCGCGCGGTCGACACCACCTCGGGGAATCCGAGCAGGATCTTCTCGATCCGGCGTCCGCGCGCGTCGGATTCTGCGAGCGATGTCCCGGGCAGCGTGACGGCGTTGATCGTCAGCGCACCTTCGTTGAACTCGGGGAGGAACGATCGACCAAGGAACGGCAGCAGGGCGCCAGCGCCAGCGGCGAGCAGCAGTGCGATCGCCACGGTCTTGCGGATGTGACGCTGGGTCCAGGCGAGCGGCGTCACGTAGCGCCGCTTCAACCAGCGGACGAGGAAGCCATCGCCGTGGGGCCTGGTCGCGAGCCTCGGAAGCAGCACCGCGCACAACGCGGGGGTCACCGTCAGCGCGACCACGAGCGAGGTGAAGATCGCGATCAGGTACGCGAAGCCGAGAGGAAACAGCAGTCGCCCCTCGACCCCGGTCAGAAAGAACACCGGCACGAACACCAGCATCACGATCACGGTCGCGAACACGATCGACCCACGAACCTCGCGCGAGGCCTCGTAGATCACATCGAGCGCTGGCTTGCGTTCGAGCTCGGGCACCGTCGCGTTCTCGCGCAGCCGACGCACTACGTTCTCGACATCGATGATGGCGTCATCGACGAGGGCTCCGATCGCGATGGTCAGACCTCCGAGCGTCATCGTGTTGATGCCGGCCCCGAGCCACTCGAGGACGATCACCGCGACGAGCAACGAGATCGGCAGAGCAAGCGCCGAGATCAACGTGGCGCGAACATTGACCAGAAACAGCAGGATGATGACGACCACCAGGATCGCGCCATCGCGCAATGCGACCGCCACGTTGTTCACCGCCGTGTCGATGAACTCGGCCTGGCGAAACAGCTGGCGTTCGATCGTCATCCCTTTCGGCAAGCTCTTCTCGACGGCCTCGAGCTCGCGGTCGATCGCCTGCGTCAGCGCGATCGTGTTCGTCCCCGGCTGCTTGCTGATCGCCATCACGACACCTTGCTCGCCATTGACCGAGCCCTCGCCCAGGCGCACGGCCGCGCCGACCTCGACCTTCGCCACGAGGCCGACCGTGACCGACGCGCCTTCGCGCGTGGCGACCACCACGCGCTCGAGGTCCTCGCGCGAGCGCAGCCGACCCAGGCCACGCACGAGGTTCTGCTGCGGACCGCGGATGACGAACCCACCGGTCGTGTTCTGGTTCGATGTCTCGATCGCGTGCCCGACCTCGTCGAGCGTCACCCCGTGGCGGCGCAGGCGATCTGGATCGATCTCGACGTGAAACTGGCGGACGCCGCCTCCGATCGGCACGACCTGCGCCACGCCCTGAACGCCGAGGAGCCGACGCCGGACGATCCACTCGGCGGCGTCGCGCACCTCGTACGCGGGCATCCCGTGGCCGCGCAACCCGACGAACATGATCTCGCCCATCACCGAGGACATCGGCGCCAGCTGCGGCGCTGGAACATCGGGAGGCAGCTGCGTCTGGGCGAGCGGCAACCGCTCGTTGACAAGCTGTCGCGCGCGCACCATCTCGGTGCCCCATCCGAACTCGACCCACACGATCGAGATTCCGACTCCCGACGACGACCGGACCCGCCGGACGTCGGTCTGCCCGTTCATCGCGGTCTCGATCGGCGCGGTGATCAGCGACTCGACCTCCTCGGGCGCGAGCCCATGCGATTCGGTCACGATCGTGACGGTCGGTGCCGTCAGGTCAGGAAACACGTCGACCGGCATCCGGGCCACCGCGAACGCACCGTAGACCGACACCGCGAGCGCGATCACGAGCACCACGGCTCGCTGGTCGAGCGACCACCGGATGACGCCATCGAGCATCTTCATGGCGTCCTCCTAGTGCGCATGACCGTGCTCCGGCACCGCGCCACCCGAGGCTGCGAGCTTGATGTCGTACGCTCCGCGCGTGACCACACGCTCGCCCTTCGCGAGCCCTGCTTTGACCTCGACCCACCCGCCAGACCGGGCGCCCAGGTGCAGGACACGACGCTCGAACGACTCGCCCTCGACCTGGACGTACGCCACCTTCCGACCGGCGTCGTCGACGATCGCCGTCTCGGACACCGCCAGCGCACGCACGGCTGCCCCGGTCTCGATCCACACCGTCGCGAAGCTGCCGATCCGCAGCCGCTCGTCGGGGTTCGGCAGCTCGAAGATGATCGGAACGGTGCGGGTCTTCTCGTCGACCAGCTGGCCGATCGTCACCACCCGCCCCTCGGGTGGCGCGATCGTGATCGGCCGGTCGTTGCCATCGACGCGGAACGATGCGCGCGTAGCTCCCTCGACCGACGCGACATCCGGCTCGAACACATCGGCGTGCAGCCACAGCCGGCTCATGTCGACGACCGTGAACAGCAGGTCGCCGTCCTCGACGGTCTGGCCCGACGAGATGTGGATCGCCACCAGCGTCCCGGCGAGCGGTGAGCGCACCTGGAACGCGGTTCGTCCTCCACCGCGACCGGACGCCCCTGCATCGAACTGGGACAGCCGGCCTTGCGCGGCATCCACCCGTGCGCGCGCGAGCTGCGTCGCGGTCTTCGCTTCCTCGAGCTGCTTCTCGGCGATCGTCCGCGCGGCCCACAGCCGCTCGCTCCGCGCGAGCTGACTCTCCGCCGCGGCGAGCTCGACGCGGCCCTGCCGGAGCTCCGACGCGAGGGTCACCCGGTCGCCGGTGTTCTCGACCTGCGGCGTGATCCGCGCGAGCACCTGCCCCACGCTGACCCGGGCCCCGAGCACGGGCGCCGGCGCGTCGATCACCACGCGGCCATGGGCGGTCGCGGTCAACCGCGCCTCGCGGCCCGCCGTCGCGCGAATCTCCCCGGTGGTACGGAGCGTGGGCACCAGCTCGCGCTCCTCGGCAACCGAGGTCGCGAAGTCCGTCGACCAGGCGGTCTCCTTCAGGAAGCTGATGCGACCCGGCGGATCGTCCGGAGGCGCAGGGAGCCTGGCGCCCGCCGCGTACACCGTGCACTCCGTGGTGACCTCGTCCTTCGTCGCTCCGTGCTCGAGCCGCAGCGTGAGCGTGCACGGACCGGGCGTCGTCGGGGTCAGCGCAGGGCGGAAGACGCCCGGGCGCGCCGGTGCATCGGCCCTGCTCTCGACCACAGCGCCGGCCTTGCTCCGCAGGATCGCGACGAGCGTGCCCTCCGTGACCGGCCGATGTCCCTCGAGCCGCGTCACGTGGGCGGCGAGCACCGACGGCTGTCCTGCCACGAACGGTGGGTGCTCGACAAAGAGCTCGTGCTGCGCCGTCCAGCTCGTCCGCGATTCGCTGTGCGGCTCGTCCGCGCCCTCACGCTCGGGCCCCCGTGATCCACACCCGGCAATCGCGAGGATCGAGATGATGAGACGCCTCATGGATTCCTTCCGATCGCACGCCGGAGCACCAGCTCGGCTCGTCGTGCTTCGTAGATCAGCTCGATGGCTCGGACCGCGGCGTGACGAGCTCCGCGCTCGACGTCCAGCAACTCGAGGATGGGACGATCGCCTTCGCGGTACGCCACGCTGGCGCGCCGCTGGAGATCGTCGGCACGTTTGGCGGGGCCCGCCGCATAGGCCTCGGCCTGGGCGATCCGGAGGACGAGCTCGCGCCGTGCTTGCTCGCTCTCCGCCGACGCTTCGGCTGCCAGGGCCGTTGCCTCGCTCCGCCAGCGTCGGGCATCCGCCCGGCTGCGCTCCGCCGCAGCGCCGCCGCGGTTGAGCAGCGGAAGCTCGCCACCGATGCCGACCACATAGCCGAGCCCGTCACCGCTGGAGCTCCCCGATGACATCATGCCGACCATCACCTGGAGACGCGGGAACCAGCTGCGCTGTGCGATCGTGAGCTCGCGATCGGCATGCAGGGCACGCGCACGTGCCGCGTCCACGTCGGGACGATGGGCGCCCCGTGACGTCTCGCTCGGACGAGGCGGGATCACGAGTCGGTCGCTCGGCTCGTACGCGGTCGCCGGCTCGCCGACCAGGCCGCCGAGTCGAAGCCGTGCGATCGCCAGAGAGCGCAGCGCCGTCGCTCGCTCGTCGTCCAGCGCATCGAGCTCGAGGGCCGCACGATCGGCGTCGTAGCTCGATGCATCGCCCTGCGTGGCGCGCGAGCGGAGGGCATCCACCATGGTGGCCAGCGAGGTCCGTGCGGCGTCAAGCCGTGCCACCGACTCACGTGCGTGAACGGCGTCCAGGTACGCCTGTCGGGCTTCGATCTCGAGCAGCCACGCTTCGCGGTCGACGGTCAGTCGCTCGGCGTCCGCATTCGCCCGCGCTCCCGCGACCGCGAGCCTCCGGCGTCCTGCGAGGTCGACCGGCCACTCGAGCCGAACGAAGTCGTCATGCGCATCGATACCGGGTACGGCCTCCCGTTCGTAGCTGAGCGTGGGGTTCGGCACCACGGCAGCGACGGTCACGGCCGCGCGGGCCGCACGCTTCCGGTCTGCGAACACCTCGCTGCGAGGGGAACGCGCCAGGACTCGCTGCAAGAACGTAGCTTCGTCGAGCGTCGGCAGACCGACGCCCTCGTCCGCGTGGGTGGGAACGGGCTGCACCACGACGAGCGTCATGGCGAGACCGGCCACCACGCGGGTGATCCGCGGGAGCATGAAAACCTCCAGAGCAAGAGCCGCCCTCGCAGGAGGGCATACACACGGTTTGCGACCGGGGGGACTCAGCCGATCGGAGGACGGTGCGGAGGCTCGAGAGAATTGAGATCGATCAGCGTCGGCGGCACCCGCGTGGCGATCGATGCCCGGGTCTCCACGGACGAGGTCGCCGTGATCGTCGGGGCGACGTTGACCTGCGTGTGATGGCAGCTACACAGGTGCATGAGACCGGTGCATCCGTGCTCGTCGCCAGGATCGTGATGAGCCGTGTGATCCGCAGCTTCCACCTCGAGCGCGTGCTCGACGAGGTGGACGACCTGCTCCGTCAGCTCCACCGTGGGGAGCACGGCGAGCAGCAGGAGGATCGAGAGCAGTCGCATCACGCACAACAGTGACCCACGCCGGGTACCTCGTCAACGGTCCGCAACCGCGCACCGGGACGCGGTCTGGATTCTGCACCGGCATCGCCTCCATGTCCCCTCCCGAGGACGAGCCCTCCGAGGTCGAGAGCCGCCGCATGTTCGACAACCTGCGCAAGGCGATCGCGTACTGGCTCGGAGGTCTCGCGAGCCAGCTCGTGGTCTTGCTGGTCGCGGCACTCGCAGGACTTCCGTTGCCGCTGCTCCCGGTTCACCTGCTGTGGATCAGCGTCCTCACCAATGGCCTCCCTGCCCTCGCGCTCGTGATGGACCCGATCGACGACGACGCGATGCGACGGCCGCCGCATCGCCCCGGCGAGCCCTTGCTCGGAGGCCGCGAAGGGACCTCGATCGGCCTCGTCGCAGTCCTCGAGGCGGCGGTCACGATCGGTGTCTTCGTGTGGGCGCTGCAGGACCACAGCCTCGCCAATGCGCGCGACCTCGCGTTCTCGGTCCTCGTGTTCGCGGAGCTGTTCCGCTCGGTCGCCGCACGCAGCACGACGAGGGTGTTCTGGCAGGTCGGCCCGCTGGGAAACCTGATGCTGGTCGGCGTGATCGCGGGGTCGGTGCTGCTCCACCTGGTGATCCATCACGTACCGTGGACCAAGCACGTCCTCGAGCTCCATGCGATGTCGAGCACGGACTGGCTGCTGGTGTTCACGGTCGGGCTGATGCCGGTCACCGTGCTCGAACTGATCAAGCTCACACGTGCGCTGATGGCGATCGCCGTCCGAGACCAGACGATGAAGCGTCGGAGCTCTGGTCCATGACGCTCGGCGTGATCGCGGCGCTCGAGCGCGAGGGCTCGCGATGGGGCCGTCGTCTACGGACACGGCTCGCCCATCACGCACGGGCATTGCACCTGGACCCGCTCATGGCCGATGACCTCGTGCGCCGATGGGACGCGGGCACAACGTGATCTCGGCGGGGGCGACCGATCACGTTCGGCGTCGTGCAGCAGCCCCCCGCATCGGCCTGATCATCAACGTGCGAGCGCGAGCGAATCAGCACCATCCCGATCGCTTGCGGGTGCTCGCCCGGATGATCGGCAGGCATGACCAGCTTGCGACGACGCGCTCGATCGAGGAGCTCGAACAGGCGTGCGCTCAGCTCGCGAGCGACCGTCCCGAGATCGTCGCGATCTGCGGCGGTGATGGCACCCTCCATCAGACGCTGACGGCCCTGATCCGCAGCTATGGAGACCGTCCGCTCCCTGCGATCGCGATCCTGCGCGGTGGCGCGATGAACATCGTGGCCACCTCCCTCGGGATCCACGGCCACCCGGTGGACCACCTGCGTGCGCTGGTCGAGCTCAAGCGTCGTGGCGGCCTCGCATCGCTGCCGGCGAGCAGTCGGTTTGCCCACCCCCTCCTCCAGATCGGCGACCGCTACGGCTTCATGTTCGGCGCCGGCGTCATCCACGATTTCCTCGAGGCGTACTACGCCACCGGCCGCCCCTCGCCGCTGACCGCCGCGCGCCTCTTGCTGCGTGCCGCCGCGTCGACGCTGGTGGGAGGTCCCCTCTCGAAGCAGCTGTGTCAGCCCGTTCACGCGCACGTGGTGACGGATGGTCGGGTCTGGCCGCGCGATCAGTTCGCTGCGCTGTGCGCCGCGACGATCGAGCAGATCGGGCTCGGGTTCCGACCGTTTTACCGGTGTCGCGAGGATGCCGAGCGATTCTCGGTGCTCGGCATCGACACCTCCCCGCTCGGGCTGCTGCGCGAGCTGCCTCGGGTCAGGGCGGGCAAGCCGATGCACCCGAGCAAGGTCATCGACGAGATCGCTCGCGAGGTCACCATCGCCTCGGCGGATCACCGTGCGCTCGGGTACATGATCGACGGAGACCTCTATGCGTGCGACGGCGCGCTGACGATCCTGCGAGGTCCTGTGCTCGAGCTGGTGCGACTCGGTTCACCTCATGGATAACCGGAGCGGGGTCTGCGGGAACGCACGTTGTCGGCGGAACCGACCGCGGTAGAAGAACTCATGGCGAGTGGGGACGAGAACGAGGGTCACGATGTCGACATGGCCCCCTCCGCTCGCCGTGCACTGATCGCCCTCGGCGTGGTCGTGGCGATATCGCTCGCGATGATCGGCGGGACCCTCGTGATGGCGAAGCACACCACGGATCGTGCCCACGCGCTGACCGAGAGCTCGCTCCGTTCGGCGCAGCTCGTGGACGACCTGCGGCACGAGATTCATCACCTCGAGGGTGTGCCGCCGGACGCCCGGAGCTCGATCGAGCAGCGAATCGTTGCGGCCCTGGTCGCATACCGTCCGCTCGCCACCGGCCCGGGCGAGGCGGCGGAGCTGTCGCGGCTCGAGCAGCAGCTCGATGCGTTTCTCCCTGCCGCGGCCACTGCCCCCGATCGCGCAGCGCGCCTGGAGCAGCTGGAAGGATCGCTGGAGCGACTGTCCGAGAGCAACCTGCGCGTCGCGCGATGGAAGGTGGCCCGGATCGATCGCGCACAGCGCGATGGTCTGGTGGCGCAGTTCCTCGCCACCCTGATCACGCTGATCTGCGTGGGGGTGGTCGCGACCGTCCTCAGCCGTGTCATGCGCCGGCAGCGGAGCCTGATCCGGAGCAATCTGGAATCGCTCGAGGTCCGGAACCGCGAGCTCGCGGAGTTCGCGCGTCGTACCGCACACGATCTGCGCCAGCCGCTGAGCCCGATCCGGGGGTACGCCGATCTGCTGGCGGAGGGGGCGCTCGTCGACGTCAAGCATGCGGCATCGAAGATCCGCACGGCCTCGAACACGATGGCGGAGATCATCGAGAACCTGCTCGCGCTCTCCGTCACCGGCCACCTGCCCGCAGGCGTTGCGAGTGTGCCACCGCTCGTGCGCAGCATCCTCGACGACCTGCACACGGAGCTTGCCGACGCCGCGGTGCGAACCGAGATCGAGGACTGCAAGGTGGCTTGTGCCCCGAGCGTCCTCGGCCAGCTGCTGCACAACGTGCTGACGAACGCGAGCAAGTACCGGGACCGAGGTCGTCCGCTCCAGGTCGAGATCACCGCACGAGTGCTGGGGCCCGAGATCGAGCTCAAGGTCGCCGACAACGGCATCGGGATGACACCGGAGGCGGTCGCCCATGCCTTCGATCCGGCGTACCGGGCGTCGACCGACGGAACGGTCGCGGGCCACGGGCTGGGTCTCGCGATCGTCAAGCGCGCCATCGACGCGATCGGCGGCAGCTGCAGCCTCACGAGTCAGGCCGATCGCGGCAGCGAGATCGTGATGCGGCTGCCTGCGGCGAGCTGAGTGGGTCAGCTGTGGCGTTCTGCGGCGCTGGTGCCGCGAATCTCCACACGCCCGTAACCGCGTGTTCTCGAGCTGGCCCTGGGCGGTCACGGCGCGGCCCATGCTGGTCGTCGGTCCATGCGCGCATTCCCTGTGTTCCTCCTCCTTGCCACCATCCCGGTCGCTCACGCCGAACCTCTGCCGGCGACCTATGATCTCGGCGTCCGCGTCGGCGGTTATGGCTTCAAGCGCGAGGGCGACGACCGCGCGGGCCATGGCTGGACCGAATGCCGGATGAACGGCCTCGGAGCCTTCGCGAGCCGGAGCGTCCATGGCCCGCTGTTCGTGGAGGCCGGGCTCGACATGTACACGTCGGCAGACTTCCCGACCCCGCAACCGACGATGGACCTTCCGATCGACCGGATGAGCGGTCTCCTCAGTGTGGCCGGTGGCGCCCGGACGCAGGTGACGTCGTGGCTGCGCGGCTACGTGCAGGTCGGCGGCGGGGTCGAGCTCACGCGGGTCGCCGTGCCGTATGGGCAGGACCGGATCATGCGCGAGACCAAGGTCATGCCCGAGGGCTTCGTCGGCGCAGGCGTCGAGCTGAAGCTCGGCCGTGGCACCTATCTCGGGGCGAGCTTTCGCACGCTGATGATGGGCAACTTCAACTACGACCCGGCCGGTCTCGCCGAAGGCGACTGGGGCGTCGGTACGCCTGACTCGCGCGAGGTGTTCGATGCCTCGATCGACTTCGCCGCGCAGGGACAGTTTCACGTTCGCCGCGATCTCTGATCCAGCGCGCGCCGTAAACCACCGGCGCTCGGCGCCGAGGACAAGCACTCGCCGATGCTGCGGTGTTCTATGTCGTGCGGGCGCTGGGGTTTGGTCAACCCGAGCGCCACCGCGAACGGCACCGAGATCAGCAGGATCCCCAGCACCACCGCCGCCAGCAGTCGCAGGTGACCCTGGGCAAGGTCGTGGAGGACTCCGTCGAGCACGAATCCGATCGAGAACGGGAGGCCGGCGTCGTATCCGCTCACGATGGACGCGATTGCAAGATGCGGTCGCACGGCGGCGCTCGAGCCTACGTTCCGAATCTGCCGGACGAGCTCGTCGGGGCGCAGTGATTGCACTCACGAGCCTCGAGGGGGTCCCTCGAGCAGCACGATGCCGACCACGAAAGTCCGAGCCGTCGCTGCGGCCTTGGCGCTCGCGGTGGCGATGCTGCCCGCCGCACGCGCCGACGACATCGAGACCGACCCGCTCGAGGACGAGGAGAAGGAGCCCGCACGGTTCGGCAGCGCGCTGCTCGAATCCGCGATCACGCTCGGCGTGATCGCCGGCTACTACATCAACGGCGGTGGGTGGACCTCCGACAACAGCGACGCAGATCTGCACTGGGACTGGCCGAGCTGGAAGCGAAAGCTCTCGCTCGACGCGGTGCGCTTCGACACCAACGAGTACCACGTCAATGTCACGCGTCATGGCTTGATGGGGGTCGTCACCTATCAGATCGGACGCACCAACGGACTCGGCATCGTCGGGTCGACGGTGCTCTCGGCGATCGACGCGGTGGTCTGGGAGTTCGTCATCGAGTATCGCGAGTCCCCCTCGATCAACGACCTCATCCTCAACACGGTCCTCGGCTATCAGCTCGCGGAACCGCTGTGGCAGATCGGGCAACTGTGGCGGGGCGGCGTCCTCTCCGTCGGCGATCGGCTGAAGACCACGATGTTCTCCCCGTTCGACGGCCTTCACGATCTGGTGCGCCGTCCTCGCCACCACTGGTGGAGGCCGCGTGCGTGGCGATCCATGACCTTCGAGCTGGGCGGCTCGACGCGCTGGGATGATCGCTCCGATGCCCGGACCGAGCTCGTGCTCTCGGGCGACATCGATCTGGTTGGCGATCGCCGCTACGTGTCTCCGGGCGCCCAGGAGGGTCGGATCGCGCCCGGGACATGGAGCCGGGTCCGCGGTCGATTGCGCTTCGGCGATAGCGGATCGGGCTTCGAGCGGTCCGCCACCGAGATCGAGTCACGGACTGCCCTCGCCGGGTACTACCAGCAGGATGCCCGAGGCAACGGCGTGTTCGCGGGCATCGGCGCCGGGTTCACGTATCACCGCGAGAACGTCAATGCCGGCAGGGATCACGTCACGCTCGCTCATCTCGCGGGCCTGCAGCTGCAACTCTCGCGTCGGACACCAGCCCTCGCCATGCGCTGGGATGTCGCTGCGTACGGCGACTTCGCGATGATCGATGCCCACCGGTACCGCGATGGAAATCCGTTCAGGAAGCCCCCGCCCTATCTGTCGAAGCTGCAAACGCAGGGCTACTACGACGGACTCGGCGTCACCGGAACCACCCGGTTGCGGGTCGATACGCGGCTGTGGAGCTTCGATGCCGAGCTCAGCGCACACCAGGTCTGGCAGATCGATGCCGGCGAGCGGATCGCCGTCTCCCTCCGGTCGGCGCCCGATCTCGGCGCGCATGGCGTCTCTGACTTCCGGCTGTACTGGCGCGCCCAGCTCGGGTTCCGGCCCGGTCGACTCGGAGCGTCGGTGATCGCGGAAGGCTCCGATCTTCGCGGCACCTGGGAGGGCTCACGCCGAGAGAGCACGTCCACCGCGATCGGGATCGCGCTCCAGGCGAGTTACTGACTACGCGGAGCTCGTCGAGCGGCATGCATCGCGAGCTCGATCCAGCGCACATCGCGCAGGCGCTCGGCGCGGTGCACGATGTGGTCGAGGCGCTCGCGGTCGGCGAACTGACAACGGTAGAGCTGATCCACGGCGTCTCGAACGGGCTCGCCGCGAGCGAGAACCGAGAGGGCTCTTCGAGATCACCTGAAGGCTCCGACATGATGAGGGCTTCTACGTCGTGGGCACGGCGGGATGCGAGTGGCTGTAGATCCGATTGGTCAGTGCGCGTGACACCGCGAACGGGACCCAGATCAGCACGATGCCCATGACGACCGCGGCGGCCGGGCGCACGTAGCCGAGCGAGAGATACTGAAGAATTCCGTCGAGCACGACCGCGATCGAGAACGGGACGATGACGTCCATCGCCGCTTGCCTGGCTAGCTCGACGCGGTTCTTGTCCGTCCTGAACAACCGCAGCAGGAACGGACCCTTGTGTTCCTTCGCATCTGCGATGCCGAAGCGGATACCGAGCATGATCGCGACCAGCGGCTGCAGGACCAGGCGGAGCTGCCCGCGGCCACTCGCCACATCTGCGATTCCCTCCCAGAACCCGAGCTCCTGTCCGGTCATGATCGAATCTCCTCGTGCGCCCGCCACGTAGCGTGGCTGCTGATACGTACGTGCAAGACCCGATCGCATCAGCGCGCGCACCTCCGCTCTCCCAGCGAGGCGCAGTGCTTGCAGCCTTCAGCCACGAGCGCTTTCTCGCCCGGAGTACGAATGCCCACCACGATCCTTCACGTCGAAGACGATCCGGATCTCGCGGGTATCCAGCCGTGAGCGCGCGCTCGGTCGCCGCCGCTGCTTCTGCGTTGCTGTTCTGGATGCTGTCGAGCGTAGATGCCGACGACACGGACGATCGGTTCGGACGGACGAACGGCTTTGCCACGCTCGGCTCGCCCGTCTTCGTCGTGATCGATCCGGTGGTGTGGGAGTACTTCCTCGAGTATCGCGCAGCCCCGTCCCTCGACGACATCATCATCCATGCGGACGAGGGTCAGGCATTGTCACGCCGATCACTGCATCCCCATCGCCACGGTGAGCCGATCCGCGGCCTTGATCATGTGCTCCGCATCGTCGGCCCGGTCACCGACATCGATCTCGACCCACTTCACCTTTCCGTTGAAGCGCCGGCGCTCGTAGTCCTTCGTGACCGGCGACCCTGTCTCGTGTCCGATGTCGAGTGTCTCGTCGGCCGAGAAGATGAAGGGCTCGGTCTGATCGACGCGACCACTGCCGATGGGCTTACCGTCGAGGTAGAGCGTGACGGTTCCACCCTTTCCGATGCCACCGCCGTCGTACTTGAACTCCATCCGTAGCTGGTGTTGCCCGCTCGGAAGCTTGTCGGTGCTCTCGATGTAGTACTGCGCGTGACCGTAGAAGTTGTAGCAGTACTTCGCCTTGCCCTCCCTGGCGTACAGGCTCCAGCCTCCGGTGATTCCGCCCTGGGCGATGATCACGCCATCAGCGTCGTCGCCATCGGCCACCACGATCTCAGCGCTGACCGCGTGTGACTTGTTCTTCAAGCTGATCACGGAGCTCTCGGTTAGCCGGCCCATGCCGCCGAACAGGAGCTGTCGCGTGCCACGAACGAGCTGCGGCCGACCCGCGAGGTCGGGATTCGTGCGCTCGACCACGCGGTCGTCGATCGGCAGCACGTTGTACTGCGCGGCCTCGATCAGCCACAGTCGCTGGAGCTCGGCAAGCTTGTCGGGGTATTGCTGCGCGACGTCGTTCGCCTGCGTCCAGTCCTTCGTCGTGTCGTAGAGCTCCCAGCGATCCTCGTCGAACGGCTTCGTCGTGACGACCTGGATCCAGGGTGTGCTGTGTCGGGTCACGGCCGTCCACCCGTTGTGATAGATGCCGCGGTTGCCGAACATCTCGAAGTACTGGGTCACGTGGCGTTCCGCGGCCTTCTCGTCGGCGAACGTGTACAGCATGCTGACGCCCTCGTAGGGCCGCTGCGCCACCCCGTTGACCTCCACCGGCTCGGGAACCCCGGCGGCCTCGAGCACCGTCGGCGCGATGTCCACGACGTGGCAGAACTGGTGACGCAACTCGCCCTTCGCCGCGACCCGCTTCGGCCAGTGCACGATCGTGCCGTTTCGCGTGCCTCCGAAGTGCGAGGCGATCTGCTTGGTCCACTGGTAGGGCGTGTCCATCGCGTGCGCCCACGGCACCGCGTAGTGGTTGTACGACTCGGTGCCGCCGAACTGATCGAGGTGGTCGCGCAAGAACTCGGGCGTCTCGAGGTGTGCAAATCCCGTGAGCGTCACCATCTCGTTGAACGTTCCCTGGAGCGATCCTTCCGCCGATGCGCCGTTGTCGCCGATGATCACGTAGACGAGCATGTCGTCGAGGATCTGCAGATCCTTGAGTGCGTCGAGCACGCGACCGATGTCGTGGCCCCGAGGTCGACGCCGTAGGCTTCGGTCGCCCCACCACGAAGGCCGAGAACGCATCCCGTGGGACGAGGCTACTGGCCGTCAGGCGCGCCGACAGCCCGAACCCTGGGGTGACCGCAAAGGCACCTGCGAAGCTCTGCGCCACCGCGATGAACCTGCTGTCGTCCGGGTCACGCTGGAGTGCCCTCGCGACGCGATCCTCGATGCTGATGGTCGAGATCCCGAACGAGCTCGTGCTCGAGATTTCGTCGTGGATGAATCCCCACGGGACAAGCAACGAGGGAACAAAGCGATGACCGGCGATGAACCGCTGTGCTCCAGCGTCGTCATCGGCGTGCGCGGTGGTCCCGACCGTGATCACAGCGACGAGCATCGATCCGAACAAGTGTCTCCGCATCGAGTCCTCCATGTGCCCCCAGCGGACTGCAGGCGGGATGCCCGTGCACGCGCGGATCAAGGACGAAGCTTGCGCGCGAGCGTCTGCGTGGTCGCCGCGACGGCAAGTCCGTAGCCGAGATGGGAGACCAGCGAGCTCGTGTGGGCCCGAATCGGATAACTCGTGGGCGCGTCCTGCAGACCGGCGAGCGACATCCCGATCTCGTCGACGAGCGCCCACACCGCGATGGCCAGCGTGAGCCCACCCCGCGCGTCGAGGTCCTTGCACGTGTCACGAACGACCGCGTAGAGCACCGCCGTGCCCACGCCGAAGCCCCAGTGCACGCCCGTACCGAGGAGCCGCAGCGTCCGCTCGCTCGGCGGATGTCCAGCGACCTTCGTGTAGAGGACGCGGGCGAGGGCCACGTTGGAGTACTCGCCCGGCACGTGATGCTCGCCGACGAGCGACCACGACCGCTTCGAACGGTGGTCGGTCCTGCGAGGCTTGATCAGCCGATTCCACGCCTCGGCGACCACGCGCTTGGCAACCAGACCTGCCACACCACCCACGGTACCGAGGAGGGCCAGCTCGAGGCGACGTTGCATGGCCAGCGATCGTGCAACGGCCAGGCCCAGCGCACCGGACGGCGCGGGCATACGTGCTCGTGATGGCGCGGACCTTGTAACGACCTCTCGTGATGAAGGAGACCCGCGTCGTAGCAACACCGATGGAGGCCATGGTCCGGATCCCGGAGAGCGAGTTTCTGATGGGCTCGGACCACCACTACCCGGAGGAAGCCCCCGCACATCGCGTGAGCGTGCGCGCGTTCCGGATCGATCCGTACGCGGTCACCAACGCGCAGTTCGCGCAGTTCGTCGAGGAGACCGGTCACGTCACGTTCGTGGAGCTTCCCGTCCGCGCGGAGGACTATCCGGGTGCCCTGCCCGACATGCTCGACGCCGGGTCCGTGGTGTTCCGCTCACCCTCCGTTCCGGTCGACATGCGCAACCCGTACGGCTGGTGGGCCTATGTGAAGGGCGCCTGCTGGCGCCACCCGTACGGGCCCGGCAGCTCGCTCGAGGGGCTGTGGGACCATCCGGTCGTGCACGTCGCCTATGCCGACGCCGCGGCCTACGCGGGATGGGCCGGCAAGCAGCTGCCGAGCGAAGCCGAGTGGGAGCTCGCAGCGCGCGGCGGTCTCGACGGTGCCGACTACGCGTGGGGCGACGAGCAGACACCCGGCGGCGCGTACCTCGCCAACTGGTGGCAAGGCGGGTTCCCTCACGAGAACTCGGTCCTCGACGGGCACGAACGCACGGCGCCGGTCGGCTCGTATCCGCCGAATGGCTACGGGCTGTACGACATGATCGGCAACGTGTGGGAATGGACGAGCGACTGGTACGAGGCGCAACGTCCGGTTCGCGGCTGCTGTGCCGTGCATGATCCACGCGGCGGCACGCTCGAGAACAGCATCGATCCGCGGATGCCGAACATCCCGATTCCGCGTCGCGTGATGAAGGGTGGCTCGTTCCTGTGCGCGGCGAGCTACTGCCACCGCTACCGGCCTGCCGCGCGGATGCCGCAGCCGATCGACACGGCCACATGTCACCTCGGGTTTCGCTGCGTCGTCCGCGATGACTAGCGACGTGGTGTGCGCCGAGCTTCTGTGCGCCGGTGCCCCTTCGCCGTCATCGCGCTCCGCGGCGCGCAGGCGGCGCCTTGACATCGCAGGAGGGGGAGCCATCCTTGCATTCGTGGTGCGTCTCCTCCTGTCCATCGAGTGCCGCAACGCGCTGTCCTGCGCGTCGCGGCCGAACGGCGACGTACCGCTACTGGGCTGAGCGACTCACGCAGCCCGCTTCACCAGCCGGGCGCCCTCGATCGAGCGAAGCCCGGCTCCAGCTGCCCGCAAGGGCCGGAGTCTGTCATGAACGCGTCCGCGAACGTCCACGACCTCATCATCACCGACGAAGATCTGCGCCGGCTGCTACCCGTGCTCAACACGTACGATAGTCCCGCGTCAGAACAGCTCGAAGGCGAGCTGCAGCGCGCCACCGTGGTCGAGCAGCGGAGCGCACCGCCCGATGTCGTCACGATGAACAGCGAGGTCGTGTACGAGGACCACACGAGCGGCACGCGCAGGACCGTTCGCGTGGTCTATCCGAGGGACGCGGACGCCAGCCGCGGCTGGATCTCCGTGCTCGCGCCGATCGGCAGCGCGCTGCTCGGGCTGCGGGTGGGCCCGTCGATCGCGTGGCAGTTGCCATCGGGCCCACGGCGGATCTCGGTGATCGAGCTCCGCTATCAGCCCGAGGCCAGCGGTGAGCTCCACCTCTGACGGCGCCGCTCAGTGGGACGCGCCGCTGACCTTGAGCCCGACGATCCCGAGGAGCACGAGGAGCAAGCTCAGCGCGCGGCCGACGGTCATCGCCTCGCCGTAAACGATGACCCCGAGAAGGACGGCACCGACCGCACCGATGCCGACCCAGACCGCGTACGCCGTTCCGATCGGGAGGGTGCGCGCGGCGATCGTGAGCATGAAGAAGCTCGCGAGCATCCCGAGCAGCGTGAGCACCGTTGGCAACGGGCGGGTGAACCCGTCCGAGGCTTTGAGACCGATGGCCCAACCGGCTTCGAGGAGACCGGAGACGACGACGAGGAACCACGACATGGCGAGAAACTCCTTCTCGCGCCGTCTTTCATCACCGGGTACGGTGCGCCTCGTCCGGGCCCTCGGTGGGCACACACAGCCTAGCCAGGTTTGCGGCGGGGTCAACCCGCGGCAGCAGACCGGGAGGTCGTCTCACAGCGCGTAGTAGTCCTCCGGGATGGTCTCCGTGGGGCGCCAGTCGACCTCGCCGGCCTCTGCGCCCTTGTACTGGATGAACGTCTCGGCGCAGAGCTCGTGGTTCTTGCTCGGCTCCTGGGTACGGGCGGACCGGATCCAGGCGAGCGCGCGCTCGAGGGGGATCTGGCCCGTGCGCGCGAGGCCACAGACGAGCACGAGCAGATGCTTGCAGGTCGTGCCCTGCAGACCCATGCACTCCGAGAGGTCGGGCTGGGCGCAACCATACCTGCCCTCGGAGGTCAGCCAGCTCGCGTAGACGCTGCCCGAGCCGCTCTGACTGCGGACGACGCCGACCAGGTGGGCGTCATCGACCCGCGTGTAGAGCTTGAACCGGTCCTTGCGCAGCATGTCGAGCGCGCGCCCGAGCTTGCCCTCGTCGACGCTACCGTAGAGCTGGCTGAGGAAGCCCGCGAAGTCGAGCTCGCCGCCCGTGCTCGGCCGATCGACGCGGACGAGCTCGAGGAACGAGCTCTCGTCGAGCTTCTTGATCGTCGCCCCCGCCTCGTTGAGCTTGTCGGCCTTGTTCGACAGCGCGATCTTCGACGGGCCGCGGCGGTTGCCCACGACCAGGTAGTCGAGCGTCGGATCGAGGTCAGCGACGACCACCCCGCCGGCGGTCTCGACCATCCGGGTGAGCAGACCGTCCTCGAGCCCGGCCGGGCTGCAATCGAACCCGCCGATGAAGGCGAACCGCTTGCCGGTGAGATCGATCCGGACGCGATCGCGAAACGTTGCCTCGTCGAGCACCTCGAGGCGCGCACCCGGCCGGGCGACCAGCTTGTCCGCGAGCTTCTTTGCCTCGGCGCGTCCCGGGCCCCTGAGCTCGCCGAACACGACCACGTCGACCTGCTCGTCGAGAGCTTCGACGATCCGCGCGCCGAGGCGGGCAGCGACACCAGCCGGGCTCGAGCGGTGATAGCCCGGCCACACGGCGAACTCGCCGAAGAACGCGAACCGCTTGCCGGCATAGGGCTGGGGCCGCTCGGTGCGCGGGGCGCGCTTCGGCTTTGGCGTTGCGACCCGCGCTGGCTTCGCGAGCGGCTTCGGGGATTTCGCGGGCTTCGGGCTCGTGGCCGCCTTCGAGACGGCACGTGATGTCGGTTTCGCCATCGGTCAACCTCGGATGATCTCGGCCATCGCCTCGGCCAGCCGCTCGGGCGTGCACACGAGGATATCCATCCCGACCTTGCGACACTTGCGGGCGGTCGAGCGGTTGTACTCGGGGCGGGCGTCGTAGCCGAGGGCGCCAAGGCCGATCATCCGCACCCCGGAGTCGGCCATGACCCGCACCTGATCGATCAGGTCGCGCTCGTCACGGCCCTCGAAGAAATCGGTGATCAGCACCACGATCGACCGTGCCGGCTCGGCGACCAGACCTGCCGAGTACACGAGTGCCTGCGTGATGTCCGTACCACCGCCGAGCTGCACCTTGAGCAGCACATCGACCGGCGAGCCGACCTCCGCGGACAGGTCGACCACGCTGGTATCGAACAGCACGAGCGACGTCTTGACCGCCGGCAGCTCTGCGAAGATCGACGCCATCACCGCGGAGAAGATCGCGGAGTCGAGCATCGAGCCCGACTGATCGACGCAGACGATGACGTGCCACGGCCGCTTGTTGCGCTCGGCCGCGAAGTAGAACAGCTGATCGACGAGCAGTCTGCGTCGCTCGTCGTCCCAGTGGTGGAGGTTCTTGCGCAGCGTCTTCTTGAGGTCGAGGTTCTTGAACACCTTGCGCGGCGAGTGACGGTCCTTGCGCAGTGCGCCGGTGATCGCAGCCTCGACCCGGATCTCGAGCTGCTTCTTCAACTGCTGGACGACCTGATCGATGATCTTGCGAGCGAGGATCCGCGCACGCGGATCGAGCAGATCCTTGTGCGTCATCAGCGTCTTCACGAGCTCGATGTTCGGCTCGATCTTCTCGAGCAGCTTCGGATGATCGAGGAGCTCGGCGATCCCTCGCCTCGCGATCAGCTCGCGCTCGAGCACCTCCTTCGCCTGACGCGGGAACAGCTCGGTCACCGCGTCGATCCAGGTCGGCACCGTCAGTGCCGAGTCGCCGCTCCCTCCGCCGCGATCGTCGCCCTCGAACACGAAGTCGAGCGCAGCCGCCGCGGACGCCGCGCGCTGATCGGCGCCCACGGCGATGCCGACCTGCTCGGCCGTCTTGCCGATCACGAGCCGCCAGCGGCTGACCCAGCTCTGGTCCTCCGGCGACAGCGTCACCGCGGGTGGTGGTGGCGCCTTGCCCGGAGGTGGTCGCTTGCGTGGGCCCGCCATCAGAACGTCCAGTCCTTCATGATCGCCGCGACCCGCGCGTCGATCGTCGCGAGATACGCAGCTGCCTCGGTCGACGTCGCGGGCAACTCCGAGATCTGTTCGACCTCGGTCAGCCCATACCGCGCCGCCACCCGGTCCGCGAACGCGAGGCGCTGCCGCTCGTGCAGCCGCTCGAACGCGTTGCGCACCTTCGGCAACAGCACCATGAAGTCGTCCCACGGCGCCGCCCTCAACAGCGTATCGATCGCGCCGACGAGCGCCTCGGCTCCGAGCAGCATGGACGTCTTCGACACGGCGAATGCTCCGTCGAGGAACTCTCCAGCGAGCACCATCTTCGCAGGGTGTGACGTCGCGAAGGCGGCGACCCGTGCCGCGAGGTCGTTCGGATCGATCTCGCGCAGCTCGGTGAGGATGCCGGCGAACGCACCCTGCATGAACGGGACCTCGGTCGAGACCGCCGCCTGCTTGACCTGATCGACGAACAGCGTGCGATCGAGGTCGAGGTCGCCCCCGAGCACCGCCTCGGCGAGCGACTTCAGGTGCCCGATCGTCGATTCCTGCTGGTCGACGGGCACTGACCCGAGGTCGGTGATCGCGAGGCACGCGCGAGCGTAGCTGCGGGTCGCGAGCGCCTCGATCGCCGCCCGGCCGAGGTCGCGCTGGAGCGCGAGCCGATCGAGCACGAGCAGGTGGACGAGCGCCTCGCACTGCGACGTGAAGTGGCGATCCTCGTCGACCGCTGCGCCTGCAGCCACCTCGAGCCGCTGCACGAGGTGCGGAAGCTGCATCGAGACCGCGGCGAGCAGGCGACCGCAGGTCGCACCGGCGTGACGTTGCTCCTTCGCGACGTCCTCCTCGAGCTGCGCGATCGCGGCGGACTCGATCGTATCGCCGTAGAGGTTCTTGTCGATCAGCTGTGCCTCGGTCTTCGGCGACCACAACAGCCGCCACTTCTCGCGGAACAGCGTCGTTCCATCGCCGCTCGCCCCGCCCTCGCGCTCGGCGAGCGGGATGTCGAGGATCGCGAGCCGGTGCAAGAATGCGGAGCGCCTGGAGCCCTGCTCCTCGCGGAGGTCGAGCGTCAGCGTCACCCGCTTGTCGCGGCCCATCACCTCGCCGAGCTCGAGCGTATCGAGCTGCGCGTAGAAGTCATGGACGATGGGCAATTTGCCGAGCGCCGGCGTGACGCGCCCGATCGAGTTGCCGATCTCCGCGCCGGTCATCGCGAGCACCAGGTGGCGGCCTTCTTCCTCCGGGCGGCCCTTGCAGCAGCACGCGATCAGCGCGTCGCGAATGTCGTCGAGGATCGGCATCGGCCGGCCGCGTAGAGCCGCGAGCATGCGGGCGTGCTGGGTCACCGAGATCGCGTCCGCGCTCGACAACGGCTCGCCGTCCTTGCGGCCACGCGCGAGCACGCTCACGACGTGCTCGACCATCGCTGCGATCCACGGCTCCTCGTCCTTGTCGTCGAGGTGCTCCCACACCGCCTGGTAGAACCGCGGCGCCCGGTTCGCGGCGCCGTAGCCCGACAGCTCGCTGATCCGGACGTACGAGTACGGCACGACCGTGGTCAGGCAGGTCCCTGCCGGTGGCGTCGGCGGTGGCTCGGTGTCGTGGCGGTCGAGGAACAGGTGGAAGCCGCCGCACACGACCATCGCCTGCTCGGGAGCCAGCCCGCGCGTCGCGAGCTCCGCCTTGATCGCGGCCAGCATGTGACGCTCGCGGGGCAGCGTCCCATCGCGGGCGAGCCGTGCGGGATTGGAGGTCGCGCGGACAGCGGCGCAGAAGTACGCCATGTCGCGGCGAAAGTCCTCGTAGGTGCCGTGGCGGTGACCGATCTCGAACAGCGAGTCCCACGCCTCGTCCCACGAGCGATAGCCGGCGACCCTCGCCAGCGTCTGGTAGAAGCTGCTCTCGACGACCACTGCCTCCCAGCTCGGCGGGGCGGTCCCGGGTGCCGGCTCGCTCGCGTCGGACAGCTCGTCGTCGTGGTCGGCGTCCGTGGTCTCCCAGTCCGCAGGATCGATCAGCGCGTGGTTCGGCAGATCGATGAACACGGCGTCGGCCCCGATCGCGGACGCCTCCTTCATGGCGACGTACTCGGGCGAGTACCCGAGCAGCGGGTACCAGACCGGGAACCGTGGCGGAATGTCAGGCGCAGCGCTCGCCTTGCCTGCGAGCCCGAGGAGATTGCCGTCGTCGCGGTAGCTCGCGTACAGCGCGATCGGCGGCTTCGTCTTCGGGTCGACGATGTGCCGGATCATCTCGGTCGCGCCGGCGGGCCCTTCGATCAGCACGAGCTTGGGCTTGCGCGCACGGATCGCGGCCCGCAGGTGGCGCGCGACCATCGGCGAATGGTGCCGGACCGGAAACCAGTACAACGGCTCCGCCAGCACGCGGTCGGCCTGCTCCCGCACACGCTCGATGTCGAGGCCGGCGTTGTCGGGCGCGGTCATGATGCGCTCGTCACCGCCTTGAGCGCTGCATCATGGAACGTCTTCCAGCTCGCGTCCTTCGCGCCGCGCTTCTTGGCGACCACGGCGAGGTACTCCTTGAGCACCTTGAGATCGTCGAGGTCCTCCTTGACCACCGAGCCGACGAGGTTGCGCGCGATCTCCTCGATCGTGACGGCTCCGTTACCGAAGTAGCGCGCGCGGATCGCCGAGTCGAGGGCAACCCCGATCGCCTCCGCCGTCGACAGCGTGGTCGACACCTTCTGGAAGCTGACGCCATCGGCGGTGGTGCCGGCGCGCATCTCGCGGAACACGGTCGCGAGCATCGCGATCACGGGTTCCTCGATCTTCGCCGGGATCTTGTAGCGCTCGAGCAGCTCCTTGGACCGATCTCGCACGATCGCGATCTCGGTCTTCTGATCCGCCACGATCGGGATGTGCACGTAGTTGAACCGGCGCTTGAGGGCGGCAGACAGCTCGTTGACGCCCTGGTCACGCGAGTTCGCCGTCGCGATCACGTTGAAGCCGGGCCGCGCGAACACCATGTTCGCATCGGGGAGCTCGGGCACGACCATGTTCTTGTCCGAGAGGATCGACACGAGCGCATCCTGAACGTCGGGGACGCAGCGCGTGATCTCCTCGAACCGAAGCAGCGCGCCGGTCTTCATCGCGATCATCGTCGGCGACGGGATCATGTTCTCGGGCTTGGGCCCCTCGGCAATCACGCGCGCGACGTTCCACGAGTACTTGATCTGGTCCTCGGTCGTCCCGGCCGTGCCCTGGATGGTGAGCGTCGAGCACCCGCTGATCGCCGCGGCGAGGTGCTCCGACAACCAGCTCTTGCCGGTGCCCGGTTCGCCCACCAGCAGCAGCGCCCGCTCGCTCGCGAGCGTGACGATCGCGCGCTCGACGATCGTGTCGTCGCCGAAGAACTTGCGCGTGATCGCGACCTGCGTCTTCTTGCCGTTGATCGTCGCGTCCAGCGGCTTCGCGGTCCCGGTGATGTAGGCGAGCACCGACCGCGGCGACAGCTTCCACACGCTCGGGGGCGTGTCCGCGTCGTTCTGCTTCAGCGCCTCGAGCTGGGCGCGGAACTGCAGCTCCGCCGGTTCGCGCAGGATGCCCGTGGTGGGGTCTGTGTCTTTGCTGTCCTTGGCCATGCGCGCTCCCTCAGTGCGAGAAGTCCATCGTCTTCATCAGCGAGGCGAGATCGATGTTCTCGCCGGAGATCATGAGGTACTCGGGGCCGTCCTCGCCGAACACGGTCAGCGGCTGGAACACGAGTCGGCCCATCTCGACATGCAACAGACCGTACAGCGGCGGGCGCGTGGTCCCCGGCTTCGCCAGCCCCTTCAGCGCGGCCATCAGCTCGCGGCCATCGGGCCCCGTCGAGCACACCGCATCGAGCTCGAGGCCGTCGGCATCGAGTGGGAACACCTGCTGCTCGGGGCGGTAGGGGTTCGCTGCCGGCGCGCCGAGCTCCCACTCGGTGACCACCGCCTCGTCCTGCAGCTCGATCTCGAGATCGAGCGGGCTGATCGGGTGCCTGCCCCACCGCGTCGCGACCCGATCGCGGTCCCAGTGCACGAGTCCGTCCCAGTCGACGAGCTTCTTGCCGGGCTTGACGGTCGACGTCGGGCCCAGCATCAAGCGGCCGGAGCTGTGCTCGTCGAGATGGACCGCGGCGTCGGTGACGAGGATCTCGGTCCGGTCGAGCAGCAGCTTTGGCGCGAACTTCTGCGCCTGCGGCAGATGGAGGAACGCCTCGGCCGGGACGCCCGGCTTGCGCCCGAACACGCACGACCACACGAGCCGCGCACCGCGAGGCACCCCGCCCTGCTCGTCGAGCGTGACCATCCGAAAATCGAAGGCAGCGGAGCCGTCGAGCAAGGCGCGCTTCTGGACCCCGATCACCGCGAGCCGGAGCGCCCTGACCGGCATCGATGGTGATGAGAGCAGCAAGCGCCCGAGCGCGCCCCGATCATCCTCGCGGATCGCCTCGAGGAGCCCGCGGCAAATCAGCCACGTCCGGGTCACGAAGAACACGAAGCGGCGTCCGGAGAACTGCTCGCTGTCGTCGAGGAACCGGCCGAGCTCGTCACCCACGTAACGCAGCGAGGTCGCGAGCCGCATCAGCTTCAGGCGCGATGCCTCCTTGAAGCTCGCGTCGAGCTTCTGGCGCGTGGCAGCGGACGCGGTGGTCAAGCCGGAGGCGACGAGACCTTCGACCGTGCGAGCAAGCTCCTCGAGCACGGGCACGAGCGCACTGCGCTTCTCCGGCGCCGCCGTGCTGGCGACGGGCGTGGTCGCTGGCGCGTCACCATGGGCCTGCCCCGGTGCGAGCGCCGCGACGGCGACATCGAGCGACAGCACGCGCTCGAACACGCGCAGCGCGGTCTGCGTCCGCAGCAGGACGCGGCCTGCCTCCGCATCGGCGGCACGCACGTGACGGATCAGCGCGTCGACCTGGCCCGCCAGGTACAGCGCTCCGGCGCGACCGAGCTCCTCGCCGTGCGCCGACAGCAGCTGCACGTCCTCGCTCGCCGCCGCCCGGATGCCGCGAACGAACAGGTTCTCGAGGGCTTGCTGCAGCGCGAACAGCGCCGCGGTGACCTCGGTGTGAGAACCAGCGGCGGCAACCTGCATCACAGCGCGTAATAATCTTCCGGAATGGTCTCGGTCGGTCGCCAGTCGAGCTCGCCGGCCTCGGCTCCCTTGTAGCGCACGAACGTCGCCGTCGCCGCGTCCTTGTCGAGAGCGGGCTTCGCTTGCCGGCTCGCCTTGGCCCACGCGTTCGCTGTGGTCGGATCGAGCTCGCCGGATTGTGCGAGACCGATCGCGAGCACGAGGATGTGCTTGCACAGCGCGCCCCGCAGGCCGCCGCAGTGGTTGAGGTTCTGCGTGCAGCAGAAGAACTCGCCCTTGGTGCCGAGCCGGCACGCATAGAGGAGGCTCTGATCGGTCTGGCTCTTCACCACGCCGGTCACGTGGTCGTCGGTGACCGACGAGAACAGCTGGAACCGGTCGGCTCGCAGCATCTTGGTCACCTTCGACATCCGCGAGGCATCCGTGCTCGCGGTCAACGTGCGGATGAAGCCCGGCAGATCGATCGCGGTCTTTGCGGGGGCTACCCCGTTGGAAGGCCCCACCAGCTTCCTCGCCATGGTCGGGACGTTTGCACGAGCCTGTGGCGACGAGGAACGGGTGGTTGCGGCAATTCGCGCCATGGGTACCTGTTCAGACGCGGGTCCGGGCCCCGGAGTCGCACCGAGCAAGACCTACATCGTCAGCCTCCGGCCGCGTCCCCCGGAGTGGCATGCGTGGTGAACCGGAGAGTCATCAGCCGCCCACCATGCCTGCGCCTCCCACGCACCTCTACATGTTGCCGTTCGATCATCGTTCGTCGTTCGAGCATGGATTGTTCGGGTGGCGCGGCAGACCGACGATCCAGCACACGGCGCAGGTCATCGCGGCCAAGCAGGTCATCTACGAAGCTCTGCTGCAGGCGATCGCGGAGGGAGTGCCGCGCGATCGAGCGGCCCTGCTCGTCGACGAGGAATACGGACGAGAGATCCTGGCGGATGCTCGAGCCCGGGGGCTGATCACGGCCTGCCCCGTCGAGAAGAGCGGTCAGGCCGAATTCGAGCTCGAGCACGGGGACGCGTTCGCGGTTCACATCGAGACAATGGATCCGACCTACTGCAAGGTGCTCGTCCGCTACAACCCGCGAGGCGATGCTGCGGTGAACCAGCGCCAGGCCGAACGACTGCGCAGGCTGTCCGCGTACCTGCATCACGCGGGACGCCGCTTCCTGTTCGAGCTCCTGGTGCCGGCGGAACCCGCACAGCTCGTGCAGGTGGCGCACGACCCGCAGCTCTACGATCGTACGCTGCGCCCGGCGCTGACGGCCGCAGCGATCCGCGAGCTCCAGGACACTGGCATCGAGCCCGACGTGTGGAAGCTCGAGGGCTTCGAGCGTCGCGAAGACTGCGTCGCCGTCGCCGAGATCGCCCAGCGCGACGGGCGCGGCGCCGTCCGCTGCATCATCCTCGGCCGCCATGCGGAGGCTGCACGCGTGCACGGGTGGCTCGCGATCGCCGCGACGGTCCCCTCGTTCGTCGGCTTCGCGGTCGGCCGCAGCACGTTCTGGGATCCGTTGCGCGAGCTGCTCACGAGCCGGACCCGCCGGCCCCAGGCGGTGGCTACGATCGCCCGAACGTACCGAGGGTGGGTCGAGACCTGGGAGACGGCACGCGGTGAGCGCGGTGAGCGCGCGCGCGATGTGCAGAGTCAGTCCGACCGGCAGACGCTGCGCTGACCGCGCGATCGGACATCCTCTCTCGGGTCGTCCAGCGTCCGGATCCCACGCACGCCCTCGACGTCGTCGCTGGGCGCGCATGAGTGCGTGCACCCGCGCCCCCAGGCACGCCGGCAGGAGCTGACGGGAACGCTGTTCGTCGCGTCTCCTGGCACACCCGTCGCAATCAGCTGCTGTGGAGTACGCAGATGACAGCCCGAGAGGATCCGAATCGATCGCAGGGAGGAGCCGTCATGCCCCCGAGCGAGCTCGATCAACTGTGCATCAACACGATCCGGTTTCTCGCCGTCGATGCGGTGCAGAAGGCCAACTCCGGCCATCCCGGGCTACCGCTCGACGCGGCTCCGATGGCGTACGTCCTGTGGACGCGCTTCCTCAAGCACAACCCCGCGGATCCGCGCTGGATCGATCGCGATCGGTTCGTGCTGTCGGCGGGGCACGGGTCGGCGCTGCTGTACGCGCTGCTGCACGTCACCGGGTACGCGGCGATGACGCTCGACCAGCTCCAGCGCTTCCGGCAGTGGCAGAGCCTGACCCCGGGACATCCCGAGTCGCACGTGACCGAGGGTGTCGAGACCTCGACCGGGCCGCTCGGTCAGGGCATCGCCAATGCGGTGGGCATGGCGATCGGCGAAGCCCACCTGGCTGCGCGCTACAACCGCCCCGGCCACGAGCCCTTCGATCATCACACGTACGTGCTCGCCAGTGATGGCGACATGATGGAGGGCGTCCAGGCCGAGGCAGCGTCGCTCGCGGGTCATCTCCGGCTCGGCAAGCTGATCGTCCTCTACGACTCGAACCGGGTGACGCTGTCGGGAACCACGTCGCTCGCGTTCAGCGAGGACGTGGCCGCGCGGTATCGAAGCTACGGCTGGCACGTGCAGCGCGTCCCCGACGGCAACGATCTGGACGCGCTCGACCGAGCACTCCGGGCGGCGCGCGACGAGACGGCACAACCGTCGCTGATCGTCGTCCAGACCGTGCTCGGCTTCGGCGCACCGACCAAGGCGGGAACCTTCGCAGCCCACGGCAGCCCGCTCGGCGTCGATGAGGTCCGGAAGACCAAGGCCAACCTCGGATGGCCCGAGCAGCCTGCGTTCTTCCTTCCGGATCCGGCGATGCATCATCTTCGGTCGGCACTCGAGAAGGGACAGACGGCCGAGGCCGCCTGGAAGCGGCGCTTCACGGCGTACCGCGAGCAGTTCCCCGAGCTGGCCGACGAGATCGAACGGCGGTTTCGTGGTGAGCTGCCCGCGCGCTGGACCGACAGCCTCCCCGTGTTTCCCGCCGATCCCAAGGGGATCGCGACGCGCAAGGCGTCCGAGGTCGTGCTGCAGGAGCTCGCGCGAACGGTCCCCGAGCTCGTCGGCGGCTCGGGCGATCTCGATCCATCGACCTATACCTGGCTCAAACAGGATGGCGACTTCGAATCGCCGCAGCGCCCCCGCGACGACGTGCAGGGTGCGGCCGGAGGTGGCTGGGGCTACGCCGGGCGCAACATCCACTTCGGCGTGCGCGAGCACGCGATGGGTGCCGCGGTGAATGGACTCGCGTATCACCGCGGCTTCGTCCCGTTCGGCGCGACGTTCCTCGTGTTCTCCGACTACATGCGGCCTCCGATCCGGCTGTCCTCGATCGCCCGGCTGCAGAGCATCTGGGTGTTCACCCACGACAGCATCGCCGTCGGTGAAGACGGGCCCACGCACGAGGCCGTCGAGCAGTTGCTCGCCTTGCGCGCAATTCCAGGGATGGTGGTGCTCCGCCCGGCCGATGCGAACGAGACCCGCTACGCGTGGCAGGTGGCGGTCGAACGGACCGACGGACCGACGACGCTCGTGCTCACCCGCCAGAACGTGCCGACCCTCGACCGCCGCGTCTATGCACCCGCGGACGGGCTCCGCCGCGGCGCGTACGTGCTCAATCCGGCGCAGACGGAGCCGGAGCTCGTGCTGATCGGCACCGGCTCGGAGGTGTCGCTGATCGTCGCCGCCGAGTCCGCCTTGCGCGAGCGTGGGGTGCGCGTGCGCCTGGTCTCGATGCCGTCGTGGGAGCTGTTCGCCGACGAGAGCGACGAGTATCGCGAGAGCGTGCTGCCTGCATCCGCGACCGCGCGGCTCGCCGTGGAGGCCGGGTGCTCGATCGGCTGGGACCGCTGGGTCGGCTCCCGCGGAGCCATCCTGTCGGTCGACAAGTTCGGCTCCTCCGCTCCCGGCGAGGTCGTGATGAAGGAGTACGGCTTCACCGTGGACCATGTCGTCGAGCGCGCGCTCGCGCTGGTTCGGCACAAGGGATGACAGCCGATGCGCGAGATCCGGCTTCTGCTGACGGACGTGGACGGCACGCTGGTGACGCCGGCCAAGGAGCTGACGCCACGTACGATCGAAGCCGCCCACCGCCTGCGTGCACGTGGCATCGATCTCGCGATCACGAGCGGCCGACCGCCACGCGGACTGGCGATGCTCGTCCCGCCCCTCGGAATCACGACCCCGATCGCCGCATTCAACGGTGGGCTGCTGGTCGAGCCCGACCTGCACACCATCCTCGAGCAGCGCACGCTGTCACGCGCGGTCGCGGCCGAGGTGGTGGCGACCCTGCTCCACGCGGGTCTCGATGTCTGGGTCTACCGCGGCAACGACTGGTTCGTGCGCCAGCGCAACGCGCCGCGCGTGGCAACGGAACAGGCCACCGTGCACTTCGAGCCCACGGTGGTCGCCGATCTCGATCCGGTGCTCGACGGCGCGGTGAAGATCGTCGGCGTCAGCAACGACCATGATCTGGTCGCACGCTCCGAGGCCGCGCTGCGCGAGCGGATCGCGGGCGATGCGTCTGCGGCGCGGTCGCAGCCCTACTACCTCGACGTTACCCACCCGGATGCCAACAAGGGCACGGTCGTCCGCGACTTGGTCCGGATCCTCGAGCTCCCACCGTCGAGCGTTGCCACGATCGGTGACATGCCGACCGACGTTATGATGTTCGCGCTCGCCGGGGTCAGCATTGCGATGGGCAACGCGAGCTCTGACGTGCAGCGCTGCGCGGCGTTCGTCACCACGTCGAACGCCGACGACGGATTTGCGCGTGCGGTCGAGCGGATCGTGTTGGCAGGCTCGCCGACCGTTCGCGCGAAGCTGGGGCTCCCATCCCGCATCGAGGCGTGCCTGTTCGACCTCGACGGTGTCCTCACGCAGACGGCCACCCTTCACGCGGCTGCCTGGAAGCAGACCTTCGACGACGTTCTCCGCGCGCGCGCGGCAGCTCGCAGCGAGCGGTTCGAGCCGTTCGACCTCGTCGCGGACTACACACACTACGTCGACGGCAGGCTGCGCATCGATGGCGTGCGGTCGTTCCTCGGAGCACGCGGGATCGAGCTGCCGGAGGGGACCGAGGCCGATCCGCCGTCGGCCGAGACCATCCACGGCATTGGCCATCGCAAGAACGAGCTGCTGCTGCAGCTGCTCCGTGAACGTCACGTCGCGATCTACGCCGGATCGGTGCGCTACCTGCGAGCCGCGCGGGCAAGTGGTCTCAAGACCGCGGTCGTGTCGTCGAGCAAGAACACCCACGAGGTCCTGATCTCGGCGGGGATCGCCGACCTGTTCGATGTCCGGATCGATGGCAACACCGCCGAGCACGATCACCTTGCCGGCAAGCCCGCCCCCGACACCTACCTCGCGGCGGCGCGAGCACTCGCGGTCGAGCCCGCCCACGCGGTGGTGTTCGAGGACGCGCTCGCGGGCGTCGAAGCTGCCCACGCGGGGCACTTCGGCTACGTCGTCGGGGTCGACCGGGCCCATCAGGCGCCCGCGCTGCGCCAGCACGGTGCGGATATCGTGGTGCCCGATCTCGCGATGTTGATGGTGCCGGCATGATCGGGCATCCGGCGATCGCCGTCGAACCGTGGTCGCTTCGCGAGACCTCGTTGTGCCTCGACCAGCTCGCCAAGACCGAGTCGCTGTTCGCGCTGTCCAACGGACACATTGGCGTTCGTGGCAATCTCGACGAAGGCGAGCCGCACGGGTTGCCGGGCACCTATCTGAACGGCGTGTACGAGCTGCACCCGTTGCCCTACGCCGAGGTGCTCTACGGCGCCCCCGAGTCAGGTCAGACGATCATCAACGTCACCGACGGCAAGATCATGCGTTTGCTCGTCGGTGACGAGCCGTTCGACGTCCGGTACGGGGAGCTCCATGCCCACGAGCGGGTGCTCGACCTCCGCGCCGGCACCTTGCGCAGGACGGTGGAATGGGAGTCCCCCGCGCACCGCACGATTCGCATGACCTCGACGCGCTTCGTCTCGTTCACCCATCGCGCCATCGTCGGTATCGCGTACGAGGTCGAGGCGCTCGATGGCCGCGCCGATGTCGTCGTGCAATCCGAGCTGGTTGCCAACGAGCCGATCACGGTCCCGACGAACGATCCCCGCGTGGCCGCCGCCATCGAGGCGCCGCTCGCCGGCGAGGAACACCTGTGCATGGGGAGGCGCGGCGTCCTCGTTCACACGACCCGACGCAGCGGGCTTCGCGTCGCGGCCGCCATGGACCACGAGGTGAGCGGCACCGACCGCGTGCTCACCACCACGGAAGCATCGACCGACTCCGCGCGGTTCGTGATCACCGAGGTGCTCGAGCCGGGCCAGCGGCTTCGCGTGGTGAAGTTTGTTGCCTATGGCTGGTCGGAACAACGGACCACGCCGGCGCTGAGCGATCAGGTCGCGGCGGCACTCGCTGCCGCGCGCCGGACCGGCTGGGACGGGATGCTCGCGGAGCAGCGGAGCTACCTCGACGAGTTCTGGGCGCGGGCCGACATCGAGATCGAGGGCGACTCCGAGCTGCAGCAAGCGATCCGGTTTGCCCTGTTCCACGTGCTCTCGGCGGCGGCGCGCGCGGAGAAGCGTGGGATTCCCGCCAAGGGCCTGACGGGCACTGGCTACGATGGCCACACGTTCTGGGATGCCGAGATGTTCGTCCTCCCGGTGCTGACCTACACGCTTCCCTCCGCTGCGTCGGATGCGCTCCGCTGGCGCCACTCGATCCTTCCCGCCGCCGAGGCGCGCGCGCACGTGCTCGGCCATCAAGGCGCTGCGTTCCCGTGGCGGACGATCGACGGAGACGAGGGATCCGGCTACTGGCCGGCAGGCACCGCGGCGTTTCACGTCAACGCCGACATCGCCGATGCCGTGATCCGCTACGTGCGGACGACCCGTGATGAGAGGTTCGAGCACGACATCGGGGTCGAGCTCCTCGTGAAGACCGCGCGGCTGTGGCGCTCGCTCGGCCACCACGATCTGCAAGGCCAGTTTCGCATCGACGGCGTCACCGGGCCCGACGAGTACAGCGCGCTCGCCGACAACAACGTGTACACGAACCTGATGGCGCAGCGGAACCTGGCCGGCGCCGCCGAGGTCTGCGAGCGGCACGTCGACAAGGCACGCGAGCTCGGGGTCACGCCCGACGAGATGGCGTTCTGGCGTGCGGCGGCCGAGCACATGTCGATTCCCTACGACGAGCGGCTCGCGATCCATCCGCAGGCGGAGGGCTTCACGGATCACGAGCTGTGGGACTTCGCAGCGACCAAACCCGACGACTACCCGCTCCTCCTCCACTTTCCGTACTTCGACCTGTATCGCAAGCAGGTCGTGAAGCAGCCCGATCTGGTGATGGCGATGGAGCTATGTCCGTACGCGTTCAGCCGCGAGCAGATCGAGCGGAACTTCGAGTACTACGAGCGGATCACCGTTCGTGATTCGTCGCTGTCTGCGTGCTTGCAGGCCGTGATGGCTGCCGAGTGCGACCACCTCAGGCTGGCGTTCGACTATGCCGCGGAGGCAACCCTCATGGATCTCCAGGACCTCGAACACAACGTCGGCGACGGCCTGCACATCGCGTCGCTGGCCGGTGCGTGGATCTCGTTCGTGTTCGGGTTCGGAGGGATGCGGGATCATGGCGATGTCCTGGCGTTCTCGCCCAAGCTGCCCGAAGGGCTCACGCGGTTCGCCTTCTCGATCACGCGTCGACAGCAGGTGCTGCGCGTGAACGTCACCGGTTCGCAAGCCGAGTACACGCTCGCGACCGAAGGCACGCTGCGGATCACCCACTACGGCGAGTCGCTCACGGTGACCCACACGGCCACGATCGCGCGACCACTGCCACCCGTCCCATGGCGAGAGCCGCCGAAGCAGCCGCCCGGTCGCGAGCCTCGGCGCAGATCGCCAGGCTGACCGCCCGCCCTCCTCGAACGGATGTCAGCGCGCCGCGGAGGGTGGGTGGGCACGTGCGCTGCAACGCATGACGGCATGCACGGTCGCGGTTCTCTGACGCTGTTGCATGTCCGCGGTGTTCCGATCCGAGCGCACTGGACGCTGCTGCTCGTGCTCCCGTACCTGATGGTGGTGTTCTCGGTCCAGTTCGCGGGGGTGGCGCGGATGGCCGGTGTCGACCAGGTCCGGCTCGCGCTGCCTCCCTTGGTGTGGGGCGCGATCCTGGCGGTCGGCTTGCTGGCCTCGGTAACGCTCCACGAGCTTGCGCATGTGGCCGTGGCCAAGCGCTTCGGTGGTCGGGTACGCGGCATCACCCTGATGCTGCTCGGCGGTGTCTCGCAGATCTCGAAGATTCCACGTCGTCCTCGCTACGAGGGCTTGATGGCACTGGCCGGCCCCGCGGTCAGTCTCCTGCTGGGGGTGCTGTGCGTGGGCCTCGAGCACATCGTCAGCGGGCCAGCGGATCTGAAGATGGGACTGTTCTACCTGGGGTACCTGAACATCACGCTCGGCGTGTTCAATCTGATCCCCGCGTTTCCGATGGACGGCGGTCGCATTCTGCGTGCGTTGCTCGCGGCTCGCATGGGCTCCCTGCGGGCAACGCAGGTCGCCGCGCGTGTGGGGCGAGCCGCTGCGATCCTGATGGGGATCGTGGGGCTGTGGTCGGGCAACTTCCTCTTGCTGCTGATCGCGATCTTCATCTACGTCGGGGCCGGCGCGGAGGCCACCGGAGAACGCGTCCGCGCGACGCTCGAGGGCCTGCGCATCGCGGATCTGGTCCCGCGCCATCCGCCGCCGATGATCTCGTCGGATGCGGCGGTCTCCGATGTGCTGCCGCAGATGCACGACGCGGGACGTCTCGAGATGCTCGTGACCGAGCCGTCCGGACGGCCGCAGGGAGTCATCCGGGCCGCCGATCTGATCGGCATCACCGCAGCCGATCGGACGCAGCTCCGGGTCGGCGAGCTGATCGCCCGCTTCCCGGAACGCCAGATGGAAGTTCCGTGGGACGCAAACCTCGACGAGGTCATCGAGCGAGCCGCGGAACAGGGACGGTCCTACATCGTCGTTTTCGATCCGGGGACCACCACGCCGCACAGCTTCGTGGGTCTCATCACCCCGTCCGACATCGAGACCATGATCGCGCTGCGCATGGCAGAGACGCAGCGCGGTCAGGTGATCAGCGGATCTGGACGGTGAGACCGCGCAGCGGCGCGCCGCCGATGCCGGTCCCGATCTCGGTCGCCGCGCCCGTCGCGAGGTTGATGCGGTAAAGGCGCGAGAACGTCTCGAGCACGCCCGGCGTCGCCGTCGGACGCTGGAACGCAGCGATCGCGATGCCGTTGTTGCCCGCGGCGATGTCGAACCCCGACGGGCTCGGCACGGTCGCATCGTAGAGGTTGCCAGCCCCGAGCAATCCCACGGGCGTCAGCGTGCCGTTGTTCGGCGGGTTCTGGATCATCAGCTGTCCCGAGATCACGTCGATGACATACAGCGTGGTCGACGGAGTCACCCCTGCAGGGGCGACGAAGCTGTTGCTGTACGCGGCGGCGGTCACCTCGAGCAAGCCGGGCGACAGCGGCGTATCGGTGAACGCCCTCGGCGTCATCGACACGTTGGGGATCCGGAGGTTCTGCTCGGTGTTGCTGACCACGCGCAGCGGAACGGTCCCGAGCGGGTTGAAGTCGACACCAAACGAGGTTCCGGACAGCGCGGTGTACGGCGCGCTGGTGTCCATCGGATCGGCGGCGAGCATCCCGAGGTTGTTCGCGTTCGCGGTCGATGCGTTGAGGGTGTAGATCGCACCGAGGCTGCCGACTCCGTACATGACGTTGGAGCCGGGCCGCACATCGACTCCGACCAGCTGCTCGCCGGCGGCGAGGCCGGTGATCGTATCGACCGGAGGCATCAGCATCGGATCGGACACCACGGTCACCATCGAGGGATCCGCCAGGTTGATGCGCACCAGCTTGTTGTCGGTCGTCACGCCGAACACGTTCGTCTGCGGGGTCGCTCGCGTGACGCCACGCAGCGGCGCACCGGCGATCGTACCGAGCGATGCCGACAGCGCGCCGGTCGTCAGATCGATCGTGTGGAGCTGCGAGCTCGCACCCACCGTCACGACCACCACCGTCGAGTTATCGCGGCCATCGATATCGAATCCGGCGACATCGGCGACATCGACACCGAGCGGGCCGACGTCGACGAGCGTTCCGCTGTTCGGCGGGTTCTGGATGCGCAGCCGATCCGCCGTGGCGTCGATCGCGTACAGCGTCGTCGTCCCCGCGCCCGGAACTGCATCGGTATAGGCCGAGCCGGTCGCCGTCGTTCCGGCGCCATTGAGCGCGGTGTCCGCCGTGGCGGCACCGGTCGTGAGGTCGGTGACGCGGATGTTCTGCCCGGTGTTGCTGATGATGCGCAGCGGGACCGTGCCGGTCGGGTTGAAGTCCATGCCGAACTCGGTGCCCTGGAGCGCGACCGAGACCGGGATGGCGGGCGAGAGATTGCCGGTCGCCGGATCGACGCGGTGCAGCTTGCCGGCGGTTCCGTTCTTCGCGAGCACGTACAGCACGCCGGTCGACGGCCGCATGTCGATGCCGACCACGCTGTCACCGACGGCGAGCCCGGTGATCGTCTTCGAGGTGCAGAGCTTCGCGGGCGCGGCACGATTGAACGACACCACGTCGGTGGCGGTCGCGCCGAACAGCTCGCCCGGGAGCTGGGTCACCGGCGTCGCTGCCGGAAGCGTCGACACCGAGAACGACACGATGGTCTCGCTGGCGGGCAGCGGCCCGACAGCGCGCAGCTCGGTGGCCGCGCCGGAAGCAAGGTCGATCGAATACGCGCCGCTCACACCAGCGACGGTGAGCACCGCGAACCCCGAGCTGACGCCGGCCGCATCGGTCACCACATCGAAGCCACCGCTCTCCGTGGCATCGACGCCGAGGCCGCCGATGCCGTTGGCGGTGCCCGCGTTCGGCGGGTTCTGGCTGAGGAACCGATTGCTGGCGACGTCGATCGCGTACAGCGTCGTCCGGCACGCCGGCGCGACGTTGTTGTTGTAGGCGACGGCGCCGTAGCCGGTCGACAGACCGTTGATGGCGTCGTCCGTCGTCACCGCACCGGTGTCGACGTTGATCCGGAGGTTCTGCCCCATGTTGCTCGTCACGCGCAGGCGGTCGACCACCGGGTTGAAGTCGATCCCGACGTCGCTGCCGGCAAGGCCCGTGAACGGCATCGTGGTGTCGGCGGCGTCAGCCGCGAGCGTGCTCTTCAGCGTGGCGGCGCCGGTCGCCGGATCGATCGTGTAGAGCTTGCCTGCGTCGGTGAGCGCGTAGAGCAGGCCGTCGGCGGGGCGGATGTCGATGCCGAGGATCTTCTCGGTGCCAAGACCCGAGAGCTCGATGCTCCAGGTCAACCGTCCGGGCTGGACGCGATCGAAGTGCACGAGCCGGCCCGCGGAGGTCACGGCGTAGCTATCACCCTGGTGATCGTCATCGACGATCGTCGCGGTCACGGAGCTCGTCCCGATCGTCACGTCGTTCGACGGCTCGAGCTCGATGACGAGTGACTCGGAGGATTCGATGACGAGGTCGTCGACGAGCGGCACGCTGATCGTCTTGTCTTCCGTGTCGCCATCCGCCCACTCGAGCGTGCCGGTGGCCGCCACATAGTCGGTGGTCTCGAGGGCGCTGTCGTCGCGCGTCGTGAACGAGACCGAGATGGCGCCATCGCTGCCGCCGGTCCGTGACGCCGTCACGAGGATCTCGCCGCTCTCCCCATCGGGGACCATCGCCTCGCTCAGGCTGATCGTGCCAGCCTGACCATCATCTCCACCACATCCAGCGAACGACGCTACGAGCAGACCCAAAGCTAGACGACCGCGTTTGTGCATGACAGGCAGGCTACGTCAGACGCTCCGGATCGCCCGTTGGGGCCGAGTGAGACCCGGTCAGCTTTGCGTGATCACCAGCACCAACCGTGTGCTCAAGCAGACCACTGAGGCTCTCGCGCACAGCTGAGGCCGGCGCCGTGCGCACCACGTGTGAGTGCGCCGGTTGCACGTACCCCCAGATATGAGTACCCCGAAGCCCCCGAAAGACCCGACGCCCGCCCTCCGACCGACCGACCGGAACGAGGAGAACGTCGTCAAGCAAGAGCAAGCAAAGGGCGAGGTCCGCCCCGATGGACCGGGCGACGACACCGCCCCCGTGAAGCCAGAGAGCGGCAAGCACTAGCCGCAATGCCACTCGGTTAAGGTCGTTCGTGCACGTCCACGTGCACGTGCCACGTGCTCGTTCACGTCCACGATCATCGGCAGAGCTTGCTCAGCATTCCGACCACGCGGACCAAGAGCTGCTTGCCCGCCGACAGGTCCGACTCA
>JAQBQE010000057.1 GCA_028287135.1 Myxococcales bacterium
CGCTGGCACCCTGTCATCGCGTCATGATCGCGGTGTCAGGTGGCCCTCGTAGACTCCGTCATCTACATGTCGCGCGATTACCCCACCGGATTGTCTGGCGCATCGGAATCAACAGTTACGTCGCCGAAAGCCGTGTCGTCGGCGCGGGAATCACGTCCGTTGTCGATGTTTACGTCGCTGAACGCGGCGAACGCGATTCGGCTCACTCGGGGGCAGGTTGCCACGCGGTTGGGCATCAGCGTGTCCACCGTTCGCCGACTCGAAGGAACGCGCCTGCACCCCACGATCGACGGAGACGACGTGCGCTGGTTCGACGAGAGGGAGGTGGCGGCTCTCGCGGCGGAGCTGGTGAACACCACGAACACGAAGCGCAGAGGCGCGAAGGGCGCACCAGGCGCCGAAACGACGCCTGCACGATCTCAGGGCGAGACCGCCGCGCTCGTCTTCGAGCGGCTCGAGCAACGGCAGTCGCTCGCCGAGATCGTTGTGGGCCTGCGCGTCACGCCCGAGACCGTCCGCGCGCTGTTCGAACAGTGGTCGCTAGGACTCACCGAGGGTCAGCTCCGTATGGATGGCGAGCCGGCGCTCCCGCGCGCGAGTGACTTCGACCGCGTAAAGCCGGCCGCCCTTGCCGCTCGCCTCGCCGGTCTGCCGGACGATCAGCTCACGCGCATCAGCGTTGCGCGTTTCCGCGAATGGTACCCGCACGGCGTCCACGAGTTTGCGCTCCTCGACGAACTGGGCGGCTTCCATGTTTCGGGGCCGTGCACCGTCCGCGAGATCACGCAGCGCCACGGCGGCGGCAGCTACCGCGTCACCGCGTACGGCTTCAACCCTAACGGCCTGCGTTGGGAGCTTCTTGTCGAGGGGCTGGATGGCACCTGACAGGAACAAGAAGACACCGAAGACCACCGCGCCTGGCGAAGCCGGTCCCAGCGAAAGAATCGGCAGGCACTGCCTGCCAAATTGGAGAATCCAGCATCGCGAGGATCCAAGCACGAGTAAGACCGACGAGAGAACCAGGCAACCTCAGCGCATCCACCGGACGATCGCGTCAATGCTGCGGCAGATAGTCTCGACTCGAAGGCCATCGCTGCCCAGCAGTGCAGGAGGTTCTGCGGTTACACTGACGACGACTTGTATGCCGAAGCGAATCACGCGTGAGCTTGCGGTCGCTCAGTTCCGAGAGATCTTTGCCCAGCTCGATGCTCTTCGAGACCTGCTGGCTAATCCCGACTCATTCCTAGTCGTGACAACAACGCTTACGAAACAGATCGATCGCGGTCATCTGATCATCCCGGCAATCCCGTCGGAGTACGACTTCCTCAACCTCTGGCGTTACGAGGACAGAGGGATACTACCTGAGGATGGTGGAGCACCATTGTTCGCCGTGGTGCGCAAGCATGCGCACTACCATCGCGCGTCGAAGCGAGTTCTCGACCTGCTTGATGACGAAGCGTTCTGGCTAATCCACTCGCTTCCATCCGTCACCGCTCACGTCTCACCCAGCGCCCTTTCGCCACGGCTGACCAACGGCGAGCTACCAAAGCTGTCGACGTTCCCAGCGCCTAAACCACCGCTCACCCAAGACGCCGAAGCATCCGCCCTCAAGGGACAAAAGGTTCTCCTGCTCGCGGCCACTCATGCGGAGCGCAACGCGATTCTTTCACGGCTGCAACCAGCGGAGGGCCAGACACATGTTCTGCGAGTCTTCGAAGGTGCCCAAACATACTACTGGGCTTGACCCGGTCTCGTGGACACCGGTCTTACGCTGCAATTCCTTGTTGAACGAACTCGCGTTCGAAGTCAATCGGGCTCAGTTAGCGATTGTGTGAGTGCCTCCGGTCCGCGTTGTAGAAGCCGTCGATGTACGCAGCGACGTCATGCTCGACGTCGTGCGCATCACGCCACTGGGCGTTGTCCTCGAGTTCGAACTTGAGCGACGAGAAGAAGCTCTCGGCGACGGCGTTGTCCCAGCAGTTGCCCTTACGGCTCATGCTGCGCCGCACGCCATGGTTCTCAAGAACGGCGCGGTAGTCAGCGCACGCGTAGTGCACGCCGCGGTCACTGTGATGCAGCAGTCCCGCAGGCGCAGGGCGAAGCGCGAGCGCACGCTGAAGGGCGGTGACGGCGACGGTCGCATCGAGGTTGTCGGAGACAGCCCAGCCGACAACGCGACGAGCAAACAGGTCCAGGATCACCGCGAGGTAGGCGAACCCGGTCTGCGTCGGCAGGTACGTCAGGTCGGAGACCCATACCTGGTTCGGGGCGGAGACCTCGAACTGCCGCGCGACGACGTTCGGCGCGACTGGTTCGCAGTGCTTCGACAGAGTCGTGTGACGAAATCGTCGACGAGAACGTGCTCGAAGGCCGTCTTCTCGCATCAGGCGAGCAACGCGCTTGCGGCCTACGCGGTGCCCTTGGGCTCGCAGCTCGGCGTGAACGCGCGGGCTGCCGTACCGCTGCTTGCTCGCCTGGAACGCTGCACGCACGTGCGGTTGGAGCGCGTCGTCCTGCTGCGCTCGTTTCGAGGTGGGGCACTTGAGCCAGGCGTAGTAGCCCGATGGCGCTACTCCAAGCACCCGGCACATGAAGGCAACCGTGTACGCGCCCACGTGGGCAGCAATCGCCGCGTACTTCACGACTGGTTCCTCGCGAAGTACGCCGCCGTTTTTTTTAGAAAGTCGCGCTCCTGCTCGACGGTGCGCAGCTCGCGCCGCAACCTCGTCAACTCGGCCCGCTCCTCGGTAGTGAGCGGCCCCTGCGCGTCGGGGCGCTCGTCGACTTCTGCTTGCTTGACCCACGCGCGCAGGGCCGTCTCCGTCAGGTCGAGCTCGCGCGCCACCTGCGAAATGGTCTTCCCAGGCGTCCGCGCGATGCGAACCGCCTCAGCCTTGAACTCCGGCGTGAACGACCTGCGCTTGCGGGCCGTCTTGGACAACTTCTTCATGAACACCTCCATCATGACGAGAAAGGGATGGGAGGTGTCCGCGGAATCGGGTCAGGCCCACGAGCACGCGCTCGAGGCATCGCTTTGCGTCGAGAGCTTCGCTGACTTCGTTACGCGGTTCTGGCCGACGATTGACGCGCACACGTACAAACCGACCACGGCCAGCGAAGCGATCATCGCGACGCTTCAAGCCGTCGCGGAAGGTCGAATTCGACGGCTCGCGATCGAGGTTCCACCTGGAACCGGCAAAAGCACGTTGCTCGCGCTCTATGGTGCGTGGCGGCTCGCACGTAACGCTTCACATCGGGCCATCTACGCGAGCCACGCGTACACGATCGCGGCGAACGGGCTCTCGCTTCGAGCTCGCCGCATCGTCGAGAGCGAGGGCTTTCACGCGATGTTCCCCGCCATCGAGCTCCGCGACGACGAGAACACGGCGAGCGTGTGGGCGACGACGAGCAACGGGAAGTATGTGGCCGTCGGTGTAGGCGGTGCGCTCACCGGCCATCGCGCAAACGAAACCGTGGTGGATGATCCACTGAACTCGATCGATGCGCACTCGAAGGCAACGCGCGACACGTGCCACGCGTGGTTCGGCGAGAGCTTCTCTACCCGCGTTGATGGTGATGGTCCGATCACCGTCGTGGGCCAGCGTCTCGGTACCGATGATCTGATCGGCCGACTCAAAGCGAGTGGTGCCGCGTGGACATGCCTCACGCTACCCGCGGAGTTCGACGGTCGCCGGCGATGCACGGTGCTCGCTCTCGATGGCTCGGTGGTGTGGACGGATCCACGCACCTATGACGGTGAGCTCCTCGCACCGGCGATCCTGTCGCGGGGGAAGCTCGATGAACTCAAGCTCGGGATCGGTTCGGCCGCGTTCCAGAGCCAATACAATCAGTATCCGAGCTCCGACGAGAACTCGATGGCACCGGCGCGGTGGTGGCGCTTCTACCGGCCGCAACACGCATCGGACGGTGTGCGCCGTCCCCTGGGGTGTAACGAGGATCCGGCGGCCGAGCTCCCCGCCACATTCGATCGCGTTGTCATCGCCGCGGATCTCACGTTCGGCTCGGTGAAGGGTGACTTCGCCGTGGTCCAGGTGTGGGGAGCGAAGGGTGGCGGCCGATATCTCCTTCGCCAATGGCGACAACGCGCCGGCTTCGAAGATCAGGTGGCCGCGATCAAGCGCTTCGCCGCGGAGTTCCCCGGCGCGAAGATCGCCGTGGAGAAAGCCGCCAACGGTGCGGCCGTGATCGAGACGCTATCGAAGAGCCTTCCCGGTGTGGTTCCCCAGATCCCGATCGGTTCGAAGGCGCAACGCCTCGCATCGGTGGTGCCTACGCTCGAGAGCGGCGCGTGTTTGCTACCGGAGAGCGCGAACTTCATCGCCGAGCTCGTGGAAGAGTTCCAGACGTTCCCCGGCCGCCACGATGATCAAGTCGATTGCGCGGTGTGGGCTCTCCTCGCGTTGCAAGGATCGTCGTATTCGCTCCCCGAGGTTGATGCCGACGACGAAGGTCTAGTTGCCTACGGCATGCGGCTCATGGGTTTCTGATTGGCGTTACTCAATCGCGCTCGTCGCCACCTGAAAGCTCGTCGGCGCAATCTCGGCGCCCGTGACGCCGTAGAACGAAATGTTCGGAACCACATTCGGTCCGCTACAGGTTGTCCCGCTCTTGCTGTAGTACGAAGGATAGGCCGTACCGCGTGCGTAGATCCGCGGTCCGGTTGCAGTTGGTCCCGTCGGACACGTTGGCGACGCGGCGACCGTCGGCACAGCAACATACGTCGGTGGCGAGCATGTGTACGCGATCGTCAATCGGATCGTGCAAGCCGCATCGGCGAAGTAGTCGGCGACGGGCGCCGCCCCGGGAAGGCACCGAGTCATGCCGTCGGACGCGAGTTGGAACGAGCAATCCTCGTTATTCCTGGCCGTGTCGACGAACCCGGAGAACTGCTTTGCACCGTCGGGTGTGGTCAAGACCTTCATCTTGATCCGCGTGCCGCTCTTCGCGATCTCCGTTCCGAGATCACCACCACCGCCACCACCGCCACCGTCTCCAGCGTCTCCACCACCCGCTCCGTCGGTTCCACCCGCATCGTCGGTCGGACGATCGCCGCTCGTGGTTCCGCACGCACCGAGCACCATCACCAACATCACCCGTTGAATCGTCATCCGACCATCATACGCGCGCGGCCGAGCTCGCTCGCCGGCGAACGCTGCATTCGTTTCACGATCGCGAGGGTCTGACATCGATCGTTGGTTGCGGGCAAACCCCGCGAGATCGTTGGCCGCGGATGGGAGCGATCGATCGGGTACTGGCGGCCGTGCGTTCGTCAAATCACAGATGACGCATGACTCAACTGCTAACGGTGTCGGACGCGGCGCGAGCGCTCGGGCTCACGCCGGCCGCGGTGAAGAATCACGATGACGAGCTCGCGCCCGAGCGCACCGAGAGTGGCCGGCGCATCTACCACCGAGCGCGGGTGGAGGCATTCGCCGCGCGCCGCGATGCCGCACGCGATCGGGGTGTCCGATGAGCCCTCTACGAGAATCGTTGTCGCTCGCATCACTCCGTCACGGAATGACGGCGCACGATGACGAGACCGATCGCGAGTTCGGGATCCGCGTGCTCGAGAGACTCGGGGTCCGTACGTGTGAACCCGCGGCACCGATGGGTAGCGTTCGCGACTTCACGCCGATCGCCGCGCACGATGATCACTACATCCTCACCCGCGCGATTTTCGTCGCGGAGTACGAGCCCCGAACCTCGAATGATATCGAGACGCCACGGCGCGAACCAACCCGGCGCTTCGCGTCGGATCGGATGCGCCCGTGATCATGTCAGTAGCGGACCGCACCGCGTACTTTCGCGCCATGGTCGCGGCGTACGCGCATCCGGCGCCGGCGCGTACCGCGTTCGCCGATCACCTGGATTCGCTCGGTGAGGCGTACGCGGCCGGGCTCGCCGCTCACCTTCGCAACACGTCCCAGCGCCGGAACCCGGTCCGGCAGAGAGCAGTGAACTAGATGACGAAGGCCACCGAAGTTTGCGTTTGCGACATCGAACACGGGTGCGCGTGCGAGCCGGACGCATTGCCCGCGGACACGTTGCAGGCGATGAGCGTCGCGAAGATGCGCGGTGACTCGAACGAGATCGAGCGGCTTCGCGCCGATGGTCTCGCTCGGATCGCGAGTGCGAAGGGGAAGCACGCGCACCGCGCGGACACGACGGATCGCGAAGCGCTTCTTTCCCAGCTCGCCGAGCTCGGCGTTCCGCGTGATCGCGTCACGGGCAACGGCCGCCCGATCGCCGAGCGTGATGCGCTGTACCTCGCCGAGCGCGTGCGTGTGGCGACGGAGAATCGCGGCAAGCGATCCGATGAAACCGATCTGCCGCCGTCGAGTGCCCGCGCCGAATACGTCAACCGTCAACAGAACTCGTGGAAGGCAGGATCGAAGTGAAAACCACCACCGATGACAGGATCGCGATGCTCGAGAGCACCGTCGCCGAGCTCGCCGCGACCGTGGCGATTCTCGTGGAGGCAAGCCGCCCGATGATCGGTGGCCCCACCGCGATCGAGATCCACCGCGCGGAAGCGGCGCAACTCGCCGCGCAACGCGAGCGCAAGGCGCAACGGGAAGCCGTGCTCTCCGCAACCACGAAGGAACGATCGGCCGCGTATCTCAAGCTCGACGAATCGAACCGCAAGGCACTCCTTCACACGATGGCGTTGCCGGCGCGGTTGGAGTTCGCCAGCACGCTCACCAATGCGGCGTATGACACGATGATCGCCGATCTCGCGCACGAAGCCCCGCACGTTGCGTTCGCGCTCGCTGCACCGGCCGAGCCGCAAGTGATCGTCACGACGACGGCACCGCGCACCGACGTTCGCACGCCGATGGGTTTCGCGATCTCATCGGGTCAAGAGCATGTCGAATCCGCGTCGGCATGGGCGCAACGGCTCGATGCGGACCCGGAGCTCCGACGCATGCTCGAGGGGCTGGCCGCTTCGCCGATCCACTTTCCGCATCCACCACGGATCCAAGTTCGCGAGCTCACCACGAACGAAGCGATCCATCGCGCGATCCGCGACTGGCGAACGGGCGCACCGCTTCCCGCACGCGCCAAGCCGAGCTCGACGCGCGCGGCGTGATCGTTTATGGCGACGTGCGAGAGCACCGGCGCGAATGATTGGCGCGTCGCTATCCGAGAGCTCGGTGTGGTGCCGTGGGAGATCCACGGACGGGGAACCTTCGCCCCCTTGAATCAGAGCGCTCGTCTGGTGGGTCCCCACCTTTCGCCTGTACGACGACGAGCTAGCCCTGCTTACGTCGGATCAGGTGTGGCCGAGCGCGAGCCGTTGGTGGTGCCCGAACCGCTCACCCGGTGCCGTCCGTGCGATGTGGATCGCACCGCTCGACACGAGTTCCCGAGCGGAATCAAGGCTCACCTCGCCATGGTCGCGAACGTCGCCGAGCCGGTCATCGTCTTCGTAGACGAGCGTCGTGTGGCGGTACGTTCCATCGCTGAGAAGCGTCACGAGCTCCGTTGTTTTGCCCATACCGTCGGGGTTACCACGACGACTCGGAGCCGTGCGCGAATTCGCTCTTCCGCGATTAGCGAAACGACTTCGGTTTGGGGAAGTCCTCGATCAGCGCTGCAAGCAACGTATTGGCCGCCGAGCGCTTCGAGACCGGCTCGCCCGGAACCGGCGTACGAAACGTGTCGGGCTCGATACCCTCGAAGGTGTTTGTGATGACGTTCCATCCGAGCGGGACCTTCCTGTGGCTCGGCGCAATCGCATGGCCTCCACGCCACACGAACGTGATCCAGGCTTCCGCACCCTTCAATTTGAAGACAAGCGCGCATTCATGCGGGTCTGGATAGCGCGCGATCTTCATCCCGGCGTAGCCATCGAGTTGAAGGATCTCTTCGAAGAGCTTTTCGTTCGCCGCGATTCTCGCTTCGCGGACTTCATCGTCGTCGGTGCGGCTCGCGACCAAGGTGCGGATCAGAAGGCGGGCTTCGTCGAGTTCGGGCGATTCGCTCATTGCGGCTACTTTCCTTGCGAGGCGACGCGCGCATTGAGGGGCAAGCGCGACACGGAATCCCGGCAGAACCGCTATCCCTCCGTAGGAGGGTCGGCCGCAAGCTCGGTGATGAAGACCGCCTCGATCCAGTTGCGTTCGCGCTGACCGACGAGAAGAACTGCGTGACCCGCGTCGAAAGCATAGTCCACATCATCGGCCAACGTCTCGTCGCAATAGCAACGCGACTCACCCGCGGTTACGTGCGGTGCGGTGCGAAGTGTGAATGTGAGCTTGTCGCGATCGAATTCGCGCACGTAGCCCTCAAGCTGGACCGCCCTTGGCTTGCCGCGAGTCTTGAGTGCATGGATCACGTTCTTCGTGGCCTTGCGATTCAGGCTTATCTTGCGGCGAGCGAGCTTCCCGTCGATCTCGACGTTTTGCACAGCCCCGGTTCCCGGTGGGACGAGATGTCGAAGTGCCGCAAGAATTGCGGTCCACTCGTCGTCATCGTCAGCCGGCGGGCGTGCATTCGGCGTCGTTGCCCAGGCGAGACCCTTTTGGAGCAGCCCCGCAGCGTCGTTCATCAACTTCTTCTCATCGTCGAGAAGATCCAACTGCGTGGGCGAACCGAAGTCCACTTCAAGACTTCCGTACGCCATGCGTCGAGTCGGCAAATCGTATAGACGTCGAAGATTGTTCGTCGGCCGCCCTTCAGGATCACTCTTCGTGAGGAAATCGAGAATCGGCTTTAGTGCTCCTCGGACCGCCTCTGTCGCTCGTCCGATGACGCTCGCTGCTACGTAGTTCTCTTCAATGTCGCCCGTGAAGCGAACCGAGAGCAATGGAGCAAACTCCGGTTGAAGATAGACTCCCGACTGCGGCAGGCAGTCATCAGGAAGGTCGTCCAACTTGATCGATCGAATCGTGGAGCCGAAGGAGAGCCACGCCCATGGTTGCTTGAGTGCTTCGCGGATCGTGACTTCGCCCTTGAAGAGCTTCATGACGATCGATTCTTCGGTGGGGACGACAAGACGCACATCGCCCTCATCGTCCTCGTCAACCCAGTACACCAACGCGAGTTGAAGCGTAGGGAGTCGCGATGTGAACAGCATCGGGCGTTCGAGCTCATCGAGCACATCCACCGGACGCAGAGTCCCCAGCGATCCAAATGGGATCTCGGTGCCGAGGTTTCTGAGTTCGGTCATACGGCGGCCACTACTTCGAACAGGGAATGCCGCTCTACACCGTCGGACGGCCACCAAGTGTGGTGGGGCGGTGCGAACGTCTGCTTGAGCTTGCCATGCGGGGGTGTCAGCTGTGCTCGGGCAATGAGCTTGCCCAAGCGTTGATACTGGCGAGCTTTGTACCGTGCGTGCTCCTCATCCAACCAAACAGAGATGCCGCATCGGCAACAGGGATCTCCGTCCTTGGCCAGACCGCGCTCGGCCTGCGACTTGAAGTCTTGGGCGGCGCACGGATTTTCCTTCACGATGTAGAAGACGGCGGCATCCACATCCGCGGCATCCGCCGGCGGGCAACCATGGGGCAACACCGCAACGATTGGAGCCTTTGTCATCCGATCCCTCTCCACTCGACGTTCCCAGTAATTCTTCAACTCACCCACTTCACCCCGCCGCCCATGAGCGCACAAGTTACTAACGATCAGCCGCGCCGTACAATGGGCGTGCAATGCAGCCGACCGACAACCACCCGTCGCCTAACTGTTCGTAAGTACGTGGAGGTTTGGGGGATCGAACCCCAGACCCTCGGCTTGCAAAGCCGATGCGGCGTGTGTTCACGAGAGTTAGCAAGCGTCACCGCCGAACACCACCCGAGGTCATTCTACGACGAGGATTACTCAGATTTGCGGCAGCGAGCGTCACGCTGCGTCACGGCCGGCGTTGACTAGCGCGTTGACTAATCCTGTTGATTAGACCCTGGGATCCGTGTTGACTAGAGGTCCATGAAGCTCCACCTCACCGACGACACGCTCCGCGGCCTCAAGCTCCCCGACGGTGCGCCTCAGCTCGTGCGGTTCGACACCAAGCTCGCCGGGTTCGGCGTGGTCGTGGGGCGCACGCGGACCACGTTCGTGGTCAATCGCCGGGTCGGGCCCAAGCTCCACCGCGAGGCGATCGGGCACTGGGGCAAGAAGGAGGACGGCGGGATCAACGCGCTCGACGCGCGCAAGCTCGCGCTCGTGATGCTCGGCAAGCTCGAGGGCAAGGAGTCGACGCCGAACAAGGCCAAGCGCGCGCGGTCCACCGGCCCTACCCTCGCCGAGGCGTGCGAGCTCTACGTCGAGAAGCTCCGCGCGGGTGGCGCCCGACCGTCGAGCGTGGCGACCGTGGCGCGCGAGATCGGTCGGGACGACAAGCGCAAGGACGGCGAGCGCGAGCGGAGCTACCTCGCGGTCTGGCTCGATCGACCGCTCGCCTCGATCACGGGCAAGGAGTGCCGGGCCCGCCATGAACAGATGACGGCCGACAACGGACCGCACGTCGCGAACCGGGTCATGCGCGAGCTCCGGGCGATCTGGAACCACGTCGCGAAGGAGGCCAGCGCCGGGACCATCGACGGGCTCTCGGAAGGGACCGTGTTCCCGGCGAACCCGACGATCGCGGTCAACTGGAACAAGGAGAACGACTCGTCGAGCTACGTGGACCGACGTCGGGAACCGATCGCGTGGGCCAAGCTCCCCGCGTGGCATGCCGCGGTCCTCGCACTCGAGACCGGCGTCCGCCGCGACTACAGCCTCGTCGTGCTCCTGACCGGGCTCCGCCGCAACGATGCCGCCTCGCTCCGGTGGGAACACATCAACACGACGAAGGAGGCCGTCGCGTCGCGCGTGTGGCACGCCAGCAAACGCAAGTGGGACGAGGTCGAGCTCCCCGCTCGCTCGATGCTCCGGCCGTCGCCGAAGGGTGGTCGAGCTCGGGCGTTCGTGGTCCCGCTCTCGTCTGCGATCGCCAAGGTCCTCGAACGTCGCCGCACCGAGAACGTCGAGCTTGGCCAGGACGACGGCGGTTGGGTGTTCCCGTCGCGGGCCCTCAAGAGCGACGCGGACCGCAAGGAGCCCTGCTACTTGTGCCGCGACCTCGGCATGCCGCCGCACGAGGCTGGAGCGATCGTGCACATCGCCGAGCCCAAAGAGGACTCGAAGGTGCTCGTCGCTCCGCACCGCCTCCGCGACACGTACACGACCGCGCTCGCCCAGCTCGATCCGCCCTTGAGCCCGTACGTGGTCGACGTGCTCACGAACCACCGCTCCCCGCGCGGATCGGTCACGGCCGGCTACATCGGCGCGCTCGACCTCCACGACGCCCAGGAGCGCGCCAGTGCGTTCCTCGTCGAGCGGTTCAAGTCGTCGCCGACCAGCGCGCGCGGCAAGCTCAAGGCCGTGTGAGCGTCGAAGTTGACTAGGTACGTTGACTAGACCCGCGTGCGGGCTCGTTCTCCGACGAGGCTCGAGCCCCGCCCCATCGGCTTCAATGGCCTAGGGTTTGGACCCGGCGGGCAACGCGAGCGACGGCGTCACGTGCTGATCGAGGAACGCGGATCGTTCCGAGGTCGTCATCTGATCCCAGTGCGGCGGCAACGAGCTCGCTCCGGCGAGCTGAGCGCGGAGGTCGAGCGACTGGACCGGTTTCCCCTCAGTGCGATCGAGGATCATCTCGCATGCGAGGAGTCGCGCACGAAGCGGGTGCACCGACGAGGTCGCGACCGAGATCAAGAACCGCGCGATCTCGTCGGGGTCGACCATGCGCCTCAGAGCATTTGTGATCGCGTTTCTGGCGGGCCCGACCCTCGCGAGAGGCGCGTGTCCCACCACAAATCGACCTGCTCGATCTCGATCGTCTCCAGAATCAGCCATGATCCGATCTCTAGCTTCGCGAGATCATTTGTCGAGCGCGAGACACGTGCAGAGTCCGATCCGTTATTCACAATAAATCATCATGCGCTCGGCTAAATACTCCTAGACGCGCGCGACCGCTGCTTGACGCTCGCTATCGATGGGCGTTCCCGACGACGTTCCCACGTTCCCGCGCGGGAACGTTCTGGGAACGGATTTGGGAACGTCCAATAGCTCAGGCGCCCTGTGTACTTAGACAACATTCCAATACCCACGTTCCGCGAGTTCCGCACAAGGACTCTGTCCGTGCGGACACGCGCTCGGGAACCGTAAAGGCGGGAACGTCTCGGGAACGTCCGAAACGAATAAACCCGGCCGGGCGTGTCCACCGGGCCGGGTTGGTCTCGTGCGAGGTCGCGTTACGCGTGCACGAGCTGGTCGCGGGTTCCTCGCTCCGCGTCTCGAGCGATGAGAGCCGCGAGCTGACCCTCGATCCCCAGCGCGGCCCACGCGTCGATCTCCGCGTCCATCGCGGCAGCCTCGGAGTCGGTCAGGTACATCGTCATAGGAGGAAGTTGGACTCGGCGCATGCGTCTCCTTGTCGTGGTGTTGAGCGCGAACGCGGACCGCGCGCTTCGTATTCCCGGATCATGGCTAGCACTCGGCGGCCAGTCGCCAACGACCGTCGTCCCCTTGTGCGATCTTGCCCTCGTCCTCGAGCGTGCGGCGCATCGCGATCACGCTGGCCTTGCGGGTGCCGAGCTCCTTCGCGATCAGGGTCGCGAGCGAGTCGCTGCCCATCGGAGTGGTCGCGAGCGTCGCCAGCACGCGAGCGCGTACTGGGTCTGCAGCCGGGGCGTGCTTAGTCGCCGTCTCCACGAGCGTGGGCACGATCGCGTCGGCCCCGTCCACGAATCGGAGCCGCATGTCCTCGCCTCCACCCGATCGCGACTTGCCGCGACTGATCTCGATCACGGCCTCGTTCCGGTCCGAGCCGCGCTCCAGGGTGAGCACGTGATCGGCGTGTTGCCGGATCGCGGTCGAGCCGCGCACGTCACCCGATGCGTTGGCGTGGTGCAAGAGCACGACGGCGAGCGGTCGGGTCCCGAGCTTGCCCTGCGCCAGGTGCGCGAGCGGTCGCATGGCATCGCCGAGCACGCTCGCATCGTTCTCGCTTCCCGGCCCGCGGACCTCGGAGAGGTTGTCGATCATGATCGCGGAGTAGCCGAGTCGATCGATGTGCTGCACGAGCCGCGACATGGACGCGGGCTCGGTCACGTCGAGCGCACCTGGGTAGAAGTCGACCTTACCAGCGAGCTCCGTCAGGTTCGTCCCCATGCCCCCGGCGAGACGCTGTAGCCGACGAGCAATCACGGCCGGGCTGCCGTCCAGAAACACGCACAGAACCCGGCCTCGCCTCGCGACGCGACCGCAGAACGGACGGCCGGTCCCGATGCTGATCGCCCAGCCGATCGTGACGAACGTTTTTCCTGATCCCGCGGCACCCGCGAGCAAGGTCAGCGATCCGTCCGGGACGAGGCCCTCGATCGCCCAGGTCTGATCGGGTGCATTTCCAAGGGCGAGGATGGAGACGCTGGCCTCCATGCGCGCGAGCTCGTCCTGGGCGGCTCGAGTCAGGTCCGCGGCTCGTGCTCGCGCCTCGCTCGCCTCGTGCTCCAGAATCGCGCGCCGGATTCCGTCCTCGATCGCCTGCGGCGCACACTCGGCCAGGCACGCCACCTGGAGCGTGGTCGCGGTCTCGCTGGCGTACACGAGCGTGGACGCGTCGCGGTCGTGGCATGCCGGGCACAGCGTCGTGAAGCGATCGGTGCCGACGATTGGGGACACGTCATGACCCATCGCGCCCACGAGGCGAAATCCGAGCCGTGAGTAGAGGGTGACCTCGCGAGCGTGGCCGGCGTCGCTGTCATCGTCCCCACGCTCGACGTAGGGGGCCGGCAACCGGAAGACGCGGACCTCGGCGAGTGCAATCTTCTCCAGCGTCCGCACAGGGGCGAGCCTCGCGGCTTGGGCGAGGGCAACTCGATCTAGCGCGTCGATCAGGGACACAGCGGCTTCGCCTTTGCGATCAGCGCGTCGAGCTCGGCGCGAATGTCCGCTGTCGTGTCGGGATCTGCGGCGACCTCGCGTGCCAGGCGACTCAGGATGAAGTTCGCGAGGTTCGTGTACCCGAGGTCGCGCGCGCGGCGCGCGGCGTCGAGCCGCTCGCGGCGATCGTTCACGCCGCACCGCCCACGGTCTGAGCGGCGAGCCACGCGTCCACCGCGACGCGGGCATAGCGCACCTGCCGACCGATGCGGATCCAAGCGGGGCCTTGCGCGAGCCGGCGCCAATTGCGGAGCGTGGAGAGCGAGAGGCCGAGCTCGGCGGCCAGGGACTCAGTGTCGACGTATGCATTAGCGGTCATTGTGCGTTGTCCTTGGGTTTGGCGAGCCCTTGACACTCCTTAGCACTCGTCGCACGAGTAGATAGTTTCATCCGGCCGCAACACGCGGAATGAAGAAAATACGACGAGAACAGCCGTGAATCCGGGCACCTGGCGAGCGTGACGCACTGACACGCCTTCTTTCATACGTTGCATATTGCGGACTCCTTCTCTTCCAGCCGCGGTCAACTACGATTGACTTGTGACACCCCTACTTCCGCGCTGGCGAATCGGTCGCGCCGCACACGCGCTCGGCCTCTCCGACCAGCGCGTCCGCGGTCTCGTCGATGAAGGCGAGCTCGCGTGTGAGCGGCTCGAGGACGGCACGCGGATTTTCGATCCCGCGGACGTGTTTGCGCTCGCCACCCGCCGCGCGGAGAGCAAGGACAGCCGATGAACGAGCCCGATGACTACGGTCTCGATCTCGAGGAGCTCGCGAAGACGCCGCGCTCGACGCGGTTTGTCCCGAAGAAGCTCGGACGTCCACCCGGATCGAAGACGTCCTCGACGCCCCCGCCGTCGAGGCTGAGTCCTCGAGCGCGCGCTGCGCTTGCCCGGACGGCTGCTGTCCGAGCCGCTCAAGACCAGGCCGCTGAGGTCGAGCGACTCGAGAACGCCGCCAGCGGAGGTCGTGCGCGTGCCGCCGCAACGACGCCCGAGCAGCGTTCGCGTGTCGCGAGTGCCGCGAGTGCGGTACGTTGGTCCAAGATCCCAGCGGGCGAGCGGACCTCGCCCAACCCCGATTGGTCAAAGCTCTCGCGCGACGTCGCGATCAAGAGCAAGGGCGGTCGCGCTCGTGCGGCCAAGCTCGCCTCCGAGGCCCCGTGAGCCGGACCGATCGACCGTCGATGGGCGAGCTCCTACTCGACGGCGACGGTTGGGCGATCGCCGCGATCGCCTCGGTCGCGCATGGGCTCACTGAGCGCCAGCTCCGACGACGCGTGCGCAGCGGCGCGATCCGTTCGCGCATGACCGCGAACCAGGTCGAGGTCTTCGCTTTGCCCGCCAACGAGGAAGCGCTGTGACGCTCCACGTTCAACGCGACGCGCGCTACTGGCTCGATGTGTATCGGGAGGGCCTCGTCGCGTGGTGGAGCACGGGGCATCGCATGGCCGCTCGCCCCCAGGAAAGAAACTGATCATGAAAATCCAAACCGACTCGGAAGCGACCAGCGAACGTTCAGGCTGTGCGTGCCGCGAACAGCACACCGACGAGGTCGAGGACCCGCACGCGGTCGACCTCGAGCGCGACTCCGCGGTCCTCCTGCTGGGCGAGCCGCACCGCGCGATCCTCGAGCGGTTCGGCCGCGCCGAGGACGTCCGCGCGTACGCCGCGTCGATGCGGTCACGGATCGAGGAGCACGACGCCTACCTCGAAGGACTCCGCGAACAGGATCTCGCGCGCGCCTCTGAACGTGACGCTCTCTACGTCGCCGAGGTCGCGACCGCACAACGCGCGCTTGACAAGGCGACAGGCATGCAGATGCCCCGGCGCCCCCTCGCAACACTCCCCAACAGTGCGGAGCGCCCGCTCACCGACGACGAACGCGCACGACCACGCGGCATGCGCCCGCTCCGTCCATCGCTCCTACGCCGCAACCGGCACCGCTTCTAAGAAGGATCACCATGACTCAGGAACTCAAGACGCTCCTCGACAAGATCGCCGAGCTCGAGGCCCGCGCCTCCGCCAGCGAAACCCGGCTCGCACGCATCGAGCGCTGCCCCCAGGTCATGCACCTCGTGACCACTCACGAGGCCACCGAGCGAGCTCGCGAGCTCGCGATCGCGGTGGACGAGCACAAGGCGGCAGCGTTCGCGACCGCGAGTGCCGCGCTTCGCCGCTCGTGCGAATCCGAGAATGGACGCTGGCGCGCGCTACGGGTCGCGCCGGACAACACGGGCTGTGTGGCAGTCGAGCTCGACCTCGGCTCCCTCGGCAAGGTCCGTGCGGCGCCCGGTGCGGCCGTCCGTCACCTCCGCAACATCGATCTCGAGGTGTACCTCAAACGAGACCAGCAACTCGCTGCCGCGGTTGCGCAAGGTCACGTGCTAATCGAGGACGTCGAGATCGAGCGCGCGATCCGTTTGGAGCGCGCGGATCGGGCTGGTCGATGATCAACTCAGTCCCACTCTTCGGCGACCGGCCTGAGATCTCAGTCGCCGAGCTGATGATCGAAACTCTTCTCAACCACTTTGCGACTCTTCAAGAGCGCGATCCGAGCCGGTTGAGCAAGGACTACTTCGCGACGCGTTGGGCGCTCGAAGAGGCAGCCAAAGCGCACCCGCGCGATTTCGTCGAGGCCGCGCTCCGCCTCCGTGGGACCAGCCGATGATCAACGAGATCGCCGAGCACCTCAGTCGAATCGTTGGACGCGTCCTCTACAACGAACACAGCGACTCCGTGCACGGACCGAACAGAAGTCGTGCGTCTGAGACGGCGGGCCTCACGTGGGCGCTTGGGGAACTCTCGGAGCACTTCCCTGAGGAAATGGCCGCAGCCGAGCGGATCGCCGAAGCGCGCGAACAACAGAGAAACCGCCGATGAAATTCGCGGACCGCGAACGCTCGGTGTTGCGCGAGCACGCGATGTCGATCTTCGCAGATCCGAAATCGAGCTCGGAGGATCGCGCCGCCGCGCGCGCGCGTCTGACCGACGACCAACGCGAGCTCGACGTCTCGGTCCTGCACTCGGCGGAGGTCGTGCTCCTTGCGCTGATCTGCGCCAAGGCCCTCGGCAACGAGTGCCCGATGGGCTGGAACCACCCGAGCGTCGATCGACACGACGAACTACGTGGCGTGTTGAGCCAGCTCGAGTCGTACGCGAACCAGATCCGCGCAGAGCTCGCGACGCTCAGCGCCGCGGACGGAGTGCGCGGTTGACAACCTTTCTCGTCGGGCGCGGAGGGTTCGAGAATCCTCTCGTGCCAGGTCCGCATAACCGCGCCCGACGAAACTTTTCTCGCTGAAGTGCTGATGCCGAACGAACCGACCAACCTCACCCTGCCGCCGCTCGATCTCACGGCCGCCCCCTTCGTCGCTCCGCCGGATAACGACACGATCGTGCGCGTCGAGATTCTCGAGCGACAGCTGGCGGAGCTCGTAGCCCGCGTACACGGTGCATGCAGCGTTCTCGACATGCTCAACAAGGCTGCGCTCGAACTCGCCGCGAACATCGATTCACGGAAAGTTGCCGAGCCTACGGGCGGTGGCGTCACGGGCGACTCGTTCCGCGACGTCCAGGTCAACGTCACGCGCCCTTGAGCTCAAGCTCGTGGTCGATCGGTCGCGCGCCAGCACTCCGTGATCGGTCCGCGTCCATAGGGCGCCTATCGAGCGCGCCGTCCCGGGGTTGCTTAGCCTTCGACTTGGGAGTCCGGTCCGCTATGTTCGGCTAGTTCCTCGACGACAACCACTTGGATCCAACCGCCAGAACGAAAGCCGATCAGGTTCACACGACGTTCGCTATTGAACGCGTCGTCAACGTCCCCGACCAAGCTCTCGTCGCAGTAGCATTTCTCGCCGTGCATGACACCAGGCTCGGGGCGGAGGGTGAACGTGAGCTTGTCTCGGTCGAACTCGCGGACGTAGCCCTCGAGGTTCACGGCCTTCGGCTTGCCACGGAACTTCAAGGCACGGATTACGTTCCTGGTCGCCTGGCGATTGAGGCTGACCTTGGATCCCGTCAACTGCCCGCTGAGTTCGACGTTGCTAACCTGGCCCGTGCCCGGGGGAACGAGATAACGGAGCGCAGTGAGGATCGCATCCCATTCAGGATCGTCAGGTGGCGTTGAGTCCTTGGACGTTTCTGCCGCCCATGAGAGCCCACGGCGCAACATGCCCGCCGCTTGCTCCATGTACCGGCGGTCGTCGCCAAGGAGGTCGAGTTGGGCGGGTGCGCCGAAATCCACCTCGAAACTCCCGTACGCCATTCTCCGCGCTGGGAGGTCATAGAGTCGCCGCAAGCTGTTCGTTGGGCGCCCCTCAACGTCGCGATCGGTGACGTAATCCAAGAGTGGCTTGAGCGCGCGACGAACTGTATCGGTAGCACGACCAATAATGCTCGCCGTAACGTTGTTCTCGTCGATGTCTCCGGTGAAACGCACCGAGATAATCGGTTCAAACTCTCGAGAAAGGTAGATCCCAGCTCGCGGCAAGCAGTCGTGCGGAAGATCCTCGACCCGGATTGAACGAGCGTCCCCGTCTCCGAAGGCGAGCCACGCCCAGGGTTGCCGAAGGGCCTCACGGATCGTGAGCTCGCCTCTGAGCAAATGCTCAATGATGGTGCTCTGAGTCGGAACGACGAGTCGGACGTCATCGCCGAGAGCGTCCTCCTCGATCCAGTACACAAGCGCGAGCTGTGTGGTGGGGAAGGACGCGGTGAACAAGGTCGGGCGATCGAGCTCGTCGAGCACGTGCTTAGGCCGCAACGCGCCGAGATAATTCCTCGGAATCGGACTGCCTATGTTGCGTAATTCGCTCATACCGTCGCTATCACTTCGAAAATCGAATGCCGCTCTACGTCGTCGGCGGGCCACCACGTGTGATGGCTGGGTCTGTACGTCTGTTTCAGCTTGCCATGCTCGGCTTGGAGTCGCCCGCGAGCGATCATGTTGCCAAGTCGGGGATGTTTACCGGCTTGGTACCGCGCATCGGCCTCGTCCTTCCACACGGAAAGGCCGCAGCGGTTACAGGGATCTGCGTTGCGCTGCGAGTTGCGCTCCGCGTGCGTTTGGAAATCCGTCGCCTCGCACGGCGACACTTTGACGACGTAGTAGACCTCGAGCTCGCAATCGAGCGCGTCCGTCGGCGGACAGTCGTGCGGCAGCACCAGTGGCATCGGAACCCCTAACGTGCCAGCTCGCACGCCAGCAGGATCACATCGTAGTGACCCCCTCTGATCAAGTTTCTCGCCTGCCGCGAAAGGCGTCAGGGATCACGCAAAAGCACGCGTTGACTAAACGTTGACTAGAGCCGCTTCGAACCGTCTAAGTACGTGGAGGTTTGGGGGATCGAACCCCAGACCCTCGGCTTGCAAAGCCGATGCTCTCCCACTGAGCTAAACCCCCGGGACGCGTACGTAGCGCAGCGCTCACGACGCTGTCAAGGACTCGGCGGCGCACCGATGCGGACCCACGGCACGAGCGGTCCTGCGTCGGCGGCATCCTGTTTCGCCTTCGCCTTCGCCTCTGCCTCGCGCTCGCCCGGAGGGCGCTGCTGGGTCGGCTGGAGGATCTGGTTCTCGTCGAACGTGGTAGCGCCCCCGAACGTCACGTTCTCGGTCTTCGAGAACATGTGGCCGAGGATCGCGGCGGCGGTCGCGGCGGCGGTCTCGACCTTGCGCGCGCGGGGCGAGGCCAGCGGCTGTCGCTGCTCGGGACCGGGCTGGGCGACCGCGCTATCGAGGATCGCATCGCGCTTCTGCGCCTCGGGCGGCAGCTCGGACATCTTGCCAATCACCGCCGGGCGCATCGACGATGAGAAGCAGCCCGCCGACAAGGTCATCACGAGGAGCAGGACGCGCACGGTGGCTAGCCCAGCATATCGCGCGCCGACCGCCGTGGGGAACAAACTCACGGGCTTACCCGGCCCGCGGTGTGGTGTTCGCGCAACAGGGGCGCGAGAACTGCGCCGTTTAGTCGCGGTCGCGGACGGCGGTGCCCGCGGGCGCCTCGTCGAGAACGATGTCCTCGATGTCGGCCTGCGGGCGCAGGTGCGGGCGGACCGGCTCCTTCTTGGGGAACAGCGGCGGCGGATACATCGCGCGAGCGGTCGCCGAGGCCTGGCCCCAGATCAGGAAGATGATCATCCAGCCGGTCGGCATCCAGAAGCAGATCTCGGGGAAGTGCATCGCGAAGCCGCAGACGTAGCCGCTGATCACGAGGATCAGCAGGCCCACGCTGACCGCCTTGTTCTTGGTCATCCCGACCTTGGGCATCGGCAGCCGCGACGCCATCAGGTAGCCGAGGATCGCGACGGCGATCGGGAGGTACTTCCACGCGCCGACCGGCGTGTGGAGGTTGTCGCCGAACAGCTTCACGCCGCCGAACGCGCCACCGTAGTGCTCGATCTGTGGATCGTACTTGAGCATCAGCAGCATCCAGATCGCGAGGGTGCCGCCCGCGAGCGTGGTCGGGACGCCGAAGAAGATCTTGGTCGGGATCTGGTCGTCGCTGAGGATGTTGTAGCGAGCGAGCCGGAACACGGCGCACAGCATGTAGCCGCCGCACACGATCCACAGCAGGACCTTCGCGGTGCCGTCGTGATACGGCAGATCGGGCCGGCTCGAGAGATAGGTGAGGACGAGGTACGCCGGCGCGACGCCGAAGTTCAAGAAGTCGGCGAACGAGTCGAGCTGCATGCCGAGCTCGCTCGTGCCCTTGACCGCACGGGCGACCAGGCCATCGAGGCGATCGGTGAGGACCGCGTAGATGATCATCCAGGCGGCGAGCGATGGATGGTCATGCGCCGCGGCCCACAGGGACACGAGGCCGAAGATCATCGACGACAGCGTGATGAGATTCGGTGCGAGATAGCGAAGGAACCGAGCGGACGCCATTAACCCTTCTTCTTCTGCGCGTGGTCCATGAGCTTTGAGTACAGGCGGGGTCCGAAGCTCTCGGTCATCAGGCCCTCGACAATTCGTGCGATCTCCGTCTGCGGATCGCCTTCGCGGTAGACAAATCGGATCGCCATGCCAGGCTCCTCGTCGTCGGTGGCGTCGATGATTCGCTGGACCTCGCCGTGGATCGTGAGAGGCTCACCACGACCTGGAACGAACAGCTTGAACAAGAACTCAGTGCCCACAGGCAGCGGTCGACTTGTCTTGATGAAGGTTCCACCGCGCGAGATGTTCTTGGTGTAGTCGGCGAAGAACGTGTTTAGCCGCTTGTACTCGACCTTGAGCTCAATGGGACGGCGCGCCTCTGACCGGCGGTCGTGCTGGGGGTCTTCGTCGACCACGGCTCACCATACCAGGAACACGCGATGAGCGTTGGTCACGCGCGCGCCGCGATCCGCGAGATGGTTCGACTTCCGCGGCCAGGACGGGTCTGGCCACGCTGGTTGTGGATCGTTGCGCTGGCGTTTCCGCTCGCGATCGTGGCCAAGCTCGTCGGTCGGCTGTGGACCTGGATCGGCCTCACGGTGGGCTTTGGCCTCGCGCTGGGGCTCGTCCCGCTGTTCGGCGTCCTTGGCTACGAGCTCGCGATCGCCGCCTCGCTGTTCGCGGCGGTGATGGGGCTCGATCTCGGCAGCGCGCTCGCGCGTGAGCTGCAACGGACGCCCGCCCCGGGGGTGGCGCGGTCCGCGTTCGCGGGGCGGACCCTCGCGCACTCGACGGCGAGCGCGGTGCTGCTGGTCACCGGCCTGATGCTGATCCCGGCGGTGATCTCGGCGGTCCGCGGGATCTGGCTGCCGACCTGCGACTGGTGGTTCGGGATCAAGGCGTATCTCGTGATGCCGATCGTCACCGCGATGCTCGCGGCCGCGGTCGGTCACACGATCGGGATCATCGCCGGCCCACGCCGGTTCGTCGGCGCCGCGCTCGCCCAGGTCCCGCTGATCGCCGTGGCGCTCGCGGCGCTGTACCGGTTCTACAGCGCACCGCCGGTGTTCACCTACAACGCGGTGCTCGGCTACTTCCCGGGCAACCTCTACGACGAGAACGTCAAGCTGACCGCGACGCTCGCGTGGTCGCGGCTCGAGCAGGTGCTGTGGGTGATCACGTTCGTCGCCGCGATCGCGCTGCGGTTCGACGTCCCACGGTTCCGGTTCGCGAGTGAGCCCCGCCCTGCCGGCCGCCGGTACGGCTCGTTCGCGATCGCCGTGGTCTGCGCCGCGAGCGCGGTCGTCCTCCACACGCAGAGCGGCCAGCTCGGCTACGCGATCGATCGCGAGGACATCGAGGAGGCGCTCGGCGGCCGCCTCGAGACCCCGCACTTCATCATCCACTACTCGGACACCGAAGATGTTCGCGAGGTGATCGGGCTTGTCGCCGCGGATCACGAGTTCCGCTACGCCCAGGTCACCGCGCAGCTCGGTGTTCAGTCAGCGGGCAAGATCCGCTCGTTCTACTTCGCGAATCGCGACGAGAAGGAACGCTGGATGGGCGCGCGCGATGTCGAGATGGCCAAGCCGTGGCGCCGCGAGATCTATCTCGACCATCGCTCGTTCCCGCACGGCTCGCTGCGCCACGAGATCGCGCATGCGGTCGCTGCCGAGTTCGGCGATCCGCTGTTCGGCGTCGCGACCCAGCGCGTGTTCGGGCTGCCGCTGCTCGCGAGCCCCGGCCTGATCGAGGGCCTCGCGACCGCGATCGACTGGCCCGGCCGCTACGATCGAATGACGCCGCACGAGTCGGTCCGCGCGCTCCAGGAGATGGGCAAGCGGCCCTCGATCACCCGCCTGCTCTCGCTCCAGTTCTTCTCGGTGTCGTCGGCGACCGGCTACACCACCGCCGGCTCGTTCCTCCGGTTCCTGCTCGACACCTACGGCGCCCCGGGGCTGCGCGCCGTGTATCGCAACGGCGGCGACTTCGAGGCCGCGTACGGCAAGTCGCTGGCCGTGCTCGAGCAGGAGTGGCTCGCGATGACCTCGAAGATCGTGCTGCCACGGTCGGCGGTCGAGGCCTCCCGCGAGCGGTTTCGCGGCACGAGCGTGTTCTCGCGGCCGTGCCCGCACGCGATCGCCGCGAGTCGCGAGCACGTGGCCGATGCCCTCGGCCAGGGTGATCGGCCGCGCGCGATCACGCTGATGCGCGACGTCTGCGGCGACGCGCCCGAGGAGCCGCGCTACCGGCTCGACCTCGCCGAGATCCTGTATGGCGGCGAGCCGCGCGAGCGCCTCGAGGCGATCACGTTGTGGACGGCGATCGCGCTCGATCCGGAGGGCGTGACGTCGACCCTGCGCGCCGAGGCGCTCGAGAAGCTCGCGCGCGCCGCGGCGGCCCGCAACGACTTCGTCGAGGTCCGTCGGTTGATCGCGGAGGCGGTCAAGCTCCCCGTCGACGCCGACGATCGCCGCCAGCTCGAGGCATTGTCGTTCGCGCTCGCCTATCCGGGCCCGGCGGGCGACGCGATTCGCGGCTACTTCTACGACACCGACCACGGCATCACGCCACCGACGTGGGCGCTGCTCGCCACGTTCGCCGAGCCCACGCTGGGCTTTGGCCACTACCTCCTCGGCCTCCAGCGCTACGGGCGCGGCGATCTGACCAGCGCGGCGACCGCGCTCGAGCGCGCGCTCGCCCTCGGGCTGCCCGGCACCGCGTTCGTCAAGAACGCCGCGCGCCGGCTCGCGGTCGCGGCGTATCGCGTGAACGATCCGGCCAAGGTCGCGGTCGCGATCAGCGTGCTGTCCGGCCCGGAGATGACCGCCGCGGATCGCCTGCTCGCCCAGGACTGGGCCGCCCGGCTCGCGTTCGACGCGAAGCGCTGACTACATGCCCGCGAGGAACAGCCAGCGGCGGCCGTCCCATTCGAGCATGAGCTGGTTCTGGTCGCGCTTGTCAGGGCGGCTCGGCTTGCCGAGGACGTTCTGGATCGTGAAGCTCGCGTCGATCAGGACGTCGACGGTGGCCTTGCAGCCCGGCTGGAGGTCGCCCTTGCACTCCTGCGAGACGCCCATGTACCGCAGCGAGTAGCGGATCTCGGTCGCGGCCTTGAGCCGGTTCGCGAGCACGGTGCGCAGGCCTTCAAAGCCGTAGTCGTCGCTGCCGGACGGGGTACCGCTGTCTTCCCAGTACTGGCGGTGCGCCATCACCATCAGCGCTTCGGCGTCCGCGCGCTCGACGGCGAGCCGATACTCCTCGACCGCGTCGAGGACCGACTTGTTGTTGTTGCTGTACGGAACGCGCGTTCCGGCGACGTAGGTGGCTTTGGCCGCGCAGCCAGCGATCGAGCTCGTGATCGCAGCGATGAGGAACAACCGGTTCATGCAGGCAAGCGTGGCGTTTTCAAGAAGCACGCCAGCGGGTGAAACCTACAACACCGAGGAAAGTTGGCCAAGTACGGGACCCCGCCAAGCTTCACTACGCGCCAGAAAGGCACGGAAGTCCTTGTCGGGGTTCGACACCCTTGCCAAATAGACATCGGTGATGCGGGTGATCGTGAACCGCGCCGCGGCCGCCCGGACTTCTATAGGTAGCGCCTCGCGGTCGCCCGCCGTCAGCGGCCGGACGCTGCCGTAGCCCGCGAGAAGCGCGGTCACGAGGTCGATCCGCGGCCCGTCGGTCCAGCACCAGTCATTGATGCAGACGGCGAGGTCGTACGCGAGGCTGCCGCCCGAAGCCTGTTCGAAGTCGAGGATCGCGGTGACCTCCCCGCCCTCCCACAGGACGTTGTCGCGGAACAGATCCCCATGGATGATCCCCTGGGTCGCGCGCCGGCGGACGGCGGACGCCTCGGCCAGGGTCGCGAGCTCCTCGCCGAGCACCGCGATCGCAGGGGCGAGCACCGGATCGACGTGACGCTGGAACCGCTCGAACCGGGTCACCAGGTGGTCGTGGTCGTAGATGCTGCCGCGCCGCCACGATGTCGGCAGCTCGAGCCCGGCCAGGTGGAGCCGCGCGAGCGCAGCGCCGAGCTTGCTCGCGATCTCGGGGGTCACATCGGCGGCCCCGACATGGCGGCCCGCGCGCCACGGGAACACGCTGATCCACTTGCTGTGCGCACCGAGGAGCGGCGCGTAGGGCCGACCATCGCGCGCGACGACCGGTGGTGGCGTGGTCACCCCGCCCTCCGCGAGTGCGGCGACCAGGCGCGATTCCCATGCGACGTCGACCTCGGCCTTGCCCTCGTTGACGCGGACGAACCAGCGGCCGCGATCGGTATCGAGCGCGTAGTTCGAGTTGATCGTGCCGGCAGCGATCGAGGTGAACGCTGCGACCTCGCCGAGGTCGAACGCCTCGGCCACGTGGGTCAGCTCGTCGGTTCCGAGCTGCGTGAACACGGCCACGCACCGAACCTAGCAGCAAATGCGGTACGTTCGAAGCGTGGATCCGACGGAGCGTGGGCGACTGGTCGAGGCTCACCTCGATCTCTCGCAGAAGGCGGCCCGGATGATCTTTCCCCGCGTGCGCCAGTACATCGAGTTCGACGAGCTCGTCGCACTCGGGAACACGGGGCTCGCCGAGGCCGCATCGAGGTTCGATCCCACGCGCGGCGTTCCGTTCGGCGCGTTCGCCTGGTACCGCGTGCACGGCGCGGTGATCGACGGGCTGCGCAAGGCGACCGCGTTGCCGGCGCGCGTGTGGGCACAGCTCGTCGCCCTGCGCGCCGCGAGCGACTACCTCGAGCATCGCGGGGAGCGCGATCAAGGCGCGGCCCAGACCGGGGTCTCGCCGCCGAGCGGTGCCGATGCGCTCGCCGCGGCTAAGAGCGCGCTGTCGGCGATCCGCACGATGTACATGACGTCGCTCGAGACCCTGCGCGAAGGCGGGTTCGATCCGGCGAGCGAAACCACCGATCCATCGCACGCGATCGACACCGGCCGGATGTCGAAGCGGCTGCGCCAGGCGATCGCGGAGCTGCCCGAGCGCGAGCGCGCGCTCATGACCAAACACTACTGGGAGGGCAAGAACCTGCTCGAGGCCGGCGCGGAGCTCGGGATCTCGAAGTCGTGGGCAAGCCGGCTCCACGCGCAGGCCGTCGATCGGATACGCGCGATCGTCGACGCCGAAGACCGCCGCTGAGTGCGCGGCCACGCGAATAGCGCCCGACCGACCGACGTACTACCGGGGATGGCCCGGTGCACGCCCCCTGTCCTCCTGCTCGTACTCGCCGCGTGCGGTGGCAGCGCTCCACGCCCGGCCGCACCCGAGCCCGTTCTGACCTCGACCGCGGCGCCGGCACCGCCTGCGAGCGCACCATCCGTACGGCGGGTCGAGCGCGGCGATCTCGCGACGCTCGGGCTCGTACACCTTCCGCAGCTCGACGCGACGGGCGAGTGGAGCGGGTTCTCAGGAACGAGTGCGCAGGTCTCGGTCGACGACGACGGGCGAACGCTGCGAATCTTGGTCGGCGGTGTGCCGGTGTTCAACTCGCTCGCGCCGTGGTTCACCGATCCGATGCCCGACATGCAGCGCACCCACCCGCATGGCGCGTGCTCCGACGAGGGTGTCGAGATCATGGCGGCGTGGGTCGTACCGGACCAGCGTCGCGCGCTGCTGCTCGCGCAGGTCGACTTCCCGCCGTGTGCGGTCGAGGACGGGCTGTACTTGATCGCCTGGTGATCGCTAGGCGATCTTGGTGGCATCCGCGGGAACCGCGAGCGTGCCGTGCGACTGGTAGTGATCGAACAGCTGGCCCCAGTGTGTGGTGTCGCGCCACTGCTCGAACACGCGGCGGTCGCGCAGCGGCCACCGGTAGTAGTCGTGATAGGCCTCCGAGCCCATCACGAACAGGTTCACGAGCGGCGTGTGGAAGAACAGCTTCTGGAACCGCTTGAGCGGGCCGAACCACATCACGTCGCCGATCATCGACGCGCCGTTGTCACCGACCGAGAACCCCCAGCGCTGATCCGCGAGCGCGACGTCACCGACGATCTCGATGTTCTCGAGCTTGGCGTTGCCAAGGCCCGCCTCGTCGGCGAGCCGCATGTACGGGATCGTCATCGGGTCAAAGCCCATCATCGACGCGGCGACCGCATCGATCGCGACCTGATCCTCGGCGGCGAGCATCACGTCCTTGATCACCGGGCGCATCGTGCGCGGACCGGGACCATCACCGGCGGTCGTGCCATCCATCACTGCGAACAGCCCGGCGTGGATCTCCTTCTGGATCGCGAGCAGATCGACGAGCGTCTCGTGGATCCAGCTGTGGGTGTAGTGCCGCTTGGTGTTGAGCAGGCCGCCGAACGCGTTCTTCATCGCGCCGGTTGTCTGAGTGTAGATATGACACTTAATCGTTGGCAGATGAACGATGTTCGCGCCGTGGAACGCGTCGGGGATCGAGATGCCCTCGGGGAAGATCTCGTCGAGGACGCGCATCTTCGCCTTGGGGCGATAGAACGACCACGTCATGTCCTCGGGCTTGAAGTTGTAGCGAACCGGAATCTCGTACTTCTTGAAGATCGGGACGTAGCCGTTGAGGTCCTCGCCCTTGAACGCGTCGGTGACGACCGTCTTGTTCTGGACGCAGACGAGCTCGTCGTAGCCACGCGCGCGCAGGCTGCGGATCGTGCCCTCGAGCTGCCACGGCGTCGTGTTCGCGCCGGGGAACGGGAAGTGCCACGAGATGTTGTCCTTGAGGATCGTCGGAGCGCCCTGGGCGAGCGCGGTCTCGACGCCCGCGAGCGTGTGCAGACGATCGATGTCCTCGAGGACGTGATCGGGACGGACGCGAACCACAGCGACCTTCGAGCGAGCCATGGCGCGCATCCTGGCACGACCTCGGCGCGCTCGGTATCGGGTCAGCGCTGATCCGAGACCGTGATCACGGCGCGGCGGCCGGCGCGACCCGATCGCTTGGCGGGTCCTGTCGTGCACTCACGTGCCCACCACCGGCGCTCTTCATGATCGCGATCGCGATGATCAGGCAGATCAGCGCACCGCCTGCCCACATCACTCGCCGCTGCAGCCGGTACGCCTGTTCCGGCGTGTAGCCGAGCGCCACCGGGTTCGCAGTCGCCGGCCATGCGACGGGCTCGGGCCTGGCGAGGCCGGTTGGATCGAGCTTGCCGATCATGACGCTCGGCAGCGGCGTCGCATCGAGCCGGCGGAGCCCCATTGGCGTGACGATCACGGTCCGCGTGCTCGCGTCGGCCGCGGTCATCGGCATCCCCGGCGGTGGCGTCATCGTGCGTGGCGTGATCGTGCGCGGCAGCGCCGGTGGGACGCTGTCGCGGACCTGCGGCTTGCTCGCGCGCATGGGATCGATCTGCGGATCGATCATGCCGGCGACCGCCCGCAAGGTCTCGGGCTCCTCGAGGTCGTCGAGCTCGTCGTCGTCCTCGTCGTCGTCCTCCTGCTGTTCCAGCGCGGCGAAGTCGAGCGCCTCGATGAACTCGCTCTCGCTGATCGGGGTCGTGACATCGCCAGCGTCCGCGATCTCCTTGGTCAGGTGCTCGGACAGCACGACGCCGGCGGCCTGCGCCTGGTGCCACGACGCGATCTCGTGACGGAACAGCTCTGCCATGTAGTTGCCGAGCGTGGTCGACGACTGCATCAGCTGGAGCTGCCGGACGAGATCCTCGAGCTCGAGCGCCAGCTCCTGCGCCGTCTGGTAGCGCGTCGCTAGATCCTGGGACAGCGCGCGCAGCACGATGCGCTCGAGCTCCCTGGGACACTCGGCGTTGACCTCGGTCGGCTTGCGCGGCGGCTGGTTGATGATCAGCTGCAGCGTCGCGAGATCGTTCTCGCCGCGGAACAGCCGGGTCGTCGTGATCATCTCCCACAGCACGATCCCGAGCGAGAAGATGTCGCTGCGGCGATCGATCGACGCGCCCTTCGCCTGCTCGGGCGACATGTACGAGATCTTTCCCTTGAGCGTGCCGGTGCGCGTCTTGATCGTGCTGCGCGACGTCTTCGCGACGCCGAAGTCGAGCAGCTTCACCGCGCCCTCGTACGACACGATGATGTTCGACGGCGAGACGTCGCGGTGGACGATGTCCATCAGCGAGCCATCCGGGCGCCGCTTCTCGTGGGCAAAGTGCAGCGCTGCGGCGACCTGACTCGCGATGTGGATCGCGTGGACGATCGGCACCTTCTCGCGGAGCCGCCACGTGCGATGCAGGATCGTCCGCACGTCCTGGCCATGGAGGAACTCCATCGCAAAGAACGACTCACCGCGGTCCTGCCCGATGTCGAAGACCTGGACGATGTTCTTGTGGTTCAGCCCGGCGGCGAGCGTGGCCTCATCGAGGAACAGCTGGATGTAGCGCGGGTTCGCCGCGAACTTCGGCAGGATCTTCTTGAGGACGACGAGCCGCTCGAACGTATGCGTGGTCGTACGCGCGAGAAACAGGTCCGCCATGCCGCCCCGGGCAAGCTTGCGAACGATCTCGTACGACCCCAGATGGGTCGGCGCCGCCTCCTCCGGCTTCCACACGCGGGTCGACTATACGCTGTTTGCCCACCGGGCTTCGATTGCGCGGAGGATGCAGAACGCTGCATCTGTAGCTGAAAATTTGCAGCATCGATCTGCGGGTGTGAGTGTGCCTCCATGGGCGAGACGCTATTCACCAGCACGTACACGCCGGATCCGAAGAACGCGCTCGACGTCTTGGCCTTCGTGCTGACGCCGATCCAGGCGTTCGCCAGCGATCCGGACGAGCTCGAGGCCGTGGCCGAGCTCCTCGGAGCGGCCAAGGAAGAAGCGATCGAGCGCTGGCAGTCGCTGCAGTCCGAAGCGCTGCGCCAGTAGCGACTACGGCCGCGCGGCGGCGTATGCGAACGTCATCTTCTCGGTGAACAGGTCGATCTTGACCTGCTTGATCTCCTCGCTCGTCGCGTCGCCCTTGTCGGGCTGGACGTTGAGGATGTCGGCCTCGAAGAACTCGAGGGTGAACAGGGGCTTCAGCTCCTGGTCATAGGTCTGGATCGTGCCGGCCTTCTGGGCGCCGTGGCCACGAACCTCGCCCTTGATCCCGCGCTTGGCGAAGTGCTCGAAGAACGGATCGGCATCTGCCTCGGGCACGTAGAACGACAGCGTCGGGAAGTCGATCTGGCTCGGCGTCTTGGTCGGGTGGCGCTGGCCGCCCGAGTGATACTCGAGGACGTTCTGCTTGATCGTGAACGCGTCGACCTTGGTCACGCGGCGGCACGCCTGCTCGAAGCCGTCGAGCGAGAACCGGAAGTTGCACGAGGTCCACAGCTTCTGGGCCTGCATGCCGTGGTTCTGCTGGAGGACGGCCTCGCTGCCCTTCTTGAACAGGATCTCCTCGACCGCCAGCGCGACCGTCATGTACGCGGCGCTCTTGTCCTGACCGTCGAGCTTGGGGAACGTCAGCTCCTTGATCATGGCGTTCGTGAACTCGCGGCGCGCCCGCTCCTTGTAATAGAAGTCGGCGGCGACGATCGCGCCGTTCTTGCGCTCCGCGATGCCGACGAAGAAGTTCTCGATCCACTCGTAGAACGGCAGCGACATCGCCATTCCGACCTGGACCTTGATGTCCTCGAACTTGGGCTTACCGAGCGAGCGCCACTTATCGTAGTTGGCGCCGTTCTGGTACGTCATGACGTCGGCCTTGACGCCACCGCCCTCGATCGAGCGGAACAGCCCGACGTCCTTCTTGCCATCGAGCTCCAGCGCGAAGTGCGCTGCAGCATAGGTTCGGGGCTGTTGGTTAGCAGGCATGCGTCCCTTGCCGATTGTACATCAGGCGAAACCGACGTCCGCGCGTGCGGCGAGGTGTCGGGTCCGGACATGCTACGGTTGACCGGCGCGGGGCCTTCCTAGCTGTGAATCATTACGGTGGCTTCGCGCAGCCATGCCCGATCCGTCTCCGACCAGCGTAAGCCCGCGTCCTCGTGGGGAAATCCACGTGATTCCAGCGCGATGGGGGTTCGTCAAAGGGCTCCTGACCGGGGCGGCGATCGAGATTCCGGTGCTCGCAGGTACCGTCTGGGCCCTGTCCCGGTTCGGTGTAGGAGATCCCGACGCGGGGCTGATGCGGATCATCCGGCTGACCACCGTGTTCGCCGGCATCGCCGCCCTGCTGACCGCCGGGGGCATCGGCCGGCTGGCTGCCCACGCCTCGGCGATCGGCGGCCGACGTCGCGCCGTCCTGGTCTCGGCGCGTGCGCACGCGGTCGCGAGCGCAGGCCTCGTCATGATCGCGACGATTCCCCACGGTCATCTACCGGACTCGTCGTGGGCGTGGTTGCCGATGCCGCTCGCGGGGCTGGTCGCGGGAGCGCTGTGCGGCACGCTGATCGGCGCGGTCTGCGGCGGCCAGGCACCGGTCGGGTTCGCGGAGGTCTGGTCGATCGCGCGCAAGCCGGGCGATGCGATCCGTCAGCTGCTCAGCCCCGATGACATCGTCAAGCTCGGCTCCGCGCTGCGCACGCGGACGACGACGCTGTTCGAGGGCATCTTCGAGCCCGCGCCTCTGCCGCCGAAAACGGCGGAGCCGCCGCCGCCGGCAGAGCCGGTCCCGACGCCGAAGGATCCGTGACGCGCCCTGAACCTCGCGAGATGCGGACGCTCGCGTTCGCACTGCTTGCCTCGCTGCTCCTGTGGAACCTGCCGATCGGTGGGCTCGTCCTCTATCCGTTCAAGCTGCTCGCGACCTGGCTGCACGAGCTCTCGCACGGGCTCGCGATGATGGCGACCGGCGCCGGCTTTGACTACGTCCTCGTCTACCGCGACACCAGCGGGCTCGCGTACGCGAAGTCGAGCGTCGGTCCGTTCGGCACCGCGATCATCGCGGCCGCTGGCTACATGGGAACGCCGGTGTGGGGCGCGGTGCTGATCGTCGTGACGCCGACCGCACGTGCGGCGCGCCGCGCGCTGTTCATCCTCGCGGGCCTGCTCGTGTTCTCGAGCTTCTTCATCGTCGCCGCGCGGCCGGATGATTCGTTCGGGCCGTGGGCGATCGGTGGCATCGGTGGCGGCGTCGCGCTGTGCGGCATGCTGCCGGCGCGCTGGCGGATCGCGACCGCGCACTTCCTCGCGGCGCAGTCGTGCGTCAACGCGCTGCTCGATATCCGCGTGCTGCTGCGGCCGTCGCAGGTCGTCGACGGTCAGTTCGCCGGGATGTCGGACGCCGGCAACATGGCGATGTCGACGTTTGGAACGACCGAGGAGTGGGCGGTGTGGACGTGGGCCGGAATCTGGCTCGCGTGGTCGCTCGTGGTGCTGTTCGTCGCGCTCCGGTTCAATGGATCGCCTGCGTCGGCGAGCGCAGCGACGTCCGATCCGGCCACGGCTTCACCTCGAGGTGAAAGTGATCGTGATGAGCGTCGTCATAGTCCGGAGACAGCACCAGGTGAAACAGCCCCGAGCGGACCAGCTGACACTGCAGGACCTTGAGCACCGCCCCGCCTTGCGTCAGCGGGAGCCCGACGCAATCGACGTCATCGCCCAGCCCCTGCTCGTAGTCGCGATCCATCCGCACACTGCCGAGCTCGGGGCCGGTGAACGTGTGGACATCGATCGCGAGCCCGTAGCTGTGCTTGCTCGGTCGGTTCGTGCCGCGCACGTTGCGCCGTGAGTACGCCGAGGAATACGTGACCTGCTCGATGCCGAGGTCCGTCAGGTAGCGACCAGCCTCGTCGAGCGACACCGCGAGCGAGCAATCGATCACGAGGGACTGCCCGTCCGCGTGCAGCATGACGCCACCCAGCGGGCCGGTGATCTCGACGCCGTTCTTGATCCCGCTCCGCGTGGCCTTCTTCCACCGGATGCCACGGGCATCGAGCTCGTCGGTGCACGGGTCGGCCGCCGCCGACGCGGTCAGCGCGACCAGGATCACGAGGGCGAGCGCGCGCATCGGCTCGAGCCTAGCGAACGCGCGCGCCGGCGGGCAAGTTCTCCGAGCTCAGCCGGGCTTGATCGACGACAAGATCCGCGTCAGGTAGCCGGGAGCTGCGGTCGCGATCGATTCGGGAGCGTGGAGCACGACGGTGATCAGCTGATCGCCAACCGGTTGGGCACACACGATCAGCCGGTACTGCTGGCGATAGCCCATCGGATCGGCGAACGACGCGATCAGCTCGACGCCCTCCCACCCCGCCGGGCGCTTGATGACGTCCACCGGCGCCCGATCGATCTTGTCGAACCCGTGACTGCGCGCGATCGCCGGCGCGGTCTCGCCGATCCACATCGAGGTCTGCAGGGCGAGGTCGGTCAAGGGCTCGCGCTTGACCGCGACGATCATCAGCCCGTCGGGCTCTGCGAGCTCGACATCGTTGAGCCAGTTCGCGGGCGCGGTGATCGCGACGCCACCGACGAGGTGCCGGATCCGCGGTAGCCGGGTGAAGCTATCCTCGACCGAGGTCCGCGCGACCCGCGCACCGGCGGTCAGCATGAAGCCAAACGCGATCACCGCGATCGCGCGACCGAGCTGGCGGCCCGCACCGACCCATGGCGCGTGCGGCGACAGGACCGCACCGAGCACGAGACCCGCGACGAGGCCGGCGCCGTGCGCCCACTGATCGATCACGGGATACAGAAAGCCGTAGCCGACCTGCGCGACGATCACGACCGCGAGGCCGCCCCACATCCCGCGCTTCCACGCGGCGCGGTAATGCTCGCGATGCCAGGTCAGCTCGACGAACACCGCACCGAGGAGGCCGAACAGCGCCCCCGAGGCGCCCGCCGAGATCCCGGCCGGCGACGCGAGGTAGCTCGCGACCGCACCCGCGAACCCCGCGACGCCGAACAGCGCGAGCGTGCGGGTCGTGCCGAACAGGTCCTCGGCGATCCGGCCGACGAAGTACATCCCCATCACGTTGACGAGGAGATGGAGTCCACCGACGTGGACAAACACGCACGAGAAGATCCGCCACCACTCTCCGCCGTCGACGAGCCCGCGGACGAGCGCACCCGAGCGGGTGAGCACGCCGACGTCGCTCGTCGGACCGACGAACACCGTGATCAGGCCGGCGACCACGAGCAGCGTCCCGGTCATGCTCCAGGTCGCGATCGGGCGCGGCTGGCGTGGAACGCGGACCCGCGGCGGCAGCGGGGCGGCCTCGACGCGCGCGACGATCTCGTTGGCTTCCTCGGACAGCTTGACCGGGATGCCATCCGCCTTCGCAAGGTTGGTCAGCGCCTGATCGATCAGCTCGCGCGGGCGGCCCCGCGAGCGATCGCGCGCCTTCTCGTAGGCGGCGGTGGCGGCCGCGCGATCACCGCGCTGCTGATGCGCGACCGCGAGCCAGTACGTGCGCGCAGCGGGGCTCATGTGGCGCGCCTGGCGCGGCTCGACGAGCGCCTCGACCGCGGCGGTCCGGCCGGCGAGCGCGAGGAACATCAGTCGCGCGCGGTGGATCCACACGGCGGCATCCTCGCGGCCGTCGCAGACATCCTCGAGCTTGGCGAGCATGCGCGCGGCGCGATCGAGATCGCCGGTGCGACCGTACGCACCGAGCAGCTCGACCCACACCGGAGGCGCGAGACCGAGCGCACGGCGCAGGGACACCGGCGCGGCGGTCTCGGTATCCGCGATCGATTCCTTCGCGGCCCCGAACAGGTGGGCCTCCGCGTGCGCGATCGCGTCGTTCCATCGGTACGCGGCGAGATAGAGCATCGCGATCCGCTCGTCGATCGCGAGCCGCGCCTCGATCGGTGCACGATCCTTGGCGGCGGTCAGCGCGTCGACGGTGTGCTCGATGTGACCGTCGCGGATCTCCTTCATCGCGCCGATCAGTGCCTTCTCGTCGGCGACCCCCGAGCCGGGCGCGAGGACCTCGGCGACATCGAGCAAGCGCGACGCGACCCCGAGCCGCTCGGCGGCGGCGAACCGGCGCGCGAGCCCGCGGATCATCGGTCCGACGACGAGCAAGCAGGTGCCGGCGCCGAGGCCGATCGCGCCGGCGACGCCCATCCACGGCGCGGCCTCGTACCTGTGAGCGTAGAGCCCGATCGCGCACGCGAGCGCAGCTGCGAGCTGCATGATCCCGAACAGTGGAGTCCCGTGCGGCTGGCGGCGCACGAAGAACCATCCCCAGTATCCGCCCGCGACGACGACGGAGATCAGCGCGAGCTCGTAATACATGTCACCCGGTCGACTCGACGTAGGCACCCATCGTGCGGAACTTCTGATAGCGCTTCTCGAGCAGCTCGGTCGTCGACATCTCGGTCAGCTCGCGCAGGTGCTTCTTGATCGAGGCGCGCAGCTTCGCGGCGGTGACAGCGGCGTTGCGATGCGCGCCACCGGCGGCCTCGGGAATGATCTCGTCGCAGATACCGAGCGAGACGAGGTCGGGTGCGGTGAGCTTGAGCTGCGCCGCGGCCTCGCCGATCTTGGTCGGATCGCGCCACAGGATCGACGCGCACCCCTCGGGCGAGATCACCGAGTAGATCGAGTACTCGAGCATCAGGATCCGATCGGTGACGCCGAGGGCGAGCGCTCCGCCGGAGCCGCCCTCCCCGATCACGACCGAGATCATCGGGCACTCGAGGCTCGCCATCACCTGCAGTGCCTTGGCGATCGCTTCGGCCTGACCGCGCTCTTCGGCGCCGAGCCCGGGATACGCGCCCGGCGTATCGATGAAGCACAGGATCGGACGCCGGAACCGTGACGCGAGCCGCATCAGGCGCGTCGCCTTGCGATAGCCCTCGGGGCGCGCCATCCCGAAGTTCCGCAGCATGTTGTCCTTCGTGTTGCGGCCCTTCTGATGGCCGAGCACGAGGACCTCCCACTCGTCGAACTGCGCCATGCCGCCGATGATCGCGGGGTCATCGCGGAAGCTGCGATCACCGTGCAGCTCGATGAAGTCGTCCATCAAGAACCCGACGTAATCCATCAGGTACGGCCGACCGGGATGCCGGGCGAGCTGGACCTTCTGCTGGGCGGTCAGATCCGCGAACACTTCCTTCTGGAGCTTGCGCGCCTTCTGCTCGAGGCGCCGGATCTCGCTCGAGAAGTCGACGGTCTCGGTCGAGAGGCCACGCAGCTCGCTGATCTTTCTCTCGAGGTCGATGATCGGCCTCTCGAATTCGAGGATCATGCGGTCGGAGATCTGCGCGGGTTCGGTCGTCATTTGTGAGGGCTAGAGCCCAGCTAGGTACCGCTCCAGGTCCGTCAGGTCAACGGCGGCGGGGGTCGGGGACCACGTGACGTCGCTCGCACCTGATGACGGGGCGCGGTACCAGGACAGCTGTCGGCGGGCGTAATGCCGTGAATTCCTTTTGATCAGCTCGATCGCGCGGGTGCGATCCAGGGTGCCCGCGGCGACCGCGTGAAGCTCGGCGTAGCCGATCGCCTGCTGGGACCGGAGGGGCGGTTGGTAGCCGTGGGCGCGCAGGGCCGCCACCTCCGCCTCGAGGCCCGCTGCGATCATCGCGTCGACCCGTGCGTCGATCGCGCGGTAGAGATCCTCGCGCTCGGGCGCCAGCCCGACCAGGCGCACCGGGTAGCGCGACGGCATGGAGCGATGGTCGTGGCGCGCTTGATGCGCGCTCATCGGCTCGCCGGTCAGCCGGAACACCTCGATGGCCCGGATGATCCGCTTGGCGTCGTGGGGATCGATCTTCGCGGCCGCCGTGGGATCGATGACGGCGAGCTGGGCGTGCAACGCGGCGGTGCCGTCCCGTGCCACGATCTCGGTGAGCTCGGCCCGCAGCTCGGGCGAGGCCGGCGGACCGTCGAACAGGCCGAGCAGGAGCGCGCGGACGTAGAGCCCGGTGCCGCCACACACGATCACCGGCTTGCTGCGGGCTGCGACGTCGGCGATCGCGCGATCCGCGAGCTCGATGAACCGAGCCGCCGTCATCTCCTCGTCAGGACGCACGACATCGAGCAGGTGGTGAGGCACGTGGCGGCGTTCCTCCGCGCTCGCCTTGCCGGTCCCGATATCCATCCCGAGGTAGACCTGCTGCGAGTCCGCGGAGATGACCTCTCCTCCGGTGCGGGTCGCCAGGTCGAGAGACAGCCGCGTCTTCCCGGCACCGGTCGGTCCGACGATGACTACGAGGCGGGGCGTCACGCGCGACGAGTGTAGCCCGCCAGTGATAAACAAGGACCATGGCGAAGGCGAAGGCGGGGAAGACCAAGGCGACGAAGACCACGGCCAAGGCCAAGAAGCCCGCGGCGAAGGCGAAGGCGAAGACAAAAGCGCCGGCGAAGCCGAAGGCAAAGGCGAAGGCGAAGGCGAAGGCGAAGGCGAAGGCGACCAAGCCTGCCGCCAGGAAAGCGCCGCCGAAGACATCGAGCGCGTCGACCTGGAAGACCAAGACGTCGAAGGTGGCGAAGCACAAGCCGACCCAACCCGGTGGGCGCACGACCTCGGGCGACGATGCCGTTCGCCGTGTGCTGACCGAGGCCGGCTGGCAGCTCACGACACGCGGTGAAGCCAACGCCGTCGCCGAGTTCTCCTACCAGGGCCACGGTATCGAGCTGAAGGCGCGCGGCGAAGGAGATCGCAAGCACGCGATCTACCTGACGTTGACCGAGGACAGCGGGAACAAGCTGACGCTCAAGATCCCGATGGGCGACGACGCAGAGCACGTGCTCGCGCTGATCACGTCGCGACAGGATCAGATCGATCCGAGCAACTACTCGGAACTGATCAACGCGATCGCGAAGACCGTGCCCGGGACGCAGGGCGTTCGCGACGGTGCGCTGGTCGATCTCGAGCCGAGCTGACTACGTAGTTGCCCGCTACGTAGTCGCCGCTACGTAGTCGCCGCTACGTCGAACGACGGAGTGCGAACGCGCCGCGATCTCTCGCTCGCGAGACTGCAGCGCACGTGCTATCGCGGGGAAGTGCGTAAGATCCGGAGTCCGCAGGCGCGCATGAGAATTGCTGCTTGCGTGCTCGGGCGTAAGGGCACCCACCGATGAAAAAATCCATCCTCGTTATCGAAGGCTCGGATGATCTGCGTACGGGACTGGTCATCCTGCTCCGACTGGTCGGGTACGACGCGATCGGCGAGAGCACGCCGAGTGCAGGACTCCAGCGCTTGCTCGAACGTGACTTCGACCTCGTGATCACCGACTGGATGATCGGCCGGCTCACGGCAGAGTCGATGCTGGTCCAGGCCGACACCGCGGGTGCGCTCGAAGGTGTCGGCGTGCTCATCCACACGGGATGGCCGTACATCGATCGCCCGGCGTCGCTCGCGCGCGCCGTGATCGTGACCAAGTCGCCGCGCTCGGAGATCTTGATGGAGACGATCGCGCGCATGCTCCCGGGCACGCTTCATCCGGAGTTCGCGCGCCGGCTGTTCACGGCGAGCTCAGCGCCCGAACCGACGCGCAATCTCCCCGAGCGGCAGGCGGAGCAGGATCGGCCGGCCGTGTGGTCCTCGGTCGGCGTACGCAACCGCATCCAGGCCGCGAAGTAGCGCCTCTGCCTCGCCCGGGGTCAGGCGATCACCCGCGCGCACGACGGAGTGACACGCGATCTCGGCGAGCATGCGATCGAGACGCTCGGGCTCGCTCGGCGCCCCCTCGGCCGCCCACTCCGTCAGGAGCTTGCGGAGCAGCAGCGCCGGATCGCTGTTCCGGACGCCAGAGGGCACGGCCTTGATCGCGAGCGTGGCCTTGCCGAACGCCTCGACCTCGAAGCCGATATGCGCGAGCGCCTGCTGGAGCGCCGGCCGTGCGCACAGCTCGAGCTCTCCGGCGTTCGCGTCGATCGTCATCGGGAACAGCAGCTTCTGCGTGGCGACGTCGCGATCGATCGGATGTGCGCGAAGGCGCTCGAGCTCGACGCGCTCGTGCGCGGAGTGCTGATCGACCAGGACGAGCTCGCCATCGCCGTCACACACCAGGTAGGTCAGGTCGAGCTGCCCGAGATAGCGCAGCGAGCTGAAGAAGCCGGGCGCGGGAACCGGGTCCACGACCTCGTCGCGGGTCCGCAGCGCATCGAGCGCGAGCGCCTCGCGGGCGAGGACCTCGCGCGACTCCTGTGCCTCGGCGGCACGCGCACCCCGGATCGATTGCTGGACCTGCGCGACCCACGCGCGCGCGGGGCCCGAGCCGGTGAGCGACGGATCCGCGAGCTCCTGTGAGCCCTCGAAGCTGAGCGACGGCTGCATCGATCGCTCGCGCAGCTGTGCCGCGTAGCGAGCCGAGAGCGCGGTGGCCCCCTGCCCGTCGAGCGGGAGCCGCGGCGGTGCGACGCTCGTCATCGCGCTCATCTGGATCGGTCCCGCGCCGCCGAGCTCGCCGCGCCACGGGGCGGAGCCGACGCCGGACTGGACCACGTGGCGCACCGCCGCGCAGACCTCGTTGGCGTCGGAGAACCGGACCTCGAGCTTCTGCGGATGGACGTTGACGTCGACCGCTCCGCTCGGGACATCGAGATGCACGATCGCGATCGGGTACCGGCCGCGTGCGATCAGCTCGCCGTAGCCCATCGTGATCGCGTGGAGCAGACCGCGGTCGCGGATCGGTCGCTTGCCGACGAACAGCTGGACGCCGCGCGCGGTCGCCTGGGCAAGCTCGGGCGCCCCGAGGTACGCGGTGACGCGAACCCCGGCCTCCTCGCCACTGACCGCGATCACCCGGGACGCGATCCGCGCGCCGAGCAGGGCCTGCGCCCGGGCGAACCCATCGCGATCCGGTGGCGTCTCGAGCGCGGTGCGGCCGTTGTGGCGGAGCCGGAGGTGGAGGTGCGGATGCGCCATCGCGACCTTGGCGACGAGGTCGGTGATGTGCGTCGCCTCGGTCGACTCGCCCTTGAGGAACTTCAGCCGCGCCGGGAGGTTGAACAGCAGGTCACGGACCTCGATCGTGGTCCCGACCGGCGCACCGACCTCGGACACCGTGACCTTGCGCGCGCCCGCGCCAGGCTCGATCACGATCCGGGTCGCCGCGAGGTCGCCGTCACGCCGGGTGGTCAGCGTCATCCGCGACACGCTCGCGATCGAGGGCAACGCCTCGCCGCGGAACCCCATGCTCGCCAGCCCCCACAGGTCGTCGACCGAGCGAATCTTCGACGTGGCGTGACGCTCGAGGGCGAGCACGGCGCTCGCGGCGCTCATCCCGCAGCCGTCGTCGGAGACCCGGATCAGCGCGCGACCGCCCGCGGTGGTCTCGACCGTGATCGTCCGGGCCCCGGCGTCGATCGCGTTGTCGACCAGCTCCTTGACCACCGAGGCCGGTCTCTCGATCACCTCACCGGCGGCGATCTGATCGATCACCTCCGGCGACAAGACCGCGATCACGGGCTCCACGCGACCTGGGTAGCACGCCGCTCTGATCTGCTATAAGGCGTGCATGCCGCCCAGTGCCACGACCACGCCCGCCGGCACCGGCCGCGTCGTCGCGGTCACCGGGGCCTGTACGTTCCTCGGCGGGGAGCTGCTCCGCCGCCTCGAGGAGGACCCGAAGTACAGCCGCGTGCTCGCGCTCGACATCCGGCCTCCGGCCCTCGCCCCGGGCGGCAAGGTCGAGTACGTCAAGATCGACCTGACCCAGCCGACGGTCGATGGCGAGCTCGCGACGCTCCTCGAGCGCCACCAGGTCGACACCTTCGTTCACGGTGCCTTCCTCTCGCATCCGACGCACGCGGCCGACTGGGCTCACGAGCTCGAGGATGTCGGGACGATGCACGTGCTCAACGCGTGTGCGGGCGTGGCGCCACGCCGGCTCGTCATGATCTCGACGTCGCTGGTCTACGGAGCGCATCCCAAGAACCCGAACTTCCTGACCGAGGACGCGGAGCTCAAGGGCCACCGCGACTCACGGTTCGTCAACGACAAGGTCCGCGCGGAGCGCCAGGTCCAGCGGTTCGCGAAGGAGCACGCGAACGTCGAGGTCTGCATCCTGCGGTTCGCGCCGATCCTCGGGCCGACCGTGTCGAACATGTACACGCGGTTCTTCTCGCGGCCGATCGCGCCGGTGATGATGGGCCACGATCCCCTGATGCAGTTCGTCCACGAGCAGGACGCCGCGTACGCGCTCGTCAGGGCGGTCGACTCGCGGGCGACCGGCGCGTTCAACATCGTCGGCAAGGGCGTCCTGCCCTACACCACCGTGCTCGCCCTGCTCGGCCGCGTTCCGGTCCCGATGCCGCAGTTCGTGGCGCGCCAGCTATCGAAGGTGCTGTGGGCGACCCAGCTCGTCGGCTCGCCGCCCTCGTTCCTCGATTTCCTGCTCTACCTCTGCGTCGCAGATGGGGCACGAGCCCGTCGCGAGCTCGGGTTTGCACCGCGGCTCTCGATCAAGCGTACGATCTTGGACTTCCTCGGTGTTGCACCCGAGGATGGCGCCACCGACGCGGCGATCGCCCAGGCCTAGGTCATGAACGACGACGATGACGATACAAACGACGAGTGGTACGGCGAGGCCGATCCGCGCGTCCCCGATGCCGCCTCCGTCGATCGGATCTTCGGCGATCGCGATCTCGGGTTCCTCGAGGACGACGTGTACCTCGGCGAAGAGGCGATGATCCCCCACGAGCTCGGGGGCTCGCACGTGCCGTCGCGTGGCGAGCGCGAGAGTGCCGAGCTCCGCGAGCTCGAGCGCCGCATGGAGCAGCACCGGACCCCGGTGTTCCCGATCGATCTGCGCCGCCGGCTCCCGCTCGAGGCGGTGTGGCGGCGATGGCGCGCCCTCGCGATGTGGGGACGCTCCGACGTCGTCGACGATTTCGGTCGCGATCCGCGGGCGACCGCGCGCTGGGAGTGGCTGTTCGAGTTCCTCTACTCGAAATGGTTCCGCGTGCAGGCGAGCGGGCTCGAGCACATCCCGTCGCGCGGCCGAGCGCTGCTGGTCGCGAATCACGCGGGCTCGCTGCCGTACGACAGCGCGATGGTGATGCACGCGGTGCGTCGCGATCATCCGTCACGTCGCGATGTGCGGCCGCTCGTCGAGGACACCGTGTTCCATCTCCCGTTCCTCGGTCCGATCATGAATCGGATCGGCGGCGTGCGTGCGGATCCCGAGAACGCCGAGCGCCTGCTGATGAAGGACGAGCTGGTCGCCGTGTTCCCCGAGGGCGAGAAGGGGATGGGCAAGCTGTGGAAGGATCGCTACCGGCTGCAGCGCTTCGGGCGCGGCGGCTTCGTCAAGCTCGCGCTGCGCACCGGCGCCCCGATCATCCCGGTCGCCGTCGTCGGCGCCGAGGAAGCCGCGCCGATGCTCGGCAAGATCACGTGGTTCGCCAAGAACATCGGCATCCCGTGGATCCCGGTGACCCCCACGTTCCCGTGGCTCGGCCCCGCCGGCCTGCTGCCCTTGCCGAGCAAGTGGTACGTCCAGTTCGGCGCGCCGATCGATCTCGGCAAGGCGCACGGTGCCGCAGCGGCCGAGGACCGCTTGCTGGTCAATCGGCTCGCCGATCAGATCCGCACGCAGATCCAGACCATGATCGAGGGGCTGCTCGGCAAGCGGCGCTCTCCCGTGTTCCCGGCCTTCCTGGGCTGAGCCGATGACCCTCGCGATCACCGGGCTCGCGCACATCGGCATCCGCGTCCACGATCTCGAACGCTCGCTCGCGTTCTACCAGCTGCTCGGGTTCACGAAGACCCTCGGTCCGATCGGGCCCGAGCCGGTCGCGATCCTCGACCACCCGTCGGGGCTCGAGATCAACCTCGTGCTCAATGCACCGGCAGCGAACGCGCCGAACATCCTGATGGACGTGCCCGACAAGCACGCCGGCATCACCCACATCTCGCTACTCGTCCCGGATCTCGACGTCGCGCGCGCCGCGATCGAGGCCGCTGGGATCGTCCTCAGCGGTGGTCCGGTCCAGTTCACGCCGACGTCGCGCGGGTTCTTTGTCCGCGATCCTGACCGCAACGTGATCGAGATCCATCAGCGGATGTGACGCGCAGTTCGCGCGGGCACGGTCGGGATCGCCGTGTTAGCGTGAGCTGAGTGCGCGTCCCGTTCGATACCGAGTTCGACCGCCTGCTCGACCGAGCACGGGAGCTCCTCGGTGCAGCCGATGACGATCAGCTCGGCGATGCCAACGTCGCGGTCAACCAGGCGCTCGTGCTGCGGCCCGATTCGGTCGACGGCTGGTTGATCAAGTGCCAGGTCTGCTCGGCCACCGGTGACGACATCGCTGCGTTCGCGGCGGCCGAGATGGCGTTCGCGCGCGCACCGGAGCGTGCAGAGTGCCTGTACTGGCGCGGCGCCGTGCTCGGCGATCTGGGCCGCCATGGCGAGGCGCTGCGCGCGATCGAGAGCGCGTTCCATGCGGCCACCGATCACGATCAGTGGCTGCTCGAAGATCTGTTCTACGAGAAGGTGCTCGTGCTCGAGGCGCTCGGGCTTCCCCAGGCCGCGGTCGCGACGTGCGAGGCGGGCCTCGTCCAGTGTCCCGGCTCCGCGCTGCTGCGCGCCGCGCTCGTTCCTGCAGAACGCGCTCGCGTCCGCTCCGGGCTCAAGGTCCTGCGCGGCGGCGTGGGCTGAGACCTCGCGGCGAACGGTGGATCCTCGTGCGTGCCTGGCTGTTCGCGATGCTCGGATTGGTCGGCGGATGCTGGACGCAGGCGTCGACGCCCGCGTCCCCTGCCGTGGCGACCGGCACCGCGGCGGCGGCGAGCACGCCGTCGGTCAGCGCGCGCGCCCTCGCCTCCCATCTCGAGGACGAGCTCGGCGATCGCAGCGAGGCGATGTTCATCGATCGGTACATCGAGCGGCAGCTCGTGATCGTCGACCTCCAGCACGGCGCGGTCGAGGTCCTGTGCGATGCGCACACGCTCGCGGTGGCCGCGCGGATCGGCGATCTGCTGAGCGATCCAGACCGCCCGCCCGTGGAATGCGGCTCGGGGTCGAACCAGACCGTGACTTGCACCCAGGCCGGCGGGGCCGCGATGCTGTGGCTCGACTTCCGGCGGCATGCCGATACCTGGCGGCTGCTCGGCGGCATCCTGCCGCGCGATCCAGGGCCCTCCCGCCACGACGCACGGCCGCTGATCCGCGAGTACCGCAGGAAGCGCGACGCGGTCGTCTGCCCGCCGTAGCCGCCCACCGCGACGTCATCGACGGAAACGCGCGCGATCCCGCGCGGTTTGCTACGATCCTGAGGTGCAGCGGGCACGTCGTGCAGTCGTCGCAGGCCTCGGGATCGCGGGGCTCGGCGTCATCGCGCTCGCATGGATCGGATCGGCCCGCGCCAACGATCCCAACGATCCCGATGTCGTCACCACGGTCGATGCGGGCACCCACCCGATCGCTGCGGCGGTGCAGGCCGGCAGGCACCTGCGGATCGATGGACCGCGCGGTCCGATCCACGTGTGGATTCCCGCCGGCTATCACGCCGACACCGCCGCGACCATCGTCTACGTCCACGGCTACTGGGACACCGTCGATACCGCATGGACCACACATCAGTTGCCCGAGCAGGCCGCGCTGTCGGGTCTCAACGCGATGCTGATCGCCCCCGAGGCGCCGTCGCACCAGCGGATGCCGGTCAACTATCCCGATCTCACCGAGGTGATCCGGATCGTCGAGGACGAGCTCGGTGTGCCGCGCGGTGCCGCGCTGACGGCCGCGATCGGTCATAGCGGCGCGTTTCGCACGCTGAACGCCTGGCTCGACGAGCCGATGCTCGATCATCTCGTGATGATCGATGCGATGTACGGCGACGAAGATCTGATCGTCGAGTGGTACCGATCGTCGAACCGGCATCGCCTGATCATGGTTGGCGAGGACACGGTGCTCGGGACCGAATCGGTCAGCGCGAAGCTCCCCGACCAGGGCGTGACACTCGATCGGTTCCCGCCCTCGTACGAGCTGTGGCCGCCCGAGGCGCGGCGTGCTCGGCTGGTCTACATCCGCGCGCAGTTCGGCCACATGGCGCTCGTCACCGAGGGCATCGTGTTGCCGTCGATCCTGCGGCTGTTCCCCGTCGAGCGGCTCGCCGATCTCCCGTGGAAGGAACCGCTCGGCTCACTGCCGCCGTTGATCGACGGCGGCACGGACGCGGCGGCGGACTGATCATGCGCCAGCGAATCACGGCTGTGATCGCCATCGTGGTGCTCGCCGGGCTCGCCTGGTGGTTGCCCCAGGTCCGCCGGTCGCTGACCCGCGCGGTGGTCACGTTCGACGCCAAGGCGATGGACCCCGCGCCGCTGCCGGGTGGCGGCGGACCCGGGCTTGCGCGTGTGGCGCGGACCCGCGTCGTGCTGATCGACGGGCTCGCGGCGGCGACCGCCCGCACGCTGCCGGCGATGTCGGCGCTGTGCAAGACCGGCGCGACGCTCGACGTCGAGGTCGGGTTCCCGACGGTGTCGCTACCCGTCGAGGTCGCGCTCTGGACCGGCTTGACGCAGCAGCAGACCGGCGTGGTGTATCGCTCGAGCCGACCGCTCGAGCCGCCGCTCGATCGCCACGGCATCCCGGCGCAGGTCCCCGGTAGCTGGGCGGTCGCCGAGAACTACGGCTACATCGTTCGCTCGCTCGGGTTCGCGCGCGTCGAGCCCGCCGCCGATCCTGCGAAGTCGTCGAAGGACCTCGAGCCCGCCGCGTGGATCACGCAGTGGCAGGCGCGCGCGCTCGAGGCGGTGAAGAGCGCGGCGCCACTCGCGTTCATTCACATCCTGCGTGTCGACACCGCCGGTCACAAGCACGGCATCGATGCCGACTATGCGCGCGTCGCGCTGGAGGCCGACGCGATCCTCGCGACGCTGCACGCCGCCGATCCGACCGCTCGCTGGTTCGTGCTCTCGGACCACGGGCACATCGCGACCGGCGGTCATGGCGGCGAGGAACGCCACGTGCGGCACGTGCAGGGCTGCATCGCGGGCCCCGGCATCTCGCCGAGCCGCGGTTCGCTCGTCCACATCGTGGATGTCTCGCGCGCGATCGCGGACTCCGTGGGTGCGACGCTCGATCCCGCGTCGCGCGGACGTCCGCTGTCTGCCGCTTTGGTCAATCCGCTGACCGAGGACCAGGGAGTGCCACCGATGGCGCTCGGCTCCGGTGCGCTCGCGATCTTCGTCCTCGTCGCAGGTCTCGCGGTGTCGTCGCTCGGCGTGCGGCGCTGGTGGCTCGTGCCGTGGTGGTTTGTGATCGCGTGCGGCACGCTGATCGCGATCCGCGGCCTGCCCTCGCTGTCGACGCCGATGATCTACAAGCCCGAAGGACGCGACATGTACCTGACGTGGCTCCCGGCGCTGGTCATCGCGTTCCTCGCGACCTGGATCGGCAGCAGGCGCACCACGCTCGGCCGGGTCCTGATCGCACAGCTCGCGCTGCCGTTCGCGGCAGCCGCAGCCGCGATCACCGCCGCCGGCGCCTGGCCCACCGTGCTCGGCGAGCCGGTCGCACCGGTGGTGCCGTACTTCACGGCGTGGATGTCGCCGCTGATCCTGATGGCGGCGCACGGGTCGGCGGCGGTTGCGCTTGGCGTTCTCGCCACTTTCGTCCCTCGGTGGTTCGGTCGACCCGAACCTGCGGAACCTCCGCGTAGCGAGCCTGCAGCCGGCTGACGACGTCGGCGTGCGTCGCCGAGAGATCCGAGGACTGCTGCGGATCACGCTCGAGATCGTAGAGCTCGACCAGGTCATCCGCGGGGCGCACGATCAGCTGGTACGGCCACTCGACGACGCTCCACTGGAGCTCCTCGTGGATCACGAGCGCGCGGCTCATCGGCCGCAGCGATGCCGGGGCATCGAGCAGCGAGGGCACGAGGTCGATCCCTTCGAGGGGCGACATCGCCTGGGGCGCCGCACCGAGCAGCGATAACAGGGTCGGCGCCAGATCGACGAGCGAGACCGCATCGGTGCGCTGACCGCCGGCGACGCCGGGGATGTGGAACGCGATCGGGATCCGGACCAGCGGGCTGTACGTGACCTTGCCGTGGGTGTCGCCGAGCCGCGGATCATCACCGAGCGATTCGCCGTGATCGCTCGCGAACACGATCATCGTCTTGTCGGCGAGCCCGCGGGTCGCGAGCTCTGCGCGGAGCCGACCGATCTCGCGATCGATCGCGAGCAGCAGCGCGCGATAGGTGTGGCGCTTCTTCGAGCCCGTGGGCTGCACGGCCTCGAGCAGCGACTTCGGGACATCGATCTGGTGATGCTCGTGGACGTCGAAGTAGTGGACCCAGACGAACGAGCGCGCGCCCTGTGCCTCGTCGAGAGCGCGCAGACCCTCGAGTGTCGTCGCCGGCGCACTGACGTGATCGCCGATGTCCTGGTTGCCCCAGTCGGTGTGCACCGCCCGGGCGCGATCGATGCCGCGCTTCAGCAGGGTCTCGCCGACGTAGCGGTTGACCTCGACCGGAAGCGCAGTCGACGTGCGCAGCCCGAGCGCGCGCAGCGCCTCCGGCAACGTGGTGTCGATCTTCTGGAACGGGTCATGGCGGCCGGTGAGAAACGTCCCGAGCGCCATGTCGGTCCCGCTCCCCGGGGCGAACGCGCGGGTGAACCACACCGATTCGTCGAGCAGCCTGGTCAGGTTCGGGAAGTCCGTTCGATCCGCGGTCGTCGGGGCGAGGATGTCGGCGCGCAACGCGTCGATCGTGATCAACACGATCGACATCTCGCGGGTCCTGTCGAGCACCGCGCGGACCTCGGCCGTCTCCCGCCACGAGGTCTCGACCTGCGTCGGTGCGGCCTTGACCGACGATGTCAGCACGGCATCGTGACCGTCGCAGTCCTGATCGATCCCATCGCCGGGACCATCGGCCGCCCCGGGGTGGCGCGCCGGATCGCGATCGTCGCAGTCACCGCCGCCGAGGATCCGCGAGCTGCCATCGCGATCGAGGTCGAGGAGCGACCGCCACACGCGGACGAGATCGCGGCCCTGATCGCCGGAGGTCGCGAGCAGCCGGCGATCCTGCGGGCGCCGGAGGCCATCGACGATCGCCGCCGTCGCGGTGCCGAGGACGATCGCCGCGACCACCGCGGCCACGTACGCGGACACGGTCGTGCGGCGGGCGACGCGCAGCGCCATACCGGCGAGCACGATCACGGCGAAGGTCGCGCCCGCGTGCGCATCGGGATAGCCAGCGCGGAGCACGTGCCGCTCGATCCAGACCAGCGCACCGATCGCGCCGGCGCAGGCGAGGATCACGATCGCGCGGGACGTCAGATCGCCGGTCCGCACGATCCGCCGCCCGAGCGCGACCGCGCCGGCGACGCCGAGCCCGACGACGAGCGGGATCACGAACGGCAGGATGCCGGCGAGCGGCAACGTCTGCGCGTAGGCGCCTGCGAACAGCGTGCGCGCGACCGGGACCGTGATGATCAAGCTCGGGACCGCGAGCACGAGTGCAGCGATCCACCACACGCGACCGCGTGCGACCCGCTCGGCACCGCCGATCGCAGCGGCGGCGATCATCCCGGTCAGGGCGAACACCGGGACGAGGACGAGCGCGAGCGATGCGCTCCCCAGGCGCGCCGCCTCGAGGGCGCCGATCGCGCCAGCACCCAGCATGTGCGCCACGACCGTCCACGCCCACGGTCCGCGCGAGGACGACTGCGACATCGGTTCGATCAGACCACGCGAGCGAGGCGGTGTGAAGTCACGCCCGCCTTACTTCCTCCCGCACTGAACGGCCTATTTGCTCGGCGGGTACTTCTGGAGCTTGCGCTGCAAGCTGCGGCGATGGATGCCAAGCCGGCGAGCGGCCTCGGAGATGTTTCCACCCGCATCCGAGAGCACGCGATTGATGTGCTCCCACTCGGCGCGCGCCAGCGACGGCGCCTTGTAGTCGCCACCCTCGGAGAGCGGCGGCTCGAGCGGCGGTGCCTCGCCACGCGCGAATGCATGGACGATGTCATCGGCATCGGCCGGCTTCGACAGATAGTAGGTCGCGCCGAGCCGCACCGCATCGATCGCGGTCGCGATGCTGCCGTAGCCGGTGAGCACGACGGCCTTGGTCGCCGGATCGATCTCGACCAGCGCCTTGATCAGCTCGAGCCCACTCTTGCCCGGCATCTTGAGATCGACGACCGCGAACTCGGGCGAGTCACTCGTCGCGAGCGCGAGCGCGGAGTCATAGTCCTGCGCGGTGCGGACCTCGTAGCCCCGATCGACGAACGCGCGGGCGAGCCGGTTCCGGTACACCTCGTCATCATCGACGATCAGGATCGACGGCTTGTCTGCCGGTGCGACGGAGGTACTCATGCTGGTTTGGATACCACTGAGGGGCGTGGGGATTCTTCCGATCGTGACGATCGCGTCGGTTCCCGGGGTGAGACGTCCGTGGGGAGCCGTACGTGGACCTCTGTACCGCCCCCGGCACTTGCATGGATCTGCAGGGATCCCCCGACGCCCTCGATGACCGCGCGGGCCAGGAACAAGCCGAGCCCCATCCCCCGACCGGGCGCCTTGGTCGTGAAGAAAGGCTCGCCGATCCGAGCGAGGACCTCCGCGGGGATCCCGGGTCCGCGGTCGCGGATCGTGATCGTCAGGGCGACCCCTTCGAGGCGGACCAGCACGACGACCGTGGTGTTCGGCGGGGACGCATCCTGGGCGTTGGTCACGAGCGAGCGCAGCGCCTGGCTGACCGCACGCGGGGGCAAGCGCAGCGCCGACTTGAGGACGTCGCCGGGGACATCGCGGTGGACCGTGGGGGCCTCGCGGATGCCGACCATGGCTTCGACCAGCAGCTCGCCGACCGTGCATGGCGCGAGGCTCTCACCGACCGTCCCTGCGCCGAGCTGCATCTGATCGAGGATCGCGCGGCACCGCCCGACCTCTTCGCGGATCAGCCGGGCATCCGCGGCAAGCTCGGGGTCCGCGGTCTTGAGCAGTGCACGCTCGAGCTCCTTGGCGGCGAGCGCCACGGTGCCGAGCGGGGTCGACAGCTCGTGCGCGGCCCCCGCGGCCATGGTCGCCAGCGAGGCGAGCCGCTCCTGCCGGGCAGCGAGCCCGCGGGCCTCGGTCAGCTCGGTCTCGCGCTCGGCGAGCGCGCCCGTGATCCGACGAAGGAAGTAGACGACGAACGCAGACGCGACGCCGAGCGCCACCCACATGCCGATCGCGCGGCTCTGATCGGGGATCGTGAACGCGCGGTCCGAAGCGAGCAGCACGCCGAACGCGACGAACGACAGCGCGACGAGCATCCACGTCCACACGGCACGGAGCAGCACCGTCGCGAGCGCGATCTGCACGAGGTAGAGAAACCCGAACGGGTTGTGCGGCCCGCCGGTGAGGTAGAGCAACCCGGTCAAGATCGCGATGTCGAGCATCATCACGCACGCGATCTGCCACTCGTGAACGGTGCGCGACGGCGCGCCCTCGCGGCGGCGATCGCCGAAGAAGTAGAGCTCGAGCCCGAGGTTCGAGACGAGGCCGATCGAGATCACGAGGAGCAGTGCCGTGATCGGCAGCGCGCCATCGAGCAGGAACTGACCGACCAGCACGGTCGCCGCCTGCCCTGCGATCTGCGCCCAGCGCAGCCGAGCCAGCCACTGGATGTTGACCCAGTTGCGCTCGGGGATCGCCGGTGGAGCCACGCGGGGACCCTACCCCGAAAATGCGACGAGGCCGATCCGCAGGGACCGACCTCGCACGCGGAGCGCCTGGTGGACTCAGCCGCCGGTCAGGGTCTTCTGACCCTTCGCGATGACCCACTGGTTGTAGTACTCGGCCGCCGGCGTACCCTGCTGGATCCGCTCATTGGCCTTCTTCAGCTCCTCGTCGATCAGCGCGCTGAAGTTCTCGACCGGCATCGCGCCCGAGAGGAAGCGACCGTTGACGAAGAACGACGGCGTCGCGCCGACGCCGAGCTGCTGCAGTGCCCGCATGTCGTTCTGGACGATCTGCTGGCACTTGCCCTTCATGTCGGCCTTGAACTTGTCGACATTGAGACCGAGCTCGGTGGCGTAGCCCACGACGAGCGGGCAACCCGCGGCGACGTCCCAGCACTTGCCGCCACCACCGGCGGCGCCCGGGGCTCCGGCGGCCTCGGCGACGGCCGAGTTGTCGAGCTGGCGCTGCTTGAAGCCCTTGTCCCAGATCAGCGCGTCCATCTCCTTGGACTTGCCCTGCTCGTTCGCCGCGCAGAACGCGAGAGCACCGGCCATCGCGTTGTTCGGGTGAACGACCATCTGCTTGGACACGATGCGGATGTCGTTGCCGTACTTCTGGCGGAGCTCGGCCATCGTCGGACGAACCTTCTCGCAGTACGGGCAGGCGTAGTCGTACGCCTTGACGAGCGTGACCTTGGCATCGGCCGGACCCTCGAACGCGTCGCCGTCGACGGGCACCGCGTAGGTCTTGGCGCGATCGGGCTCCTGGCGAGCCGGGCGCTGGTTGGCACCGGCGCCGCCGCCGCCGCCCTTGGCGACCATGTCCATCAGCTTCTGCTGGTTCTTGGTCAGATCATCGATCTTGCGCTCGAGGTTCTTGGTGTCCTGCTGGCACGCGGCCAACGTCATGGTCAGGGCAATGAAGACAAGCTTGTTCATGGGTCGACTCCTTCAACTCGTTGGCAGCTAGCGTCCAGGCGTCCAGATGATGGGATTAGTCCATCACCAGACTGACAATTGCAACAGAGGGGCTCGGCGAGCAAGCGATCCAGATCGATGACGGCGGCCTCGTCGAGCGTCGACACCTGGTCGCTGCCCTCGGATCTGCGCCGCGCCTCGGCCTGGAACTCACACGCCTCGTCCTTCGAGAGATATCCATCGCCGTCGAGATCCGCTTCGGGATGCGCCTGACGCAGGGTCTCGGCGAGCGTGTACGTGTAGTGACAGACCTCGGGCTCACCGCGAGCCGCCGCGCTTCGTGCGCCGCCGAGCGCGAGCACGGCCCAGCCGAGCAGCGCGAGCTTGTGGACGATGCCGATCCGCGCGCGCACCGGTGCGCCGAGCACGGCGGCGACGCGAGCGTCGAGCGTGCGCGGGCTCGCGAGCCCCGACGCCGCGGTGCGGAGGGCCGCCATCCTGACGAGCAGCCGCGCGTACGCGGGACGTGGGACGTTCCCCGCCTCGAGCGCCCACGCATCACATGCGGCCTCGCGTGCGAGGTCGAGGCGGCGCCCGGCGAGCCGGACGACCGGCCAGAAGAAGAACATCGCGGTCGCGAGGACCTGCACGCAGCGACCGAGCGCGTCGCGGCGACGGACGTGAGCGAGCTCGTGGAGGAGCGCCGCGCGGAGCAGCGCTGGCTCGGCGAGCAGTGCCGGTGGAACGACGATGGTCGGAGCGAGCAGACCGACCACGAACGGGCCGGTCGCGTCGTCACCGACGACGAGGCGCGGGGCACGCACGCGAAGCTCGGCCGCAACCGTCCCGAGCAGCTGGTGTGCGGCACGGGGTGCAGGTGCAGCGCGGCGGGCCATCCGAACGGCGCGCTGCTGCGCGGACAGTGCGCGTGCGAGGACGATCGACGTTCCGAGCGCCCACACGGCGGCGAGCACGAGCCAGCCGATCGCGGGGGCGATCGAGACCGCGGGTGCGGGTCCCGCGGCGATCGGGGTGAGCAAGATCGGAGCCGCACCGGGGTCCGACGCACCGAGGGAGGCGATCAGATCCGAGAGCGACCACGGCATCGCCGGGCCCCACGGCAGCACGAACTTCGCGAGCACGACGAGCCAGATCCCGGCCTGCCACGACGGGCGCAGCTTGCCGGCGCGAACGAGGAGGAGCGCGAGCAACGCGAGCACGGTGCCCTGCGCGGCCATCATCGCGAGCATGGTCAGCGCGCCCTTCGCAGCGGCTCCGGCAGCGAGGAGACTCACTTCTTGTCTCCCTTCACGGGACGGTCGGCACGCTCGGCGTCTGCGATCTTGCGCTCGATCGCCCGGAGCTCGGCGCGCGTCAGCGACTCGTCCTCGACGAGGTTCAGCACGAGGGAATCCGCCTGACCGTCGAACACCTCGCGCACGAACTCGCGAAGCCGATCCCGGAGGACCGACTCGCGGCGATGCGCGGAGCGATAGATGAACGGCTCCCGATCCTTGTCGACCACGACGGCACCCTTGGTCGCGAGCCGGCCGAGCAGCGTCATCACGGTCGTGTACGCGAGGTCCTGGCCACGACGCCCGAGCTCGGCCCGGACCTCGGCCACCGTCCCACGCTCGCACTGCCACAGCGCCTTCATGACGCGGAGCTCGGCGTTGGTGAGTTCGGGAAGGCGGCTCATCGTTACGACACGAGTGGTAGCATTACTACAACCGTAGTTTTGGACGCAAGCGGGAATCTACGGTCGAACAGTGCGTTGCAACCAGCCTCGGGTGGGCGCCATTCCCGTGCGCCGCAGATCACGTTCCGCGGTGTCGGTGCCAGCGGCGGATCAGCCCGTCGAAGGGACGCTCCGCGGGCAGGCTGGCGACGAACGCAACTCCGAGCAGCGGATACAGAAACCAGATGTTCATCAGCAGCACGACGCCGACGTGGAAGCCCCACGCCGCGAGGCACCACAGCCTGGCCGGGCGTGGCCCGACCAGCACGATCGGAGCGGATAGCTCGAGAACGATCGTCATCACCGAGAACACGGTGAACCCCGAGGGGTGATCGAGGAACTGGGTCGCAAGAGGTGCGATCAGATCGCCGAACAGCGCCTTGCGCAGGTTATCGACCGCGATCTGGTTGCGCAGCTGCTCGCCGTCGAGCCACGCCATCCCGGCGATCCGCAGCTTCGCGATCGCAGCGAGCACGTAGGTCACCGCCGTGATCGCCGCGAGCAGCTTGAGCGCCCAGCCGTAGCCGATCGGCGACGCCTGCGCGGGGCGCCGATCGAGGGCCCACGCATCGGCCGCGGGTGACACCGAGAGCGCGAGCACGTGCATCACGAGCAGGTTCTCGGTGTGGAAGATCATGCCCCACGAGTTGCGATAGGTCAGCGTCCACAGCAGCGCGAGCGCAGCAAACGGCGCGAGCAGCCGAAACCGAAACCCGACGATGAAGGCGGCCATCAACACGCAGGTCGCGATCGTGATCGCGAGTGCGACGCCGGGCGGCAGCGGCGTATCGAGGATCTGCACCACCCCGCACGGCTTGAAGTGCTGCGCCGGCAGCCGCGCCACGGCATCGCTCTCGCGGATCCGGATCAGCACCCACGCGAGCCCGAAGGCGCCGATCAGGATCCGGACCGCGGCGAGCCGCTCGGCGGGCGCCGGAGCAAACCACCATGCAGAGAGCTTGCTCATCGCACGACCTCGCAGCGCACGAGCTCGGTCTCCTTGCCCAGCTGGTCGCGGACGAGGAAATCCACCGCGTCATGGGTGCCGGTGACAAACCGGATCGACACGACGTCGCGATACTCGTCGAGGGAGGCGATCCTGGACGCGATCGTCGTGCACAGCGCGGGCAACGTGCGCGTCGACTTCGCGCGGCTGACCACGTTCAGTGCCTGCAGGACCTCGCCGGAGCCGATGCTCCAGGGGGCGAGGTAGCGGCGGTCTCCGGACGCGGTGATGCCGAGCGGGTACTCGAGCGTCTGGTTCGTCGGCCGCGCGAACGCGAACATCGCGTACGTCGACAGCGGGAAGCCGTCCTGCCACGGCTTGCGGAGCACGGGCGATGCGGTCGCGACGATCAGCGCGATCGACACGACACCGGCGGCGGCCCGATTCACGGGCGGGAGGTTACATCGAGCGAACGACGCGCCACGACGTCCGCGGCTGACCGATCTCGAAATAGAACGAGAACGCGAACGTGATCAGGCCTTCCTTGACGAGCCCCTCGGGCGGGTTCGGGAACGGAGCGGCCGAGTGAAAGGCGCGGACGGCTTCCTCGTCGAGCTCGTTGACGCCCGAGGGATTGGTGACCACGACCTTGGCGAGGCTGCCGTTCGCGGCGAGGCTGACGCGGACCTCGGTGACCCGGGTCTTGAAGCCGTGGACCGTGCCGTTCGGATCGTTGCGGCGCCACACCGTCGCGGGATCCCAGTTCTGCGCGACCTGACGCTTCAGGCGGTTAAAGAAGCTGGCGTAGACCCAGCGCTTCGCCGACAGCGAGGTCTCGTCGCCGTTCTCGACCTCTTCGAGGTGATCGACCGAGCCGCCACCGAGAGCTCGCTCGAGTGTCTCCGCCGTGGGCTTGAGATTCGGGACATCCGGTGCACCGCCGCCTGCCCCGGTGTTCCCGCGTGCGAGCTCGCCAGGGTCACGCTTCTGCTGCTCGATCGCGCCATCACCACGGCGCGGGATGAAGCCGTCGGCCACCAGGGGCCCCTTGGCGCCGGCGGCGTCGCCGCGCGTCCGTGCATCCTGAGGCGCTTCCGACGGCTGCTCGGCACCCGGCGTCCGCATCGCGAGCGTGCCGGGCGCATCCGGTGCCTTCGGATCCTTGCCCGGCGGCTTCTCGGCGATCTCCTTGACGGAGGCCTCCTTCGGCTCGGACGTGGGCGTCAGCTCCTCGGGCTTGGACTTCGCGACCATCGGCTCCTGCACGGAGCCGCGTGCGACCTTCTGCTTCTCGACGACGACGTTGTGCTCGGACAGGAAGCGCGCGTTCTCGGGCTCCTGATCGGAGCTCGGCTTCGCCACCTCGACGACCTGCTGCGGCCGCTGCGGCGGAGGTGGAGCTGGCGGCGTCGGCGGCGGCGGTTGCTGCTGCTTGAGCTCGGGCGGCGGCGGCGGTGGTTCCTGCTTCTTCTCGAGCTGCGCGAGCTCCTCGAGGAGCGGCTCGGGATCGATCGGCTTCAGCGTCTCGAGCTGGCGCGGCTGCATCAGCTCGATCGGTGCCGCCGCGATCATCTCGCCGCTGCCCTGACACGCCGACAGATCCATCCACATCGCCATCATCGCGTCGTTGGTGCAGCCCTCGACGTTGTCGTTCCACGGCGCGAGGCACATCGCGGTTCGCGCGCCGGTGGTCAGCAGCACGTCACCCGCACACGACGTCGCGAGCGACGAGTCTTCCAGCGCGCGATCGAGCATGCGATCGGACTTCGACTTGAAGGCCTCGCCAGCGACGGAGAGCCCGAACGCCTGCACGCTGCCGATCACGGCGCCGTGAATCAGGATCGCGGCTGCGACAACGGCCCAGAACGTTGTCGTGTTGACCCGGCGGTGCTGGCGCAGAGGAGTCGGCATCGGAGGCTCCTTGAGTATAGAGACCAGGCGAGCGAGCGTCAGGTCCGATTTCGACAGAGAGCGATCCTCCGACCGAGAACTGTTCGCAGCGACGGCCGTCGCAGGCCACAGACGTTCGGAGATTTTCGGTGGCGGACGCACGCTCCCGTCGTGGCCCACATGTACGTCCGGGCGGGCACGCGTCCGATCCCGTGAGCCCCCGGCGAGGTTTCACAGCGGGAGTTGGCTGCCATCGGCCGCAGTGGAGCTACGAACGGATCATGAGGATCGTCGTCATCGGATCGACCGGCGTGATCGGCAAGGCGGTCACCCGCGCACTATGGGAACGCCACGAGGTGATTGGCGTCTCTCGCAGCAGCCATCCGGCGGTCGACATCACCGAGTACGCGAGCATCGCCAGGCTGTTCACGACGATCACCAACATCGATGGTGTCGTGTCGTGCGCGGGAAACGCTGCGTGGAAGCCACTGCTCCAGCTCACCGATGACGACTTCGAGATGTCCCTTCACGACAAGCTGATGGGACAGGTCAACGTGGTGCGCCAGGCGCTACAACGGATCAACGATCGCGGATCGATCACCGTCACGAGTGGGGTGCTGGCGGGTCGGCCGATGCACGGCAGCGGTGCGGTCTCGCTGGTCAATGCCGGGCTCGAGGGATTCATTCGGTCCGCCGCTCTCGAAGCGCCACGCGACATCCGCGTCAACATCGTCAGTCCGCCGTGGGTACGGGAGACGCTCATCCAGCTCGGGATGGACCCGGCTGCGGGGCTGGCTGCGGAGACCGTGGCGAAGGCGTACGTCGCGGCGGTGGAAGGCATCCATCACGGCGAGACCATCCACGCGACGCAGTTCGCCTAGCGCGGTTCGAGTTCAAATCCCCCGCGTAAGTGCTCGGTCGTCGTCGACCGCGTCGGCACATGGCCACGAGCACGTCGGTTGACGCTGAGCCAATCAACCCCTGATACACGTCGTCGCTTGTCCGGCCGCAGCATCCGCATCGCCTCCTTGGTCGCTCTCCTCGTCGGCTGCGAGAAGGCCGGGCCGCAACCGCCACCCGCGCCGCTCGAGCCGGCGCCAGCGCCGCTGACCATCCGCTATAGCGCGGACACCGAGCTGTCGACCGCCGGCACGAACGACAACTCATTCCTCGTCGATGAGGATGAAGCGCTCTTCATCCTCACGGATGCAGACGTCGCGGGGGGACCGACCGATTCTGCGAAGCGAATGACGGAAGACGTGGCACAGCGCTTCCGCGAACCGTGCCCTTCCGCGACGGAGAGCGGGTCGCAGACCGACGAGCTACACTTGACGTGCGCGCTCCGCGAGACCGCTGCCGCGCTGATCGCTGACCACGCAGGCACCGTCTCGTTCGCCGTGGCCGTCGTGCGCGCCCTCGTGGCCGCTCGTGGCGACGTCGCGATCGTCAGCGTTCGCGCCGGCCGCGCCACCGTGATTCCCTCCCCCGCAGCCGCGCCCGGCACCGCCGCACCGCCCACGTTCTGGCTCGACGTCGAGCCGAACGAGACGCTCGCGCTCGTCAACAAGGACCTGCTCGGAGCGATCGGACTTCCCGGCATCCAGCGGTGGGCAGCGGGGCCGTTCGAAGACAAGAATGCCCTCGAGGCCGCGATGAAAGCGATGGTCGACGCGAAGAGCCTGCCCGATCATGGCCCGCTCGCGGTCGTCCTTTTCAACTTCGTCAAGAAGTAGCGACGAGGTGACGCCACGACGCGCGACATCGGTTGCAGGTCGGGGATCCCGTCCCGCCTGGCCACAGCCCGGCGATTGCCCTTGCCGCCACCTCGCCTGCCTTGCCGATCGCGAGGAGCCGTGTGATTCTGCTCTCGGAAGCGCGTACTGGACTGGTGCCGGTCTCGGTCTTCAAAACCGATGGAGCTCTGCGCGAGCAGCGGCTCGGTGGGTTCGATTCCCATGCGCTTCCGCCATCTTACACCGACTTCCGCTTAACGAGCGCTGGTCACGTCTAGGCCTAGGACCCGACTAGGACCGGCGGAACGCCTCGATGGCAGAGCTAGACGGTATCGTGGCCTCATGAAGACGAATGCGGGTTGCAGGTGATCACGCCGGTCACGCGTCGCGACCTGCGCTCTGCAGTTGGCAAGACTTGGTCAGGACGTCTGAATGACGACGAGTTCCTTTCTCGGCTCTACGACCTGACAGCGCTGCCGTCGACCGACCCGCGCCGCGACGACATGCTTGGCGACGTCCAGCTACACACGAACGTCTTTTCGGAGGATTGGTCTGACGACTGGATCTTCGATGATACGCGGCTTGCACTCTCCGACGACGAGCGTCTCCTCCGGCTTCTCGCGGAGAGTCTTCATCCCGAGGTCTTGGGAGACGGCCACGACGTGAACGCGCTATCGGCGAAACTCAACCGCATCCTGGTGCCCGACGGATTCGAGCTCTTCGCAGCGAGCGCAATGTCGGGACGGCCAGTGTTCTCGTGGCGTCGAACGGTGCCAAGGAAACCACCCGCCGGCGACTTCCCATCGTCCCTTGTTGCCGGGATGAGCCAGATCCTTCGTGAGATTACGACGAGCACAGGCATCGATTCGATGTTTGAGGCGGAAGACTTTCCGCGACCGGACAACGTGGCGCTAAACAAGGAAGAGAAGGTCAAGGCTTGGCTTCGGGCTGCGCAAGACGCTCGCGACTTCGATCATTGGGATGGGCTCGCCCGCTTGCTGCGCCCGATTCTTGAGGACACGGATCCGTATCGAGAGGAAGCGAAGACCAAGATCGCTGCTGTGCTCGCGAAGCGAGGCGTCAGGTACCTGGACGGGGGAATGCTCACCACTGCGCCGCAGAACGAGCTTGCTGAGCTTCCTGCACGCCCACCGGCTAACCGAGAGAAGTGGGTCGAGATTGGCAGCGGAGGATTTGGCGTGGTCTATCGAGCGACCGATCCCCGACTTGAAATCGAGTTTGCTTGGAAGGTGTTTGAGCCCTACCCCGGACTGTCCTATGCGGATGCACGTGCGCGATTCCTGCGAGAGGCGGGACTGCTCTTCCGACTCCGCCACGAGAACATCGTCCGGGTGTACGACGCAGGCGAGCTGCACGATGGAAGGCCCTACATCAAGATGGAGTTCTTCGACGGCCTCAACCTGAACAAGGCCCGCGCACAACGACCACTAAGCACTGACGAGGTGCTGACTGTGGTCGGCAGGCTCGCCGCAGCCGTCGAGCACGCCCATTCGCGTTCGATCACCCATCGCGACATCAAGCCATCGAACGTCCTGATCTCCGTTACCAACGAAGTCCGACTGATCGACTTCGGCCTCGGAGTTCTCGTAGAGGAGGCGGTCAACCGCGCGCGCCTCACGAAGACGACCGACCACTTCGGCGATGCTTTCAGCGCGCCGGAGTTACTGGAGAACGCGAAGACGACGGACCCAGCGGTCGACATCTACTCGATCGGCGCTGTGTGGTTCTGGCTTCACGCGGGCCACACGCCGAAGGGCGTAGGAGCCGATGAGGCGATCAACGGATTCGGGCTCGCGCCCGCACTGCAGCGGCTCTTACACGACTGCCTCCGCCAGTCTCCAAAGGACCGCCCCACAGCCAAGGCTGTCCTCGATGGTCTTCGTGAGTATTTTCGAACGCGTTCTCGGTAGCAGGCCAGTGCACCGAGCCGGTTCGCACACGCGTGTCGCGTGGGTGCCGCACGCGAAAGCACGGTCGCCAGCCAACTTCTCGTCTACACCGGGCGCGGCCTGAGATCACCGACGGCATCGCGCAACGGTTCGAGGTACGCGTTCAGGGAATCGCAGGATCACCCCCCTGTCGTTCGGCAGTCTGTGCGAGCGCCTCGTCGGCAGCGCGTTCCGGACCGAGTTTGCTTGGCCCGATCCGCTGGCCATCGCGGCATCCGGGACGCCGAACCAGTCCCATCCAATGCGACCGTTTCAAGATCTACGACGAAGGGGTTGTGGTCGCGTCGTCGCACTTCGAATTCGCGTACCGCGTGCTCGATGGCCGGATCGCCCATAACGAGCATGCGCCTGGGTCGATTTATCCGGTGGTGGCACGCGAGACGGCGCAGCGATCGTCGCGTAGCTCAAACGGACGACGCGGCCCGCCAGCAGCTCACGACGTTCGAGAGAGTCGCTGACTCTCTCCGCGCTCTACTGCGGAGCGTTTGAGCGGAGGTCATCGAGGCGACGCGTCGACTCGATGAGAGTCTCCAATCTGGCAGCTGGGAGTCTCCGCTCGCTTCATCGACTCCTCGACCAGTGAACGCGCACGACGTGGAGGCGATCGTCCCGCATCGCGCGGGCCAACTCGTCTGGTACTGCAAATGGGCTCGAGTAGATGAGCACACCGAACGTCACCTTGATCTTCTTGACGCGCAGGTAGCCCTTGAGCTTCTCCGCATCCTTAAGCAATGCGTTTAGGTTGCCTGCCCGTTTGATCTCAAAGGCAGTGTTCCCGCGTGCATGCTGAATCATGACATCGGGGAATTGATCGAGATCTGACAAGTGCTGCCTCTCTTCTATGTAGAAAGGCTCGCGGCTGATGCGGCTCTCGAGTGCTGCAACGATCTTGTGCTGAAATCTGCCCTCGTTGCTCCCGAGATCATCCATGGACTCCAGGTCCCGCTTAAGGTCATGTACGAGATAGCGTCGTAGGTGGTCTAGCGTCTCGATCAGCGGCGAGCTCGCTGCCTGCACGGGGCTCGCATCGGTGTCTGCTCGCAACAGCGCCGCCTCGATCGGCACTAACCGGCGCCCCTGCAATTCGGCCGTTGACGGCGGTAACGACGAGCGTGTTTGAGACTTCGGAGCGGCTGACGGCTCGACCGTTGCGTCCTCCGCGCGATCGTACGACAGCTCGAGTCCGACAAGCTCCGCGATCTCGCGCGCAGACAGTTTCCGCATGAGGTAGTCGCGCAAATCGCCAACTGACCAGGAGCGCCAGGGTGCGTCCACGCGGCCTTGGTCCTCCATCTGCTCAACGAACCCGCGCAGTTGAGCGCGACTGCAGTTGAGCATGTCCGCCTTCGGAGGTAGACCGAACAATTGAATGAGCAGCGATTCTGCGTAGTAGTAGTCGGAATCGGCCTGGACCTCTCGGACGAGTGTCGCGGTCTCCCGCACGCCGATCGCCCGTGCGATCTCCTCCGCATAGACAGCCTTGACCCAACCCGCTCGATCCCGAAAACGCTCGCGGGTGGATGCCAGCCAGTCCGCGACTTCCTTGAGTGCTCCAGATGGAAGCGTAAGCAACAGGTCGTGCTTGCTCATTGGGAACGATTGTTCCGATGCGATCCCGAACGGGTCAAGCGGATCGCGTCCCACTTGCGTGGCCAACACGAGCGTCATGAACTCTCGAGTCCTGCCGTATTCGAGGACAAGTCGAGTGGTCACACGGCGAACTTTCAGTCCACGTCATTGCGTTCGATGGGCCTGCCCGCGGTGAACGGACGAGGTTCATGGCCACCTGATGCGAAATAGACCATGGCGCTGAGCACGCTCGATTTTTCAACGCCGAGCTGAGACGATGGGTGATCCAAAGCGGACGATCTAATGGCGCGATGGGCTGCGTGACGGGTTTGCGACATGGAAGGACTAATTCGACGCATCGAACTCCTTGAAAGGCTGCTGAGCGCAATCACGCCGTTGCGCCGACAATATGTCGATGAATCTATCGACTCGGCGATGTTGGACTGGGCCCCGGCTTCTTTGCTTGCGAAGTTCCTTCGCGTCTCTACGACGGCACACCAGCCTCTCGATCGCGCCGAGGCGCTAGCGTTCCTCGGCGACTCCGCAATCTTTGCCGCGCTCGAGACACGGGGAATCCTCCGATGGATTCTTGGGCGACTTCAGGTTTCTTCAGGCGCGAGAATGGTTATTGCCCGTGCTGCGAGTGGAAGGTACGACGGTGAGTCTTGGGTCGCTCCCCTGCCGGACGCGACGATCACGGCGTTGAGTAGACTCGTCGGGGCCCTCAATCTTCAGGAACGCGAGCCACTCACCCTCGAGGCAGCTAGCGCGATCGAGCTTCGAGACGCGCATGCGCGCGCACATTCAGGAACCCCGGCGTTCGACACTGTGGCTCGGCTCTTTGGATTGAACAACGTCACTGACGAGCGGCTCATCTTTCGCCCGAAGGACGAGCTGCTCGATCGTGCTGCTGCAACACTTTGGCTTGAACTAACACGCGACCCAACCACAACCCGAGCAAGCGCTTTCGACCTGTGGTTCGCGCGTGTCGGCGGCGATGGCGCCATTGATGCGGCGGGGCACCTCGCGAAGGCTGCGCGCTCAGCGCTGCTCGACGAGATGGTCGAACGCCTTTTCGCCGAGAATGACCTAGGTGACTACGCGGCTGAGTGGAGCCGGGTGCTCGTCGATGAGGAGGACCTGGGTGCCTCACTGGGAAGCCCACCACAGGCCCCTTCCGGGGACGATCTCGTCGAGATTCTGCCGTGGTGGAAGCGGGTCGACAGATTAATTGGCGAACCAGCGTCTGGCGAAATGCGTTCGGACGTCAGCTCTCTCGTGCTTGCAGTCATACGCCACGACCCGCTCGATGGCGCATACGCGTCGCGTGGGGCCAGAATCGTACGTCTCCTTGGATGTGGGCATGAGCGGGTGTTCTTGCTGCGCTCCGTCGCCAACGCCATCCTGCGATCGCGACCCGAAGCGATTGCAACTCTGCTCGCTCGCGTGGAGCTGCAGAGGCTAGGCCTACAGCTTCTTGCCGACGTCGGAATTGATGATGATGCCTTTGTCGGATGGACCGACGAACAGCAGTATCGTCGCAGCCAACGTATTCGACTTGCATGGAGCGAGGGAGCGAGCATCGCGCTCGAAGTACTCGCTGCCCTACCAATCCAACAAGCAGCCGAGCGTATGGCTCAGCTCCTTCTCCCCCTCGCGATCGAAGCTACGGCGGATCTGACATACACCGTGCAACGTCAGCCACGAGCGGACGCAGAAGTCCGCCTCGAAGAGACGCTGCGCCTCCTTGATGCGCTCGAAACATCGCATTCCGTCAACGGTCACCAACTTCGCGTGTTGCCGAAGATTGCAACGCAGCTTGTCGCGGCCCTTCATCGCCTAACGACGGATGAGTCGGTTCCCATCGGTGCGCTGAGACTTCTTTTCGGTTTCCTCGACGTGGACCCATCGGCGGCAGCAGTCGCGGCGATAGGCGTGCTGCGCGCCTGGCTGACATCGGGGCCAAACGGCTGGTCGCATGATCATCGTGCGGTGGCCGCATTCGCCTGGGATCGCGTCGTCCGCGTCGTCGACAACACGGCCTTCGATGCGTTCGTAACCACGACCCCGGGGCAACTGGAGGACGATGAGTGGGCGGTTGCCAACCGCCACCGTCTCCTGCTGCGGGTACTCGCGAAAGCCCATTCCGGGATTGCGAACCGCAATGCACCCACGGCCGCGGAGACAGCGCGCCGTGATCGGATCGAAGCATCGATCATAAGCCAGCTCGCGGCCAACGCACCCCTTGAGAAGTACGATCCGGCCAATGTCTTCGGGCGCCTCCTCGAGGGATCCACCATTGGAACGAACGTTGAAGAACTAACCTTCGTCGCTGCGAGATCCGTCGACACGTTTGCTCCGATCCGACGCGACGAGGCGATCGACAGGTGGCTCGGTGTTTCGCGCGATCCCGTGCTCCTTCTCAGAGCAGCGTCTGCGATGCATGCCGCTCACGCCCGAGAGGTCGTAGAAGGCCGGCTGATTGGCGTCGATCTCGTGACAGAACTCGCGACGGAGTCGACAGTCTCTATCGCTGGCATGGCCGAGGAGGCCGTCAGTTTACGGTTCTTGCCTCTAGCGAAAAGTCTGCTCGCCGCCGGAGACACGTTGTTTGATAACGATCGACTTCGCGAGCGGTGGCGTGACGACAGCCTCAGGCCTCGACTTGCGATGTTGGCGCTGACGGGCGACCAGCCGGGATTCGACGCTCTCGCATCAACCGCAAAAGCTGGCACCGACTTCCAGCGTGGGCTGCTTGCCCTCCATGTCGACCAGCCGGCAGAGGCTGTAAGGCTCTTCAAGCATCTCGTCCGAGACAATCCGCGCTCCGCGCCCGCGCAGGTGAACCTGTTCTCCGCTCGGATACGGATGGCTGGACTTCTTGAGCCACCCGAACGCCAACAGGGCATCGAAGCGGCGATCTTCGAATGGAAACGCGCTGAAAGCAGTTTCCGCGAAGAAGATCGCGAACGCGTTGCCGCGACGGCTGCGTACAACATGCTGCTCGCTCTTGGCGAGCTCGCGCGAACCCACGACTTTGACGCCACTCTACAGAATCTGAGCCCTGCGGTTCGCTACAGCAGAAGCGTCGCAGCGCTTGCAATCGACACCTGGAAACAACGCGGGGCAGACGCCAAAGCGTCCGCATTGCTGGCCGAGGCAGAGGCTCACCACGGCCGAGTTGAATGGATCGAGCTGCTCAAGGCAGAGATGAGCGTTGGGGCGCCAACTGCAACTGCACCTCCTGTGGTGGTTGCGGTGGAGCGTCCCCTCAATGCTGGAGAGCTGCGCGTCGGCGTTCTCGAAGCACTGAGCCGGAACCCCGAGCAGATGGCAGCGATCTTCGGCAACGCGACCGACTTGGAAGGCTTGCTTCGAGAGCTCCACGTCGAGGCGGCGGAGGAGATGTTGTTGTTAGAGGCGACGCTTGTGGATCTTCGTGACGAGGACAAGTTCAACCATATCTACGCAAAGCTCCTCGCGGGTCGCCTCCGCTTCCTGCGATGGTCGGTCTCTGAGGGGAGTCCGGGTGGAGTCTCGGATGGAACGGGAGCGGTCAAAGGAACCGCAGGCGGTGAAGGATGGAGAGACTGGGTCATCAAAGCGGGGACTCAAGAACTCTGCGTGGGCGAAGCGCTGCGGTGCAATGGCGGCGTTGACCCGAAGTACATTGAGGACCACGTAAACAAGCTCGCGCGGTACGACCCGATCGGGAGGTCCTTCGCATTCTTGGTTGCGTACATCGAGCTCGCCTACTTCGATCGTGGCGTCGAGAAGTACCGAAGCGCCGTCGCGAACGCGACCCTCGTTGACTTTCCGGTTGTGCGCACCGATGAGATGGTCACCGGCCCGATCAGGCTCAAGACATTCAGATCGGTCCATCGTCGAACAGACACCGAGATAACTGTGCACCACTTGCTCATCGGACTGCCGCGTCCGAAAGGCAGTGCTGGCAAGACCTAGTCTGGCCACGGATGCGAAGACTGTTCGTCGACGGCAGCCCAGCGAGCGACCGGAACGGCTGTGACCTGCAACTCGGCGGATGTCATGCCCGAGAGCTACGCTCGGACGTCGCAATTCTGACCCACCACGACGAAGGAGAGTCTCTCAATGCCCATTGCGAGCCCAGAAGCGACGGGGCATGGCGGCCCTTTCTTCGAACAACACGTAGATGCAGCTTTCCTCGCCCTGCTACTCGTTCGAGCCACGCCGCCGTTCCTGCTGCGGACTGAACTTGTTGAACTCCATCTCCAGACCGCGCATCTCGGATTCGCCACCGACGATCTACTCCTTGTCGGAGTTGCACCGGACGGCGTGCGAGAGCGCGCAGCCCTTTCGGTAAAGCGCTCGTTCAGCGTCGCAAAGAGTGACATCGAGTGCGTAGACGTCTTTTCGAAGGCATGGCGCGATTTCCGATCGACCGGATTCGATCGCAACCGCGATCGAATCGGTCTGATCACTAGGCCAGCGACCGAACGCCTGCAGCAAGCACTTCGGGTCTTGCTTGAGACGGCCCGCGGCTCAATCGATGGAGCCGACCTCCTCCGCAGACTTTCGCTCCCCGGGTATCGGGATCAACGCGCGCTCAATTTCGCCACCATCATTCGGGAGGTCATTCAGGAAGCTCACTCGTGCACGGTCGCGGACGACGATCTAAGACACTTCCTCCGATGCTTCGACTTCGTGTGTCTAGACCTAAACACGCCGTCGAGCAGCACCGAGGCACTCATCCGATCGCTACTTCAGACCTGTGCTCGTACAGGGTCGAGTCCGTCGGCTGGCGCGAATACCTGGAACGCCCTACTGGGTCTAGTTTCGCACGACACTCCGACAGCAGCGAGCTTTCGGTGGGAGGACCTCCCCTCGCCACTGCGCGACGCGTATAGCGCCTCTAACCCGCACCTAGTTCGCCTGCTAGAGCCTTTCGCGGAGATGACACGGACGGTAAGCGACGGAGTGGATGTAGCGATCACCGGCTATCACGTTGAACGCGTCCTGCTGGAACAGCATGCACTCGAACTTCTTGAAACGAAGCGCGTGCTCCTTCTCGGAGGGCTTGCAGGGAGCGGCAAATCGGCAATCGCGAAGGCGCTGTTCGAGAAGGTATCCGCAGGCACCTTCGCGATCGCGATGCGAGCTGGAATGCTGGCGCGGTCGCATCTCGGCGAGACTCTTTTCACGCAGCAGACATCAATAGGAAGGCTGCGTGAACTTCTCGCGCTTCATCCAACAAAAGTTCTCTGGATCGAAGCTGGCGAACGTCTACTCGAGAAGCCGGCGTCGGAGCGCGAAGCGTTCAATGACATGCTGCGCCTGTTGCGCGCCGACCCGAGTTGGAAGGTCATCATCACGTGTCGTGCGTATTCCATCGACACGTTTCGGGCGGCCTTCCTGGACCAGGCGAACATTGAGAGTGCACTACTTATCGTGCCCTCGTTGTCGGACGATGAGTTGACGGGCATAGCGAACGCACATCCTCATCTTTCACGTCCGCTCGCCAGCCCGGTGCTCCGCTCGCTGCTTTCGAATCTGTTCTTCTTGCGAATGGCTGCGCAGATGAACTGGGTAGGCCCGGAGGACCTGCCGCAAACCGAGCGAGCATTTCGGGGTCGCGTCTGGAGGCAGGTGATCCGACGCGATGACGAAACGGCGGACGGCATGCCGCACAAACGGGATGCGACATACATGCGAGTCGCGATCAGGCGGGCCCAGTCCCTCGATGCGTTCGTTGACGCGAGAGACCTGGACCCGACCGCCGTCGAACGCCTCAAGGCTGACACCTTGCTCTTCGAGAACAGCGAGGTTCGCGAGCACTTTGCCCCTTCGCACGACGTACTCGAGGATTGGGCACTATTGGAGTGGCTCGATCGTGAGTTCGCACGAGTGGGTAATTGGCGCGACTTCATTAGTGCGATCGGCACGCACCCCGCCATTCGTCGGACGTTCCGCTCCTGGCTCTCAGAACGTGTGGATACACACCGCGAAGAAGCTGTCGCACTCATCACAGACGCGTCTCTCCCGAGACACTGGACCGACGACGCTATCGTTGCGCTGTTCCGAGGTTCTGATCCGGCAGCATTCCTAACCGAGCAAGCAGGTGCTCTGCTTGCGTCGAACGCAAGCCTCCTGCAGCGCGCGCTCCACTTGGTTAGGGTCGCGTGCAAAGAGCCGCCGAGCGGTACTGCCGAGTCAACGGCTAGGCTGCGTCCTGTAGGCGTAGCCTGGGAACGTCTCGCTGAGTTCGTCGCGAACCATTTGGATGAAGTTGTTCCGTACGCGGGTCCACTGTTACTTCGGTTCATCGAGGATTGGGCCGTGCGCGTTACGATCGATGAGCCGTATCCAGCCGGTTCCAATGCTGTTTCGATCATCGCCCAGCGTCTCCTCGATTCGGAAGACCTCACGCGCCACTCTCGCCAGAGCGACGCGACACGAATCCTCAAGGTTCTGCTGCAAGTCCCCCGAATGGCCGAGACCCGCATCGCGGCTCTAGCTTCGGACCGCCTCATTCGTCGATTCCGCCCCGATGATGTCTTCGTGGAGCTGGCTCTGAGCCTGTTCCACGGGGCTGCGCTGTCGCGCGACTTTCCCGATGTCGTGTTCTCGCTCGTGTACCGCCTACTGCAGGTCCGGGCGGAACGGCCCGAGGAAGGACGTTGGCGTTCCGCAGATCGTGAGACTCTCGCTGAGGCTTTCGGGCTCTCGAGCAACGTAGAGCATTTCGGGAACCCGGCTAGTTCGCTTAACGGCCCCTTCCTCAATCTGCTTCGAGGTCATCCCCGACGCGGGCTCGACATGATCATCGAGATCATCAATCGATGTTCGGATTCGTACCTCGGAGCTCGAAACGTTGGCTTTCACGGCAACCAAGTCTTAGAACTTGAGTTCGAGCTTAGAGATTCGACGCGAGTTACTCATCGAGGCGACGGAAGGCTCTGGCCCCTCTACCGCATCAACAGTGGCCCAGAAGTTTTGCGCTCCATGCTGATGGCGCTGGAGTCTTGGCTCCTTCAGATCGGCGCACTCGGCGACCCAACGCTGCTGCGCGACCTTCTGCTCCAGGTCATGAAGGCAGCCAGGAGCCTCGCACTGACTGCGGTCGTAGCTAGTACGGCTATGGCCTTCCCCCGGTTGGCGGGCGAGTTGGTGATTCCGCTGCTGGCACATCCCGTGATCTTCGATCTCGATCTCAATCGCTTCATCAACGATCAGAGCAACTTCGACAAGTCTTTCGCGGACTCATTTCCGGCAACGAGCGCTGAGAACTATCTCTTCAAGCGGGAACGTAGCGAAGCCGCCGAGCAGCCTCACCGTCAGACGAACCTCGAAAATTTGGCCGTGCAGCTTCAACTCACCGAGCATCGCGATGCGGTCCTGCGAGTACTGGATGATCACCGGGGCCGATTGCCGCAGGAATCCGAGCAGGACGATGAAGACAGGATGTGGCGCCTCCGGCTCCATCGAATTGACACAAGGACCTTCGAACGTGCAGGCGAAGGAGCGGATGGTCGAGAGCTGTGGCGGTCGGGAACACCACCACCGGACGTTCTGGCGGTCGTTGAACGCGACCGACCAGCGATGGAAGCAACACGACGCGAGCTCAGCGCGTACACATGGGGATTCTCCGCCTACGAGCGAAAGAGCGAGTCTCTCGGCATCCCGAACAACTGGCGCGTTCACCTTGATGAGGTGCGCCGCATCGAACGGGTCGCGCTTCCGTTCTCGGACGCAAGTCTCATCGTCGCGGTCGTGTGTCTGCGCGATTTTTTCGAAGACATGAACGAGGACGAGCGCGGGTGGTGCGTGGACACGGTTTGCGCCGCCTTTCCTGAGGAGAGTGGAGAGAGCGATCGGTTGGGTCTGGGTCCGGTGTCTGGAACTCGTGAGGCCGCCATCGAGCTTGGCGCATTCATTTCGAAGATCGAGAATGCCTATCGAAAAATCGCGCTCGAATCCGCGCTAACCCATGCACTGCTCACTGAGGAACACGAGGTATCTCGACACGCGGCTGCCAGCGTCGGACGCCATGTCTGGCGAAACGATCGACAGCTTGCTCTCAGTTACGCGACGGCAATTCTAGTTCACGCTCAACGCCGGTTCGAAGCCACGTCACGCCGCCGATCCTGGCCCCGTGATGAGGCACAGCAAGCCATGGAAGGAGAGGCAGAAATGCAGGCCGTCGCTGAGGCGAGGGCGACTGTCGCCGCGCGGAGTGCGGACATGACGAGACTCCTGGCTCCGGACTATCGCAAGAGCCCGGCAAGGTTCGTCCTGCGAGAGCTGATCGAGATCTTTGGCGAGCATGCTGGCGACAACGATGCATTTGCCTTCTTCGCGGCGGTCGGAGTCCAGCTGCGATCGTCGTGGGCTGCCGATGCGAACTCCCGCTCGCGCCAAGAAGAAAGGGAAACCTTGGACTATGAGACCGAGTACCTGCTCGAGAATGCTCTCGGCTACTTCTCACTCGGACTCGATCCCACTGAAGCACTTTCGCTGCTCGCGCCCTACGCCGAGTGTACGCAGCACCATCCGGACAAGGTAGCTAAGTTCGTCGAGCGGCTCGTTCTTCAGGAGGACCGTAGGTTCGCCGTCGACACGTTCTGGCCACTCTGGCGAGCATTCGCTGGCTCGTTCGTCGACTTGCTCAACACGAACCGCAACGTGTCCGCGACAACGGTCGGCGAGATCGCAGGCTCGATGTTCCTTGACCTCGCTTGGAAAGATACAACGACCAGCTGGAGATCCCTCACAGGACGCGAGGCGTTGCTGTCGGAGGTATTCGAGCGAATAGCTCCACGTGAGGAGACGACTGAGAGGTTTGCGAAACTCCTGACAACAATCGGCGGATCCTTGGTCCCCTCGATCCTTCCGGTGGTCGCCACGAAAGTCGGAGCCACAGGAGCGCGAGTCACAGACGCGACGGTTCGGTATCTCGAACAGGTGCTGGCCAAGATCGTCTATGCAGGTGAGTCGCGCATCCGGCGCGAAGGCCCACTTCGTGACGCCACTCTACGCATCCTAGACACACTGGTAGATTCCGGTTCTTCGACTGGATATCGGCTTCGAGACGACTTTGTAACGCCTCTGCGCATCGAAGGGCCAGGCTAGAGGGCATTGGGGAGTTCGGCGTGACACGATGATGTGGTGGAGACCTGCATCCTCTGTCTTCGGACTGATGGCGGCACCGATGGGCGAGAGCATGTGCTTCAGGATTTCCTGGGGCCTAATCTCATGCTTCCTCCCGGTGTCGTTTGCGATCGATGCAATGCCTTTGCGTCAGCGTTGGACGGAGACTTGCGCGGGTTTCTGCATTCGACGTTCTTCCGCACCGACACTACTGCGGGTCTCAGCCGGGCAAACGCAGTCGTCTCGATTGATGGGACATGGTGGGCGACGAGGCTCAACGATCGAACCTGGAGGAGATGGCTGCCGTCACAGTGTGTCGTGCACGCGGACGGGCGTGTGCACGGCGTCGCCGACAACGAACAGTCGATGTTGGAGATGCGAGCAGAGTTGGCGCGGGCTCGTGAAGTCAAGAGACGCGACTCCGATGATCGGCTTGCAGCGACCGGCCAGCCAATCATCGTTCATGCGGCGGACCGTGAGTTCCACCTGCTCGCGACAGATACGGACGAGCCGCAGGCGCGAGCGCAGATCGCAACGGTTGCGTCACAGACGTGGAGCTTTCGCCCCGACCTACAGCAGCGCCTCGACAGAGATGGCGCCCCAATACGTGCAGTCCTGTCGATGAACGTGGAGCATGCGAATCGGGCGCTCGTCAAAGCCGCGTTCAACTTCCTTGCAATCGAGCTCGGTCCCGACATCGCTCGCCTTCCGCTGTTCGCACACATTCGACGAATCGTTCCAGGCGGCGAAGGCGCTCCAGGTTGCATGATTGACGGAGCCGCACTTCGACAGTTTGCGGGCTTGGGAGCCGGCGCATCCGATGCCGAGGCGGTGGGGGCTGGTATCTTCGATCGCGAGTTAGGCGAATCCGCTGAGAGCCTGGGTCGCGACTTTCTGCAGCCCGATGTTCATACCATTGTTCTGGGATCGGGACGGCTCGGTATGTTTGTCTTTATCTCACTCCGAGGTCGCCCCGTCGCTCGAATCCAACTCCTCCCCAAATTGCCCGGGTTCAACGTCAATGGGCTCTGTGCCACGTGGATTGCACGCCCCGGCAAGCCGCCACAACGTGCACCGACCGAGCAACTGGATGCGTTGCGCAATGTGCTGCGTGCGTGGGCTCTGAAGCTTCCAGCCGAGCCAATCGCTACCGATGCTTCGTACGTGAGGAGTAAACCCCAGCCGTTCGTTATCCAGGCGACCTACGCACCAGGCGCAGGAACCGTTTAGGAACCGACGAGCCCGACATGCGCATGAAACGTGGCGGGAATCGAATCCAGGCTGTCAGGATTCACTTCAGTCGCATGCCACCGCGTGATGAATGCGGCGAGGAGTCAGCGGACAGCGAAGGATGAGCCTGGCGAGCCACCATGCCACTGATATCATTACTCATGGCAGGCGCACGCGTGCTTCATCGGAATGGCAAGGACGTCCCGGAAGAGCTGCCCGCGGGAACGTGCGTGGTCGAAGCCGTCGAAACAGTACCGGCGCTGACCGCTGATGAGGATCAGGGCGTCGCGAACGCTCTCGCTTCGCTGCGAGCAGGCCAATGCCGCACAGTCGACCAGATTCGCGAGACCATCGATTCGATCGTTCGTCGGTGACGCCTCCACTTCGTGCGCCGGGCCGACGCAGACTTCGCGTCGATCATGGCTACCGGGCTGAGCGCAACGCCCGTTGCTCCCAGGGAGCTCAGTGACCGCAACTTCACGGTCATCGACAAGCTTGCGCCGATGAGTTCGAAGGTCCCGAACAACATTTGTCGCGGGGGGGAGGCGGTGCGGAGTCGGCCGGTCCCTCCCCCCAGGTCTACTACCAGCGTCAGCCAAGCTCGTTCGCTGCGCATCTACCACCAGGCGCAACAACCGATCGTGAGGTGACCGGCCCCAGACCACGGTTCGTCGCCGGGCAGCGAGCCGACTCACGCGTTGGCTAGGTCCTCGACGATAAGCTCCCACCGAACGCCCGGCGGGTCGAAGCCGTACGCCGTCACGCGATAGTCGCCGGCACCGTAGCGCTGCGTGATCTGATCGGGGTCGCAGGGGCCGGGCACCAGGAAGCCGCCAAGCTCCACGACATCGGCGTACTCGCGATCGCCGTGCTGGAATGGCCCTCGATACCGAGCGACGCTGATCCGAGTGGCTTGAGCCTCCGGAAGCGCCGCGAGCTGGGCAGCGAGCGCGGTCGCGGATGCCCGCGGCGGTTCGGAATCACGTGCGACCGTCGGCTCGCGCGAAAGTCGAAGTTGCCCTTCGGTAAGACCGACGGTCCACTGGTCGAAGAGTGCGCGCACGACCTCTGGATCGAGGCGCAGGCCGACAACGATCTCGGCGAGCGACTGTCGTTGTTCGAAGCGTTCGAAGGCGAGCGCCGCCGTCTCCCCCGCCGTGGTCGCCGCGGGCTTGCCGCGTTGATCTGCGTTTCGCCGACCTGGCCGCTGGTCGTTTGCTCGCTCCGTCGCGAGCGCGGCGACTTCCGCAGGATCGAACCAGTGCACGCCAGCCGCGTCCGCCTGCGGGTGGAGCTTCGCACCTTCGTAACGGCGAACCGTGGACACGCTGGCACCCAGTCGGCTTGCCACCTGTGCACGTGTCAGGCGCGGCTTGGTCACGTTGCCTTTGACAGCCACAACCGCGAGGTGCCGCGCATTCGACGGTGACGATGCTCTTTCCATGGACGTTCTGACGTGAAGTCGACGGTGGCTCTGCGGCTGAAAAATCCGAGGGCAAATCCCGCGACGTGGGGATGACAGAGCGTACGGGCGCCCTCTGACAGCCCACGCGGCGGGCATTGGCAGCCCGCCGACAACACACCCCGGCGCAGAAACGGATCGGCAATAACCGCTATCGAAGCGAGCCGCCGACACGAGAGCGCCGCGAGAACCAGGCCGACAATGATCGTGCCAAACAGGAGTCCGGGCCCTCTCGTGGGCAGTACCTACTAGGAGGTCAAGAGAAAAGCACGGCGCGATCCGAATCCTCGGTCGAAACAAACGAGGCCGTCCAAGTAGAGGAGTGAGACCAACCGGGATCATCGAAATCGGATCGCCCCGCGTCTGCGAGTGCCGTCTCGCCGCCGGTAACAAGTAGGAGCCCCACATGTTCGAGACCACCGTCGCCAAGATCACCAACGCCCTTCGCAACGTCAAAAAGGGCCTGGGGGCGGCAACGCGCACTACGCCGTGGCTCGCGCCCATAGCGATCCTCGCGTTCTTCTTCCTTCTCTAATCGGCTCGCACACCGCGGAGGTCATCATGTTCGCGCCGCACATGGATCCTGTCCCCGAGTTCCTCGACGAAAAGCGCTTCTGCACCGTCCTTGGAATCTCTCCTGTGACCGCAACCAAATGGCGCGCCAAGGCCAAGGGCCCTCCGTTCATCAGAGTTGGTCGTTTGATTCGCTACCGGCGCACCGATGTCGACTCGTGGCTGGCGTCGCGAACCGTAGGCGCCCAACTTCCCGCCACAGTGCTTGGGGCTCAGCTAGGCTGACGCCGTGTCCGCCACCGACCTCTACTTCGAGAAGCATCTGTTTGTACGGCTAGTCTTGGACAAGCGCCAAGGCCCCATACGCGTGAACGTGGGAGGAGCGCACCAGCTGGAAGTACTCATCAGACCGCTAACAACCGACGAGCAGACACCTGAACGCCACGAGGCCGTGAGCTGCATTACCAAGGGCGTTTGGCCTTTCAAGGGAAGCGCGCTTTCATCGCTTCGGAACGTGTCGCAAGACCTGATGCCCGACGGCAAGGATCCGAGCGATGCGTGGGCCGAGTTCATGCGTGGAATCTACGCGGAGCCTTTCAAGCCCGGCTCCAACAAGATGAGGACGATGATGGATCTCTATCCTCAGGGGTTGCGCGACTCCCTTGGTGAGATCCGAGACGAACTAGAGACCGCGGCACTTACCGTCGTTGCTCTGGTTCGCTGGCGAATGGACGCGCGTGGCGGTCACGATCCCGTACGCGAGGACCGCGGCGTTCGCTTTTCGTTCGACGGAACGAATTGGTGGCGCCTCCCGGACCCATCTCACGAGATGGAATCCTGGTCGGAAACCCATGCCGTTATCGACGCACAAATTCACGCGGAGTTAGAGCAGTACACCGCGAGGAACCTCTCACAGCCGCTCGGTCACGAGCTGCTGCGAGAAGCCTTCAGCACGCGGTCGAAAAATCCTCGAAGCGCACTGATAGTGACGATGACGGCTCTTGAGGTCGGCGTTAAGGAGTACATCGCCGACCTCGTTCCGGACGCAGAGTGGCTAGCCTTCGAGGCCCCCTCGCCGAATGTCGTGAAGATGCTTGGCGAGTACCTTCCGAAGATTCCGTCACGTGCGGCCTCCGGCGTCCTGAACCCTCCACCAAAGAAAGTGTTGGAGACACTTAAGGTCGCGGTCACCCTCCGCAACACGGTCGCCCACCAAGGCAAGGGCAATATCTCCATCGGACGTCTGAGCGAGATCATGGCGACGGTGGCCGACGTACTTCGAGTCCTCGACGTTCACAGGGGCTTTCCGTGGTCTCTCAAGTACGTGCGCGACGAAGTCCGCAAAGAGTGGTTCGGCGAAAGCGTCTAGGCCATCACGCGACCGCCCGAAGATGTCGCTGCTTGCGCTTGCGGGGCTGAGGATTCTTGATCCGCCGCGTGATCCCGGCGTCGATCTTGTCCGCGCACTTCGCGAGGTGCCCGATGTGCTGGCTGATGTACGTCGCGTTCACGTTGTGCGCACCGAACGAGTGGTTCGACAGCACATGCTGGTCGAGCTCCGAGATGCCCTCGTCGTTCGCGATCGACTCCCACGTGCGACGGAGCGTGTGCACGTCCTCGACCGGGAACCGTTGGTCCTTCTTGTCCGCCTGGCGGAGATCCGCGATCGGCCCGACCGCATCTTTGAGATCGATGCCAGGAAAGCACCATCCGCCGTCGGCTCGGCCAAGATCCTTTGCGTTGTCGTCCTTGCGTCGACGCAGGATCTGCAGCGGCGTCTTCGATAGCGGGATCGTGAACGCCGCGTCCGGTCCGCCCTTGGGATTCGGCAGGTGCAGCGTCTCGTCATCCCAATCGACCTGCTCGTAGCGCAATGTCCGAACATCTTCAGACCGCAGCCCGGTGAACAGCGCCATCATCAAACCGTCGCGCTTGATTGCCGAGCGCATCGTCGCGACGCGCGCCGCGTAGTCGGGAAGCTCCTCATCCTGAATGCGCTCCCGGCTCGGCCGGATGATGTCGCGGTCCACGGCGCTGGCAGGATTCCAGCTACCGAGCTTTCCCTCGAGCTTCTTGTTGAGCGACCGCCACGAGGCCGACACGTGCGCGATCACGCGGTTCGCGAGGGGCGCGCCTTTGTCGTTGGCGGGATTGGTCCCCTTTCGCTTCGCGGCCTGATCCTTGACCTGCTGGTGCAGCTCGATCAGCTTCGCGCCGGTGAGCTCGGCGAACGGACGATCCAGCCAGTCGGCCAGGTACTTGTTCGTCTCGTGCTTGAAGGTGCCGATCGAACGCTCCGACCTGCCCTTCTTTCGCATCTTCGCGAGGTGGGTCTCGACACCTTCGCGGACGGTCGGTCCGCTCCCTGCCCGCTCGCCGGCGGGCGCGTTCGGATTCGTGCCTGCCGCCATCTGGCCGAGCAGCACCTTCGCGCGCTCGCGGGCGAGCTCGACCGTCCACACGTGCTTGTCGTCGCGCGGGGCGAGGTGCGCGCCGATCTTCGCCTTGATGCGCTCGCCGGTGGCCGCGACCCGGCCACGGACCATGAACGTCTTCAGCCCGGTCCTGCCGGCCACCACGCCGAAGCCCGTCACCTCCTTGTCCCAGTAGTAGGCCTGCGCTGCGTCCGTCGGGATTCGCAGCGTCTTCATCGTGTGTTCGTTCAGCTTGACCTTCGCCATCCCGGTCCCTCGTTGGCGCGTGGTCCTAGGACCCGCGTAGGACCCAAGCTAGCGACAGGGTCTGACTGCTACAAGCACCCAAGTACAGGTTTCTCGACGAGAACGGATGGGTTCGCATGGGTACGTAAACCTGCGGACACTCGTCGCCAAGTAACTTCAAAACCGATGGAGCTCTGCGCGAGCAGCGGCTCGGTGGGTTCGATTCCCATGCGCTTCCGTATTTTTTCATCTAGTTCGCGGCGTTCTCGACGGTTTTTTGCCACCGTTTTGCCACGAACGTCGTTCGCATCGAGCAAGCGCACGGCATCGCGCGCGACTTCCGGCGCGAGATGGGCGTAGCGCATCGTCATCTGGATCGTCGCGTGTCCGAGCAGATCCTGGATCGCCTTGAGCGGCGCTCCACGCATCGCGAGGTGACTCGCGAACGCGGGCTGCACCCGACGGTCCCGATGGCCTGACCAGCGCGAACGCGCTGCTTCGACTGCCGCGCGCCGTCGGTGTGACGTCGAGCTTGTCGAGATGTGCATAGAACGTCGCCACCTTGAGCGGCGCGTGGTCGATCACCACCGCGTGACCTCGCGGCGTCTTCATCGCCGACCACACGACGCTGCCGCGAGAACCGGGATGTGATCGGGCATCACGAAGTTCTTCGACGCGTTCGGCGTGCCGGCCTTGAACGCCTCGCCTGGGTGCATCGTCACTTCGGGGAGTCACCGTACGCGAATCTGCCGTTGCTCCGGCTCCGGTTCGAACGGCGCATCTGGTCGTTCCAACAACTCGGCGACATCTCGTTCGGCTCCGACTGGGGCTCCATCGCGAACGACCTAACGCAGCTCGATGCGCCCGTCATTCGCCAGACCCCGCTCGCGCAGATGTGGGGACGCGATCTTCAGCTATTGGCACTCCGAAGTACGAGCGTGGCGAACCGCCATGCCAGTGATACGGCGACTCATGGCTGGCGCACGCGTGCTCCATTGGAAGGGTAAGGACCTCCCGGACGAGCTGCGCGAGCTGCCGGCCGGAACCGATGTGGACTTGAGCGACCCAAACCGGGCGCGGAGCTCTCGAGCGTCAGCGCGTCACGCCGGCTTGGTGGTTAGCTCTCGCTATCCGAGCGCCCCAGGCACTGGGTGCGCGCATCCCAACAGGCAACTTCGATGCTTTCCTGCTCGCGAGCAGCGACGGGCTCTCCATCTCGTGGGAGGCGCACGCCTACTACGTTGATGGTGAGATCGGCATCGACCGCGTCTCGATCGAACCCGCGACAAGGTGATTCTAGACGACCCGTCCGTCTTGAACCGAGGCGTGGGGAGGGTACGTGTGGCCGAGGCGGGTAACTACGTCATCACGCTCTACAACGAATGCGACGAGCTCGCCCGAAGCGACCTAATCATTTTGGACCCGGCTAGGACCCGGTTGCCAGCACGGCGAGGTCGCGGCGTAGCCACACGAGAGCGGGCAGACGCGTTGCTTGCCTTCGGCTGCGCGCGCATACGATGGGTCCGCTCGCACCGAAGCTACGTGACTGCCAGGAATTGACGTTCCTATCCAACCATGACGACCGGCGCGTAGATCGAGGCTGTGCTTGAATCCTCTCGTGGCTCGCAAAGGCTCACTCGCGAGGATCGGCATTGTGTTCTTGGCGCCATCCGCACTCGGTATCGCGATCCTGGGCATAGTGGTCGGCACCAATGGACGCGCGTTACGTGAGCACGGTCCGACGAACGACAAATGGGTGGTGACCTGTTTCATCGTTGCTGCGCTCCTGTTCCTCGGCTGGCTCGCGTGTATCGTCCGCGTGTGGACGACGCGTGGGCGCGATGACGAGCCGATCCCGCCCGCGAAGACGATCCTGCGCCCCAGATGAATAGTCGATCGGTTCGCCGTCCACGCCGCGTATCAGTCGCGGATGCACTTCGGCGGCGCCGGAACGACGCCGCACACACGACGCCCACGTATGGCTTCGATGATCGTCAGGAGACGGAAGAGCTGCTCGTCTCCGCCGGCCGTCACCTGCCGAACCTGTGGTCACTCCGGTGACCGACGGTCGCCATCTCCACTGCCGGGCCTCGTCAGAGGTCCGCGCGCAGCACGTGCCTGCGCAGAATGCCGGCGCATTGAACCTCGCTGCCGTGGCGACGGTGTAACACTCGGCTCGAACGGGGGCGCGCAGCAGCTCCACGTGCATGCGGAACGCCTCATGAACCTCGAGGAGCTTTGGATCGGCTCGCGCGATCGGCGCCGCCAGACCGAACGCATGAACCCTGAGCGTGAATACCCGCGCGGTACACTCGAGATCGATGACGCGTGGCGCTCTCGTCTGCGCGGCAAGCTTGGTAAGCGGCTGCACTTCAAGCCCCGGCCCAACCACCCCGATCTGTAAGCGCTCGAGTGGAAGAAACGCAGGGTGGAGCAGGACCATCAGTTCCGGTTCTTCGGGTGCGGGGGCAGCCGACCGCCATGCGCCAACACCTGCTGCAAATCTGCTGCAAATCGAGAACTGACCGAAGCGGCTCCTCGCGGGGACCAAGGGCACGCTCATCGTCGACGGGTACCGCGGGTACAACGTCGTCGCGGAGGTGTCGAGTCGCAAGAGATCTGCGTGCCACGCGCACTTGCGACGCTACTTCCACGAGGCACTGCCGACGGCGCCGATCGCTCAGGAGGCAATCGATCCGATCCTCGGTCTCTATCGCGTCGAGTACGACGCGAAGTCGCAGGAGATCACCGGCACGAAGAAGCACCTGCGTCTTCGCCGCTAGCGAGCGGGGCCGATCCGAGACCAGCTGCACGAATGGCTACACCATCAGAAGCCACGACATCCTCCGAAGAGCCCGATCTCGACAGCGATCAGGTACGCCTTGAACCAGTGGCGCGAGCTCGGCCGCTTTCTCGACGACGCACGCGTACCGCTCGACAACAACGCCTCCGAGCGCTCGCTGCGACGGGTCGCGCTCGGTCGCAAGAACTACCTATTCGTCGGAGACGTCGACGCCGGCATGAGCATCGCCGGACTGTACACGCTCGTCGCGACATGTGAGACGCGCGGCATCAACCCGTTTGCCTACCTCGCTGACGTCATCCCGCGCGTGCAGGATCATCCCAAGCGCCGGCTCGACGAGCTTCTGCCCGGCCCATGGGCGCGCGCCCGCGCCGGCGCGTAGCCCCCATCGCTGGTTACTCTCGATTCGGATAGGCTCGTCTCAAATGCGCGCACTTGTTCTTGGGGCCCTTCTTGTAGCGTGCTCGTCGTCGAAAGACGACAAGCCACCGCAACCGACCACGCCATGCGGACAATCCATCGCAGTCATCGGTGGCGCGATCGAAGCAACGCTCGTACGACCTGACGCGGAGGCATTCCGCATGGGGGCCGAGCTCGCGCCGGCGAGGGACTGCGCCGGTATCCCCGGGCTCATCGGCGATTGGGAGGCGTACTTGAAGGCGCCCGAACCTAGGCGCAAACGCGAATTACTCATGCGCCTCGAAGAGCTCGCCGCGCAGCACCGTTGGATTCCCTCGGGCTCGATTCTGCGTGCGATTCAAGCAGCCAAGGCCGATTCGTAGTTCGAACGCGGAAACGAGCGACACAGCCAATCCAGGCACTCGCTAGCTCGACGAGCTGTTTCCCGGACCCTGGGCGCGTGCACACGGGCCAAACGTCTAGCTCACGTCGCGGAACGGCTCCACTAACCGCGCCTGCCCCATGACCTAGCCCAGGTCGCTGATCGGACGGTTACGGCTCGTTGGCTCTGGACACCGGCCGAATGCAATACGCCGCAGCGCGCACGGCCGCGTTGGTCTCGAGGACGGTGCCGAGTGCACCGCCGAGCGTAGCCAGCGCGCTCACGAGCGATGCAACGCGTACGTAGTGGACCGTCGAGACCGTGTGTCCCAGCT
>JAQBQE010000016.1 GCA_028287135.1 Myxococcales bacterium
GGGCCCCCGCCACTGCCCCACCCACGGGTTTGACACCCACCTCGGCGGCAGCCTACGCTGGCGGCATGGTTCGAGGCCTCGCCGGTGCCGCGCTCGCGCTGAGCCTCGTCGCGCCCCGCCTCGCGGCTGCCGACGTCAACGACCTCGTGATCAGCCGGCTCGGCACCCGTGTCACCGACGCCAACGGCGCGTTGATCAACGTCGTCGGCCAGAACCACGAGTTCCGCGCCCTCGCCTCCCAGCTCGGCGTCGTGCTCGCCCCGCACCTGCTGACGCCGGCCGATACGCTCGGCTTCGGCGGCTTCCAGCTCACCGTCGACTACTCGACCACGACGATCGATTCCAACGCGAGCTACTGGAAGGCGCGCGCGGGCAGTACCGATCCGTCGGGCACCGGCAGCACCGCTCACGGCCCCGACATGCTGCAGACGGTCGGTCTGTTCGTGCGCAAGGGCATCTGGTTCCCCGTTCCGTCGTTCGAGATCGGAGCCGGCGCCGTGCACCTCGTCGACTCGAACCTGTGGACGGGCCAGCTCTACACGAAGATCGCTCTCCACGAGGGGTACCGGTCATTGCCGATCCCGAGCCTCGCCGTCCGCGGCGCGGTCTCGCGCATGATGACCCAGCGCGATCTCGATCTGACGGTCGCCTCGCTCGATGTCACGGTGTCCAAGCACATCGGAGTCGGCGGGACCTGGCGGTTCGATCCGTACGCCGGTTGGAACCTGCTGCTGATCATCCCGCGCTCCGAGGTCGTCGATCCGACGCCCCACGTCGATTCCCTGCAGCCCGGGAACGAGATCGACAGCGAGCTCAACTTCGTGTTCCGCGAGCAGGACAACATCCTGCGCCACCGGATCCTGGTGGGCGCCAAGTTCCAGTACTACGTCCTCCAGCTCACCGTCGAAGCGCAGTTCGCGCTCGCGGGCAGCTCGGTCGATGACCGGACCGGGACCACGGAGCCGTGTATGCCCAACTCGGGCACGACCATGTGCGACGCGAAGGATTCGGCTGCGGCACAGCGCACACTTTCCGTCTCGGCGGGCTTCGATTTCTAAGCCCCAGGCTTAGTTAGCGGTGCACTACGTGTTTTTACGTATTGCCGCGACAGGCCCTACGGTAGACGGTACGTCAGTGCTCGGACGCAGCTCAACGACACCGCTGAATGTGCTTCTGGTCGAAGACAACCCAGCGGATGCCGACTTCGTCGCGCTGATCGTGGACGAGCTGCGGGCGCCCGAGGTCCTGCTCGTGCACGTCCCACGGGTCGCCGATGCGATCCGGTTGCTGACGAGCCGCGATTACGATGCGGTGCTCGTCGACCTCTCGCGGCCCGACACCACGGGCCTTGGCGATCTGCGCTCGCTGAGGCGTGCCGCTCCGGCGCTGCCGATCGTGGTCCTCACCAGCTCGCTCGACGAGAAGCTCGGGCTCGCGGCGCTCGCGGACGGCGCCCAGGATTACCTGCTGAAGGGCGACGTCAACGCGACGCTGCTGATGCGCACGCTACGGTTCGCGATGGAACGCCAGCAGTTCGTTGCTCGCGTGCAGACGCTGACCAGCGAGCGCACGGATGCCGAGGCAGCGACCAGCCGCGCCGAGCTCGCCAATCGCGCCAAGGATGACTTCCTCGCGATGGTGTCGCACGAGCTGCGCACGCCGTTGAGCGCGATGCTCGGGTGGTCGCAGATGCTGCTGACCGAGACCTTGAGCGACGAGCGGCGCGTTCACGCGATCCAGGTCATCGAGCGCAACGCGCAGACGCAGGCCCGCCTGATCGAGGACATCCTCGACGTCTCCCGCATCGTCACCGGCTCGCTCCAGATCAAGGTCCATCGCATCGATCCGGTGCACGTCGTCGAGCGCGCGATCGACGCCGCGGCACCCGCTGCCGAGAAGATGGGCATCACGGTGACGAGGAGCGTCGAGGGCAACCTCCCGCTCGTGCATGGAGACGACGACCGCCTGCTCCAGGTGTGCAGCAACCTCCTCAACAACGCGATCAAGTTCACGAAGCGTGGAGGCCAGGTTCGCGTGTCGCTGCGCTCCACCGGCGGGTTCATCGAGCTCGCGATCGCCGACAACGGAGCAGGAATTCACGCCGACTTCTTGCCCCACGTGTTCGAGCGCTATCAGCAAGCGAACCGGACCTCGACGCGCGCACACGGTGGCCTCGGCCTTGGCCTGTCGATCGTGCGCCATCTCGTCGAGCTCCACGCCGGGACGATCGAGGCGCGCAGCGAAGGTCTTGGCCACGGCGCGGTGTTCACGGTCCGGATCCCGGTGGCCCCCCCGACCGCGCCCCCGCCGGGCGGCGAGACCACCGGGATTCTCCGGATCGGAGCGATGCCTGATCTGGCAGGGCGGACGCTGCTCCTTGTCGAGGAAGACCGTGACAGCCGCGAGCTGCTGATGGTGTGCCTCGAGCGCAGCCGGATCCGGATCCTCGTGGCGAGCACCGCCGAGGAGGCGCTCGTGCTCGTGCAGTCCGAGCGCCCCGATCTGCTGATCTCCGACCTCCGGCTGTCCGGCAAGGACGGCATCGCGATGATCAAGGAGATCCGCAGCCTCGCGCCCGAGCACGGTGGTCAGACGCCGGCGATGGCGCTCACCGCGGTCGGCGAGCCCACGGTCAGGGCGCGGGCGCTCGAGGCGGGGTTCGATAGCTACGCGACCAAGCCGTTCGAGCCCGAGCGGTTGATCTCGACGGTCGCGCGGCTGTCACGCGGCCGCAAGCGATCCGACGCTCAGCCGCCGCTCAGCTGATGCACTGAACGGTCACCACGTGGGTGTGGCCACCGCCCGACGTCGACGTCAGCGTGACGCTCCCGGATCCCTGGATCGTGGTGAAGTTGGCAGCGGTCACCGTGATGCTGTGGGCATGCGCGCTCGTGCCCGTGATGTCGTAGGTCTTGTCGGCGCCCGCGTTGACGTCGGCCAGCGGGACGGTCACGACGTGGCCGTGGTTCCCGGAGATCGAGCCACTCGGCGACGTGCAGACTCGCGGCGCCGCGTCCACCGCACCACCACCATCACCATCATCGCCGCCGCACCCGGCGAGCATGGCGACACCGAGGGTTGCGGCGCCAGCACCGACGAGCGAACGGAGAAAGTCTTTGCGAGTCATCATGCGACCGCCATCGTGCCGTCGATCACGTACACGGTGCAATAAATCGTGTTTGTTCAGTCGACCTGCGTAGGCTTGGTCACAGGACCCGGCGATTCAGCCACCGCCTTCTTCTTCGGTGCGATCGGCTCGGTGGTCTTCGGCGCACGCTTCGTCGGGACCGGTGCGGGCGCAGCGTCGGCGTCCTTGTCCTCGTCGTCATCGGAATCCGCCTCGGCGCGCGCGGTCGACTTCTTCTTCGGATCCTTGTCCCGGGTCTTCTTCGGCCGCGGCGTCTTCTTCCACTGCGACTCGGCACGATCGGACCGCGTCGGATCGACGACCTGGTAGACGATCACCTTGTCGCCCTTCTCGAGGATGGTGTTGTAGGAGATCCGGTTGATCCGCGCGAGATCGTGCGAGCCCATGCCGTAGCGCCTGGCGACGTCCTCGAGCTTCTCCTTGCGGGTCGCGACGTACTCGACCCGCGCGCGGCCGGTGCGGCCTTCCGCGAGATCGAGGTGCTCGGTCGAGCCGCGCGTCACGACGATCAGCTGGGTCTCGTCCAGCAGGGCGACCCGCTGCTTGTCGGCGTTGAACGTCGGAGAGACGAACGCGACGAGCACCATCTTGGGATGCAGGTTCGCGCCCTCCTCGAGCCCGTTCCAGTCCTCGAGCTGCGCGCGCTTGACCCCGAGTGCCTTCGCGATCGACGGAACCGTGTCACCGGTGACGACCCGGTAGAACACCCGCTGCGTGCCGTCGACGAGGAAGTCCTTGTCGGGCACCGGCACGATCAGCTGCTCGCCCTCTTTCTGATCGATGCCCGAGCCGAGCAGCTTGGCCTTGGCCTTGGCCCGGTTCTTCGCGCGCTGGTCGGCGCTGATCCGCGGCACGACGAGCACCGTGCCGCCCGAGATCTCGGACTCGTGCTCGACGCCGTTGAGCTTGCGCAGGGTCGACGTCGAGATCCCGTACGTGGTCGCGATGTCCTCGAACCGCTCGCCGTGCGCGACGACGTACGCGTCGTAGCCATCCCAGTCGGACTGCAGCTCGATCAGCCGGCGCTGGGTCTCGGCCTTGCGTCCTACCGGCACGCGTACGAGGTACCCGGTCTCCGCCGGCGGCGTCCGCCCGCGACGGAGATGCGGGTTGAGTCGCTTGATCTCGGACTCCGCGACGCCCGCCGCGCGCGCGATCGTCGCGAACGTCATCGACACCGGCACCGAGACGTCGTCCCAGGTCTCGGGGGTCTTGACCGCGAGCTTGTCCATCCCGAACAGCGCGCGGTTGTGGCCGACGATCGCGGTCGCGAGGATCTTCGGCGTGTACAGGCAGGTCTCCCACGGCAGACCGTTCTCGTACTCGCACAGCTTGTAGTAGTCGTTCGTGTTGTAGCGCGCGACCGAGCGCAGCATCGCGCCGTAGCCGACGTTGAACGACGCGAGCGCGATGTGCCAGTCGCCGAACCGCTGGTAGAGATCGTGGAAGTAATCCATCTGCGCGATCGTCGAGCGGAACGGATCCTTGCGCTCGTCGACCCAGCGGTCCTGACGCAGGCCGTAGATCTGGCCCGCGGCCGGCATGAACTGCCACAGCCCGAGCGCCCCTGCCGACGACAGCGTGTTCGGGTCGTACGACGACTCGATCATCGCGACGTAGATCAGATCCTGGGGCAGATGCGCCTTGCGCAGGTACGCCGAGATCATCTCCTTGTAGCGGCCCTGGGCGACGAGCCAGCTCGCGATGATCGAGCGACCGCGCGGGTCGGTCTTGTAGAACACCAGGTAGTCGACGAGCTTCTGCGACCACCGCATCGGCAGGTCGGGGAGCTCGAGCTGATCGAGCCATGGCTGATCGGGGCGCAGCTCGCTCGGCTTCTTGATCGTGCGGGCGGTGCTCGCCTCGAGCCGGCTGGTCGGCGCGGTCCGCTCGTCGAACCACGGGCTCGCCCCGGGTGGCGGGAACAGCTCGACCTCGAGCTCGCGCATGCTCGGCTCGCGGCCGCAGACCTCGTCGACCGCGCAGCCGCGGACCGCGCGTCGCCCATCGGCCTGCTGCGGGAGCACCGGGTCCCCGGGCTTTACCGGCGGCGCGTCCTGCGCGCCTGCGTGAACCACGGTGGTGTCGTCCGCATGGGCCGGTCCACCAGCTGTGCCCAGCGCCACGTACATAAGTAGGCCGAGGCCGACGGCGCGCATGGGTTCGAACATAGGCGGCGCCCCCGACCTGAACCAAGTTTTTCAGGCCGCCGATTTGGTCCGATTCCGGGTCCGGCGGGAGCCCTTCGCAGAAACAGTGCTAGATTGCCGGCAACCCAAGGAGATCTCCATGCCCGGTATGGGCGAGCTAGTCGTCATCCTGCTCATCGTCCTCGTCGTGTTCGGAGCCAACAAGCTGCCGGGCATCGGCGACGCGTTGGGTCGGAGCATCAAGAACTTCAAGAAATCGTCGAACGTCGACGACGACGACGACGACAAGGAGCTCGAGACCAAGGACAAGAAGCAGCTCGCGGCGAAGAAGCCGAAGGAGCTGAGCAAGGGCACCGAGGCGGACGACGGGGAGTGGGAAGAAGTGGTCGTGCGCCGCAAGAAGAAGTCGGCCGAGAGCTGACCTCTACGCCTGCGGACGCCGCTGCGATGCAGCGTGGAGGTCCGCGGCATGACGTCGCAGTGGCTCGGGCAGCTGCGGATCGGCTGCGAGCTCCGCGAGCTCCTGCGGCCGCAACGTCGTCGCGATCCGGATCGCGTCCGCGAGCGGCGTCGACGGGTTCATCACCAGCGCGCGCTTGACCGCATGGCGCACGCACCAGCGCGGATGCGCCGCGATCCGGGTCAACGACTCGGGGACTGCGGGGCGCTGCGCCGCGACCCGCACGACGTCGCTCTCGGTGACGTGGGGATTATCGAGGAAGATCGCGACGACGGCCGGGTGGGGATCGCGGATCAGCAGCAGCAGGTCCTCGCGCCGATGGGTCCGCGCCAGCGCCTTGCGTTCGCCGAGGGTGAGCGGCCGGCCCTTGGGCTCGAGCTTGCGCTCGGGGGCGAGCTGCTTGGCGAGCTGCGCCTTGGCGACCACCGAGGGGGACGCCGACAGGAACAGCCGGGCGATCGGGGTCAGCCCACGCTCGATCGCCGCCTCGTACAGCGCCGACCGCGTGTGATAGGCCAGCGCCGGGTCGGCGGTCGCCTGGCGCACGCATTCCAGGGCCGCCTGGGTGTCCGCGTCATCCGTGAGCTGGGCGCGGGTGACGATCGCGGCGAGGGTCTCCACCCACAGACCGGGCTCACCTTGGCCCAACGCTTCGACCAGCGCCAGCACGCGCATCCGGGCGTCGCGAAGGGCTTTCAAGCGGCCGATGATGTGGTCCGGGCCCACGCGTGCATTGTGGCACGTTGAGGTCATGGCGCGGTGCGTGATACTTTTGGAATCACAGAGGTGATCGCACCATGCCCGAAGCCCGGATCATCAAGCGATACGCCAACCGCAAGCTGTACGACACCGAGCACTCTCGGTACGTAACGCTCGACCAGATCAGCGAGATGATTCGCAATGGCGACGATGTGAAGATCGTCGACAACAAGACCAAGGAGGACCTGACCACGGTCACCCTGGCCCAGATCATCTTCGAGGAAGAGAAGAAGCAGCGCAGCTTCCTGCCGCTTGGTGCGATGCGCAACATCATCCAGAGCGGCGGCGAGAGCGCTCGGGAGTGGTTCGCGGCGGCGCAGGCCAAGGTGCAGAGCATCTTGCCGGCGAAGCTGCGCAAGGAAGGCGATCCTCCCGACGAGGTGTCGACCGATCCGGCGCACGAGTCCAACGACGAGGCGATGGTCAAGAAGCGCAGCCTCGCGTCGCTCCGCGAATGGGTCGAGAGCTCGAAGACCCGGCTCGACGATTGGCAGAAGCAGGTCGACGGAAAGATCCGCACTGCGATCGAGGGCATCTCGCCGTTCGCGAGCGTCAACAAGGACGTCCGCGCACTCGCCGATCGGATCGCCGAGCTCGAGTCCAAGCTGTCCGAGCTCGAGACCAGCGAAGCCAAAGCGGCCGCTGGCGAACAAGCCTGATCACGGGCCCGATCACGGACATGACCGCGGCGTCGCGCGCCGCGCGATGCACCGCCGGCAGCGGCCGCTGACTACTGCAGCTCTTTGTTGAGCGTGACCGTCTCGCCGGCCTTGACCGAGACGGCGAACGTGAACTTGTCGTCGCCGACGAGGAACGTGACCTTGTGGCGACCCGGCGCGAGCTGGATCTTGCCGGTCGGCGTCGACGATCCGGTGGCCACGCCATCGATCGAGATCTTTGCCGACGGCTTGCTCTGCACGATCAGGTAGCCGACCGACTTGTCCTCGGCGGGCTTGGTCGCGGCCGACGTGGTCTTCGGCTTGACCTTGTCGACGGGCTTCGTCGTCGTCGTGGTCGTCGGGTTCGTGGTCGTCTTGTCGACCGGCTTGGTCGTGGTGGTGGTCGCCGTCGTCTTGTCGACCGGCTTGACCGTTGCCGTCGCGTTGGTCTTGTCGACCGGGACGGTGGTGGTCGTGGTGGTCGTGGTCTTGGGGGTGGTGTCGACCGGCTTCACGACCGCGGCCGCGGCACTGCCACTGCCACTGCCAGTGCCGGTGGTAGCCGCCGCGCTGCCCGCCGCGCTGCCCGCTCCGCTGCCGACCGCTGCGCTGCCCGCTGCCGCGCTGCCTGCGCCACTGCCCGCTGCGCTACCGCTGCCGGCCGTCGCGGGCGCCTCGACGACCGCTGCCGTGAGCGCGCACTCGACCGGCGTCTTCTTGCCGCCGGGGAGCTCGAGCTTCTGCTCGCACTTGGCGCCGTTGGGTCCGAGCAGCTTGACCTTGCGAGAGCCGGCGCTGACCGGGATCTCCTGGCCGTCACGGACGGTCGCGATCTTCTTGTCGTCGACGAACAGATCCGCGGACACCCCCGCCGGCAGGGTGAGCTTGACGGTTGCGATCGACGCCGTCGCCGCGCTCCCGCTTCCGCTGCCCGAGCCGCTGCCCGAATCGAGGACCAGGAACTTCACCGCGAGGAAGCCACCGAGCACGAGGCCCGCGATCGCGATGCCGATCGCGACGTCGCGGCCGATCGACGATCGCTTCTTTGGCTCCTGCGTCAGCTGCTGCTGCTGCGGATCGACGGCCGGTGCCGGGCCCGCCTGCTGGTAGCCGCCGGTGTTCATGGCGCCCGGCGGGTACATCGACGGATTGGACGGGTACTGCTGCGGGTACTGCGGCTGCACCGGCGGCTGCAGGTTCGGCTGCGACGGATAGCCCTGCTGCTGCTGGTGCGGCCCGGTGTACGCGGGCTGCTGGCCGGTGACGCGATAGTTCGGGCCGTAATTGCCGGCCGTCGGGTGGCTGGCGGCCGGGATCATCCCGCCCATCAGTGTCTTCGCGGGGCCGCTCTGGTTCGGGGCCAGCGCGTTCATCGGCTGCGACTGCGAGATCTCCATCGCGTTCGGGGTGCCGAGCGGCGGAGCGCCCGCCATGTGCGGCTGCTGGCCATAGGCCGGCGCTGGATACGGGTTTGGCTGCGCGCCCGGAGCGGCCTGGGCCGGATAGCCCTGCCCCGGCGACGGCTGCGAGCCCTGCGCCGCAGCAAACCCGGCGTCGACCGACGACGGCACCGGCGACGTCCGTGCGGGCGGCGCGCTGGCGGCGGCCAGCGGTGCGGCGGCGCCTCCCGACAGCGGCGGGGCCTGGGTCGGCGTCCGTCCACCCGGTGGCGGTCGCGGCGGCTTGGCCATCGGTGCCATCGCGCCGGTCGCTGCGCGCGGAGCGGCGGCGATCGGCTGAGGCTGCGGGACCGTGGGCTTGCCGACCGGCGGCGTGGCGGCGCCATGCTCGAGCTCGCCGAAGATCTCGGTCGGAGCCTCCTCGCCGAAGTCGCCGTCGTTGTCGTCGTCGTGGCGCTTGGGCTTGGGTTGGACGGCCGGGGCGGGCGTCTTGGCGCGCGATGCGGGCGAGCCGAGCGCCGGTCCCGCGGACTGCGGCGATGCACCGGCGGCGAGCGCCGCCTCGAGATCCTCGAAGCTCGGGCTGCCGAGCTGGGTGGCGTCGCCCTCCGGCATGCCGGCCTCGCCGAGCGTCTCGACGACGTCCATCTTCGCCTCGGCCGCGGGCACACCCGCGATCAGACCGTCGCGACCGACCCGCTTGTACGTCTCGAGGAGCTGGCGCTCCTTCTCGATCTCACCGGTGAAGACATCCTTGAGCCAGCCCGAGAGCGACTTGGCCGTGAACACGACGTCCTGGCCCATCAGGTACTTCTGGAGATCCGCGAGCATCTCGCTGCACCACTGGTACCGATCGTCGACGTCCTTCGCGAGCGCCTTCATGATCACGCGCTCGATCTCTTCCGGGATCGCCGGGTTGATCGCGCGCGGGTTCTGTACGTCGACGTTGCGGACCTTCTCGAGCGTCGAGAAGTCGGTCTCGCCCTGGAACAGGCGCTCGCCGGTCAGGCACTCGTAGAGCATCGTGCCGAGCGCGAAGATGTCGCTGCGGCGATCGAGCGGCAGGCCACGGACCTGCTCGGGGGACATGTAGCCGAACTTGCCCTTGAGGACGCCGGCCATCGTGCGCGAGTTGCGCGACGTCGCCTTCGCGATCCCGAAGTCGATGACCTTGACCTCGCCCTCGTACGAGACGAGCACGTTCTGTGGCGAGCAATCGCGGTGGACGATCTCGAGCGGACGCCCGAGCGGGTCCCGCTTGCGGTGGGCGTAGTCGAGCCCCTCGAGCACCTTGGCGATGCAGAAGCACGCCATCGAGATCGGCATCTGCTGCTTGATCTTGCGCAGCCGGTTCTGGATCTGGAGCAGATCCTTGCCCCAGATGTACTCCATCGCGATGAAGTGCGATCCGTCGATGCGGCCGAGCTCGAAGATCTGACAGATGTTCGCGTGAGCGAGCTGACCTGCGATCTTCGCCTCATCGATGAACATCTTGATGAAGTCGCGGTCCTCGCCCATCGTCGGGAGGATTCGCTTGATCGCGATGATCTTCTCGAAGCCTTCGACGCCATAGGACTTGGCTTTGAAGACCTCGGCCATCCCGCCGACGCTGATCCGGTCGAGCAGGAGGTATTTCCCAAATGGGACGGGCTGCCTCACGCGAAGTAGAATCGTAGCTGAGCCCCCTTCCCGATCTCAATGAAGAAGGGGCCTATACGCCGTGGGCGATCGACGACAGTCGGATAGCTGCTCGTGTGTCCCGTGGTGGCGCGGCCAGGGGCTGATCCCCCCAATCGCATGTAGGACGATCAGAAAGTGCCCGCAACTCCGATGAAACTATCGGAAGAGCTCGCAGTGACGAACGGGACGATGCGCTCCTCCCGTGTGATCCGCCGATATCCCTTCACACCATCGTACACGCTGTACGCATACGTTGCGATCAGACCCACACCGGTCACCAGGTTGATCGCGCGGAGCTGACCGGCGAGCTGGGTGCGGTTCGTGGGCGCATCGCAGGTCCGGTCCTGCTCGTTGCACCACGAGCGCAGGAGACCGAAGCTCGTCGCGTTGGCGACGAGGAACGTCGTGAACATCGTACCGACGACGATTCCCTTGGTGCGCTCGCCGTTCTGCCACTGCGCGAACATCGGAACCAGGGTCAGCACGCGGTAGCGGTTGCCGCGCTTTCGGCGCGCGCGGAGCTCGGCGTTGTGCTTGGCCTTGACGTCGTTGAAGAACAGGATCGCCTCGGGCGGATACAGGTTCGGATCGAGCTGGCCGTCGAGATCGATCCTCAGATAAGACAGGAAGTGGAGCTCGGCGGTGCCGATGTTCTTCTGGAAGAACGCCGCGAGGCCCGCGAGCCGGTGCGCCTCGGCGAGATCGGAGGACGGCAGCTGCGCCTTCAGCAGGGTCTCGGTCAGCGCGCTGACGGTCTGCCAGTCACCCGCGGTGGCAGCCGCGTTGCCCAGTCGCAGCACCTCCGACGGAGTTCCCGACGGCTGCGCGTGCACGGGCGCGGCGAGCCCCGCGACGACGAGCGCGATGCAGAGCGCCCTCACCGCCATCCGGCGACCGTCCGCTGAACGTGGGGACGCATGATGTCGACGACCTCGCGCGCGGTCCGGACGGCGAGGCCGTCGAGCGTCATCGCCTTGTCGCCGACGACCGAGTCCGTGACGATCACGCGATCGAACACGATGCCGACCGCGTCGGAGATCCGGACGCGAACCCGCGCACGCCCGAACGGGATCGGGCCCGGCTCGAACGTGAAGCCGACGATCTCGAACGCGATCGCGAGGTCGTTGCCGCTCGCCTTCACGGTGTCGGTGATCCGCTTGCGACCGAGGAGCTCGGGATCGGTCGCCACCGGCTCGCGGCGGTGGGCGCCGGCCCAGGTCGCGACGGCGGCGACCAGCGGCGCCTGGAGCGGCTCCCCGGCCCGGTTCGTCGCGCGCACCGAGACCAGCATCGGCCGCTGCTTCGGCGTCGTGGCGACCGGCGGTGGTGCCTCGGTCGGCCGCCGCGGGGGCTCGGCGGTCGTGCGCATCGCGGCCAGCCGACCGCGGATCTCGGGCAGCACGCGCGCCGACAGATCGGCGGCTGCCTTGTCGATGGTGGCGAGGCTCGTCGCGGTGGCCTGCATCGTGGACAGCACGGTCCCATCGACCCTGCTGCGAACGCGCAGCGTGAGCACGACCGCGTCCCCCTTCGCGCTCGCGATCCGACCGTCGACGATCAACTTCGCGCGCTCGGGCACCGCCATCTTCGGGCCGACGACGACGACGTCGATGTCGCCGGCCACCAGCACGCGTGCGATCTCGCTGGCGACGGGCTGCCCGTAGATCTCGAGGCGGTGATCGGCGTCGAGTGGGAGCAGCGCCACCGCATCGGGCGCCTGCTGGGCGTGCGCACGTCGCAGGCCCCCGGCGTGCAGCGACGCCGCGACGACGACAGCGAGCACGAGGCAGGACCAGGGACGCAGCATCCGCGCGATCCTACATCGTGCCGGGGTCAGGAACCGCGAGCACGAAGTCGCCTGCCTCGTCCGACGCGTCCTCGGCGAGTGGGCGGTCGCGATCGAGGCCCGAGCACGTCATGCACAGGATCTGCACCGACGCGCCCCGGATCCGGTTCGGGTTGCCGGTGACGCGGAGCGTGCCGCTGACGTTGACCGCCGCGCCGAGCGTGTACGAGGTGCCGACGGTGGCCGACGTCAGATCGAGCACGACGCGCTGGCCCGACCGGCCCGCGGGATCCGAGAAGTACGCGTCGTACTTGCTGCCGCTCGGGAACGAGATCACGACCGCGCCGTTGCCATCACCGGTGAGCTGACGGGTCGGGACGCCGGCGAGCGCGAGGGCACCGGTCGGCACGAGGTCGAGCCGCGCACCATCGAGCGGGGCCTCGCCGAGCACGGTCGTCAGCTTGGTCGTCATCGACGGCGCGCTGATCGTCGACGGAACGCCGGTCGTCAGGTCGAGAGCGGCCACCGCGAGGTCCTGGCTCGCGGCGTCGACGGTGACGACCGCCGACAGCGCTGCAGCGGGTGCGATCAGGCTCGGCAAGGTGCCGCCGGCGTCCGCGGTGACGGTGACCCGGGTGACCCCGCTCGCGGTCGCGCTCGTCGCGCCGGTCACCACGGTGCCGATCGCACCGAGCTCGCCGACGACCGTGACCTTTGCGCCGGGAACGATGCTGCCGTTGCGCCGGACCTGGGTGCCGGCGAGGTTGCGGGTGGTCAGCAGGCTCGAGTACGTGATCGCGAGCGACGTCCCGAGGTCGAACGTCCCGAACGCCTCGAGCCGCGGCAACCCGGTCGACACCGGCGGCTGCACCTCGACCGCGACCATCGCGCCACTCGACGGCACGCCACGCACGGTGAAGCTGCCATCTCCCGCGGTGGTGCCGAGCGTCGACGGCACGCCGTCGATCATCAGCTGCACCCTCGCTCCCGCGATCGCGACACCACCGTGGCGAACCAGGCCGGCGATCAGCGTCCCACCGTCGACCATCAGCGTGGTCTGGGTGGTCGTCCACGGCAGCTTGCGCGGCGCGAGCAGGCTCGACGCCGGGATCACGAGCACCTCGTGGTCGGAGTTCAGGAGCTGCGTGCTGTACGCGCCGGCCGCGTCGGAGAACGACTCCACGACCGCCTCGCTCATGCCATCGGGAACGAACGCGAGGTACGCCGGGACGCCGACGTTGCCGGCGGTCCGCACGTTACCGATGGCGCGCACGCCCGGATCGAGCACGACCGGACCGAGATCGTAGTCCGTGCCGCCGAACACCCGGATCCGGCGATCGATCGGCGGGACATCGATCGTGATCGGTGGGGTGACGTGGAGCCGGACGTCGAGCGTGGTGCTCCCGCTCGGCAGCACGTTGACCCGGATGCTCTGCTGCGGGCAGATCGAGCCGCTGCCGATGTCGAGCGTGACCTCGTAGATGCCGGGCTCGAGCGCGGTGAACGTGATCTCGGACTCGTTCGGCGCCGAGACGTCGAACGGGATCGGGGCGCTCATGTAGGTGACGCGCCAGTCGAACGCGAGGACGCCGGGCGCGCTCTGGGTCGACGCGGTGACGGTGACCTCGCTGTCGGGCCCCGCGATCGGCGTCGACGGCGTGACGAGCAAGCTGACGTTGCACTCGTCGTTCGCGCCGTCGGCGGACCCGGCGCAACCGACCAGGGATGCCGCGGCGAGGGCAGCCGTGATCATCAACCAGCGGGACGTGGTCATCGGACCTCCACGCGCCAGGTCTGGCGCTGCATGCAGGTGGGCTGCGAGATCACGGAGCAGCTCTGCTCACTGTCGAGGCAGTTGATCGCCTCGGGGACCCGATCGGCGATCTGGACGCGGACCTCGACGACGTCACCGAGCGCGTAGCCCGCCGGATCGAACGCGAACGTGTTGCTCGTCGCGCCGGGGATCGCGACGTGGGTCGCCTGACCGGGCGCCTTGACCGACCAGGTGAACGACGTGACACCGAGGATCTCGTCGTCGGGCTGCGGCGGATAGAGATCGAGATCGTCGATCACGATCGGCACGCTGAACAGCGTCGGATCCGTCAGCGGCAGCGCGACCGGGAACGGCGGAACGATCGGCTGGAGCTGTGCGAGGCACGGCGGGCCGTCCTGCGTGACCGTGAGCATCATGTCGACGCTGACGCTGTCGAACGGGTCCATCGCGGTCACCCGCAGCGTCCAGTCACCCGCCATGTTGGGCGTGAACACCTTGGCGAACTGCAGGTGGTCCGGATCCTCGGGGTCCTGCGCGAGCGACCGATCGACGAGCGCATTCACGGTATCGGCGCCCGCGGGCCCGAACACGACCCAGGTCAGCGGGGCGACCTTCGCCGGACCATCATCGAGATCGCCGACCTTGGCGAACACGTCGATCGGGGTGCCCTCGACGAACGCGTAGCGGCTGCTGCGATCGAGGACGAGCGACGGCGGACGATTGACGACCGCGAGCACCAGCTCCTCGCTCGGTCGCGCGGTCGCACCGAGCTCGTCGGTGGCCTCGAGCACGATCCGCAGCGACGCCACCGGCAGGTCGTTGGCGCGCACGATCGGCACGTCGAGCTCGAGGGTCTCGACGAGCTCGGTATCGAAGGGAACCGGGTCGCAGCCATCGAGCGCGGTCGGGTCGGTGCAGGCGTACGCCCGCCAGCGATAGGTCACGTAGTGCCCATCGGGATCCTCGGACTGCGCGGTCAGCACCAGGTGGTCGCCCCGGTACAGCGCCTGCGCGGGCTCACCGCGGATCGTGATCGCGGGGCGCTGATTGATCTCGTCGGCATAGAAGCAGCCGGCCACGAGGCCACCAGCGAAGAGTACGAGCGCGGCGCGAATCACGAGGCTCCACGGTGCTGCAACCACCCTGCCATCCGCAAGTGCCCGGATCGCGAGGCTCCACGGGCCGTCGGTTCGGCCGCCCCGGCAGCGATCGCGACAGCGCTGTCAGGGATCCAGGAAATGGGGTCAGGCCACGATTTACCGGTAGCAGTCGAGCTCGGGCTTGTCGCGGACCTGGCACGTCCCGTTGATCGTGACCCAGCGGACGACCCCGTCCTTCTTGATCTCGTGGCGGCCCTTGAGCTTGGTCGCGGTGCCTGCCTTGTAGAGCACGCCGCCGACCAGGACGTCCGTCGCGAACGCGACATCGAACGCCGGGAGCAGCGAGCCCGTGACGACCTTGGTCTCGCCCGCGGTGACCTCGACCTGCTGGGTCCAGCTCTTGTGGTTCGAGGCCTGGCTGCAGACCACGGTGTGGGGACCGGCGGGTACGCGGATCGGCCTGGCGGTCGCCGGATACATCAGGCCCTTGCTCTCGCCATCGATCGAGACGTCGCAGAACGTGTCGTTGCGGACGAGGATCGCACCGGTCGCGGTGACCGGCCCGAGCGACGCATCGAGCGACGAATCCAAGGCCGCATCGGTCGGAGGAGCGACGACCGCCGACGCGGCGTCGACGGTGATGCTGGCATCGGTGGCGAGCGCGACGGCGGTGCTCGCGTCGAGGCGCGATCGCGGCGTGCCGGCATCGCGCGCGCTCACGACGACCGCTGCGTCGCGCGGCGCCGGGCTGCTCGCATCGACGGAGATCGCGATGGCACCGGCATCGAGCAGCGAGCCGGTGCTGCCGGCATCGGCGGTACCGAGCTCCGCCACGCTGGCGTCGGCGACCCGCGTACCGGCGTCGCGGCGATCATCGTCGCCGAACGCGCCGAGCGCGACCGCGGTGCCGCCGCCCGCGAGCGCGAGCCCGAGCCCGGTGATCGCGAGGAGCTTTCTCCGGCCGCGCGACCGCCCGCCCTCGGCGAGGGTCTCGATCAGCGTCGTGACCGCCGGATCATGGGGCGCCAGCGCGGCCGCACGATCCGCGAGCGCCATCGCGCGCGGCAGCTTGCCGTCGGCACTCGCGCGGTGCGCGGCGCCGATCGTCGCGGCGACGATCTTCGGGGACCGCTCGCGGATGAACGCCTCGGCGTCGGTGAAGTACGCGGCGAGCTCCTCGGTCGGATCGCCGAGGCCGCCCGCCACCGCGATCGCGCGAAGCTCGCTGGATGCGATCACCGCGCTCGCGACGCGGTCCTCGGGCGCGGTCGCCATCAACGCGACGATCACGTTCGACAGGTCGGGCCCGACGGCCGCGCGCTTCTTGTGCGGGGGCACCAGCGCCCCCGTCGCGATCTGCGCGAGCACCTTCGCCGAGCCGCCGGTGTACGGCAGCATCCCGGTCGCGAGCTGATAGAGCGTCGCGCCGAGCGAGTACAGATCGCTCTTCGCCGTGGCGGTGTCGCCCATCGCCTGCTCGGGGCTCATGTACGCCGGCGTTCCGAGCAACGCGCCGGTCTTGGTCACCAGCGAGTCCTCGGTCTCGAGCCGCGCCACGCCGAAGTCGGCGAGCAGCAGGCGACCACCGGCCGCGACGAGGACGTTGGCGGGCTTGACGTCGCGATGGACGATCGACGCCTTGTGCGCCGCGGCCAGCGCATCGGCGAGAAGCACACCGACGCACGCCACGATCTCGGAGAACATCGGGCCGCGCTGCTCGATGTCCTCGAGCAACGTCCGACCGCGGATCATCTCCATCACGATGTACGGCGGGTCGTCGCCCTCGGCGCCACCGACGTCGTAGATCCGCAGGATGTTCGCGTGCTCGAGCCCCGCGGCCGCCCGTGCCTCGCGATGAAACCGGCGCACGATGTCGGGCCGGCGAGCGAGGTGCGGGAACAGGACCTTCACCGCGACGTCGCGGCGCAGCTCCTTGTCGCGGGCACGGAACACCGTCGCCATGCCGCCCTCGCCGAGCTCGTCGCCGATTTCGTAGCGACCGAGCGTGTCCCCGGGGCGGATCGCACGCGGCCCGCGACTCGCGGAGGAGGACGCCGAGGCCGAAGCCGATGCCGATGCCGATGCCGATGCCGCGCCGGGGGCGTCGGACGACTGCGTGTCAGCGACCGCGGGGTCGGTATCGTTCGGGCGGTCAGCGCGGTCGTCCGGTGACGACACAGGTCAGCTAGCCAGCCTGGGGCGGAGGAGCCCACACGACGTGGTTCGTCTTGCCCGCGGCCTTCGCAGCCTTCATCGCCTTGCCGAGCCGGCGGCCGAGCTCGTCGGCGCCGGTGTTCAGGTTCAATCCGTCGGTGTGCGCGACGGCGGCGACGAGGTGCAACGACTTGGCGTCGCCCGGCAGTGCCGCACGCTTGCTGTCGAACGCGGCTTCCGCGCCGCTGAGGAACGGCGTGGCGTGCTCCGGAGCGAGGACCGCGAGGAAGTCCGAGCCACCGATGTGGCCGACGAACGCACCGCCGCCCGACGCTGCACGTGCCGCCTCGAGGAGCCAGGCACCGAGCGCCTTGACCGTGTCCTCGGACGCCACGATGCCGATCGAGTCCGAGTAGGCGTCGAACGCGAGGATGTCGATGTGGACGACGGCGGTCGGCTTGCCGCTCTTGAGCGCGCCCTCGATCTCCTCGTCGATCGCACGCGATCCGGGGAGGTTCGTCGTCGGGTTGCGATTGCGCTCGCGGCGAGCGGCGCGAACCAGCGCCTTGACCCGTGCGCTCATCTCGCGCAGGTCGAACGGCTTGGACATGTACGCATCGGCGCCTGCTTCGAGACCGGCGACCTGGTCGTCGGTGCTCGCGAGCGCGGTCAGCATCAGGATCGGCGTGCGCGACCACATGACGTCGGCCTTGAGCCGGCGGGCGACCTCGAGGCCGTCGACCCGGGGCATCATCACGTCGAGGACGAGGAGGTCGGGGTCATGCGCCTTGACGAGCTTCAGCGCCTCGTCCCCATCGCGGGCACGCAGGCACAGGAATCCCGCGTCACCCAGGGCCATGTTGACCATGTGGGCAATAGCGTCGTCGTCTTCGGCAATGACGATCTTCTTGAGAAGCATCGTTCTTCCGAGGTGATACCGCCGATCCACCGATGGCGTCAATCAAAGCCATGGTAAGCCTCATCCGTGGAGCTGGACCCGCTCGTCGAGACCACCACGCTCGCTAACGGGCTGGCGGTGACCACCGTGGCCCTCCCGCACCTCCACACGGCCGTTTGTGCCCTGTTCATCAAGGTCGGCTCCCGGTTCGAGACCCCCGCCGACAACGGCCTGTCCCACTTCGTGGAACACATGCTGTTCCGCGGCAACGAGCGCTATCCGACCTCGCTGGCACTCAACACGGCGGTCGAGCACCTCGGCTCGACCCTGCACGCCGAGACCGGCCGCGACTACACCCTGTTCCAGCTCGCTCTCGAGCCCTCCCACGTCCCGTCGGCGATCGAGCTGCTCGGTGAGCTCCTCGGCAAGCCCCGGTTCTCGGATATCGAGCTCGAGCGCCAGCTGATCCTCGAGGAGATCAACGAGGACTACGACGAGGAAGGCTCCGAGATCAACGCGGACGACATCGCGCGCGGCCTCGCGTTCGATGCTCACCCGCTCGGCCAGCGGATCATCGGACCGCGGACCAACGTCGAGCGGTTCGCCGTCACCGATGTCGAGCGCCACTTCTCGACGTTCTACGGCGCCAGCAACGCGCACCTCTGCGTCGCAGGTCCGATCGAGCACGGCCGGATCGTCGAGTCGGCCGCCCGTGCACTCGCCCGGATGCCGACCGGCACGCGCGTCGAGGTGCCCGCAGCACCGCAGATGGCGAAGGGGCCGCTGCTGAAGCACGTGCCCGACTCCGGCTCGCAGACCTCGCTCGCGATCCTGTTCCGCGCGCTGCCCGAGATGGACCCCGCGTACATCGCGCTCGTCGCGCTGCTGCGCGTGCTCGATGATGGGATGTCGACGCGGCTGCACTACACGCTCGCCGATCAGAAGGGCCTCGCGTACTCGATCAACGCCTCGATCGAGCCGCTGGCCGACACCGCGCTGTTCGAGATCAGCAGCGCGACCGCGAACGCGAAGGTGCCGTCGCTGGTCAAGGAGCTGCTCGTGCTGCTCGATGGCCTGCGCAACGGTCAGGTCACCGACGACGAGCTCGCAAAGGCGCGCATTCGCTATCGCTACGAGACGCTCGCCGCGATCGACGATGCGTCCGCGATGGTCGGCTGGTTCGGCGGCACCGCGCTCTACTACCCGCCGCCGTCGCTGTCGCAGCGGCTCGCGGCGATGTCGGCGATCAAGATCGAGGACGTCGTGCGGGTCGCCCAGCAGGTGCTGACGCCCGAGAACCTCGTGGTCGCCGCGGTCGGCACGCTGTCGCGCGCTCGGCTCGGCGAGCTCCGGCAGACGATCACCGACTGGCGCTAGAGAGCTCGCGCGCATCGACCCGACGCCTCTCCGAGCGCGACCAGCGCCTGGCGGCTCCGGAGCTGCGTCCGCTCGTCGACCACCGGTCGCCCCTTGCAGTTGATATTGTCTCGTGAACACTAAGCAGATGGACCTCGCACGCTATCGCAGCATCGTCCTCCTGACCGGCGCCGGCCTCTCGCACAGCGCGGGGCTGCCGACGTATCGCGGGCCCGGCGGGCTGTGGACCGACGAACGACTCGCGAAGCTCTCGGATGCAGCCGCGCTCGCGACCGATCGTGCGGCGGTCTGTGATCTGTTCTGGTCGTTCCGCCGCGCGATCGGCGCCGTGCAACCGACCCCGGCCCATCGCGTGCTCGCCGCGTTCGAGGAAGCGCTGCCGCGCGGCACGAAGTTCCACATCATCACGCAGAACGTCGACGGCCTTCACCAGCGTGCGGGCTCGCGCAACGTCTGCGAATTCCACGGCAGCCTCCGGCGCTGGCGGTGCGAGGTCTGTACGACCGAGCTCGAGCCTCCCGATGGCGACGCGCCGGTCCACTGCGGGGAGCGGATGCGGCCGTCGGTCGTGCTGTTCGGCGAACCGATTCCGGTCGACGCGGAGCGCACGGTCAAGCAGGCGCTACGCGACTGCGATCTGTTCGTCGCGATCGGAACGTCGGGCACGGTCGAGCCGGCATCCAGCTTCGTGCGGTGGGCAGAGCTCAGCGGCGCGCGGCGCGTGCTCCTCAACCTCGAGGTGTTCGACGGTGCTCGCGCGCTGTTCACCGAGTGTGACGCCGGTCCCGCGGACGAGCTCGTCCCCCGCTGGTTCGGCTAGCGGATCAGATACCAGCGATCGAGGATCTCGCACGCAGTTCTCGTGGTCCGTGCTGCGTTCATTGTCGGGCGCGACGCACATTTGCGTCACACACGAGATGGCAGCGCACGGACATCTGTCGCAACGACGCCCTACTCGACCTCGAACGAGACCTCGAAGATCTCATCGGCCGGATGGCCGGCGCGCTCGTGGATCCTCTGGACCGCCTCCTTGTTCGGCCCCTCGGACAGACAGAACCCGCGACCAGTCGCAGGGTCTGCCCAGGCATGTAGGAAGTGGACTCCCTCCTGATCCTGGATCTGCAGATCCTTCTGGTGCTCCTGTGCGAGCAGCTCCTGCGTGACGCCATGCATCCCGGTGTGCACGTCCATGAACTTCTTCATGTTGACCTCCCACCGGGAAGGCGAAGCATCGCGTGTGCCGATCAGGCACTCGGGGGACGGGCGGGGCCGCGGCCTCGACCGCCGCCGCCACCACCGCCGCCGCCACGCCGGCCACCGCCGCCACCGCCGCCGCGGTCGTTGCGACCGTGACCGCGCTGCGGCGGACGATCGCTCTTGTCGCCTCGCTCCTTCTCGCGCGCCGACAGCCGCGGCGGATTGGCGGAGTGCGGGATCTTCGACTCGTAGGGATGCCCCTCGACGACCGGGATCTCCTGACGGGTCAGCTTCTCGATGGCGCGCAGATCACCGCGCTCGTCGACCTCGCAGAACGTCAGCGCCATGCCGGAGGCGCCGGCACGTGCGGTGCGACCGATCCGGTGCACGTAGGTCTCGGGGACCTCGGGCACATCGAAGTTGACGACGTGGGTGACCGCGTCGACATCGATGCCGCGCGCCGCGATGTCGGTCGCGACGAGCACGCGGACGCGACCGGACTTGAAGCCGGCGAGTGCGCGCTCGCGAGCGCCCTGACTCTTGTTGCCGTGGATCGCCTCGGACTCGATCCGCGCCTTCACCAGGTGCTCGGCGATCCGGTTCGCACCGTGCTTGGTCCGCGAGAACACCAGCACGCGCGTCATCGCCGCATCCTGGAGGACCTCGGTGAGCAGCGCGCGCTTGTCCGCCTTCTCGACGAAGAACACCTCCTGGTCGACCTTCTCGGCGGTCGTCGACGGCGGCTTGACCGCGACCGTCTCGGGGTTCTTCAGCAGCTGATCGGCGAGCTGCTGGGCCTCGCGCGGCATCGTCGCGGAGAAGAACAGCGTCTGCCGCACGTGCGGCAGCTTCGCGATCACCTTCTTGACGTCGTGGATGAACCCCATGTCGAGCATGCGATCGGCCTCGTCGAGGACGAACACCTCGAGCGGGCGCAGATCGACGAGCCCCTGGCTCATCAGATCGAGCAGCCGGCCCGGGGTGGCGACCACGATGTCCATGCCGGCGCGGAGCGCCTGCTTCTGGGCGTCCATGCCGACGCCGCCGAAGATCACCGTGTTGCGCAGCGGGAGGTTCTTGCCGTAGGTCGAGAAGCTCTCGCCGATCTGCGACGCGAGCTCGCGGGTCGGGGTCAGGACCAGGCAGCGAATCGGCCGCTGCCGGTTGTGACCGTTTGGCTTGTCGGAGGAGAGCCGCTGCAGGATCGGCAGCGCGAACGCTGCGGTCTTGCCGGTGCCGGTCTGGGCGAGTCCGAGGAGGTCGCGCCCGGCGAGCACGTGCGGAATGGCGCGGGCCTGGATCGGCGTCGGCTCGGTATAACCCTCGGCAGCGACGGCAGAGGCGAGCGGCGGGATCAGACCCAGTTCAGAAAACAACATCGGGGCGACATACCACGCCCACCGCCGCCCGGGACTACTTGAGCTGCTTCTCGACCGCTTCCTTGACCTTGACGTCGAACCCGGCCGGGGGAGCTTCGGTGACCTGGTTCTTGAGGTAGGCGTCGCGCTGCTTCGCGAGCTCCCCGATCTCCGCCTGCGCGGCCTTGCGCTCGGCCACGCGCTTGTCGAGCTCGGCCTTGAGCGCCGGCTTGGCCAGGCCGCGCAGGTCCGAGGGCAGCTCTCCGTCCTTCACGGAGTCGACGTTGACCGCGCCCGAGGCGTAGCCGCCCACGAGATCTTCGGAGCTGCGCGCCCCGGTGCCCTTGGCGTAGTACGACGCGCGGTCCGCCTTGGCAGCCGCGGGCGCCGCGGCCATCGCGCCCATCTTCGCGGCGTAGCGGGCCCGGATCCCGTCATCACCCGCGATCACGCTCGTGCTGTCGATCGTCGCCGACAGCTCGGCCATCTTCTGGTCGTACGGCGTCGCGATCTGCTGGACGCCGCCGTCCTGCTGGATCGACGAGAACTCGCCGTGGCCAAGGCTCGCGATCCGCTGGAACGACATCGCGGTCTCGGGATCGTGGCCCGCCCGGATCGTGTTGATCACGATCTGGCGCTCGCCCGCCTCGCGGGCGAGGACATCGAACGTCGGCACATCGCCGCGGCTCGCGGGAGGTGCATCGCCGACGAGGAACACCAGCTTCTTCGCATCGCCGCGCCACTTCATCTTGTGCAGCGTGATGTCGAGGGCAGCATCGACGTTCTCCGGCGTATCGCCACCGCCATCGGCCTGGTAGCTCGACAGCTCCGCGAACACCGCATCGAGATCCGTGGTCAGCGCGAAGTCGCGCGTGATGTAGTCGTCCCCGACATCGCGATACGCGACGAGCCCGATCCGGAGATTGGCGTTGGGATCGGTCTGCCGGATGTGATTGGCGATCGACCACACCGTGCGCTTGGCGCCATCGATCAACCCACCCATCGAGCCGGTCGTGTCGACCGCGAACACGACATCGATCTGCCGGCCGGTCTGCGAGGGATCCGCGATCCGGGGCGGCATGTCCCCCTCCTCGGTGTGCGTCCGAGGCGAGAGCAGGAACACGAGGCCGAGGGTCGCTACGGCGGTCGTCGGGATGGCGAAGGTGACCAGCTTCTGGCGGGTGATCATGGATAGGTTCGACGCACGACCCGGCGTTCCGATCTGTGCGATCTGCACGCTAACCGGCTGTAATGCGGCCCCAAAGGTCGGCCCGGGTCCGGTGTCAGCGAGCGTCGGGGGGCGCGTCGACGCCTGCATCGACCTGCGGCGGCGGCGGCGGTGGCGGTGGCGCGGCGACGACCACCACCGCGGTCCGGCGGACGTCGATCGGTCGGCACGACCGGCCGCCGCACAGCCAGAACCGGGTCCGGATCTTGATCGTGTGCTCGCCGACCTCGTTCGCGCGCACCGGGACCGCGAACCGCGGGGCGTCGGCCTCGGCGTCCACCGCCTCGCCACGCCCGAGCCGGCGCTTGCGCAGCGTGACACCGGCGGGCGCCGCCAGGTCGACGATCACCGCGCCGTCCTTCGACACGGTCAGGCCGCGATCGACCGCGATCGAGATCGCGAGCGCACCCGAGGCGCCGGGCACGAGCTCGATGCGCTCGGGGACGCGGACCTCCCATCCCGGCTGACGCTGCGCCTCCGCAGGCGCGCCCATCACGAGCGCCGCTGCGAGGACGAGGACGCCGCCCCGGATCACAGGATCTGGGTCGCGAGCTCGGCGAGCGGCGAGCGCTCGCCCTTCGTCAGGATCACGTGACCGGCGATCTGCTCGTTCTTGAACCGCTCGGCGACCGTGGTCAGGCCGTTGTTCGAGGAGTCGAGGTACGGATGGTCGATCTGATACGGGTCGCCGGTCAGGATGATCTTCGTACCTTCACCGGCGCGCGTGACGATCGTTTTGACCTCGTGCGGCGTCAGGTTCTGCGCCTCGTCGACGATCATGAACACGTTCGGCAGCGAGCGACCGCGGATGTACGTCAGCGGCTCGATCTCGACAAAGCCGAGGTCGACGAGCTCCGCGTAGCTGCGGCCCTCCTTCTTGTCGGACTTGTTGAGGCCAAGGAGCAGCTCGAGGTTGTCGTAGATCGGCTGCATCCACGGGTTCAGCTTCTCCTCGATCGTTCCGGGGAGGTAGCCGATGTCACGGCCGAGCGGGAAGATCGGGCGCGACACGAGGAGCTTCGAGAACACCTGCTCCTCGGTGACCTTCTGCAGACCCGCGGCGATCGCGAGCAGCGTCTTGCCGGTGCCGGCCTTGCCGACCAGCGTGACCAGCTTGACGTCATCGTTGAGCAGCAGGTCGAGCGCGAAGTGCTGCTCCTTGTTGCGCGGCTTGATGCCCCACACGCCCTCGCGGAGCTTCTTGACCGGGACCGCCTTGGCGACGTTCTTGTCCCACTTGGTCAGCGCGCTCTTGCCGCTCTCGTCCTTGAGGGTCAGGTACTCGTTCGCGTGCAGGCCGGGCGCGTCGACGACGACGTTCCCGTCCGTGTAGAACTTGTCGATCGTGCCGGGCGGCACGAGCAGCTCGCGGTTGCCGGGGTAGAGCTCCTCGATCGAGATCTGCTCGGGCTCGAAGTCGACCGAGGCCAGCCCGAGCGCGTCGCCACGGACGCGCATGTTGACGTCCTTGGTGACCAGGACGGTGGTCGACTTCGGATCGGCGTCGCGCACCTCGAGTGCGATCTCGATGATCCGCTGGTCCATCGAGCGCGAGTCCGCGCCGGGGTTCTTGATCGGGTTCTTCGACAGCGCGACCCGGACCGTGCCGCCGTTCTGCATCTTCTGCGGATGCGACAGGCCGCCTTCGCTACGGAACTGATCGAGCTCGCGAGCGATCTGGCGGGCATTGCGACCTAGCTCGGACTGGTCCTTCTTGAACGTGTCGACTTCCTCGAGCACGTAGATCGGGATGACCACGTTGTTGTCGGCGAACGCGTAGATCGCGCGCGCGTCGTGGAGGAGGACGTTGGTGTCCAGAACGTAATTTTTGGCCGCCACTCATCAAAGGGTCCGACCCTTCCACGATGGAGTCAAACCACGACGGTTAGAATCGGCCCGAGATCGCCATCCCGACGGTGCTCGCGCTCGCCGTCGGCGTCACCGTGAGGGCTTCGCGAGGCGCCGTGACATAGACGATCACGGCCGTTCCCACGAGCAGGCCGCCGGCGACCGCCACGCCGGTCGCCAGATCCGCGCTCGACCCCGCGGACTCGATCTTCGACGCGGCGTCGGGACTGCAGACCAGGGGCCCGCCCGTCCGCGAGCAGTCCGGGCCGGTCGCGACCGCGTCGTAGTCCTGCTTGGCCCGGATCCCGATGATCGAGCTCGCGATCAGCGCGACCCCGCCGCCGACCCCGAGCCCGAACGCCAGGCGCACGCGCCCGCGGCTGCGGCCTCCGCCCATGACCCGGACCACGCGCGGCGCCTGGACCGCCGGCGCAACGTCGAGCCCCTCGAGCACCGGCACCTCGACGATCACGGTCGTGCCCGCGACGACGAGTGCCGACGCGCGAAACGGCTGACGGCCGGGGGCGCGCGCGGTGACCACGATCTCTTCGGGCTCGAAGCGCTCGGTCATCTCGCGGCGCGGCGGCACGCTCTGCGACGCGAGCTCGACCACGAGGCCCGGGATCGCCGGATCCGCGATCTTCACGAGGATCGTGCCGAGCCTGCCGAGCACGGCGCTCGCCCGCTCGCGTGCGAACCCGGCACGGGCATCGCTCGCACGATCGAACTCGCGCGAAGCCTCGTCGTACATCATGAACGCCTTGCGCAGCTGGCCGAGCTTCTCGAGGCAGTCGCCGTAGTTGAGCGTGGTGCCGGGCGCCCGATCGATCGCGAGGCTCCACTCGAACCGTTCGCACGCCTCGGCGTACTTGCCGGCCTTCGCCAGCTCGCGGCCCTCTTCGAACAGGCGCGTGCCCTCGGGCTTGGGCTGCGCAGTTGTGCTCGCGGAGAGCAGAAGCACGATCGCCAGCACCAGACGCCCCATCCGGCGAGGATACGCGCGTTCGGGGCGCGGGTCAGCGCTGGCAGGCCATCGGGTCGGCCACGCAGTCCGGGGTGGGCGCCGGATCCGGCTTGGCGGCCGGGCGCCGCGGCGGGAGATCGACGCCGACCGCCTTGCAGTCCGCGATCACCGCGGCGCGTTTGCTCGAGGACACCCGACCGAGCCAGGTCCGCGCACGGCCGACGTCGGCACGCTGACACGCAGCCACCGTGCACAGCGGACCGCTGTCGCCGACGCTCGCGCGACACAGCTCGACGACGTCGGCGAACCGGCTCGCGGCGTACGCGGCGGCGATCTGGTCACGCTGACTCGGCGTTGGCGGCGCGGTGGTGACGACCACCGCGGCATCCGCCGGTGGCGCCGGGACGACGACCGCCGCAGCGTCGACGGGTGCGGCCTCGTTGGAGATCGCGGCATCGACCGCGGGCGCCGTCGCCGCGTAATCGACGATCGCGCCCGTGCCCCGCGCGGGCGGGTCGGCGGCCGTCGTGGTCCCGCGGTCGGACCGCGCGTACCACGCCGCGACGCCGACCGTCACGACGACGAACGCCACGGCGCCGATGACCGCGACGCGGTGCTCGGGCTGCGGCGCGATCGCCTTCGTGGGTGGCGCCTGCGACGCGTGCGTGGAGGCGCGGCGACGCTGGGACGCGACCGACGGGGTCGCCGGGATCGACGATGCGATCGACGATGCCGCGGCGGTGCCGACCTGCGGCGGGCGCGATGCCGGTCCTGGCGTCGCAGGAAGCGGCACCGGACCGACGCCGAGCGGCGGCGTCCGCAGCGGCACCGTGGCCTTCTGGATCGGCAGCGTGGGGTGCCCGTCGAGATCGGCGACGCCGCGACCTGCCAGGCCGGACGCCGGGAACGTCCTCACCGCGGTCGCACTGACCTTCACGGTTCGCCGCTCGTCGGTACGCACGTTCGCCATGCCGTGCGACGTCCACCGCTGGGACGACATCGGATCGTCGTCCGCGGGCGGCACCGCCGAGGAGTCGGAGCCGACCGCCGGAAGCTGCCGGCTGAGATCGCGGACGTGGGCGAGATCGAGCTCGACCGCGTCGGGTTCCGCGATCTCCGACGGAATCGGCTCGTTGGTCACGGTCACGCCCTCGGGCGCGTCGCGAAACTCCATCTCGAGCCACGGCTCGGGACGCTGACCGAACAGCTCGCGCATGAACCGGCCGAGCGCCGACGGCGACAGCTGGGCGTTGATCCGCGCGGCGAGGGCCTCGATCGCCTCGAGCAGCTCGTCCGCCGACTGGTAGCGCTCGTCGGCGGGCTTCGACAGCAATCGGACCGACATCTCGTCGAGCTCGCGCGGCAGCCCGGGACGTCGCGTCGACGGCGGCGGCGGCGGCTCGTTGACGATCGCATCCATGTTCTCGAAGTCGCTCGCGCGCTTGTACAGGCGCTCGGTGGTCAACATCTCCCACAGCACGATCCCGAGCGAGAACAGGTCACTCCGGCGATCCAGCTGGGCACCGCGGCACTGCTCGGGAGACAGGTAGCTGATCTTGCCCTTGACCGCGCCCGACTTCGTCTCGTGCGTGCGGTTCTCGGCCTTCGCGACGCCGAAGTCGACGACCTTGACGCTGCCTTCGTAGCTGATCATCAGGTTCGACGGCGACACGTCGCGGTGCACGATGCCGAGCGGCCGACCATCGAGCCCGAGCCGATCGTGGGCGTGATGAAGCCCCGCCGCGGCTCCACCGATCACGGTGAGGATGCACGCGAGTGGAATCTCGCGACGCAGCGAGCGCGCGCGATGCAGCAGGCCGCGCACGGTCTCGCCGTGCACGTACTCCATCGTGAAGAAGTACGACTCGCCGAGCTTCCCGATGTCGAACACCTGGGCGACGTTTGGATGATTGAGCTGCGCGGCGAGCCGCGCCTCCTGGAGGAACATCTGCACGAAGCTCGCGTCGTTGGCGCGATCGCGGAGGATCCGCTTGAGCACGACGTAGCGCTCGACCGACGCGACGCTGGCGCCGCGCGCGAGAAAGATCTCCGCCATCCCACCCGTGGCGAGCTTCGCCAGGATCTCGTATTGGTTCGCCGTGGATCCGACCTCGCCCAGCCCCTGCACGGTCGCGGCAAGTGTACCGGCTCGGCGGTCCAGGATGCGATTCGTGTCGGGTTTCATCGGTAGAGGTGGGGCGCCGACGCGCCGGTGGGCGCCGGCGAACCGCGGAGGGCTCCGAACTGGCCGAGGTCATACGCACGGCGGTGAGCACGCCGGTTGCTGTGCTCACACGCATGGTGAAACGATTCGCGCGGATCGCGTGTGTGCTGGTGGTTGCCGGACTTACCAGCCAGGCCTGCATCTACGGCAAGAGGCGCGGTACCGGGACCAACCTCGGCTCGGGCTTCGGGAGCGACGACGACGGGCTTCCACCACCGGGCCGACCGCAGGTCACCGAACCGCAGCCCTGAGTGACGCGCGCGAGGCGCGCGACCTCAGCTCGCCTTGAGCTTGGTTTTCGCGGCCTGCGCTTCGGTCCAGGTCACGGTCCGGTTCCGACCGGTGTGCTTGGCGTGATAGAGCGCGAGGTCGGCACGCTCGATCAGCGTGGTGCGATCGCGGCCATCCTCGGGGAACGCGGCGATGCCGATCGACTCGGTGACCGACAGCGGTCCCTTCTCGGTATCGACGACGACCTTCGAGATCTCGATCCGGATCCGCTCGGCGATCTGCTTGGCCTGCACGACGTCGACGTTGTCGAGCAGCACCGCGAACTCCTCACCACCATAGCGCGCGGGGACATCGATCTTGCGCGGGACTTCCTGCAGCACGCGCGCGACGCGGCGGAGGACCTCGTCACCGACCGGGTGGCCGTAGCCGTCGTTGACCTTCTTGAAGAAGTCGATGTCGCACAGCAGGACCGCGAACTTGTGGTTGTGGCGGGCCGCGCGCTCGAGCATCTCGGCGAACCGGGTCTGGAACGTGCGGTGGTTGGTGAGACCGGTGAGGCCGTCGGTCGTGGCCATCGTCTCCATCTTCTTGTAGAGGAAGCCGTTCTCGAGCGAGATCGCGACCTGGTTCGCGATCACGGCGAGCATCTCGCGGACGTCCTTGCCGAACCGCTTCTCGGCGCGGGCGACCAGTGTCAGCGTGCCGACCGGCTCGTCGGCAGCGAGCAGCGGCAGGACGAGCAGCGACTTCGCGTCCTCGAACTTGATCTTGCGGGTGAAGATCGGCGCCGAGACCTCGCGAGGCTCGCCGCCGCTCGGCAGGTAGTGCCGGTTCTTGACGACCATCGAGGCGAGGCCGGCGTTGTCCTTGAACTCGAGGTCGGTGAGCGTCGCGACGTCGACGATCCCCTCGCCGCCCGGCCGCACGCGCACGGCGGCCACGCGGTGGCGCAGGCGATCCTTCTCGTACATCGCGATCACCGCGACATCGAACTCGGCGATCGCGCCGGCGGCGTCGAACGCGGTCTCCATCACCTGCTCGGGAGTCAGCGCGCGACCGAGCATCGCGGTCGCCTGATAGAACCGCTCGTGCTCGTACTTCGCGCGCTCGACCGCGCGGAACACCTGCTCCGACTGGACGACGCGGAGGACCTGGTGGCTCGCATCGGCGAGCAGGTCGCGATCCGCCTCGGTGAACGGGGCATCGCGGTCCGCGGCGAGGATGCCGCGAAGATGCGTGTTCTCGATGATCGGGACGGCGACCAGGGCAACGCCCGCGCGACCGCCATCATAGTAGGTGAGCTGACCGGGCTTGGTCGCGGCACACAGCAGCGGGGCACGATCGCGAACGACGGCGCCGAGGATCCCGGCCGACGCGAGCCGCGGCGTCTCGGTGATGTCATCGGCGTCGGAGACGACCTCCTTGAGCTTCACGCGCTCGCCGTCGTCGTCGATCCACAGCAGGGCGACCGTGCGCGCACCCAGCGAGCGCTTCAGCGTCGCCAGCACCCAGCTCGCGGAGTCACCGATCATCCCGACCCCGCCGATCGCGAGCAGCCGCTCTTCCTCGTCGCGGACGCGCGGGGCACGGCTGGCCGGTCCGAGCGCCGCTGCGATCAGCCGGTAGTCCTTCGCGGATTCACGCAGCGCGGACAGCTCCTCGTCGAGGCGCGCCGCGCGGCGGCGGCGATAGCGTGCGGTCAGGCCGCGCAGCAGGAGGACGTGCGCGAACGCCGCGCCGCCGAGGTAGATCGCGTGAAGACCGGCGGCGAGCGCGGTGTGCTCGGTGATCCCGCTGCGAGCGAGCAGCGCGCCCTCGAGGAGGAGCGCCGCGCCGAACGTGGCGATCGCGCCGGGCCGGGCGAGCACGGTCATCGCGAACGCGACCAGACCATAGACCAGCGGATACGCCGGCGACTCGAGTCCACCGGTCACCGCGATCACGACATGAGCCCCCGCGACCAGGGTCAGCGCGAGCTCGAGATCCGCGAGGTCGGTCGCCGCGGCGAGCCAGTACGACGCGCGCTGGGCCCGGGCGGACGGCGCCGCGAACTGCATGCGGCGGATCACGGCGGTCGCCATCAGCGCGGCGATCGCGACCACGACCATCGTCATCGGGACGCTCGGCGTCTTCGCGAACACGTCCGCGCCATCGGCCCCGCCGACACCGACGACGGCACACGCGACCGCGCCAGCGACCGCGCCAACCGAGACCTTCGCTGCGCGACGCAGCGCGCGGTGCAGAGCCCTCACGGAGTCACCTGCCCGGCCGGTGGTGCGATCCGCAGCACGAGCTCGTCGGGATACGCCATCCCGAGGTCGGCGCGCGCGCGCGCTTCGATCGCGCCGACGTCGCTGCGCAGCGCTTCGATCGCGCGCAACAGCTCCGCGTTGTCGCCGGTCAGCACGCCCTCCTCGGTCTCGAGCTCGCCGAGCTGACGCTCGAGCGTGACCGTTCGCGGATCGCGCTGGAGGACCTGACCCGGCAGGTAACCGATCACCATGGCGACGACGATGGCGAGACCCAGCCGGGTGCCCCATCTCCGGACCGCCGGAGGCACATGCATGTCGGCGAGGACGCTCGGCACCGTAGGTCGACACTACGGATCGTGAGAGGCCGGGCAACTTTTGACCTGCCGGAACACGCGGTCCTGTGCGAGGTCTCGACCGATCCGTTTGTGCTGGAATTACGGCGGCCTGTGTGTACGCTGCCGCCCACATGCAGGGGATCCGTCTGTTCCTCGTTTCGGTCGTCGCCCTTGCGGGCTGCGGCGACGAGCCGTCCACCACCATCGTGTGCAGCGGTGGCGCCTCGGGCGTGCTCGCCGCGGGCGCCTCGGTCGAGGTCACGTCGGGCAGCGATCTGCGCGGTGCGGCGATCGCCGCCCAGGCCAAGACCACGGTGCCCGCCGGCGAGGTCTCGATCGCGTGTGCTGACGACATCGTGCCCGATGGGTTCGTGGCGCTCGGTCCGGCGGTCCGGTTCGGCGCCGAAGGCACCTGGTCCGACCGCCCGTTCGAGCTGACCCTGCCGTACAAGGCCGCGCGGCTGCCCAAGCATGCCGAGCGCCGCCACGTCCGGATCGTCGCCCGGCGCGAGGGCCAGGACGCCCCGTTCTTCCCGCCGGTCTCGAACCGGTTCCTCGTCGATGACGACCGGTTCGCGTCGCGCGCGACGTTTCGCGCCGGTGAGCTGACCACCTACCAGGTCGTCGCGGCCGCCGACGCCGGCACGCCCGAGGTCCAGCAGTTCTCGTGGCGCGCGATCGTCGGGATCTCGATGGGCGGGTTCGCCGCGAACACGATCGGCCTCAAGCACCCCGACGAGTTCGACTCGATCGCCGACATCGGTGGCGACCCGGGTCCCTCGACGGTCTACCTGCTCGGCATGATCCGCGACTACCTGTTCGGCGGATTCTGCACCGCCGAGGATCAGGCCGCCGGTCGCGGCAACATCGGCCAGCTGTGCGCGAAGGTTTCGACGCTGAAGGACCAGCACGAGATCACCGCCGACTTCGAGCACATGATCACCCAGGACGGCGATGGCGTCGGCCTGACGCTCAAGCGCGGCCTCTATATGAAGGCATCGCGCGACCTCGCCCGCGCACTGTCGAACCCCGCGCTCTACAACCCCGACAACGCGTACGCCCCGCCGGGCGTGCCGATGTCGTACTTCGCGCGGACCGCCGCCGACCGCTGCGCGAACCCGATCGTGCTCGCAGACTTCTATGACCGCGAGTTCAACCCGGCCGCCACTCACCCCGTGATCACGTTCTGCGACGGCAACGACAGCCCGACCCTCGGCAACGCGGTGTTCGATCCGAACGTCCCGGCGACCGATCCGGCCGAGGTCCTGCTCGCGGTCGACCTCAACAACAACGGCAAGCGCGACGCGGGCGAGCCGATCGTGACCAACGCCTTCGAGCCGTTCCAGGACGTCGGTCTCGACGGCAAGGCGAGCAAGGACGAGCCGGGCTACGACGCCGTCGCCAACCCGGATCCCGCGAAGGACGACTATCACTACCTGCGCAACCCGCTCGGGCTCGAGGGCAACGGCGAGTTCAACGCCGGCGAGCCGTACGAGGACGTCGGTCTCGACGGCGTCGCGTCGACCTGCCAGCACGGCACCACCCCGCCGAGCGGCACCAGCGCGTGCTTCGATTGGGGCGAGGGCAACGGCCGCTGGGATCTCTCGCCGAACATCGCGCGCTGGTACGAGAGCGACGTGCTCGTGCGGATGAGCAAGCTCACCGCGGAACAGCGCCGCCACATCTCGTTCTGGTACGACGCGGGCATCCGCGACTTCCTCAACAACTCGCTCGCCGCGAACGTCGGCGTCGGTGGGTTGATGGCCACCTACCAGGCGCCGTTCGGCGTCTACGACAGCTTCCCGGTCCTGACCGGGGAGACCTCGGAGAGCGCGTACGACTTCACCGAGATCGACTGGACCGAGATGCCGAAGAACCTCTACGTCCGCTACGGCAACCCCGACGCCAGCGCGATGGAGATCTCACGTGGCGACGGCCGCCACGTCGGCACCGCGGTGCAGATCATCAATCGCGCGACCACCGCGTTCGCGTGGCTCGACAAGCGCTGGCCCGACGGCGATCGCAGCGAGACGCTCGAGGGCGGAACGATCATCAAGGACCTCGTCCACACCTCACCGCGGACCGGTCGCCAGAGCCCGTACGGCGTGTTCCTGCCGCCGGGCTACAACGATCCCGCGAACGCGAACCAGCGCTACCCGGTCGTCTACTTCCTCCACGGCTACGGCCAGCAGCCGCAGGACCTCGTCGATCTGTCGTCGGTGTTTGCGCTCTACATGATCGCCGAGCGCCCGATCGAGGTCCGGTTTCAGAAGTTCATCATCATCTACGTCGACGGTCGCTGTCGGCCCGACGGCGGCATCCCGGTCGATCCGATCGGCGATCAGTGCGAGGGCGGGACGTTCTACATGGACGCACCGCTCGGCGGCTCCGCACGGATGGAGACGAACCTGCTCGACCTGATGGACTTTGTCGACGCGACGTACCGGACCAAGGCTCCGAGCGCGGCGACCGTCACGCCGTAGGACGCAAGCTCGGGGTACACTGGGGTCGTGCGTGGCGCGTGGTCGCTGGTACTGCTGCTCGGGTGCGGGCGGTTCGGGATCGATCCGCTGCTCGATGCGGCGGACCCGGTGCCCGGGGATGTGCCGATCGACAGCGCGCCGGTCGCGTGCGCGATCGACGGCGACCCGTGCGACGACCAGAACATCTGCACGCCCACCTCGAGCTGCAGCGCGGGCACGTGCATCGGCGATCCGCCGCTGACGTGCACGGTCGCGCGGTCCGAGTCCGAGTACGACTCCACCCAGGGCGCAGGTGGCTGGTTCTACGGGTTCTGGAACGTCACCGATGATCCGAACGGCACGTACGAGGCGGCGACCGAGCTCGAGGAGCTCGCTTGGCTCGGCAGCACGTGGCGACCGCCGACGTGGCAGCCCGAACCTGATGCGGAGTTCACGTGGACGTACCTGGCCCCGTGGGGCGGCCATCCGGGAACCTATCCACGGATCACCTATCCGATCCGGCGCTGGGTCGCCGACGTCAGCGGTCACGCGAGTGCGGTGATCCACATGAACAAGGCCGACCTCAACGGCGGCGACGGGACACGCGCGATCCTCGTGGTCGATGGGATCGAGCGGTTCCGCCGCGACGTCGATGCCATGGATGGGGTCGGGTTCACCGAGGCGATCCCGATCGAGCTCTCGATCGGATCGACGGTGGATCTGATCCTCGATGCGCGCGCGGACGATGGGACCGACACCACCACGATGTCGATGAACATCGAGTCGCGCTGAGCTACTGCGAGATCAGCGTCAGCGAGCCGGCACCGCGCGCCCACACCCGGTCGAACTGGTCGACGGCGACGTCGAGGATCTGGTTCTCCGCGAGCCCGCGCCGCATGTCGACGCGGCGAACCTTGCTGCCATCCCAGGCCGCGATCCCGCGCTCGGTCGCCATCCAGACCTGACCGTTGCGCGTCGCGACGACATCGTTGAGCTCGAACCGCAGCGCGGCCGGGAACTCCCATGCCTTGCCGTCCCAGATCCCGGCGCCCGCACCGGTCGCGACGATCACGGTGCCATTCGCGGCGATCGTCACGGCACGCGCGAGCTCGGATTGCAGGCCATCGGCCTCGGTCCACACCTTGACCTGCCCCCGCGCGAGCCGCGCGACGCCCTCGTTGGTCGCGAACCACGCGGTATCGCCACGCACGTCGCCGTCGACGACGCCGATCGGGATCGGGAACATCCGCGTCGTCTTGTCGGTCGCCGGTTCCCCGCCGGTGCGGTGGTAGCTGACCTTGCCGGTCGCGGTCTCGATCGTCGCGATCCCGAACGGCCGCTGCTCCATCCCATCGCGGTAGCGAAGCCCGACCCACAGTGCGCCCGAGGACGCGAACCGCGCGAAGCTGATCTCGGGCGCATGACCCGGCGTTGCGATCGCGACGCCTGGCACCGACGTCCATGCACCGGTGCGATCGATCTTCGACAGGTGGATCGCCGCCTCCGAGGCTGCGCGATGCAGCGCGAAGATCGTCCCGCCCGGATCGCGAACCACGGCCAGCACGACCTCGTCGGGGCCACCCGCGAGGAACCGCTCCCCGGTCCATCGCCATGCCTGGCGTGCACCGGTGGCGATCCAGCAATCGTCCGCCTTGGCGCAGGCGACGCTGAGCGTGGTCGCGTCCTGGAACATCTGCTTGCGGCGCAGCCAGTCGCGCGGCTGGACGCGACCGTCGACCGAGATCTGGAACCGCGCGGTGCCGAGATCGCGGGTCCCGATCAGCAGCTGATCCGCGGCGGCGCCGAGGCTGGTCGCGCCGGGCGGGACGACGAGATCGATCGGATCGATCTCCCAGTCGGTGGTCGGGCCGGTGGTGACCGGAACCAGGCGCATGCCGTCGCGGGCGAGCGGTCGGACGCGGGTCGGATCGGCGAGCCCGATCCGGTAGACGCGACCACCTCCCATCACGACGGCGCCGTTGCCGCGCCGGGTCGCCGCGTCCCACGTCGTCTCGGGCAGCGCGCGATAGGTCTGCCACGTCAGCTCCTTGCCGAACGCGATCCGCTCGTGACCCGCCTCGTCGGTGCCGACCACGAGCATCCGGTCGCCAGGCATCTCGACGAGCATGCGGGGCGCGACGATCGTCAGCCCGTGTGCCGGGCCGATCCGGATCGTCTCGCCATTCGGCCGGCGCGCGATCATCCCCGTGGTCGCGGCGATCCACAGCCAGCCGGCGTGGTCGCGACTGACCGCGCGGATCGGATCCTTGATCGGCGTCTTGGTCCAGCCGCCCTTCGCGCTGACATAGATCAGGCCCTCGGCGGTGCCGATCCATGCGCCGCCGTCCTTGGCCGACGCGATGCTCGCGCCGCCTTCCTTGGCGAGCGTCGTGAAGTCGAGGCCGATCGATGCCGGCGGATCGGTGACCGAGGTGTAGACCTCGCTCTGGGTCTCGTAGCGGCCGAGGCCGCCATCGGTGACGATCCACACGGCCTTGCGGTCGGGATCGGGCCCGAGCGCGATCACCTGGTTGCCCGACAGCCCGGTCGCGGGGGTCAGTGCGAACACCCCGCCGCCGTCGTCGAACCGCTCGAGATCCTGCTCGGTCGCGACGAACACGAAGCGCTCGGCCGCCGCGAGCATCCGCACCGGCGACGGCTCGGTGAACACGCGGACACGGACCTTGCCGGTCGACACCGGTGGGATCGGTGCGGCGGGCGGCTCGGGCGGCGGACACGCTGCCACACCGAGCAGCAAGCCGACGAGGAGAGGGGTCCGCACGGAGCGGGACGGTACCTCACTCGCCACCCCGAAGCCGAGTGATACGCTCCGGCCATGGCAACCAAGCGACGAGGCGGAGGAGGGTTCCGCCCACCCGAGCTGCGCGGCACCCTGGGTACGTTGCTCCGGACCGCGATCCAGCAGGCCGGCGGGGTCCGCGATGCCCTCGAGCGCGGCGCCCGTCAGGGCAAGTCGAGGCTCGATGAGCTGCGCACCGACCGCAAGCGGACCGACATCCTCGCCGACCTGGGTGAGCTCGTGCTCGATCTGATCCGGCGCGGCGAGATCGACATCGCGGAGCTACCGGAGGCGCGCGATCTGGTCCGCGACCTCGACGAGCTCGATGCCGCGGATGCCCAGGAAGACATCACGTCGACCCAGCCGTTCGAGCGTCGCCGGTTCGATGACCGGGGCGCGCCAGCCGCGTCGCGAGCCGCACCGCGCGGTCGCGATGCCGACGATGGCACCGTCGGGTCGGGCGCTCGCTGGGCTCCGAAGGCGCCGTCCCGCCCCTCGGCCCCCGAGAGCTCCGCCTCGGCCCGGGTCTGGCGCCCGACCGCCGAGGACGTCGAGGCGGCCCCGATCGTGGGCCGGGACATGCCCAGGCACCCCCACAAGGGCGGGATCACGTTCGAAGATGACGATCTCGCCGACTACATGCATCCGGATGATGTGCCTCCGAAGGACCCAACCGGCGGAGACTCTTGACAGCTCGGACGGCCGCCGGTAGTTAAACCGTCACCCGGGGATTTAGCTCAGCTGGGAGAGCACGTGAATGGCATTCACGGGGTCAGGGGTTCGATCCCCCTAATCTCCACCACGGAAACGGTCGCTTCGGCGGCCGTTTTCGTTTTCGGCGGCCCGCCCGCTGCGGGTGGCTCACCCGCACCGAACATCTTGCAGATCCGAAGATCCGGGTCGAGCTCCTTCTCAGGGCTAGCCGCGGATGCCCTCGTACGCGCGGCATCTCGCGCGACATCACCCCGCTCTCGGTCGCTAGCGTCGAGTGAGTTCCGCGCAGGGCATGGGTGCAGATCTCGGGCACCCCTGCCTTCTTGCAGATCCGCTTCACGTTGGTGAGCAGCCACCTCACCGTGTACGCCTTAAACAACCTGTCGGTGGGCCCCTTCCCCTCCGCGAGCTTCAACAGGTACGGCTGGAGAACCTCGGGCACTTCCAACGTCCGCTTGCCGGCGTTCGTCTTGCTGTCCGTGATGATCAACAGCCGCCCACCGTCATCGAGATCACGAACCTGCCGGTCCAAGATCTCGAAGGCGCGCTCCCCAAGAAGTAGCGCGACCATCGCGGCGACCGCCATCTCCTTGCCCTTGTCCGCCTCGGCCCTCGCTGTTCCGAGAAACTTTCGTGACTCGTCACGCGTGTGCTGCGGTTTGCCTTTCCTTCGCCTGCCCACACCCTCAACGCTTTCCAGCGGGTTCGACTTCAAATACTTCTTCTTCACACACCAATTCGCGAACGTCTTGGCCTCCGCCAGAACGTTGCGATGATGGTCCACGGCGATCGGCTCCCCGTTCTTCTTCTTTCGTGCCCTGTACGCGTCGTACAACGCTTGCCCCCGGGGCGGCGGTCAGGCTGGAGAGCAACAGATCGTTCGGGAAGAACTGACGTAGCTTGCGGCTCGTCTGCTCCTCGCTGTCCGGCTTGTTGCCCTTCTCTTCCTTCATGTACGTCTCGTATTTGTCCAAGGCCTTGGTGACCACGAGATTGCTCCCATCAGTCAACCGCCGTTCGGTGGCGGCTCTGAGCCGCCACGCTTCTTCTTCCTTCTCAAAGTATCGAGCCACGCTTGAGCCATCGTCTCCGACGAGGAAAATTCCGCCGATTGGTGTCTTGACGAACTCCATGATGGCGTCGAACGTCCACCACAATGCGGGCTGCGATAGTCATCGCTCTGATTGGTCTGGGGGCGTGCGGCCGTCCAGCAGTCCAAACTCCAAGCCCGAGTGGAGGAAACGTGTCTGGGCTCAGCTTCGATGCCAAGGGCCGTGTTGTAGCGGTCGCAAGCGATGGTTCATTCGTTGTTCAGCGGGGGGAAACCGTCGATGTCTATGAGCCTCATGGCAAGCAGCCACGGGCATTGCCGCTCGGGAATCCGAAGGACGATCCCGGGCATCGGTACGCAATCTCATCGAACGCGCAATACCTGGCTTTCGTAGGACGGAATGGATGGATTGAACTCTGGGACGTCAAGTCGGGGGAACGGCGTTGGCGCGGCAATCCAGGAGAGCGAATCGTCCAACGATTCGAGCAGCCCCTTTCGGGGGTGGCGCCAGAAGTTCCGGCAAGCTGGGGTGCGCCGGCGTTCGTGGGCACGCGGCAGCTGGTCAGCCATCACAACGGAGGCATTGTTGTGTGGGACGTTTCCTCGGGGAAACCGACGTGCGCCGTACAGGATCCAACGATCACGCTCGCTAGGGAGTCATTCGTCCTCGAAAATGAAACGATTGCGCTTCGATGCGGTTCCAACTCGCCAGGTATCGCCAACGCTTCACCGTTCATCATTTCCTTATCGCAATGCCGCGTAACCGACCGCCTCCAGCCAGCCACGACCCAGGTAGCAATGGCCGGAGGGATCCTGGCGACAGCTGGTGGTGACAACATTCGTGTGACCGATGGAAGGGGGCAATCCGTCATTCCACATGGTGATCACTTCGTCGGTACCCTGGCTCTGAGTCCACGTGGCGAGCGAGTGGTCTGGGGCTTCGATGCCGGCGAGATTCGGGTTTGGTCGAGGACCACGAATCGCACGCAATCACTCAAGACGGGACGCAAGCATCCGTTCGCTCTCCTGTGGGACGACGGTTCAACGCTTCACGCCATCGATTCCGAGGGTGCGGTGTTTGCGTGGCCTGTACCGCCAGCTGAGTCTGGAGACCTCCAGAACTACCGAAAGATCCCTGCTGAGGAACGCAATTGGCAGCAGGCTCTCATTAGGTTGGGCCTTGAGGATCTTCGAGGAGCGGCAAAGCTTGTGTCGTCGGATCCGGGCTCCTCCGCTGGGAAGTATCGCCTTGCGTCGATCTACGTCGCGTCTCTGGGGCCTGGTGAGGATGAGAACCGCTTCGCTGAGCGCTGCCGAAAGGCGGGGCTCGACCACAGCGCAGTGGCTGTACAGTCGGCAATGCTCGATATTGTGGGTGACCTCCTCGATGCCGAACAAGCGAACCTCGCATTGGATCTCTATGTCTCGTGGCTGACGAACCCTGCAAGCGCACAGGGTCCCGTCGCCAAGCGAGGTATCGAGATCGGGCTCGGAGTGACGGATCTGCTGATGTCCGCGCAGGAGTATGACCTTCGGAGCGACTTGCTCAGAACAATGGGCCGGCTCTGGCCGAGGAACAGCGACTTGCAGAGCCAGCTGAAGGAACTAGACGAGGACGAAAAGGAGTAGGTGTCGAGCACGAGATGCCGAACACGCCACCGTGCTCGGGAACCGTTTCCTTGTTCAGCCACGTAGCGAAAGCGTCTAGCGTTCCGCCGCTGATTGGTTGTTGGGAACAAGGAAATTCCCTCGTAAGCCATCGCGATTACTCAGGGTGAGAGATCGCTCGGGGGCGCGTGCGGCATTGTTGCCGGAGATCCGGGTTGATTTGTTCGCGTCACCGACCTGTCCCAGACTTATCCGAAGCAGATGTCGAACCAACGTGCGGACGCGGCCGCGGGCACCGAGGATCGGGCCGTTACGATCGCGTAGCCGATGCCGAGGTCGAGCGTGATCGGCAGCGCGACGAAGTCGACGAAGTTGACCTTGATCCCGACCAGCGCGCAGATCGCAACCATCAGCAACGATCCGGCGCGCGACATCAACCTCGGCGCGGGCCGCGCCCCATGCAGGCTCGGTCACCCGCGCTACGTCACCTCAGCTTGAACGAGGCGAAGAAACGGGTGACTTCCTTGCGCGGAACCGCATCTGCTGGCCCCGCGACCCAGATCTGATACATCGTTCGCCCCCGGACGTACATACGGAAGGTTTTCTCCATCCGTCGATCCGAGGGGGCCGAACCGCGGTAGGTGACCTCGAGCCCGCGAACCTTGCCGAGGGTATGGGGTCGGCGCGCCACCACCTGGCCCTGCCCCGTGGTCTCGCCGTCGACCGCGCGGCGCAATTCGGCTGCGCCCAGCTCCACGGGGAAGTCGGTGAACGTTACCCCGAACGCAGTCTGACCAATGCCCGAGGAGAAAAAGTGCGTCGTGTACGCACCGGCCTCAGCGGGCACGACCTCCTGTCTGGTTTCGACCGCATCGGGGAATCGCACGCTGAAGCGTCCTTTGGCTACGAACAGCCCGGGCTTCGCGCTCGCCAAGGCGGTGGCGAGCACCAACGCGATCATCGCGGCCCAAAGACACGTTTTGGCTCGCATACGCGGACTGTTAGCACGCGCCGCTGAGCATCCGGCCGAAAAACGAGCCCGAAGAATACACCAAGCTCTCGAGAGCATTACCGTTCTCCAGTTTCCTCGACGGAGATTGCACATCTGGGGAATGAATCGCGCCGCAACTTCGCGTGATTGCTCGTGCCGTCTTTCATGGCATTCACGGGGTCAGGGGTTCGATCCCCCTAATCTCCACCGCCTAAACGGTCGCTTCGGCGGCCGTTTTCGTTTTTCGGCGGTCGCGAGCGGTCAGAGGGCCGATCGCGACACGCCGCACGCGACTGGTCGCTTGCTCGGAGCGTCCGTACAGAGAGCGCGAGCAGGAGTAACCCCCTGATACGTTGCAGTATCCGATGACGCACAAATTTCAGGTCAACCTCGGTGGCATCATCGAGCTGCTCTCGAACCACCTCTACGGCACGCCCGAGGTGTACGTACGCGAGCTGCTGCAGAACGGCGTGGACGCGATCACGGCGCGCCGTGCGGCAGGCGGTGACGCCGGCCACATCCGGATCTCGCTGCTCGACGCGCCGACGCGGCTCGTGTTCGAGGATGACGGCATCGGGCTGACCGAAGACGAGGTCCACCGCTTCCTCGCGACGATCGGCGAGAGCTCGAAGCGCGGCGCCGTCAACCAGAAGGATCTGCTCGGCCAATTCGGCATCGGCCTGCTCTCCTGCTTCGTGGTCTCCGACGAGATCATGGTCATGACGCGCGCCGACAGCAGTGACGCGGTCGAATGGCGCGGCAAGGTCGATGGCACGTACTCGGTGAGCGCGCGCGCGGGAGCCGAGTCGCCGATCGGGACGCGTGTCGAGCTCGTCGCGAAGCGCGGAGCCGAGGCGCTGTTCTCGGCAGCGAAGGTGAACGAGCTCGTCACGCGCTACGGTGGTCTCCTGCCCTATCCGATCGAGGTCGTGCATCGAGGCGGGTCGACGATTGCCAACGCAGAGCCACCGGTATTTCGGCGCGCGGTCATCGAGCGTTCAACCGCGCTCGCATATGGCAAGCAGATGTTCGGCGAGGACTTCCTCGATGCGATCGTGCTGCGCTCCGAGCCCGGCGACGTCGCGGGCCTCGCGTTCGTGCGGCCGACTGCCGCGAGCCCGGGCGCGAAGCGGTCCGATCGCGTGTACCTCAAAGGCATGCTGCTTGGGGACAGCGCGGCGGATCTGTTGCCGGCGTGGGCAGGGTTCGTCCGTTGCGTCGTCGATGCGCGCGACCTGCGCCCGACTGCCTCGCGCGAAGCGTTCTACCAGGACGAGATGCTCGACACGGCACGCGAACAGCTCGCGCGTGCACTGCGCGATCACTTCGGAAAGCTCGCGATCACCGACGAGCATGCGCTCAACAACATCATTCACGTGCACGGCACGTGGCTGAAGGCGATGTGTCTCGAAGACGACGCGCTGTTCCGCGCGATCGTCGATTGGTTTCCGTTCGAGACCACGCTCGGACTGCTGACGCTTGGTGAGCTTCGCCGGCGCGAACCGATCGTGCGCTACTCGCCGACGGTCGATGGCTATCGCCAGGTCGCACAGGTCGCCGCCGCCGAGGGCCTCGCGATCGTCAACGCAGGCTACATCCATGACGCCGAGCTCCTCGCGAAGCTGCCGACGCTCATCGATGCAAGGGTCGAGGCGGTTTCCGTCGACGATATCGTGCACGCCTTCGAGGATGTCGCGCTCGCAGAGCTCGACGCGGCGCACGAGATGTTGCGCACGGCCGATGTCGCACTGCGGCCGTTTCGTTGCATCGCCGAGCTCAAGTGCTTCTCCCCGGAGACGCTGCCAGTGATGTACGCGGCCTCGCAGCGGGCTGCGTTCCGGCGCGAGGGAAAGCGCACGGCCGAAGCCGCCGGTGGTCTGTGGGGCTCGGTGCTCGATCGCGTTGTCGAAGCCAACGATGGCGGCGATGACGACGCGCGGATCGTGTTCAATCATCGCAATCCGCTCGTGCGACGGTTGATCGAGCACGCGCACGATCGCGGCCTGCTCCATCACACGATCCGCGCGCTCTATACGCACGCGCTGATGCTCGGTCACCATCCGCTCGGCGTTGCCGAGCTGACCGCGATGAACGAGAGCCTCGTCGGGCTCGTCGAGCTCGCGACGCTGCCGCTCGCCGTCGGGAAGGCGAAGGCATGATCGAGCTTGAGGAGGTGCGGCAGGCGATCCTCCGGGCGGCCGAGCTGCCGGACTCGGCGGCGAAGGTCGACGCTCTCGAATCACTTTGCCGCGAGGCGCTGCAGCTCAACGGCTTTCTCGACGCATTTCGCGGACAGCTGCACCTTCTCAACGCCTGCAAGGCGGTCGTGCGTCCGGACCGCATGCTCGCCGCGTACACCGCGCTGCGCTCGAACTTCGAGCAGCACGGCCATGATTGGCCAGAGAGCCTCGCCGGTTACATGGTCCGTGCCGGTGCGCTCGTGCTCTCTTTCGTCGATAGCTTTCCGGAAATCCCGCGCTCGCAGCTCGACGCGCTGTTCGCCGATCAGGAGCAGCTGCATCTGGCACGTGGCGAATCGATCAGCGTCGTGCTCGAGGCGCGTGCATGGCTGGAGCTCGATGCCGGTAACCTCGAGCGCGCGCGCGACGCGTACGAGCGCCTGCGCACGACACCGCCGGCCGAGTCCTGGTGCGCACCGTGCCGCATCAACCGGCAGGTCTCGATGCTGGTTCGCCTCGACGACGACACAGCGATCGCGCTCGCCGCGCCGTTGCTCGACGGGCCCCGCAAGTGCGATACCGTCCCGAGCTCGACGTGGGCGACCCTGCTCCTTCCGCTGGCTCGCCAGGGGAACTGGGAACGCGCACGCGACTACTACGGCCGGGCCCACCGGAGTGCGCTGAGCAGCCCCCAGTGGCTTGGCAGTGCCGCGAAGGTGATCACCTTCGCGGCCATCGAGGGCTCGTTCGTGAAGGGCAAGCACTTGCTCGAGCGTTGCCTGCCGCACGCGTTCGAGCCCACGGCAAAGGACTCGATCCGCGACTTCTACGTGGCGGCGAGCGTGTTCTTCGAAGCGCTCGGCCGCGAGCGCACGACGATCACGATGACCACGCCTGCGACGTTTCCGCTTCACGCTCGAGACGGGCGCTACGACGTCGCCGCGCTGCGCAGCTGGTTCGAGGACGCCGCGCGGCAGCTCGCGCTCGCGTTCGACCGTCGTAACGGCAACGACTTTCACGTGAAGCGTCTCGCGACCGCGAGCGACGTGCTCGCGCTGAGGCCGCGCGCGGCATGACGACCGAGCTCCGGGCAGCGATCGACGATGCCTACGCGATGGCGCCGCCGTTCGATCCGGACCGCGGTTGACGTGGCGATGCTCGATCAGGGGCTGCAGCCCGTCCGAGAATTGTCCGAAGCGATGTCGGCGGTCTCAACACGAGGGCTGAAGCGACCGTTTGAATCAACCCCGGTGCGGGCGGATGCCGCGCAGCTCGCCATCGACGAGGTGCTGCGCACGGTCGCCCGACGAGAAGCCGTTCCCGTTTCCGATCGTGCGGCGATTCGAGAGCATGATGATCGAGCCTGCGATCTATCTGCCCGCGATCATGCGCGCCGGCGGCCGCATCGCCGCTCCGATCCCCGATAACGCGGGTGCCAGAACCGTTCTAGCCGCACGCCCAAGCCGCGGCTCGTACCCGCTGAGGATTACGGGCAGCCACCGACAGGCGGTGTCGAGTCAGAGCATGTCCTTCAGCGCCTTGAGCGGGCGCACCTTGATCTTGGTGCTCGCCTTACGCGCGGCCACGTTCATGGTCTCGCCGGGCTTGAACGGGTTCGGCACGTTCTTGCGCGCGGGGCGCGCCGGCACGGCCTTCTTCTCGATCTTCACAAGACCCGGCAGGGCAAACACCCCAGGTCCGCGCTTGCCCAGGTTCTTCTCGATCTGGGCCATGAGTGCGTCGAAGACCTGGCTGACCTGCTTACGGGTCAGCTGTGTCTCCTCTGCAATTGCGGTGAAGATTTCAGTCTTGGTTGCGGTCTTTGGTGCTTTCGCCATACATGAGTCTCCTTGACTTGTGACTGACCCCAGCGCTCCGTGATCTCGCTCAGCGGAGAGGGGTAACGAAACGACGGTACCCTTAGAATGGGGTCGTCGTTGCGGGTCAGCGCACAATGGTGAAGCTCGTGATGACGAGCTCCACGAGCAAACGCTCGATTCGAGTACCGCGTGGGCGCGGGAACGAGCTTCGGATCGGACGCGTCGACGAGGACGGCGGAAAACCGGTAGGCCGCGGCAGCATCAGCACGGAAGGTCAGTGCGCAACCGTTCCCCATCATCGTCGTCGGAGAATGACGCCACGGGGAACGTTTGCCGACGCAAGCTCATGAGATCGTTGGCCGCCGCTTCATGGCATTCACGGGGTCAAAAATTCGATCCCCTCAATCTCCACCACGGAAACGGTTGCTTCGGCGGCCGTTTTCGTTCCTCGGTTCGAGGTGCACTGGCTGGAGAGCAGGCTCGGCGCCTGACCCCAGCAGCGATGCGAGGCCTTTGGGTTTGTCAGTTCCGACCGGTCAGCAGAGCGCAAAGCGACGGTCTACTGACTGACAGTTGTGCGCTCCGGGCAACTGTACGCGGTGCCCATGACCTCACCAGTGTTCGCGGTCTCCATTCTCACGTAGTTGGCGCCCATCGTCGCCGCCTTGTTGCGCATGTCATTCTTTGCTCGCTCGAGGGCGGCCGACGAATCGAATCCGTTGGCCTGACCTATGACGGAGCCAACCTCATTACATCCTGCAGGTGGATCGGACTTCATGAGTTGAACGTTCCTGCCGCCTTCGCTCAGCGGAACGGCGCAGCCTGCACCAAGAGCAAGCGCCAGCGTCAGGATCATGTTGGTCATCGTCATCCGCAGTCCTTCGTGGGTCGTGGGTTGAAGCGGCCAGGTGCGTATCATGGTTGTCGGAACGATCCGAAAAATCGGAGCTTCCGCGGTGCCTGATGCATAGCCAAGCGCTCATGCGGCGAGCACGCTGGCTCTCGCAACCGTTCCGCAGTTTCCTCGACGGAGCACGGCAGCGAAAGCTCGACACTCAACGCACGTGATTCGCGCGCCTAGGAATCGCGCGACACGAGCGAAAGCTCCGGCACCCCGCCGCTTCCCACCACGCGCACGGTGACGATCTCACCGGCGCGCATGGGTGGTTCGATGTCCGGGCGACGCAGGATGCCATTCGCGGCCGCGAGCTTGACGATGTACACGCCGTCGTCCCCAACGCTTCGGATCGATCCTCGTTGGGCATCTTCACGTAAGGATCGCTGTACCTCGGCACGTTTCAAGCTGCGTTCTCGCGATGCTTCACGTTCGCGTGCCTTCGCTGCCCGGAGCTCATGCTCTAGCTCCCCGACCACAGCGGCGTAGTCGATCGGCTCGGACGCGGACATTGGCGGAAACTCTGCGCGGAGCCACGGCAACGGAATGACCGGTCGAGCGCGGAAGACTCCTCGCCACGCTCCGTCACCCGAGCGCGCCGCGACGTGACTGCTGATCGCCTCATCCGAGTCTTGCCATGGTGCGTGGAGTACGCCGCCTCCGCGCACGGCCCCCGGGGGCCCGCTCGTGTCACGCCACGCTGAACCATCGCTGGGAGCACCCGCGTAGTCATCGTGCCATTGATCCGCGACCCATTCCCCGAGCGCGAGACCCCAGATTCCCCAGCGGTTGGCATACGTGAACGTGTCGCTGCACCGTGGATTAGCGGTGAGAGCCTCTACGGCCTTGCGCCAGTGCGAGCCGGACGCCCATTCGTCGCGGCCGCCGCACCGGGCCACGTACTCCCACTGTGCCTCGTTGATCAGGTCCCACCCGTAGTGCGCGAGAACCTGGCTCGTAGCTTCCGCACGAAGCTCTGCCGCCGCGCTAGGACCGGCGTGCTCTGCGGTCTCGTGTACCGACCAGCTGGTCCCCGTGCCGGCCGCGTCGATCACGCTTCCGGCGAGCGGGCACCGGCTGCACAAGAATGGCTGGACCGTGACCGAGTGGACGGGTGTCGCTCTGGCGTACGTTGCGCGGTGATTCGCTCTCCAGAACTCGATGTCGGGATCGTAGGAGACCTCTCTCAGAGCTGCGGCCATCTCGCTCGCGGTCATTCCCATGAGGAATGATCCACCGGGGATCAGCACGAACTGTTGCCCTGTCGCGTCGTGGATGAACGTTGACAACGCGCCCCGCTTCGGGGGCATCCGGAGCAAACCAGTCTCGTGCTCGATCTTCGCGTCCAGGTCCATCGGATTCCGGTGCACGTCATATCAGTCGATCCAGCCGTTCCGCAGATTCCTCGACTCGGAAACTGCTGCCACCTCTGGCTCGTCGACCTTCTTTGTCACCAGTCTGATGCTAGCCGCGCCGAGCAGCCATCGCGACAACGTCGTCACGGGGATCCCACTCTCTCTCCCGAGCTCCGCCACCGTTACCGCGCTGGGCCCAACCTCCACGGTTCCGGCCGCGATCTCGTACCAAGGCGCGTTCTAGGTTCGTGGCTTTGGGACGGAGCGCAGCGTCACGCGTTCAATGTCGTGCGCGAGTATCGGCGCATCGCCCGCAATCGCTACGAGTCGCTGGGCGCGGACTGCGACGCCGCGGTCATCGAGCGGGCGCCTGCGGGCGCTGGTGTCGCAGACTCGGATGGTGCCCATGCCTTGCGGCGCGCCATTGCGGAGCTCTCCCAACCGCTACAGGAGGTCCTGCTCCTGTGTGATCTGGGGGAGCTCACCCTGGCCGAAGCGGCGGTCGAGCTAGTGATCCCGATCGACACGGCGAAAGATCGCCTGCGGCGCGCTCGCCATGAAGTGCGTGTCGCGATCGATCGAGCTCAGCAGGAGGTCGACCGTGTCTAAGCCAACCGACCGCCACGGGCTCGAGCCGCTGGACCCGCTACTTCAGGCGCTGTACGACGCCGAAGCCGCGGACCCGCTGCCACCTGGGATCGAGGAGCGAGTCCTGACCGGTGTGCTTGACCGCCTGGCGTCGCAAGCCGCAATGCCTGCACCGGATCCCGCCCACTCCACAGTCGGCCCAGGGCAGGTGCACAAGGCGTCATCGGCCGGCTGGCCGGCGGCGAAGGTCGTGGCGCTGGCTGTCGCCACTGCCATCGGTGGAGCGGTCATCGGGATCGTGACGGATCGGCAGCTCAGGGCACCGGCGCCCGCGGCGACCATGGTGCTGCGCCCGATCGGACCTATCGCCGATGCGGGCGCCGATGCGGCGCCCGACGCGGCGCCCGATGCGGCGCCCGATGCGGCGGCCGACGCGGTCGAGGATGCCTTCGATACCGCTGTCGATGCCGCAGGCGCCCCACCACCAGCGACGTCCAGTCCGGCTTCACAGCCGCATGAGCGCAACCCGGAGGTCCGCACCAAGCTGTCGTCGTCCGAGCTCCTCTTGATCGACCACGCGCGGACGGCGCTCCGCCGCGGCCTGCACGACGACGCACTGATCGCCCTGATGCAGCACAAGCGGCAGTTCGCCCGTGGTGAGCTTGCCGAGGAACGCGACGTGCTGCTCATCGAGGCCTATGTCGCCAAGGGCGAGCGTCCACGGGCGGCTCGCCTCATCGAGGCGTACCGGCGCGACCACCCGTCAGGATTCCTCGCGTCGCGGGTCGACCGCGCCGAGGCGGAGCTCGCGGCACCACCTTGAGTACGAAACTCGGAGCAGCTGACATCGATCCGCGCCCACGCTTCAGACGGTAGCGGAGCGCGTCTGTGTTCTCGCGCTACTGTCAGCGGCCCATGGACCACGACCCACGAAAGCGCCTCGACACTGCGCTCGATGGCGCGCACGGGCGTCCATTCGGCGATGTGAACGGGATCGAGCGCGCGCTTGGCCGCGCGGTGCCGGCGACGGTGAAGCACCTGTGGTCAAGCTTCGGGGAGGGCACGATTCCATCGAGTCGCATCGACCTCTATGACGCCGACCTCGTCCTTGACCTGCTCGAGCAATACAGCGATGCCGGGCTGACCGACCTCCTCCCGCTCGCCAGCGACGGTGGCTCGCGCGACTTCGCGGTCGATCTCGTCGGGAGAGACGGGTTGCCGATGGGCACGATCGTGCTGCTCGACCGCGGAACGATGACCGAGGGCTCGCTGCAGCCGGTGGCAGCCGACGCCATCGAGCTCGTGGAGCTTGCCCGCACCGACAAGCTAGATCTCGATGGATCCGATCTCGCGACCCGTTGGACCGAGAAGAAGCACGCCGCCGCCTACGCCACGCCGATCGCCAGCCTGCAAGGCCTCGGGCCCGACGACTACGAGATCGTGGCGCTCCACCACGCGACCCTGGTTCCAGCGAGGCTACTGGCGAGGCGGGATCTGGAGATCGCGGGCGTCCCGTGCGCCGCGGGCGAAGATGTACACCTCGATCGCAAGGGCCGCGTCACATACGCGAGGCTGGCGCGCGACCACCGAGCGGGTGACGTCGAGTGCCTCGGCGGAAGCCTGCTGGTCCTGGGCGCCGACGGGCGCTTGCGCCGGTTCACGCCGGTATCCGACCTCGTGATCGAGGGATTGCGGTGGAAGGGTGGCGTGGAGATCACGTTGCCGGACGATCACCTCGATGTTCTCTGGGGTGCGCTCGCCGAGCCGACCACGATCGGAGGGATCCCGTGTGCGGCGGGGCTGGTACGCCTCGACGGCGATCGTGCGGTGACGGAGGCGACCCTGGCGAGAGACGTCGTGATCGATGGCGTCGCGCTCCCGGCGGGGACATGGTTCGAGCTGACCTCTGGGGGCCTGTATGCGGTCAGGCTTCCGGTCGCGACGATGATCCGCGGCCGCACGCTCGATGCTGGCACCAAGCATCTCGTCTACAAGGACGCGTAAGAGCCACGCTGGAAGGAACCGAGTACAGCGGGCGATGCGGACGCGCAGCGTGGTGGTGCTCGGCGTCTGGAGCAGGGAGGACGAGCGCTGAGGTCACGGTGTTCTGCGAGAGGATCCGCGCGGCCTCCTGCCGCTTCTTGCCGCTGACCCGTACGCTACGATGAGCGAGTGGACGCCGAGCGTCGTACCGATCTACGGACCCACTTGCTGCGCAGGCTCGTCCTCGTGCTCGTCGCGTGCGGCGCGCTCGCGAGTGCGCTGGGGTTCGCGCCATCCGTCGAGCTCTACGAGGACTCCAACGCGTGTATCGCAGACCCGATCGTCCACATGTTCATGTTCGCGCCGTTCGGCGGCCATCTCGATGCGGTCGATCAAAAGCCGTGCGAGGAGAACTGGGTGCTGACCGAGACGCGCACGCCGGTCGACAGTCCGCTCGCTAACGCGTTCTACGTTGCGATCGTGCTGCTGCCCGGCTTGCTGGTGTGGTTCCGACCTCGGCTGTTGTTCGCGTTGCTATGGTCGGCGTGGGCACTTGGCGTCACCTACGTGATGCTGGCCGCGACGTTCAACCTGAGGAATCTGTTCAAGCATGCAGTCCACTCGCCGCTCGCCCACGCGTTCGATGCGGCGGCGGCCACGGTGCTCGTGGGGGTCACGGTGGTGGTCCCCGTCGGCTGGATGATCTTCGCCCTGGTCACGCGGACCGGTGGCGCGCCGGACGAGCTCGCGCCGTAGATCTCGGCGGTCGGAAGCACGTCCCCGTGATCAGGTCGAACCCTCGACCGAGGTCGCGACCGCGGACGCGATCTGCATGTGGATCACCAGCACGTAGCGTCGTCTCCGGCGGGCTGTGCTATCCGGGTGCGTGGCTCGGTCGCGCGATTTCCTCCTGATTCCGCTGACGCTGACCGTCACGGTGATGGGACTGCTGTGGGGCGGTCGAAACTCGTACGTCTCGCTGCGTAACCGCGCGCCGCACGAGCTGACCTGCGCCGAGCTGATCGCGCGTCCTCCGGACTCCGAGTGGGTGCGGCTACGCGACTGCGTGCCGGACTACGATCACATGGGTGTCGAAACGCAGACCCGGAAGCACGACACCGTGGGCCGGGTGACGACCGTGTTCATCCCGCTCCACGCCGTGGGTGCGCCGCGGATGGGAGACAACAAGCTCGTCGTCGCCATCACGGAGGGTGCGATGCTCGACCTCGGGGAGAGGTATCCGAGCGACGCAACGTTCGAGTACGCCACCGAGCAGCTGACGCAGCGGTTCGAAGGAATGGTCGAGCTCGGCGTCGATCGCAGCGAGCGCGACCGAAGCGAGCTACGCGGGCTCGGGATGGAGCTCGGCAGCGAGTTCTCCATCGTCGAACACGATGCGCGTCCTCGCCCGCTGTGGCTCTCGCTCGGTGTGCTCGCGGTCGGCGGTGCAGGTCTCCTGCTGATCGGTCGGCGGCTTCGACGCTGGTTGCGAAATGGTCCCGTGCCACTCGCGAAGGCGACGATCGTCCGCGAATGACATCCAACGGTCGAGTCGCGAAGCGCGTACCGGAACGGAGGACCAAATCGTGCCGAATCTGATTGCCGAGATGCCCGGTGCTACCGGGTCCAGATCGAGGCGCCCGGACGTATCGCGATGCGCTCGATGACGAGCCACGGAGTCGTGATGCCATCGTCGCCGTGTTCGGCGCGAAGCACCTCGATGGCGCAACCGTCGAGCCGCACGTCGAACTGTGTCCACGCCGGTCCGCCTTCCCACAGACGTGCGGAGAGGAACCTGCCCTCCTCCTCGAGCGGCACATACTTGTCGTCGAGGTTGCTCGCACGATAAAGGCTGCGAGTCCTCGGCGGCACGGCCTGGTCGCCGCGCGCACACCGTCGATGGTGAGCAGCAGCTCTTCACGCGCACGGCGAACGAGACCGTGACCTCGTCGAGATCCTTCACATCGCCCATCGACGGCGGCGACGACGGGTCGTTGTCAGCGACGCGGGGCGCGCGCGGTGCACCAGAGCAGTCGGCTGTCGAGCGCGCGGAACGCAGCCAGACGCGACAGCTCCGCATCGGTGGCAGTGATGATCGCGAGAGCACGCAGGTGCGGTAGCGCCGGCAGATTCTCTCCGGTCGCCACGGTGAGCGCGGACGGCGCGATGGTCGCGACACACCTGCTCGCGGCGGCCGTCAGGGTGCCGTTCACGTTGAGCGCGATCCGGCGCCCCGCGCCTGCGAGCCCCGGCG
>JAQBQE010000068.1 GCA_028287135.1 Myxococcales bacterium
CCCGCCTCACCCCGGATTCGAGTCACTCTCGCGCATGTCCGCGACGAGCTTGCGCATGAACAGCTCGATGTTCCGGCGCAGTGCCGGGTCCTCACACACCGGCAGTGCACGCCGCCAGGTCTCGACCGCGCGCGCGTGCAGCCCTTGGCGGAAGTAGAGGTAGGCGAGCCGGGTCAAGGCCGGGAAGTAGGCCGGCTGCAGATCGACGACAGCCTCGTACTCGTCGACCGCCTCGGCCCATCGCGACGATCGCTGGAGCAGGTTCGCGAGCATGAAGTGCAGCTTCGGGCTCGCCGGATCACTGACCAGCGCGCCGCGCAGGCGTGCGATCGCACCCTCGAGATCGCCTGCGTGGTAACGACCGAGCGCCTCGGCGAGGATCGCATCGTGATCGGCGCGCTCCTCGGTCGACAGGTCTCGGAGCAAGCGGTGGAGTCGACGCGTGTCGAGCGGCTTCTCGAGGTAGCCGTCGGCGCCGTGCTGCTGGAGGACGGCGTCGGCGATCTGTCCCGAATCGACGACCGACGTCGTCACGATCACGCGGGTCCGGGTCAGCCGCTTGCTCAGCTTGATCGCGCGGCACATCCGTAGACCGTCGAGCTCCGGCGTCGCGATGTCGGCGAACACGAGATCGAACGCGATCTGTGACATCAGCTCGACGGCCTGCACCCCCGAGCCCGCCGCCTGGCACTCGTAGCCGACGCGCTCGAGCTCTGCGACCAGCTGGATCCGACCCGGCGGATCGGGATCGACGATCAGGACGCGCGTCCGGCCGGTGCTGCTCTCGGCTTCACCCGGTGGCGACCCGCGATCGAGCTCGCCGGCGATCAGAAGCGTGCGCTCCTCGAACATCTGCGCGTCCGCGGGGTTCGTCGTCGTGATCGTGTTGACCTGCCAGTCGCCGGTCAGCGTCGTGCTCCCCCCCGCGCTGTCCTCGGACGGCAGCTCGGCCTGATCCTCGATGCTGCGTGCGGCTTCCTCGGCGAGTGCGCGCTGCGCGCGACGGTGCTCGTCCTGCTCGCCGCCATCGGGATGGACGACCGCGAGGTACGGACCCGGGCGCGTCGACTCGGCACCCACGAGGTACAGGTCACCGACCTTCCACCGCTTGAACGCGACGCGGATCGTTCGCGCCAGTGTGATGTCGAGCGCGATCTGCAGCTCGACCTTCTTGCCGCGACTGGCACCGAGCTCGCGCGCCGGGACGATCGCATCCTCGGGCCGGGCCGCCGCGACGATCAGCGTGGTGTCGTCCTCGTAGACCACGAGCGCGCTGAAGATCCGCGCCCACTCGATCGAGACGTACTCGAGGACATCGAGCCGGATCGTCGATTCGTCGAACACGATGCCGGACCACCCGGTCTGCGCCGACAGCGCCATGCAGAGCTGGCGTTCGGACGCGTAGCCCAGGGTGTAGAGCTCGGAAGCGACCGGGTGCCGGCCGCTCTGCCGCGCGAGTGCATCGGACAGCGCACCGGCGTCAATGACGCCTTGCTGGATGAGCAGCTGCCCGATCGAACCTCGCACCGCTTGCCCACCAGGGTACCAGACCTGGCCGGAGGTTATCTTTTCTCGCCTCGCCAAGTGCTTGAGATCTCACTGGCGAGCCGGGTAGCCGACCCGCCGCCTTACCTTTTGAGTGGGCGAGGGCCCTCGTGGCTGGTATCCTCCCCGGCGCGTTGAGGAAACCCGTCCTCGCCGGCCGGTCCCCTCTGTTCTGAGCCGTGACAAGCTGGCGCACCTGGCGCAGCCCTTGAGAACGCGGATTCACGAATCAACCAGAGAGAACCAAAGCCTTTTCTGGGGAGCGACAGCGTGATGGCACCGGCATTGCTTTACAGCCGAGCTTCAACACTGCCGCACGACGCTACGAGGAGAACCTTGAGCATGAGCAACGACTTCAAGATTGGTGAGAAGGCTGTCTATCCCGCCCACGGTGTAGCCGAGGTGATCGGGATCGAGAAGAAGGAGATCAACACCTCGGTGTGCTCCTTCTACGTGCTCAAGGTGCTGGCGACCGGGATGCAGATCCTCGTTCCCAAGGACAAGGCCGACCAGGTCGGGCTGCGCCACGTGGCGACGTCCTCGGAGATTGACGAAGTGTTCGACATCCTTCGCGAGAAGGACGTCCACATCGACAAGCAGACGTGGAACCGCCGCTATCGCGGGTTCATGGAGAAGATCAAGACGGGCTCGCTGTTCGACGTCGCCGAGGTCTATCGCGACCTCTACCGCCTGAAGAGCAGCAAGGTCCTCTCGTTCGGCGAGCGCAAGATGCTCGATAACGCCAAGCAGCTGATCGTGAAGGAGCTCGCCGTCGCGAAGAAGTGGGCCGAGGATCGGGTCGAGGCCGAGCTCGAGAAGGCCTGCGCCTAGTCACTGCGAACGATTCTGCGCTGAACAGGGCTCCGTCATTTCGACGGAGCCTTCGGTCGTTTCGGCCACGGCGCCGGTTCTAGCCAGGGCTTGCGAGGGGTCGGACCGGCGTGTTACGGGTCGGCGAGATGCAGGTTCACGTAGCGAAGGCAGAGCTCTGGACGTTGCCGGTCGACGCCATCGTCAACCCGGCGAACTCGCTCGGCATCATGGGCGGCGGGATCGGCGGGGCCCTGCGCCGTCAGGGCGGCGACGTGATCCAGCAGGCCGCGATGCAGGCGGCTCCGATCGCCGTCGGAGCTGCGATCGTCACCACGGCCGGGCAGCTGCCCGCGAAGAACGTGATCCACGTCCCGACGATGGAAGAGCCCGGTCAGAAGATCGGCGCCGAGAACGTGCGGCGTGCCGCGCGTGCCGCGCTGATCGCGAGTGACCGCAACAACTTCAAGGTCATCGCGATGCCCGGCATCGGCACCGACCTCGGCGAGGTCCCAGTCGACGAGGCCGCGCGCGCGATCGTCGAAGAGATCCGTGCGCACCGTCGGCCGTGCCCCGAGACGATCTACCTCGTCGACACCAACGACGAGATGGTCGCGGCGCTCGAAGAAGCCCTGCGCAACGCGCAGCAGAACATCTGACCGCACGCCCGATCGGGTGGACGGTTTGTCGCAGGCCCACGTTCTCTAAGGGCGCGATCACCCACTGAAAATCCCTGCTCGGCGCGTTGACCGTCGAACCGCGAGCCATATACTGCCCTCGCTTTGCAGCTACAGGCATACATGCCAGCGGGCCTGGCGATCGCTTTTGCCCTCGGCTTCTGCGGATTGTTCACGGCACTCGCCGTGCTCATCGGCCCGAAGGCGACCAACCCCGACAAGCTGAAGCCCTTCGAATGCGGCTCGGAGCCGATCGGAACTCCACGCGGACGCTACTCCGTGAAGTTCTACCAGGTCGCGATCCTGTTCCTCGTGTTCGATATCGAGGCCGCGTTCATGTACCCGTGGGCGGTCCTCTACAACAAGCTCTCGCGCACCATGGGCCCCATGGGTCCGCAGGTCAGCGTGTTCGGGTTTGCTGAGATGCTAATCTTTGTCGCGATCCTCGTGGTCGCGCTCGCCTACGTCTGGAGAAAGAAGGCGATCGGATGGGAGTAGAGCTAACCACCACGCGTCTCGAAGATGCCGCCAAGTGGGCGAAGTCGAGCATGCTCGACAAGGCCACCGGGTGGGGACGCAAGTTCTCGCTGTTCAGCTATCCGTTCGTGACTGCGTGCTGCGGCATGGAGTTCATGTCGGTCGCCGGGCCGAAGTACGACATCGCTCGCTTCGGCGCCGAGTTCCCTCGGTTCTCGCCGCGCCAGAGCGACCTGCTGATGGTCGTCGGTACCGTGACCGAGAAGCAGGGACCTGCCCTGAAGCGCGTGTTCGACCAGATGGCCGAGCCCAAGTGGGTGATCGCGTTTGGCGTGTGCGCGTCGACGGGTGGCTTCTATCAGAACTATCACACGATGCCGGGCGCCGATCAGGTCATCCCCGTCGACGTGTACATCCCGGGATGCCCACCGCGTCCCGAGCAAGTGCTCGACGCTCTGATCCTGCTGATGGATCGGATCCAGTCGGGTCGCGGTCACAGCCAGCTGCGCGACAAGCGTGAGCAGCTGATCGCGACGAGCCAAGACGAAGGGTAGTCGCTGCCATGGCGCAAAAAGTTCTCGACGCGGTGAAGGCCTCCCACGCGGCGGCCATCGAGCACACGGAATCCCAGCACGGTGACGAGATCATCTGGGTCAAGCGCGACCAGCTCCTCGCGGTCGCCACCTGGCTGAAGACGGAACCGACGATGGCGTTCGATGCTCCCGTGTTCTGCACGTGCATCGATCGTCTCGACTGGCGCCCGCTCGGCGTGCCGCCGTCGCAGCGGTGGACCGAGGACAAGCCGCGGTTCGAGGTCGTCTACCAGCTGCGCTCGACCCAGCATCGCTTTCGCATTCGCCTCAAGGTCGCCGTGTCCGAGAGCGATGCGCGCGTGCCGTCGCTCGCGAGCCTGTGGCCGGCGTTCGACTGGCAGGAGCGCGAGACGTTCGACATGTACGGGATCCGGTTCGACGGACATCCGGACCTCCGCCGGATCTATCTGTACGACGAGTTCGTCGGATACCCGCTCCGCAAGGACTATCCGAAGGACAAGCGCCAGCCGCTGGTCCGCCGCGACGATCTCCCGATCAACCCGATCAAGCGACCGTCGATCTTCGACGACCATGGAAAGGCCAAGTAGTCATGGCCGACGCACAGACGCTCAAGCAGCTCGTCCTCGGTCGCAAGGACGTCCAGGACATGTCGGACACGGAGCACGAGCTGCCGCCCGACCTGATGACGGTCAACATGGGCCCGTCGCATCCCGCGATGCACGGCACCGTCCGCATCGTGCTCACCGTCGACGGTGAGCGCGTCGTGAAGTCCGATGTCCAGCCCGGCTACCTCCACCGCTGCTTCGAGAAGGAGTCCGAGCACGCGACGTACACGCAGGTGTTCCCGTACACGGACCGCCTGAACTACGTCTCGCCGATGATCAACAACTGCGGCTGGGCGATGGTCGCCGAGAAGCTGCTGGGGATCACCGGATCGATCCCCAAGCGCGCGGAGTACATCCGCGTGATCGTCAGCGAGATGTCGCGGATGACCGACCACCTGACGTGCATCGGCGCGTCGGCGATGGAGCTCGGCGCGTTCACGCCATTCCTCTATTTCCTCAAGGCTCGCGAGTGGCTGTACGAGCTGCTCGAGAAGGTCTCGGGCGCGCGGCTCACGCACACCTACGTGCGCGTTGGCGGCGTCGGCAAGGATCTGCCGGACAACTTCGACGAGGATCTCACGCGCACGCTCGACCAGATCGTCAAGGTCATGGTCGAGGTCGAGACGATGCTCAACGGCAACAAGATCTTCCGCGACCGCATGGCCGGCATCGGTGCGATGACGCGCGCGGATGCGATCGCCACCGGCTGCGTCGGTCCGATCGCGCGCGCCGCGGGCGTCGACTACGACGTCCGCAAGGACTACCCGTACTCGATCTATCCCGAGCTCGAGTTCGACGTGCCCGTCGGCACCACGGGTGACTGCTTCGATCGCTACCTCGTCCGCATCGAGGAGCTCAAGCAGTGCATCTCGATGCTGCGCCAGTGCATGAAGCAGATCCCACCGCGCAGTGACGTCGGCGATGGCCGCACGATGATCGACGACCACCGCGTGACGCTGCCGCCGAAGACCGACACGTACAACACGATCGAGTCGATGATCCGGCACTTCAAGCACATCGTCGACGGCATCAAGATCCCCGCCGGCGAGACCTATGCCTTCCTCGAGGGCGGCAACGGCGAGCTCGGCTTCTACGTCGTCGCGGACGGCACCGGCCGTCCGTACAAGGCCTACGTGCGGTCACCTTCGTTCGTGCACCTGTCGACGGCAGGGCAGCTGATCCACAACCACCTGATCGCGGACATCGTCCCGATCTTCGGCATGATCAACATGATCGGCGGGGAGTGCGACAAGTGAGCACGACCGAGACTCCGACCGGGACTCCACCGGCACCTTCCGGCGGCGTTCCCGCCACGCCCCCGACCCCGCCGCAGCCGGCGCCCGCCTCGAACAGCGTCACGCTGACGATCGATGGGCAGGCGGTGACCGTGCCGAAGGGCACCAACGTCCTCGAGGCCGCGCGCACGCTCGGCATCGACATCGCGGCGTTCTGCTACCACCCGGGCCTCCCGATCGTCGCGCAGTGCCGCCAGTGCCTGGTGTCGGTCGAGAAGAACCCGAAGCTCCAGCCGAGCTGCCAGCAGGTGTGCGGCGACAACATGGTCGTCCACACCACCGACAAGCAGTCGACGCTCGCGCGCCAGCAGATGCTCGAGTTCACGCTGCTGAATCACCCGGTCGACTGTCCGATCTGTGACAAGGCCGGCGAGTGCACGCTGCAGAAGCTGTACTTCGACCACGACAACCAGGATTCGCGCGTCGACGTCCCCAAGGTCCACAAGGACAAGGCCGTCGATCTCGGACCGACGGTCGTCCTCGATCAGGAGCGCTGCATCCTGTGCTCGCGCTGCATTCGCACGTGCGATGTCGTCGCGGGTCAGCACCAGCTCGAGTTCGCGAATCGCGGAGATCACGAGATCCTGACGACCGCGCCCGGCGAGCAGCTCGACAACCCGTACTCGCTGAACACGGTCGACGTCTGCCCGGTCGGTGCCCTGACCGCGAAGGACTTCCGGTTCACGATGCGCGCGTGGGAGCTCGAGGCCACGCCGTCGGTCTGCAACGGCTGCGCGACCGGCTGTAACGTCGAGATCCATCACAAGAACGGCCGCGCATGGCGGCTCGTTCCGCGCCACAACCCCGACGTCAACGACTACTGGATGTGCGACGAGGGTCGGTTCACGTATCACGACCTCCGCGAGGAGCGGCTCGCCGCTGCGCTCGTCGATGGCCTGCCCGCTGGCTGGGATCGCGCGCTGCGCGCCGCCGCGGATGGGCTCGCGATTGGCCGCACGTCGGGTCAGTTCGCGGTCGTGTTCTCCGCGCTGCACACCAACGAGGACAACTTCGCACTCGCGAAGCTCGCGCAGGCGTGGGGCGTCTCGCACTTCTACGTTGCGGGTAAGCCCCCGGTCCCGGCACGCGCCGACGGCCGGCTCCGCGTCGCCGACATCAATCCGAACATGGCCGGCGTCAAGGCGATCACCGAGGCACTCGGCCTCACGGTGAAGCCGGTGTACGAGCTCGATCCCTCGATCCGCGGGCTGCTCGCGCTCGGCGATATCCTGCCGGGTGTCGATCCGGGCCGGCTGAAGGAGCTCGAGTACGTCGCGATCACCGCCCACGAGCGTGGTCCGGTCCCGCACGCGAAGGTCGCGCTGCCGACGTCTGACTGGGCCGAGACCTCGGGCACGATCACGAACAACAAGGGTCACGTGCAGCGGATGCACGCGGCGTTTGCACCTCCGGGTCAGGCGATCGCCGGCTGGGAGGTCATCGTGCGCCTTGCCTCGATCTCGTCCACGAAGCTGTCGTGGTCGCACGTGCGCGACGTGTTCAAGGACATGACCGCCGCGGTGCCGGCGTGGAACGGGCTCACCTGGGCACGTGAAGCGCGGCCCCTCGCGCTGCGGTTCGCCGGGAGCCGGGGCTAAGCGATGAAGACGCTGTACGACATCCTCGACTGGCCAGGAACCAAGTGGCTGTTCATCGTGCTCGCGTTGGTGATGCCGCTCGCATCGCTGCTGACGTGGGCCGAGCGCCGCCAGAGCGCGATGATGCAGGATCGCCTCGGTCCGAACCGCGCCAACATCGGCCCGGTCAAGATCATGGGCATCCTCCACTTCGTCGCTGACGCGGTGAAGATGATCTTCAAGGAGGACGTGATCCCCGCGAACGTCCACAAGGGACTGTTCACGCTCGCGCCGATCCTCGCGCTCGCACCGGTGCTGATCGCGTTCTGCATCATCCCGTTCGGCCCGACGATCTATCCGCACGTCTACACCCAGACGCTCGACACCTACGCACTCGCAACGCAGCCGCAGAACGCGATGTTCGCGGACTCGATCCGGCTGCAGATGTTCCAGGTCGACTTCGGCCTGATCTTCTATTTCGCGGTGCTCACGCTCGCGAACTACGGCGGCACGATCGCTGGCTGGGCGAGCTACAACAAGTGGGCGCTGCTCGGCGGCCTGCGCAGCTCGTCGCAGATGATGTCGTACGAGGTCGCGATGGGCATGGCGCTGATGGGCGCCTTCCTCGTGACCGGCAGCCTCGAGCCTGGCTTCATCGCCTCGCATGGCGCGAGCGACTCGATGTCGGGTAGCAATCCGCTGAACTGGCTGTGGCTGTGGCAGCCCGTCGGCCTGATCCTGTTCTTCACCGCGGCGATCGCCGAGACCAAGCGCGCGCCGTTCGACATCCCGGAAGGCGAGCCCGAGATCATCGGTTACTTCGTCGAGTACTCCGGCATGCGCTGGGGCATCTTCTTCCTCGCCGAGTTCATCGAGATCGTGTTCATCTCGTCGGTGATCGCGACCGTGTTCTTCGGTGGCTGGCAGGTGCCGTTCCTCGATGCGGACGGGTTCCGCGTCGGTGGGTACGTCGACCAGGTCAACCACATCTCGGTCGGTGGCTGGTTCCGCCCGCTGCCCCACGCGATCGTCACCGGTCTCCAGTTCGCCGCGTTTGGCCTCAAGGTCATCCTGCTGTGCTGGTTCCAGCTGATGATCCGCTGGACGCTGCCGCGCTTCCGCGCCGATCAGCTGATGCACCTCGGCTGGAAGCTGCTGCTGCCGCTCTCGCTCGCCAACATCATGGTGACCGCGTTGATCAAGCTGCTGTTCATGGGAGGCTCCTGATGTCCGCTAGCCACCACGAGGAAGAAACTCACGATATGGGCCTCAAGGTCCTGTCGACGTCGACGATCCATCCCCGCGTCCGCACGGTTCAGGTCTCGCGTCCCGAGGCGCAGGACACGACGTTCCTCGCGGCGACCGCCAAGGGCCTTGGCGTCACGCTGAAGCACTTCGCGCGCAATCTGTTCCTGCCGATGAAGAAGCTCGCCAAGCGCAACGCGGCGGGCGCGCCGACCGACGAGACCTGGCGCAACGAGATCGAGACCGTGCAGTACCCCGAGGAGAAGGTGACGTACCCGGAGCGGTTCCGTGGTCTGCACCGGCTCACCCTGCGCGAGGACGGCAACGTTCGCTGCGTGGCGTGCATGTGCTGCCCGACCGTGTGCCCCGCGCACTGCATCACGATCATTCCCGCCGAGACCGACGACAAGGGCATCGAGAAGAAGCCCGCGATCTTCGAGATCGACGAGCTCCGCTGCGTGGTGTGCGGCCTGTGTGTCGAGGCCTGTCCGTGCGACGCGATTCGCATGGACACCGGGATGCACGCGCGCCCGGTCGAGGATCGCGCTGACGCGATCGAGACGCGCGAGACGATGATGGGGCGCGGCGTGCGCTCGATCGCCGTTCAGGGCGGCGAGGGTCCGGACTGGCGCGCGCACGGTCACGAAGTCACGAAGACCGACGTCAACCGCTGACGCGTCGCAGGATCGCGCCTGCCCGTTCGGGCTAGGCCATTCGCGGAGAGCGATGCAGCGCGGCGCGAGAGCCGTTCAAGTGGAATCGGCTATCCGGATCGGATCGTTTCTTCATCGTGAGAAACCGATCCTGTTCGCGTTTTGCGGTTGACGATCGCGATCGCGAACCGTAGTTTAGTTCTTGAGCACCGACGGTCTGATGCGAGACCCGAGGCAACACTGTCTCCTACATCTGCTATCCAGGGATCTGCCTCTGATCTGGGTGTGCACGCCCGCTCGTCGGGAAGCCCAAAGGATTACTGTGGAGCCCACCTACGCAAACGCGTAGGGGATGGTAACGCCTCACGGTCGGACGGTCGTGCTCATTTTGGGCGCAGCGGGTAACCACTCGCTGCGCCCAACCCTTTTCGGTTACGCTGGTCGGGCGTGTATCCAGCCGAGGACGGCATTGCAGCCGGGACGGTCCTGGTCGGGAAGTACCGGATCGAATCGGTGCTTGGACGCGGCGGCATGGGGATGGTCTATCGCGCCCACCACCTGACGCTCGACGAGACGATCGCGATCAAGGTCCTACGACGCGATGTGTCGCTGGACGAGGAGACCGTCCACCGGTTCGTCCGCGAGGCGCAATCGGCGGTCAAGCTCAAGAGCGAGCACGTGGCGCGGATCCGCGACGTTGGCACGTTCGATGACGGCCTGCCCTACATGGTCATGGAGTTCCTCGAGGGCGCCGACCTCGGGCAGCTCGTCGATGCGAACGGAGCGATGAACGTCCCGGTCGCGGTCGATCTCGTCCTGCAGGCCTGTGACGCGATCGCCGAGGCGCACTCGCTCGGGATCGTGCACCGCGACATCAAGCCGACGAACCTGTTCGTCAGCTTCCGACCCGATCAGACGGCGATCGTGAAGGTGCTCGACTTCGGGATCTCGAAGTCGTCGACGGGCGCCGACCTGTCGCTGACCCAGACCTCGTCGATGCTCGGCACGCCCGCGTACATGTCTCCGGAGCAGATGCGCTCTGCTCGCACGGTCGATGCGCGCACCGATGTGTGGTCGATCGGCACCGTGCTCTACGAGCTGGTCGAGGCACGCCGGCCGTTCAACGCCGAGTCGTTCTCCGAGATGTGCGTGATGGTCGCGATGGATCCGCCGGCGCCGATGGTCCATGCGCCCGAGCTCGAGCCCATCGTGCTGCGCTGCCTGCACAAGAATCCCAAGGACCGCTACGCGAACGTGCCGGAGCTGATGCGCGACCTCGCGCAGTTCGCCGGCAACGCCGATGCTGCACGGCGCTTCATCACGCGTGCGCACCGCGTGCTCGGACTGCCCGTGCCGAGCAACCTCGACAGCAATCCGGCGATCCAGCGGGTCATCACGTACACGACGCCGGTGCCCGGGATGCCGCTGTCACTGGTGATGCCAGCCGCCGTGGCGTCGCCGACGATCAGCACGACGCTTCCGGATGCCCCGGTCCCGTCACTCAGGAAGTCACGCGCCGGTCTGTACATCGCCCTGGTCGCGGTGCTGCTCGGGATCGGCGGCGCGCTCGCATACGTGCAGGCGACGGCGAACGGCGGCGATTCGCAGGGAACGAGCGAGGCGGTGGTCGACGTTCGCGACCATCGCGGATCGGCCGCGGTGGCCGCCGACGGCTCGAACGCCGGTGATCTGGATCGCGGCTCGAGCACGCGCACGGATGCGACCGGCTCGGCTGCATCGATCGGCTCGGCCGGCTCGGAGGACCGCGCAGGGAGCTCCGCCGCGATCATCGGCGCCGCGTCCGCTGGATCCGGGAGCGGCTCCGCCGTCGTCAGTGGCGGTTCGAACGGCACGTCCGGCCGCGGGTCCGGCACGTTGACGGTGGTCCGGTCCGGCGGCAGACTGGGTGGGAAGCCCGGTGGCAAGCCTGGTGACAAACCGGGCGGCAGGCCGTCCACGGCGGGCTCGGCGGAGCCACGCGGATCGGGCGCAGGTAGCGCCGTCAAGCCGCCGATCCGGCCGACCCCGAAGTGCGATCCGTTCGACTCGATTCGCCGCTGCTAGGCCGCCGCTGCTAGCTCTGAGCTAGTGACAGAACTTGCCGCTGCCCATCGGCGGACAACCGCGCAGCGCCAGCACGTCCATCGTCACGGCAACGCCGACATGGATCAGGACGCCGCCCCAGATCGACTTGGTGCGCATCGCGATCGTTCCGAGGATCAAGCCCGCGCCGATCGCGCCCACGGTCTCCGCCATCGGCTTGCCGTAGTGGATCATGCAGTACGGCACGATCATCACGAAGATCGCGTTGGCGCCCATCACCTTGCGCAGGCCCTGGAGCAGGAACCCGCGGAAGAAGAACTCGAGCGACACGAACTGGATCGCGTACAGCCCCTCCCACGTCCACAGATCGAGCTGCGAGCGGTTCGCCATCCGGTAGAACGGATACGTGTGGCGGAACGTCCCGGTCTTCGACGCGAGATAGACCGCCGGGAGGATGCACGCGAACAGCGCGGCGTAGATCCACAGGTGCTGGAAGAAGTTCTTGAACGAGATGTGGTAGTCGCGCAGCCGCTGGCCGGGGAGCATCGCGATCACGACGATCGGCAACACCACGTAACCGAGCACGCGCCAGCCCGACCACCAGACGAAGCCCCACAGCTCCCAGTACTTGTCGCGCGTGTTCGGGAACAGCCGCATGTACGAGTCGTGACCGCCGATGTACTCCTGCAACGTCAGCGAGATCGCGCAGGTGACAAGGATCGCGAGCACCGCGAGGCTCGTCGTGCCTGCCTCGCCGGGCGCGCGGTCGGTCTCGCGATCGATCGCGCGCCACTGGTCGATGCTGACCGCACGCAGCCACCTCATCGGCCGCGAGAGAAACACTACTTGCCGACCACGTCGGCAGCGCGTCGCAGGCGACGTCGCGTGATCTCCTTGCCGAGGACGCTCATCGTCTCGAACAGCGGAGGTGAGGCCTTGCGACCGGTGACGGCGAGCCGCAGCAGCATGAACGTGTGCTTGGCCTTCCAGCCGAGCCCCTCGGTCCACGCCCGCGCCACTTCCTCGAGCACCGTCGCCGAGAAGCCCTCACGCGCCTCGATCATCTCGATGTACTGGAGCAGTGCCTTGGAGACGTCCGCCGGCGCGACATCGGGGACCTTCATGTCCGCGAGCACCGGCGCGTAATCGAGATCGCCGGAGAAGAAGTACTCGATCGCCGGGATCAGCTCGTCGAGCTTCTTGATCCGCTCGCGCACGAGCGGCAGGACCTTCACCAGGTAGTCCTTGTTCAGCCGCCAGTCGATCACGGCATCCGCGAGCTGCTCGTAATCGAGATCGTGGATGTACTTCTCGTTGAGCCACGTCAGCTTCTCGAGGTTGAACACCGGCCCGCCGAGCGAGACCTTGTCCCACGAGAACGCGTCGACCATCTCCGCGAGCGTGAACTTCTCCCGGTCCTCGCCGAACGACCAGCCCATCAAGCCGAGGAAGTTGAGCAGCGCGTGCGGCAGGATCCCGACGTCGCGGTAGTAGTTGATCGAGACCGGATTCTTGCGCTTGCTGATCTTCGACTTGTCCGCGTTGCGCA